>DBXT01000004.1 GCA_002309615.1 Bacteroidales bacterium UBA1205
ATTCGGAATTGTTACAGATGTCAAACTGCTGCAACTTCTGAAAGCATCCGATTCTATAGCTGTTACCGAATAGGTAACCCCGCCATTAGATACTGTACTCGGAATAACCAAATTACCCGTAGGTTGTGTATAACCATTCCAATTACGATTAGCAGGATACATCACTTTAACAGTTTTACTATTTGCATCTGTAATAGTAAAATAAAGTGTATCGCTGCCCACTTTAGCAGAGAAATTCCAGGCCTGAGCCAATACGGATGCTATCTGCATTAACATCCAACACAATATTAACAACCTTTTCATATTATCTTCTTTTATTGTTGATCATAAATAAAAAAATGCCGTATTTGATAGAAATACTTTGCAAAAGTAATAAAAAAAATTGAATTAGGCATATATGACTTATGCTTTCTCAACAAAACTACTTATAATTTTCCACAGGAAAATCGTAATCCACCAATACTACTTTTACGGACGTATCGCTGCAAATGTTTTTCGTAGCTGCTACATTTTCGGCATTGTAAGGATTCGGAGTGTGCCAAAAATGGATATTGAGCTTAGGAAACGATTGTGGTAACAAGGGAAACATGGTATATTCACAACTTAAAGCATCGGGGTGCAGGTATTTTACCTGAGCTCGAGTGAGTTTCAACCATGCTTTGGGACTTCGTTGAGAATAATATATATTATCCACCCATAGTATCACATACAAACCTCTGTCTTTTAATATTTTTAAAGCTTTTTCATTCTTGTTTTCCACCATCAGCCTATGTTTTATCCCGTATTTTTCCGATACTTGCAATATAATATCCGCAATGGAACCGGCATTCCGTTCGTTTAAATTTTTCATATCTATCCAATACCAATGTTCTTGCGGACAGGGTATGGCTTTTACCCACATATCAAAACTAAGCAAATTAACGGTGTCGCTCAATTCGTGACCTACAAACAATTGATTTTGATAACTGCTAAAATTCAAATCCACTTCTATTCCGTCAAAACGGGCGGATTTTTGTTGTGCCGTCAAAGTATCATTTACGCCATGTGCCCATGTTTTTCCTTCCGGATAATTAAAAGAAGACACATATTCATCCTCCGAACTTTTCTTACCGGCCTGGTATTGACAAGTGTACAACAAGCCGATGCACAAAACACCTGTCAGAACATATATTCCTATTTTATTTCGCATAATCTACTTTCAAAAGAGCATTTTTAATGGTGACGCGAGAACCGGGCACCCAGTGGGAGTCATGTCCGGGAGAAAGCAAACTCACTGAACATAAATTATTTTTATCTTCCGATAAGATAAAATATTTTGACACTTCCAAATGGTAGGTGCTATCTTTGTGTATCACTTCAGAATTTAAGAATTTGGTGATGTAATCACATTCCCATACTTCTTCCTTGCCTTTAAAATCAAAAATAAGAAAAGGATATTTATCTTGAAACAAGGAATCGTGTATCACCACATCGGCTATAAGGGTGAGTTTCACCTTATTTCTGTTATTAACGGCTTTAGGCAAAGATGTTTCCGAAAATATTTCAAAAAGTTTATCCCCTTTTTCACTCGGCTTGTAATCCGGTGTTTGATATTGCACATCAGTAGAACGCTTATAGGTAATAACATTTGTATATGCCTCCTGTGCATAGATAGGATTTCGGGTGAGTTTATTGTTATAATAAGTATATTTATAAATATATTTATAAACATCCAATTTTCTGCGGAATTGCTGCATCAATGCAGGGTCGTCCGCTTTGGTGAGTGTTAAATTGTCTTCTATTTTATACACATGTTCACCTTCCCATTGGTTGGCTGTTTGATAATAGTATTCCCCCGTTACCAACTCTCTCAATTCACGATTATAACTCACTATCAGCATGTCTCTTTGCTTATGCATCACCGAAGAAGTATCCAGCCCCTCTCCTAACCAATGCACGGTTGCAGGTATGGAGAGGTGATATGTGTTTTTGAGTAATTGACATAATGAAGGAGCTAAATCGTTGTGCGTTACTATGGAATTAAATTGGCGAGCTTGCTTGAGCAAAGGCGACCATATAATCAACGGAACATGATGCTGGCTCAATTTGTCCCCGTCTTGTTGCATGCCGGAGGAATGGTCTCCTACTATAATGAAAATAGTACGCTCAAAATCGGGCAATTGGCTGTATTGATGCATCCATTTGCGTATACAATCATCGGTGTACATAGCAGAAGCCAATTTTTCTGTTTTCCTAAAAGAAGCCAAATATTTATTCTCTTTTACTCTTTGGATATATTGTTGTTGCATATCCTTATCGTAAAGGTCCAATGGCTCGTGCATGGTGATGGTGGTAATCATGCTAAAATGCGGTTGTGTTTGTTGTTGCAACACTTCCATGGTTTTATCCAACATCACGCCGTCGGCATAACCCCAATAATTACCCAAAGTGGTTTCTTTATTATCTTTAAATTGTCGAAAAAAGGGAGCCATGTAGCCGACATGTTGGGCCGTCAGATACTCATATATGCAATCGAAAGTAAGATATCCGGCATAAAAAAAATTGGTTTGATATTCATTATTATTAAATATGCCTACCATGGAATTAAATGCCGGCATGGTTCCGAATTGGAAACCTTTTGGACCGCCTACCGAACCCGTTAATGCCGGCAACGCAGCATAACTACGTATGGCTGTTGATAAACAATTTTTCCAATACAAGCCGCTACTTGCCAAGGAATCCACAAAAGGAGTCATCTCTTTATTCATTAACTCATCACCCAAAGATTCCACCAACAACAGTACCACATTCACCTTTCCCGAAACAGGTTTAAAATAAGGAGAAAGCACATCCTGAGTGTTATCGATTCGTTCTAACGGATAATTTTTATCTTCTACCTGCCACTGCGGATGATAACTCAAAAAATCCGCAACCGCCTTGTCATCAAACACCATTTGATAACTACCCTCCTCTATTTTGCCGTTTTGTATCAAATTTTTAAAATACTTCAACGATTCCATTGTAAAAAATTGCGTGCGGTTGCTAATATAAGAAAAAGCCTTGTATTCCATTAAATGACTCGGCATGAATATGATAGACAACAAAGCGAATATCAAATAAATAGGAACAATACTGCAAGCTACCGTTTTGTTTCTCATTAATACCAAACTGAAAAAACAAATAGTAAGCACTACCCCTATCACTGCTACGATAGGCATCCATATACCTACCGCACCGACTATTGCCATAATAGTTTCTTTCAATGGACGCACCCATAATTCGCTATCCAGCATATAACCATTGTGGGCTGCATACACGGCAAAACCTATCTCCATAATTATCAACAAGGAAAACCATGCTACCGAGATTCCCCAGACCCTGCGTGGCAATATTTTTTTTAACAAAGTATGCAACACAGCTCCTGCCAGAATTATCCATGAAACAACTATCAGGTTGTATGTAAGAGCTCTCACCATAATATTGGCCATACTTACACCCTCTATTTCCGGCATAGTGTTCCATTCTATTACTTTGATTATCAATACAACGAGCGTATACAAAAAGGCACATGCCCAATATTCGCTAATATCACCTATGTGATGCAAAATGTTTTTAATGAACATTTTTTTCATATTTCAAACCCTTATTTATTCCCGTTAGCTAAAAAATAAATACCGACAGAAAACGGGAAAATAAACAATAACATATTTTCATTCAACCAATTGCCATTGTAATTCACATAAGCAAAATAAATGGAAAACAATGCTACAAACAAGCCGGAAATCACAGTAAGCGAAGCTCCTTTCCGAATGCCGCCTAACAGCAAAAGTATGCCGAAAATACAATACACGCAGATGCACAAGATTTCCAAAGAAATAGCATGAATGTCTATACTTTTGATAACATGCATATAATGCATTGCTAAAAACAACACCACAGCTATTCTTAACAACCACACCGAAAAGGTGGACAAAGATTTTAATGGTTTCATATTATTATTTTTGAGGTGGATAATCTACTGAATAATGCAATCCCACACTTTCTTTTCTTTGCGTTGCCGCACGAATAATCAAATAAGCGCAAGCAATAAGATTTCTCAACTCACTGAGTTCTTCTGTAAGCACAGAACGATTGTACAAATCTTCTGTTTCTTTATAAATGAGACTCAAACGGTCGTACGCACGTTTTAAACGCAAATCAGAACGTACTATTCCCACATAGTTGGACATTATTTCTTGCAGTTCTTTACGTGTTTGGGTTATCAGCACCATTTCTTCGTTAAACACCATGCCTTCCGCATTCCATGACGGAATATCATGACGCACGCTGATGTTTTTTACCTTTTCTACAGCATCCATTGCTGCATTGTGAGCATATACTATTGCTTCCAATAAGGAATTAGATGCCAAGCGATTGCCTCCATGCAAACCGGTACGGGCACATTCTCCTGCAGCATAGAGGTGATGAATAGACGATTCTCCGTTTTTATCCACCACTATTCCTCCACATTGATAATGTGCGGCAGGACGAATAGGTATCATATCTTTGGCTATGTTAATACCCAAATCCAAACATTTGGCATAAATATTCGGAAAACTTTCCATCAGCACAGCTTTTCCCAAATGGCGGGCGTCTAAATACAAATGCTCGGCACCGCTGATTTTCATTTCATTATCTATGGCTCTTGCCACTATATCGCGAGGTGCCAAAGAAAGCCGTTCATCGTATTTTTGCATAAACTCATTACCTTGTGCATCCTTGAGTATGGCTCCTGCTCCTCGCATGGCTTCAGTGATTAAAAATGCCGGTTTCTCTCGCGGATTGTACAAACTGGTGGGGTGAAATTGCACAAACTCCATATCCGAAACCTTGCCTCGGGCTCGATGTACCATAGCCACACCATCACCGGTGGCGGTGATGGGATTGGTGGTGGTGGTATATACGTTTCCTATTCCGCCAGTTGCCAACATGGTGATTTTGGCCAAATAGGTTTCCACTTTTTTTGTTTGCGGATTCAACACATAAGCTCCATAACATTCTATATCGGGAGTATGATGCGTAACCCATTGTCCTAAATGGTGTTGAGTGATTATCTCCACCGCATAATAATGCTCCAATAACGTGATATTGGGATGATTTCTCACCTCTTCCAACAATCCTCGTTCTACTTCCGCTCCTGTGTTGTCTTTGTGATGTAATATTCTAAAATTAGAATGACCTCCTTCCCGATGCAAGTCATACAATCCGTCAGGACGCTTGTCAAAGCGAATTCCATATCGTATCAACTCTTTAATTCTATCAGGAGCCTCTGTAATGGTCATCCGTACAATATCTTCATCGCAAATACCGGCACCTGCTATTAAGGTATCTTGTATGTGCTTGTCAAAACTATCGGTATCGTATATCACCGCCGCTATCCCCCCTTGTGCATATTTGGTTGAACCTTCGTCTGCAGCGGCTTTGGTAAGTACACACACTTTGCCGTAATCTGCTACTTTTAGTGCGAAACTTAATCCTGCAATACCTGAACCTATCACTAAAAAATCAACTTCCATAATAAGTATTCTAAAAAAACAAAAATACTACTTTTTCAACTATTCAATAATTCTGATAAAAAAAAGATATCTACATAATAAAGTTTATAAAAATACAATTATTTGAAATGTTTACGCTCGTAATGTGCAAAAAAAATGCTATCTTTGCCAACATAGATAAGAATACGGATATGACTACCGAGAACACACCTATAGAGGAAACAAAAACTGAAGAACCAATAGTTGATAATAGCGTAAAAGAAGAGGAAACTCCTGTCGCTACCCCTGCCGAAGATTATGTAATCTCTGTCAACAATGCAGATGTTTACCAAGATAAAAATCTTATATTGAATAAGGTATCTCTCCATATTCGCAATGGAGAATTGGTATATTTGGTAGGGAAAACGGGGTCGGGAAAAAGCAATTTGCTGAAATTACTTTACTGCGATGTTCCTGTGGTAAACGGAGAAGTAAAGGTGGCCGATTTTGACTTGTACAAAATAAAATCGCGTAACATACAAAAACTCAGAAGACAATTGGGTATAGTATTTCAAGATTTTCAACTTCTTCAAGATAGAAACGTTTACGAAAATCTTAAATTTATCACCAAAGTTACCGGCTGGAAAGACAAAACCGCCCGTGACGAACGCATCAACGAAGTGCTGACCATGGTCGGACTGGAAACCAAAGGCTTTAAAATGCCTCACCAACTATCGGGAGGTGAACAACAAAGAGTATGCATTGCTCGTGCCTTGGTAAACAGCCCGAAGATTATTTTAGCCGATGAGCCTACCGGTAATTTGGACCCCGAAACTTCGTATGATATATTTGCACTGCTGCGAGATATAGCCCACGCAGGAACGTCCGTGCTTATAGCCACTCATGACTATCTAATTATCAATCAAATTCCTTCTCGCGTAATAAAAATTGAAAACGGAAAAGTTATTGAATAATCATGTTATCCATACTCATTCCCATATACAATTACGATGCAAGAGAATTAGTGCGTTCCTTACATAATCAAGCTACTGAAGCCAACATAGAGTTCGAAATTCTGCTTTTGGACGACGCCTCCGAGAATACAGACCTTCGAACCAACAACCAAGTGCTTAAAAACATTCCCAATGTTACGCTTTTGGAATTGCCGACCAAAGCAGGACGTTCGGTTGCTCGTAATTTTTTAGCCGGACAGGCTAAATACCCATATCTGCTGTTTTTAGATTGCGATAGTGAACCTGTTGACAACCAATATATTCAACGTTACATTCCTTTTTGCAACAAAGAGGATATAGTAGTTTGCGGAGGCACTGCATATAAAAAAGAAAAGCCCCCTAGAAATTGTTATCTGCGATGGGTATACGGCACCAAATGCGAAACCACTAAAGCAACAGAACGTAATTTAAGGCCTAATTCTCGTTTTTCCACTTTCAACTTTTTGATATCCAAAAATTTGTTTTGGTCTATTCGTTTTAACGAATTGCTCAAAAATTATGGACATGAAGACACCCTTTTCGGATTGGAACTCAAAAAAAGAAATATCCCTATCACTCATATAGACAATCCTTTGTATCACCTTGGAATAGATACCAATGAAGAATACTTGCAAAAAACACGTCAAGGTGTGGAGAATCTTAAAATACTTTTGGACCAATATCCGGACAAACAAATGTTGATAGACAACATTCGTTTACTCAAATATTACCACAAACTCGAAATCACTCACACCTTGTTTTTGGCAGCCTTTTTCTTTTTTATTTTTAAATCCTCCATGGAATCCAATTTTAAAGGCAGACATCCCAGCCTTGTCCTTTTTAACTTATACAAAATAAGTTATCTCTCAAGTTTAAATTTCAGAAAAAAAATAGAAATTTAACACCCAATATCTATGCCTGATATCAAAGCATGGTTGCCCCTCACAAAAAAAGAAATGCTTTTAAGAGGATGGGATGAGTTAGATGTTGTGCTCATCACCGGAGATGCTTATGTTGACCATCCTTCTTTTGGCATAGCCATTATAGGAAGGCTTATTGAAGAAGCCGGTTACAAAGTGGGTATCATTTCTCAACCTAATTGGCAAGACGACCTCAGAGATTTCAGGCGGTACGGTAAACCGAAATTTTTCTTCGGTATCAGTTCAGGAAGCATGGATTCCATGGTAAACCACTATACCGCTGCCAAACGGCTGCGTTCTACCGATGCATACACAGCTGGCGGAAAAAGCGGTTTCCGTCCGGATTATGCTACAAGCGTATATGCTCGCATTGTCCGCCAATTGTATCCTGACAGTTTAATTGTAATAGGAGGAATAGAAGCCTCTTTACGAAGACTCACCCACTATGACTACTGGTCTGACCAATTAATGCCCTCCATTTTATACCAAAGCAGAGCAGATATTATCGCCTACGGCATGGGCGAAAAAAATATGATGGCTATATTAGATGTATGCGCACACAAAGAACATCCTAAAATACAAGATTTTTATCACATACCGCAAATAGTGTATTCCGCCAATAAAGATGCACTGCCGGAGAACAAAGAGTGCCTTTATTTACATAGTTATCAAACGTGTAAAAAATCCAAAGAAGCTTTTGCTCACAATTTCAAACTTATAGAGATAGAATCCAACAAAAAACACGCCAAAACCCTTATCGAGCCCTATGAGGATGTATTCACGGTGGTTAATCCGCCTTATGCTACCACAACACAAGCAGAACTCGACCATGTGTACGCTCTGCCTTATACTCGCTTGCCTCACCCTAAATACAACAAAAGAGGTGATATTCCCGCATTTTTAATGATACAAAATTCCATTAACATACATCGCGGATGCTTTGGGGGGTGCAGTTTTTGTACCATATCGGCCCATCAAGGCAAATATATTACCGGACGCAGCCGGCAATCTATACTCAAAGAAATAGAACAGCTCACTCTTATGCCCTATTTTAAAGGACATATCAGCGATTTGGGAGGTCCGTCGGCCAACATGTATCTTATGCACGGAACAAATGAAAATTTATGTCAATCGTGTGAAAGAGCATCTTGCATATTCCCCGAAAAATGTAAAAATCTTAACTATAATCACCAACCGCTTTTGGATTTATATCAACAAGCACAAAAAATAAAAGGAGTAAAACTCATTACTATAGGAAGCGGTATTCGCTATGATTTGCTATTATGCGAAGATCCCGCTCTCAACAAAGCATATCACATAGATGAATATACGGAAACACTTATTCGCTATCATGTTTCAGGCAGACTCAAAATAGCACCGGAACACACAGAAAATCATGTTCTTAAACTAATGCGTAAGCCTGATTATGAAAAATTTTTGAATTTTAGAAACAAATTCCTGAAAATCAACCAAAAATACCAACTACGCCAACAACTCATTCCCTATTTTATATCTTCACATCCTGCATGCACCCTACAAGACATGATGGCCCTAAAAAAGAAAATGAAACAGATATGCTATCATCCGGAGCAGGTTCAAGACTTCACCCCCACCCCCATGACCTTGTCTTCTACCATATTTTACACGGGAATCAATCCTTATACGGGACAAAAAGTTTTTTGTGAAACTAACTTAAAAAAGAAACAAGCACAAAGGAATTGTTTTTTTGATGCTCCGCATTCTTGATTCTATAAATATTATTTCGGCTTGTAGAATGTTCTCGGTGCAGACCGGTGAACGGTTCCTTCCGTTTCTTTTTTTTGTTCCTTGTTGCGGCCTTCTACTCCCGGCTTAAACACCCACCTTCCGTCTTGCTCTATAAAACCATCGTTTAACGAAGCCTCCGGCACGTAATATTGCGGCACATTAGCCAAAGATTCATCCATGGGTATCAAACGATTGAAAATAATCATATTGGTGGCTATGGTATCATACGTATATTTGTGCGTATGCTTGTCTTTTTTGCCGGAACGGCGTGCATAATATTCCTTGCTATAATCCAAATGCAATTTGGAATTACGGGCATATTCAAACACTATGCGATATACTTTGGTTTTGCTATAATTTCTAAATATGGGTGCCCCGAAAGTGGGAGCACCTTTGGTATTAATACTTAACACATCTATTACCTTGTATTGAGAAAATATATTGCCTCCGTTCCATCCCAAAAGAGTGTAATAAGTATGTGTAGATGTTTGCGTTTCAAGCAAATGAGTATACATCGCACCGAACCAGGAATGATGAGTCAGTGTCTGCGTATTCGGATTGGCAATACGGCTGCTCTTATCGGTAAGCGGATACACCATATATCGTTTTTGCTGCTCATTATATGACTGTAAAAAACCGAAATATTCGCAATTGTTACGGTCGTCCATGACATACCAAGTAAAAATACGCACCTTTTTATCAGCAGAAGTAAGTATGGAGATGGTCTTGAGCGAATCGAATTTATAATTGAAAGAATTTTTCATCTGCAACATTTCTTCCAGCAAATATAACAACTGCTCGTTCTTTTGATAGCGTATTTCACTAATAGGCTCACTAAGCATACCGGCATGCAAACTAATAATAGAATCCTCCATTACGGAGAAATCCGATTTTTTTTGTGCTTGAAGGGAACACACCAACAAGACGATGCCGATTGCTATTCCTATTTTTCTCATTTGCGATTAAAATATGATAGATAACGAAAAAAATCTCTCTTTAGTATATTTTTTATTCTTGATATTTCATTCTAACAAAAAAGACAAAACAGCATGTTTTTGATTTAACATAATATTTTTAAGAGCATTTGCCCGTCCGAAATGTTCTTTTGGAATACCTTCATTATGATAAATTGTGGTATCCAATTGCAGCAATATGTTCTGTAACTGCTCCTCTGAATCATAATGTTGATAATACATTACAGCCATAGGCGGCAATTGAGACCTTTTTTCGGTAAACAACATCAAGCCTTGGTCCATAAACGGAATAGAATGAAAAAGATGTAAGGTTTTCTGGTATTCCAAATTATTCAAATATTTATGATGCATGCCTGCAATATGCTGATACTCATCCATTGCCTTAAACAAAGATGCAAAATTGTAATCAGAAGGCACCATTACACATTTTACGCTACCTTGTCCCATACCAAAATACAGCATCATATCTTTTGCTAAAAGAGATAATTGTGAGGAAGTTTCTTTTCCTGTAAGCACCGCTACGCTGTAATTTTCTTGTAAAACAAGTGTGGGGTATTTGTTTTTTATGTAAATATTTCCGACATTGGTTTGAGCATACTTACACGGCATTATCATTTTTTGTACTCCGCGTAAAACACCATGATTCAAGTTTACGGCATTTTTCATATTTTCATCAACACTATCCAACATGGCTACTATCGCTGCCAATAAACGGCGATTGTCATCACATGCCTTGCTGAGCATGATATTGCCGGTGAGCAAAATAGGCACTATCATTTCCATTCCCGACAAAGGTGTATTGCAAGACATTATCACCCCTATTTGTTGAGATTCATGTGAGACAATCTTGTTCTCATATCCGCTAACATATTCATATAGAAAATTTTCATTAAGTATTTGTATAACATCAGCCATGGCGATTTGCACAAAAGGTTTTACCGCCCACGGAAAAAAGAGATGCTCCTGCTCTATTATTGTTGATAAAGCATCCTCATTCCATGCTTTTTGGAGGGTATTTCCCCATTGTGACAACAATCGGATACGCTGGTCTAAACTATACATATTTTAAATTCTCTATTATATCACTTGCTATCAACGATGCCATGCTCTGCTTTTCAACAGCTTTATCGGCAGCGGCGGCATGAATAAACACACCTGCTATGGCTGCATATAATGCCGGTAATCCTTGGCACAATAATGCCAATAATATTCCCGTAAGCACATCCCCGCTACCGGCCGTGGCCATACCTGCATTTCCTATGGTGTTGAAATAGCATTTTCCATCCGGAGCAGCAATACAGGTGTGAGCACCTTTTAGAATTACTATGGCATTGTACTTCCTTGCAAACTCTTGCTGTTTTGACAATCTTTCGTAACTATTGTTGCATGGACCCGTCAAACGCTCAAATTCTTTAATATGCGGAGTAAAAATACAATGAGGCGGTAAAAAACTCAGCCACGTTTTATTTTCGGCTAAAATATTGATAGCGTCAGCATCCAACACCATAGGACCACCATAATCGGCTATCATTTTTTTTAACCCTTGTGCTGAACGTGAATGCGTTCCCAATCCGGGGCCTATTGCTATTGCCTTATATTTTAATTGTTTGAAGTCAACATTGGTAAATATTGTATTTTCTTCATCTTCTTGACAAATAGCTTCATTAACTGCTATTTGCACTATATCCACACATTGTTTGGGGACATGCACCGTAAGCAAGCCTATCCCCGCACGCATGGCTGCTTTTGCCGCCATTATTGCGGCACCGCACATACCCCTGCTTCCTGCAACAAGCAAACCATGCCCGAAACAGTTTTTATGATCAAATTTATGACGAACCGGCAACATCCTTTGTACGGCAGAAGGCGTAATGGCATAATAAGGTGTGTCTACTGCATCTATACACCCTTGAGACAATCCTATATCATAATAATTCCATTCTCCTACATAGTCATAATTTTCGGGAAACATATATGCTAATTTCGGAAAAGCCAAACTATGCGTAACATCGGCATGCACCGCTAAATCACTACTGTCCATCGGCTTATCGACATATAGTCCGGAAGGCATATCCACACTGAATACAAAAGAACTGCCGGCATTAATTCGCTTTATGGCATCTATTATTAATGCATTATCTATTGCTCGACTGATTCCGGTACCCAATATTGCATCCACCACTACATCGGCTGCAAACAAAGGCCATTCGTCTTTGGCACGTACTATGCTTATATTTTCAGGATATTGCTGTTGCATAAGTTTTAAATTCCGGCTGCAATCATCTGACAACTTATCACTATATTGTAGCAATATTGCATGCACTGTATAATCCTTTTGTAACATCATGCGTGCTATTGCCAAGCCGTCTCCGCCGTTATTGCCGATTCCGCATATCACCGATATGCGTGTTTGCTTGTCAGGAAACAAACTTTCCAAATGTTTCGCACAAGTATCTGCCGCTTGCTCCATCAATTGCCAGGAACTTATAGCTGTAAGATCTATGGTTTGGGCATCACACCGGCGAATTTGTTCTACTGAAGGTATTTTTATCATAACTTATGTTTTACAATACGCTAATATACATCCACATCCGGAACAAACACTACTGATGCATACCTGCGGTCTGCTTTTATTTGCCCTATCATATCCGATATTTGTTGCTTGCGGTATGCCATCTTTTTATCCATAGGCATTTTCAATATTATCTCTTTTCTAAACATATTTTTTACTTTGGACACCAGAGCCGTTTCCGGACCCAAAACGGGAATGTCTAATATTTCTCGCATTTTTTGAGCTAAACACAAAGCTGCTTCGGAGGATTTTTTTTCATCTTTATGCTGTATTCCTATTTTTATCAATCTTAAATAGGGTGGATACCTGAAATTTTTACGTTCTTGCAAAAGTGTTGCCGCCGCAGTATCGTAATCATTGTTTAGTATATATGAGAATATACTATGGTTAACATTATGTGTTTGTATAATAACCTTGCCCTGCTTACTCTTTCTTCCGGCACGACCGCCTACCTGCATCAACAATTGTAAAGCCCGTTCATAAGAACGAAAATCCGGATAATTGAGCATATTATCGGCATTCAGTATTCCCACCAAACTCACATTACCAAAATCCAAACCTTTGGTTACCATTTGAGTACCTATGAGTATGTCTATTGAACCATTGCCGAAGTCGTCAAGTATCTGTTTATGCGATTCTTTTTTTCGCGTTGCATCATAATCCAACCGAGATATTCGCGCCAACGGGAACAAGGCTTGAAGCTCTTCCTCTATCATTTCCGTACCAAAACCTTTCTTCTGCATAGTTGCCTGCCCGCATTCGGGACAAGTGTCTTGTACGGGAATACTATAGCCGCAATAATGACACTGCAATTCTTTAATACCTTTATGATAGGTAAGCGTAACATCACAATATTGACAATGAGGAATATAACCACACGAAGGACATTCCAAATAAGGAGAATAACCTCTTCTGTTTTGGAAAAGTATTACTTGCTGATGTAAATCAAGTGCTTGCTGTATGTTGCTTACCAAACGGTCGCTAGAATGCCCTTGTAATTGGTGATTGACGGTAGCTTCACGCATATTTACCAGCTCTATTTGTGGTAAAAGTGCTTCCCCGTACCGTTTTGTCAATTTCACATAACCGTATTTTTCCCTTAAAGCATTAAAAAATGTCTCCATACTGGGTGTAGCCGTGCCTAAAATAATGTCTGCCTGCACTTGACTTGCCAACATTACCGCAGCATCTCTGGCTTGATAACGAGGTGCAGGATCATATTGCTTGTAAGACATATCATGCTCCTCATCCACTACTATAAGCCCCAAATTGGAAAATGGCAAAAACAAGGCGGAACGAGTTCCTAATATCAGTTTAAATCGTCCTTCGGGATTGCATATTTCTTGCCAGACTTCAGCTCTTTGCATATAACTATAATGAGAATGATAAATGCCCACCATATCGCCGAAATAGGCTCGTAACCGACTTATGATATGCTCTGTAAGGGCTATTTCGGGCAAAAGATACAACACTTGTTTTCCCTGTTGTATATAATCGTGTATTAACTTGATATATATCTCCGTTTTGCCGCTACCGGTAACGCCTTGCAGCAACAATTTATTATTCACGCTTAATTGTTGCCGTATATCATTATACGCTTGTTCCTGTTCCGGACTCAGTAATATGCTTTCCACCGATTGCTTATGCGTTTGATACTGCCAGCGACTTACCGTTAAATTTTCTTTTTTTAACACCCCTTTCTTTATTAAAGCCGACAAACGACTTTCCGTTATTCCTGCCAGTGACAGCAATTCCGATTTTTTTATTAAATCCCTGTTGGCACGACGGGAACACATCATAAACTGCAATAAAGCATCGGATTGCTGTTGAGTCTTCTTATTTTTTTCCATTACTGACAGCAACTCAGCAAGGTCTTCCTGATGTTGCCGGTAATGGTCTGCCAAGCCTATGAATGTTTCCAGTTTGGGCTTGTATTTATCTATCACCTCTTCACACAGCACCAATAATGATTTATCTATCATATTACGAACCTGCTGCATAGCATAATTATTGCCCAATATGGTATATACTTCTTTAAACGATAATACCTTCTTCTTGGTCAAAGTGTCTATCACCGCTAATTCTTGTGTGTTAAGACCGGAAATATCACCGTTAAAATCCGGATGAATAGCTATTTTTGTTTCGCTACTCAACCTGAATACACCCGGCAAGGCTGCTATCATCACCTCTCCGATAGTACACATATAATAAGAAGACACCCATTGCCAAAATTCCAATTGTTGATTTGTAATCAAAGCATGCTCGTCAAGTACAGATATGATATCTTTAACAGCATATAGTTTCGGCCTTTCGTTATGCACGCGTGCAATGATGCCTGCATAAAATTTGCTGCGACCGAAATTCACCAGCACTCTTATGCCCACCTGCACAGCATCCGACAACGGAGGCGGCACTTGATAGGTAAACATACCTTGCAATGGTAAGGGAAGTATTACATCAACAAATGTATTCACCGTTATTTCTATATGTTGTACCTAATGAAGTTTCTATTTCCGCTATCTTTTGCGTCAATTCTTGTATCAACATCAACAAAACATCCGTTTCGCTTTCCGATGCTTGTTGAAGTTGGTCGTTAAAATATTTTCGGCGTGACAACAAACGAGTCAGACGTAACAATTGTAGCACTCGTGTTACATTGTCAGACAATATATCGGTATCATCGTCAACATATCTTGCTTCCGCCCCGTTTGCCGATCCTTCCGATTTTTTGTCCATGTTTACCTCCAACAAGTTCATAATAGTAGCTCTCATATCCTCCGATACCCCATTGCACATGTTTTTTACAACGTTTGTATCATATTTCTCCGCATATTCGGCATATAATTCATACAATTTCGCATATTCGGGAACACTCAACTTTATAGCATCTTCCGCCATGTTGTCATAAATATATTGATCCAAACGCGTATATTGCACTTCTTCTTGTTCCGTGATGAAAGTCAATATTCTTTCACCATGATTTATCAGTATTTTCATTAATGCTTTTTCCGCCACCATCGCCCTATTTTGAGGTATTAAACTCTGCGGATGCTGCTTGGCGGTGTCCGATAAAACAGCTGCTGTTTCCGTATTATCTATTGTTGCGATGTTTTCTTCTTGTTTGGCACGCTGTTCTAACACTATTTGATAATATTTTTTGCGTACCGCTTCGGCAAACGATTCTTCCGGTATGGAGAACAAATCGCTACATTGATGCACATATTCACTCCGAGCGATAACATCATTTACCAGAGCCACATCACCTGCTATGGTATTTATTACTTCAGCACGCTTAATGGGATCCGTTTTGGCATCAGCAAGCAAAATTTTTGCTTTAAAGGTGATAAAATCACATTCGTGTTCCTTTATATATGTTTCACACTCTTCCATGGTGTGATGACGAGCAAAAGAATCAGGGTCGTCTTCGGGAGGTAACAACACCACTCTTACATTAACATCTTGCTTGAGAGCCAAAGATATTCCTCTTAATGCCGCCTTTATTCCCGCATTATCACCATCGTAAATAATGGTAATATTATTGGTAAGCTTTTTTATCAATCGTATTTGTTCAACTGTAAGCGAAGTGCCGGAAGAAGCCACCACATTTTCTATTCCTGTTTGATGAAAAGAGATTACATCGGTATATCCTTCCACCAAATAACATTTGTCATTTCTTTTAATGGCATTTTTTGACAGATAGATACCATAAAGCACATTACTCTTGTGGTATATATCCGTTTCGGGACTATTCACATATTTAGCGGCATAGTCTGTTTTGCCCGCTGTCATCACCCGACCGCCGAAAGCGATTACCCTACCTGAAAAATTGTGTATGGGAAATATGACTCTTTCCCTGAATCTATCCAAATAATAATGATTATCCTTTACTATGGTAAGACCCGATTTTTCCAATTCTTTAACCGAATAACCTTTCAGCAACGCACTCTGAGTAAACGCATCTTTCCCTTGAGGAGAATATCCTAATTGAAATTTGGAAATGGTGCTGTCGGTAAAACTTCTTTGACGAAAATAAGCTAAACCGACATTTTTACCCTCATCGGTGTGTAAAAGTTGATTAATAAAAAAATCTTTGGCATAATCATGCAATTTATATAGTTGTTCTTTTTCGTCATATTCTTTTTTTTGTTCTGCCGTCGGCTGCGTTTCCACTAATACTATACCATATTTTTTGGCTAAATAACGCAAGGCCTCAGGATAAGTATAATGTTCGTGTTCTATTACAAAATTAACAGCATCTCCGGCTTTCCCGCAGCCGAAACACTTGTATATGCCTTTAACCGGACTTACTATAAACGAAGGTGTTTTCTCGTTATGAAAAGGGCATAAGCCGATATAATTAGCTCCTCTTTTGGTCAAACGGACGAAATCGCCTACAACCTCCTCTATTTTACAAGCATCCACTATTCTTTCTATATCGTCCGGCTTTATCATATTAAATTACTCAAAACTAATTAAATACACCTATTTAGTTATACCTGTTTTCATTTTGCAAAAATACATTAATTGAAATAATCACTCCCAAAAAATTCCACTTATTTTTGCACAATCTTTATTTTCTCAAAACTTATTTTTTTTGCCGAATAGAATATAAAAAAAGCGATTGGTGTCAATCGCTTGAAATATTATTTATTCATTTGTTCTTCTATTGATGATGATATGGCTCGTTTTTTAGTATGGAAGCGGCTCTATAAAGTTGCTCCAAAAATATCAGCCGCACCATTTGATGAGAAAATGTCATCATGGAAAGCGATAGTTTAAAATTGCTGCGTTCATACACCTGCGGAGAAAAACCGTAAGGACCTCCGATAACAAATACCAATTGTTTGGATAACTGCATTTTTTTCTGCAAAAAATCGGCAAACCCCACCGATGTCATATTTTGACCGTTTTCATCCAAAAGCACCACAGTGTCGGAAGGGAGTATTTTATCCAGTATTATTTCACCTTCCTTTATTTTTTGTTGCTCAAAGTTTAAATTTTTAATTTGTTTCAAAGCAGGTAATTCAATGTATTCAAAAGGAAAATAATGTATCAATTTGTTGCAATAAATATCCACACCCGTACGCAAATACGGCTCATCTGTTTTGGCTATGGCATAAACTTTTATTTTCATTTATCGCAATCTCAATTTTTGTCCTGCATGAATTTCCGTGCTCTTGTCCATTTTATTTAATCTATACAATGCAGAAATTTTTATTCCGTACATTTGAGCTATGTCTCGCATGTTTTCATAACCCCTGACCACATGCATGCTTATTTCAGCTTTGTTCTTCTTGGCTTCCAAATATACTATTTCGCCCGGATAGGGTTCGTATTTTCTATAGGGAACATCATTGTGCATTTTCAACTCTCCTACTCCCAATTGTACATCCACAGCTATAGAATAATACGTATCTCCCATTTGTGCCACTACAAAATACACACCGTTGTTTCTATACACCGGCCGTGTGGTATAAGGATATTCCACCTGTGCGTAACCCATGAACGGATTTCCGCCGGCTTTCCACTCATCCAAGGACAATTTGCCGGAAGAACGGGGCGTATTCCTTTTGTGCCAATTCTTAGGAGGCAGATATGATGCTTGATTTTTAGCATTGGTTTTATTAACAGATGAAGCATTTGTATGTTGGGCTAATCTGCTATTCCTTTCGTTCCGGTTGCTTTGCTTTTTATCATTCGGCACTTCGCCCGTATCATATTGATACAATTGATAATCCTCAATAATTTTTATCAATCGCTCCGCATATTGCGGATTGGTGGCATAGCCACAAGATTTTAATCCTCTTGCCCATCCTTTATAATCGGTAGGTTCCAAGGAAAATAAAGATTGATAGCGACTTTGCTGCAGGAATTTGGAATGGTCGTCAAACGATTGTGCCGCATTGGTATAACTGCGAAAACAATCATTTTTATTATCGTCGTCTTTGTAGAATTTTCTACCTGACCAATCGGAATGGCATTTAATACCGAAATGATTGTTGGCTATGCGGGCTAAATCGCTGGTACCGGCTCCCGATTCCAATATACCTTGTGCAAGGGTAATGCTGGCGGGGATGCCGAATTCTTGCATTTTTTTTACCGCCACATCGCTATAAGTGTCTATATATCGCTTTATATCAGCGGTAGTGTATTGCCCATACGATATTTGCAACACCAAAAGTATTGTTCCTATCAACCCGACGACTTTCTTCATCTTTTAAATGAATAAAATTACCATATCAAAGCTCTTTTTTCGGGATCTAAATACATTTTGTCCCCTTGCTTTATTTGGAAAGCATCTACAAATGCATCTATGTGGGGCAAGGTTCCGTTAACTCTCCATTTTCCTAAAGAATGAGGATCCTCTTTAGTCAAACGCTTGATTTCTTCATCCCTTATATTGTTAGCCCATACTGATGCATAAGCTATAAAAAAGCGTTGTTGAGGAGTGAATCCGTCCATTTCCTGCTGTATTTCTCCTTTTGCCAATGCCTTGGTAAAGGCTAAATACGACACTTGCAAGCCTCCGTTGTCAGCGATATTCTCTCCTAAAGTGAAATTACCATCGGCATACACACCGGGCAATACTTCTATGTTGTTAAAATAATCCACCAATACTTTTGTTCTCTGTTCAAACTTTTGAGCATCTTCTTCCTGCCACCAATTGCTCAAATTTCCATCTTTGTCATATTGGCTGCCCTTATCGTCAAATCCATGGGTCATTTCATGACCTATCACCACGCCTATAGCACCGTAATTAACGGCATCATCGGCATTCATATCAAAAAACGGCGGTTGAAGTATGGCTGCAGGAAAACATATTTCGTTGGTAGACGGATTGTAATAAGCATTCACTATTTGCGGATACATCAACCATTCATCTTTGTCTACGGGTTTGTTAATTTTGGACAAACGATAATTAATTTCAAATTCGTTGGCACGCAAAATATTGGCATAATAGCTATCATTTTCTATTTTTAATGCCGAATAATCTCTCCATTTGTCAGGATAGCCTATTTTTACCCGAAAAGCATTGAGTTTTTCTATTGCTTTTGCCTTAGTGGCATCGGTCATCCACTTATTTCCGTTAATACGTTCCGCCAATGCTTCTTTTAAATTATTCACTATGTTAAGCATTCTATCTTTCGCCTCTTGCGGAAAATATTTTTTTACATACATCTGGCCTATGGCTTCACCCAGATTATTGTTCACCGTGTTTACCACTCGTTTCCAACGGGGCTTGTTTTCCTCCGATCCCGATAATGCTTTGCCATAATAATTAAAGCTTACTTCCACTATTTCATCACTCAAATACGGAGCTGCATCTTGAATAAGATGCCATGCCAAATAAGCTTTTAAGGTGCCGATATCCGCTTTGCCTACTACTTTTGACAAGCCGGCAATATAGTCAGGACTACCTACATTTACACTATCCAAAGTGAGATTTAGTGATTTAAAATAGTTATCAAAATTAAATTGGGGCCATAAATTTTGCAAATCGGCCATGGAACGATAGTTGAAAGTTTTTTGCGGGTCGCGAGCATCGTTTTTATCCATGGCTATTTTTGCCATTTCTGTTTCAAAAGCCAATACCGATGTTGCCATTTTTTTACTATCCGACTGCATCAAAGCATCAAAATGAGTCATGGTAAACAATCGGGTAAGCATTTCTTGGTATTTTTGGCGTAATGCTTGGTTTTCCGATTTCAAATAATAATCTCTATCGCCCATTCCCATACCCGACTGCCATAGCCAAGCTATAGTCATATCGCTATTCTCGGGGTTGGCTTCGCCAAAAACCGTGAACAAAGCGGATATTCCATATTGATGGAACGCTGTTATCTGTTTTTCAAACTCCTTGAAATCTTTTATTTTGGCAATCTGTTCAAGCATACCTTTAATGGGCTCATAACCTTGCTTGTTTAAAGTTACCGAATCCATGCCCATTTTGTACATATCACCTATTTTCTGCTCCACACTGCCTTTTACATATTTACTGCCGGCAATTTCTGCAATCAACTCTTGCACTTGCAATTGTGTGGTATCACCCAATTGATTAAAGGTTCCGTAACGAGAATATTCAGGCGTAAGCGGATGCATACGCATCCATCCGCCACATGCAAACTGATAAAAATCTTCTTGTGGCAATGCCGTGGTATCAAAATATTCAGGATGTATACCGGAATATAGTGCAGGGGTATTTTTACTTTGACGATTACAACTTACCATAACTAAACTCACTATTAATACTGTCAATAAACACTTTTTCATCATTCTTGCTTATATTTTTTTTGCAAAAATACTATAAATATAAGCACAGAAAAAGTCTTATCCGCATTTTTTTTAAACAATGTAAGTTTAATTCCTTGTAACAACCATTCTTGTATACACATCACGCTCCCGCGTTTCTGCATATGACCCTTGTAGAAATACAGGAGAATATCACCTCAAGCAATATTCCCCTATAATTTATCCGGCTTTCTACTGCTTTTTTAGCATATTCTCTTCTGTTTTATTAAGGTCAATACACATAATATATTGGCAACTGCCGGCATACAAATAACCTGTTTCTTGGTCTATGGCTATCGGTGCCCACACCTGTCCTACAGGCCCTTCATCTCTCCAAAGTTCCCTTCCCGTATAGGCATCCAAACACGTCAACCCGTAGAAAATATATCCTGTTTCATCAGAACCAACACCGGCTACATATAATCTACCTTGATAAATAGGCAACTCCCCAGCAATTCCATTGGTTGTAGCACATATACTTGTATTTCGCCATATCTCCTGTCCGGTTCGGGCATCTATGCAATACACATTTCCATATATTGACCGCATATATAGTTTATCTTGCCACAAGGTTACCGGAGTCTCTGAAAATAGTTCAGCTCCGCCTCCTATACTATCTTTAAAAAAGTAAGATGTCCAATACAATTTTTTCCATATAAGCTCTCCCGTGTTGGCATCCAAACTATGTAAACCTCTAAGTGTTTGCACTATCCATTTATCATGGTCATATAATATAGGCGGAGGTATATTTCCGCAAGCATCTCTTTCGTCGGTAAAATTTTTGTTTACCCATTGCATGCGTTTTTGGGTGGTATTGTAACAATATGCCCATACCCTTCCATCCGGTTCGTGCGAATCCCAATCGCTTGTAATACTGCATAATAATGTATCTCCGCTTTTATCAATATATGCTGACGGCGGATTGATGGATATCATTTTATATGTATCGTTTTGATATACATGAGAAAAATAATCAGTTCGGTTTCCCGTGTAAGCATCCAAACGAACAACGATATTTGTTTTTACATCCGGCTCATATACAAGATAATAATCTCCGAAATTTACACTTGTAACCAATTGGGTATAATTCAGGTATTTGGTCCAGATTTTTGTACCTGAATTAATATCAAACGCATAAGTTTTAAAATGGCTGCTTACTATCAGCAATTCATTATGAACGCCTGCCAAATGTGCCATTGTTAATTTATCCCATTCGCCCAATTGCTCTCCTACCTCACCTTGCCATGCGGGATGTTTTTCTCCTGTTTTTTTGTCATATACACCAAATCCGCTGTTTTTCGGATATATTCCGCTATTGTTAACAAAAATAACATAATCTCCGACAAATAGCGGAGTTCCTCTTCCGTCAAACGATGTATCGCTGTGATATGGACGTATCCATACTACCGATAAATCGGTAGGGTAAAAAAATGTAGAGTCCAGTCTATCTATCGGTCGCGGTTTTTCTTTACAATTGCACCTGCATAAACAAGATAAACAAACCAATACTATTAACAATAGGCTGTATCTATTTCCGTGCTGTTTTAAAAAGTTGTAGTTGTCCATAATTGAAACTGCATATAACTATATAAACCTCAACGAATTGCTATTTTTCAATTCGCAAAGATCAACCAAAATTTAATAGGATAATCTTTTTAATTTAGTAGCATCCTATATTATTTCAATACTTCTTCTATTTGCCGAGGATTGATGCTTTGTTGTGCACACAAATTTAATATCTCATTAGGAAGAGTGACTTTAGAATCATAAAAAATAGTTGTAAATAAGCATTTTCTTCCTTTATTCACTTCCATTATCATTTTCCCCGTTACGGTAGGCAACATAAACATATAATTTAATGCTTGCGGGTAATCATTCTCTGCAACATATACATCATATACGTATTTTTTATCTGTGTGAATAATCAATTTTGCCCGTTTTGTCAATACTCCGGCTATATATTTTTGTCTTTTTGAATATTTCAGACTGTGATTCACCTTATTATCCAAATTTAAACGCATAAAATCAGACTCTTTCGTATCTAAAGACGGGAACACACATGTTGCATTTTCACCCGTTTTATATGCATAATCTATGCTATTGGTATTGGAAAATACAGTTTTAGACATAATCACATCTCTATCCCAACACATATACATTGTATCCGTTCTATCAATGTTATACCCCTTTACGGGATAATTATAGTGAATTTGTACTATTTTTCCGGAATTTTGAGCCGTTAATTCTAATGTTAAAATACCCGCTAATAAAATTAAAAAAAATTTTTTCATATTGTCTTTTATTTTAATTTGAAGATAACTCTTTTGCAGCCCTACGAGAATAATATGATCCAAACACTATACTTTCTTTTATTATTCCTTCATGAAAATTATTTTGGTCACAAGTTAAGTATGCACATAGCCGATTAACAAATCCTGCCATATCGTACGCATGTACATAATTGAAACCAGGTATGCATAACCACATGGTCATTGCTAAAACATCTACAGACGGACAATTTCCCATTATTGTTAATTCTTGCTGTGAATAGGGAATTTGTTGCCATGCAATTCTTGTGGTTTCATTAGACCAATATATATAACTTTGCTTCAATATAGACATTGCTCCTTTAACCAAAATATTTTCTATATCATCCGTAAAATTCATCAATAATATCTCATTCTCTATTTCCTCTATAGAATCTAAACATATATTTTCACTTGACGAAACATAAAATAACTTGTTTAAGGTTTCTTTACAATCAAAAGATAAATGATTACTACTATATAAAGAATTTATCCAATCATATACTGTAGAATAATTTAATATTGAAACAATATAATTGTTTTGAAGAGAAAAAACACTATCAAGTGAAACATTAAAATACTCATTACAATAATCTATGAATGATGTATTGGTATCAGACTGCCATTCTGCCCAAAATGATTGTAAAACTTGATTATGAATATTTCCATATTCCAAAGGATTTTCATACATATTTAAACTCTTTTGAGATTTATTCATTGGTTCGGTCACTTCTTTCATACATCCTATCAGGACCAAGCCTATTAATAGGAATATAGCTGTTGATTTTTTTTACTCATTTGTATAATTTTTTGTTAATATTTTTTCTACTTCTAATTCACTACCTAAAGAGGCTACTCACTCTTTTTTTCAAGTGTATGGGATATTTTTGCTTTCCATTGTTTGATTAAATTCCTATTCTTCATATACACATTTATATTAGTTTATTTTTGCAAAGATAATAAAAAAAAATAATACGAAATTGCTTTTTCCTAAAAAAACATTAATATGCAAACAAAAAAATATGTAATTAACTCAATATGAATGCAAAAAAATAATACTTATTTGCATTTTTTATTTCCGGTAATTATAATCCGAAAGATTTTTCAACATTCTTCCTACATTTTTTTATGAATACTTGTCTATGATGTGTTATTTTAACAAAAAATAGTATTTTTGCATTTTTATATTAATATGAAAAAAGTAGCGTTTAAATATCTATTAGCATTTTTGCTGACAATAGTATTTATAAGTGCAAAGGCACAATCTTCCAAGGATACCACTGCAATAGCCATGGATTCTCTCGGAGGTCTGGACTATGCACCTGCTTATCACTATAAATTAAATCCATATATAGCCCAATGTATAGAGCCCATTTTGATAGACACCCATATATGGGGACCCTATAATGATGACTTATCATTAACGGATAAAAACTTATGGGCAGGGTTGGGCAATTACGGACAAGCTCAACAACCCATTAATTTTCTTTTTACCCGTCAACATGATTTTAATTATAAAACACTTCCTTACTATAATTATATCCACAATTTTTCCAATTGGGATTTATACACCTTGCCCACCACCTATGCCAATATCGCCTATAATTTTGTATCTACCAAAGAAAACCATTTTTCGGCAAACTATGCACAACATATTATTGACGATTTGACATTTAATCTGAATTTAGAAACCATTTTGGCAGGAGGACGATATGTGAACCAGAAAGTGAGAGACCTCGGTGCTAATGCAGGCATTAGCTACCTCACTCCTAACCGTCGCTATGGGATAAAATTGTATTATAGCTTCAACATGCTGAAATTGGGCGAAAACGGCGGCTTGCAAGACGACACCTGCTTTAGCCATGCTCCCGGTACCAGCGCAGTAAAACATGTTGCTGCAGGCAGCCAAACCCGTAATCATGAAATATTTTTACGCCATTATTTATCCCTATCTCCCACACCCAAAGACAATAAAAAACCGCACAACGGAGGGTACCTCATCCACGATTTCAATTTTACCACCTATCGATATCACTATTATGACTATCAACCGGATAGTTCCTATTACGATATATTCATTTTCCGCAACGACTCCACCATGGACACCCATCGTTTTCACCAAGTGCGTAATAGTGTGTATTGGGCTAACTATATGCCCGAAGACACGCTCGGAAGCAAACCTTATTTCTTACACTTTGCAGCCGGAATATCGCACTCGTTCAATCAAGTAATTGATACTGTAAACATTTTTAACAACAACAATATCACCCCTATAGGTTCCATACATGCTCGTTTGTTCCAACGATTAGAGCTTAAAGCCAACCTCATGGGAACCGTTTTCGGATACAATGCCGGTGATATCACCGTGGAAGGCAATGTAAAAATAAAACTGAACAAAAAAGACACCCTTCCTCCTCGTCACAACCATTATATTGCAGCGGATATCAATTTTTATAATTATCAACCGGACTATATGTTCACCCGCTATACTTCCAACAATTATTTGTGGAGCAACAATTTAAAACAACAACAAACCCTCCACTTACAAGTACTTTGGAACTGGGACAATTATCAAATAGGCTTGCATTACTACACTTTGCATAATTATACGGCTCTCAACGAGAACATGCAAGTGCAACAATGGAATAAATTTGCCAATATATACCAATTTTCGGCATATATTCCGTTGGATATTAAAGGGTTTGGCCTGCATTCCAAACTTTATGTGCAATATTGCGACCAAGATTTTATTCGTTTGCCCATAGTTGCACTTAAAGAAACCATGTACTACGGATTCTACATGTATCAAAAAGCTTTATATTTAATATTCGGCGTTGATTTTATGTACAACACCGCTTATTATGCCAACGCCTATAACCCTGCCTTACAAATGTTTTATTTGCAAAATGATACAAAAATAGGCAATTACGGGTATTTAGATGTATTTGTTAAAGCCAAAATAAATAGATTCACCTTGTTGGCCAAACTTACTCACGTTTGGGGCAATGCTTTCACCCAATATTATCTCACCCCCCATTATCCTTCCAAAGATTTTGGATTTTCTATCGGTGTAAACTGGCGTTTTCACGATTAAAAACTAAAACACTTGAAATATTTGCACAAAGAAAGCAACTATCAAGCGAGGTTTTATCAATAAAGCGAACAAAAATCCATATACAGCTCCCCAGAAATGAGCATGATGGGCAATATTGTCGCCTCCTTTATGTCCCATATATGCGGAATAAAATAAATATAACATGCCGAAAATTGCTGCCGGCACACCTATGGGAATAAACATGATATACAATTTTTGGAGCGGAAACAATAATATGCTGGCAAATACCACCGCCGATACCGCACCGGATGCCCCTACCGAAATATAGGAAGTATTATATTTATACCGCCTGCCGTCGGATATTACCGATATGGGTAATGCCGATACATAAAGCCATACATAGACCCATTTTCCTGCCATGTTCCACATATACTCATAAGCATCTTCTACTACCGAGCCAAAACTCCATAACACAAACATATTGATTATTAGATGTCCCCACCCGGCATGCACCAATCCGTATGTCCAATATCGATACCGGCCATGGTCTTTGGTAATAATGCTTGGAACAAATGCTAATCGGTTAATATAGCCCGCATTGGAAAAACTAATGACAGACACTACACAAGTAATGGCAATAATGATAATATTAAAACTCCAATGCATACCTACGAAACTATATTTTATTTACATAGTAAGCGTACGATAACAAAGACATATAGAACAAATAACCAATATTATTCCCAATATTCTATTCATTCTATGCACCACCTCCGGAGAGAGTATAATAGAAATTTTATTGGCAAAATATGATTTTAATACGTCGGTGGAAAATGTAACGATGATAATTCCCACCATAAATGCTATGGATTCATGTTCTGTTTTGGATTCCGTTCCTTTAGCAACAATGGCAAACCATGATATCCACAACAAGGGATTCATTATATTTAGAAAAAATCCTTTGCTGATTTCGGAAAACACTTTCAACCAATTGATTTTAAGCTTAAGCTCTTGGCGTATGGGTCTGTTTCTGGTTTTTAAAAACAAATAAATACCATACGAGAACAAAAAAATACTGCCTACTAAGCCTATCACCAATTGAAAAGTAGAATTTTCCTTTAAATACTTAATCAGACCGAAATAACTGAAAAACATCAACATCAAATCGCTTAAGGCGATACCTAAAGCCAACTGCAAACCGGAATAAAAACCTTTACTCATACTTGTTTGCAATATAGCGAACAACGCCGGCCCTACTAATAACAAGAAGGGCAAGCCCACCAACATTCCTTCGAGCAATGATGTAAACATATACTTCTACTATAAAAACAAGTTGCCTTCATTAACGAAGGCAACTTTATTTTATTTTATCCGCAGTGATAAAATTTTGTAACTATTTCTTGCATCAATTCAGGATTTTTTTCCAAACGTTGACGCAAATCCGCATCTTTATGTTCTTTCAACATGGCAATCACACCGTCTATCATTTGAGCGGTAAAAACACCATGTTTTTCATAAATGGCTCTTTGTTTGTCCAACATTTCTGCCGATTCCCAACAAGAAACGGGCAAACTTGCCAATTTTGCCACCTTGTCTTTATGGCGTTCTTCAAAAATATTTACATCTACATAGGTTTCCGCTGCCTTTTGCATAGCATTTTCCATTTCAAAGCCGGTGCGTGCTGCCACAGCCAAACCTGCCAATAGTAAATATATGTTTGCAGAACCGTCCGGACAACGGAACTCTACTGTTTGCTTTTGAGAGCCGTCCATGTCGGTAGCTTTTTCTTTAGGATTTTCCATTGCTACCATATCTCCTTTGGCAGTCCAACCGAGCGGAACTCTTACCAATACCGATCGATTTCTATCGCCCCAACATACCGTGGTGGGAGCTTCTTGGTGAGGCACCAAACGGAAATAAGAGGTAGGATTCATATTACCGAAAGCAGTTAAAGAAGGAGCACATTCCATATATCCGGCTATGGCTTTACGAGCCGTTTCATTCAACGCTCCGCCGGTAACCATGCAATTTTTACCGTTTTTATCCACTATGCGAGTGTGTATGTGCATACCGCTACCGGCCTTGCCGGTGGTGATTTTAGCGGCAAAGGTTACGTCCAAACCATATTCGTATGCCAATTTACGAATAATCCATTTAGCCATAATTAATTGGTTAGCAGATTCTTCTACATCTGTAACCAAGAATTCTATTTCATTTTGCTCGTATATTTTATCGCCTAATGTAAAATTACCTACTTCGGAATGCCCGTATTTTATCATTCCTCCCACTTTGGAGATTAAATACATGCATTCAGCTCTAAAACTTTCAAATTTTGCAAAAGGACCGGATTCGTGATAGCCTTTTTGATCGGTTGCAGGGAATAAATCTTCTTTATCGCCTATGACATAATATTCCAATTCGCCCATGGTTTGGTATTCCATGCCTGTAACTTCACGAAATGATTGTGCTGCTTTTTTAAGCACATATTCCGGCGAGGTTTCCAAAGGAAGACCATCTTTGGTGTAATATGAACACATAATACCCAAGGTAGGCAATTGTGCAAACGGGTCAACAAACGCACTGCTGAAACGAGGTATAACATATAAATCGCTGGAACCTGCTTCAACAAATGAAAACAAGCTGGAACCATCCACTCTTTCGCCAAAAGTAAGCACCTGCTCCAAATAACTGCGATTAGATACCACAAAATTCAAAGATTTGATACGTCCGTCACCTCCCACATAATGAAAATCCAGCATTTTGATATCATTCTCCTCTATGTATTTAATAATATCCTGCTTGGTAAAATCTTTAGGTTCTTTGTGAAGATATTGAACCAAATCGTTCACGTAATTTTTTTCTATATTTGCCATATTTCTATATTTTTTATTTCTTAATGAAAACTCATTTATTGAGATTGCAAAAGTACACTTTTTTCTTGTATTAAATAATATTTTTTAACAAATCCGCACAATTATCCCAAACTTTTACGGAGCAATGCCTCTACATTAGGCTTCCTTCCTTTGAATTTTATATACAAATTCATGGGATGTTCGGTTCCGCCTTTGGTTAAAATGCAATTTTTAAATCGTTCAGCCACCTCTTTGGAAAATATTCCGTGTTGCTTAAATTCTTCAAAAGCATCGGCCGCCAGCACTTCCGCCCATTTATAGCCATAATATCCCGCCGCATAACCGCCACCGAATATATGGGTAAAAGCCGTACTTATAGCGGTATCTTGCACACGCGGCAACAGCGTGGTGTGTTGAGTGGCGTTTAGTTCAAATTTTTCCACATCTTCTTCTAAAGGTTGT
This sequence comes from Bacteroidales bacterium UBA1205, assembly GCA_002309615.1. GTDB lineage: Bacteria > Bacteroidota > Bacteroidia > Bacteroidales > WCHB1-69 > UBA1205. Next base: position 29,682 of record DBXT01000004.1, read on the forward strand.
GTAATACTATGCCAAGCCATATCCAAAACGGCAAAATTGAATTGTCGTACATTATAATAACCCGCACAATAATTGTCTATCATTTTTATTTTTTCTACCCAATCTCGCGGTAACGCGTCTCCGTTTTGATAATGATATGCAAACAATTGCAAAAATTCCTGTTCACACGCCCAGTTTTCCATTATTTGCGAAGGCAATTCTACAAAATCGCGTTTTACTGATGTGCCGGACAAAGTAAGATAGTTTACCTGTGAAAGCATACCATGCAAAGCATGACCGAACTCGTGCAAAAATGTGGTTACTTCGTTGTAAGAAAGCAAAGAAGTGCATTCCGCCGTGGCGGGTGTGAAATTAAACACCAATGATATTTGCGGAATCACCCTTTCCCCTTGTTCGTTTTTATAGGTATCGACAAAAGAGGTCATCCATGCCCCGTTGCGTTTGGTAGCCCTCGGATAAAAATCCATGAATAACACAGCTAACAAAGTATGGTCATTTTGATATACATTCCATACTTGTACCTCAGGAGCATATATCGGAATTTGCGTGTTGCGTTCAAATTCCAAACCATACAAGCGGTTTGCCAATTCAAACACTCCTTTTTGCACCTGTTCCAAGCGAAAATAGGGCTTAAGCAGCTGCTCGTCAAAGCTAAACAAAGATGTTTGATACAAAGTGGAATAATATGCCCAGTCCCAAGGCTGTAATTCACCTTGCAACCCATGCTCGTTGGCATATTTTTGTATGGTTATGCATTCTTGCTCGGCTATAGGTTTAAAAGCTTTGTTTAACCGGTTTAAAAAATCGTTCACCTCCTGCGGAGTGGTTGCCATTCTGTTTTCCAACACATAGTCGGCATAGGTGCCATATCCTAACAATCGAGCCGACTCCAAACGCAAGTTTACTATCTGCCTTACTAAATCCCTATTGTCATTCTCGCCACCCAATGCCCGTGCATTATATGCCATGTACAATTGCCGGCGATAGGTTCTATTATCGGCATATTTCATAAATGCGGTGTAGCTGGGCATAGATAAATCAAAAAGCCATCCCCCTTCATGATTTTTTTTCAAAGCCCTATCGGCAGCTATGCTCATTTCGGAGGCAGGAATTCCGCTTAAATCTTTTGCCTGATCAGGAGAAAAATACAATTCGTATTTTGCTGTATCCGACAACACATTGTTTTTATATCGCATGGTAATTTCCGACAATTTTTCGCTTATCGCTTTATAACGATTTTGCTCTTCTTTGCCAAGCATTATACCGTGTCTGACATAATCTTTATAAATTTTTTCCAATAAAGCACTTTCTTCTATAGAAAGCATTTGTTTTTCAATATGTTCATACACATATTTTACTCGTGCGAACAATTCGGTGTGTAAATAGTAATAATTGGAATAATCCACCGTAAGCGGTATCACTTGCTCCGCTATGGCTTGCATTTGTGAAGTGGCGTCTGTTTCCAACAAATTAAAGAAAACATTTGCCACCTTGTTATATTGCATTCCGGCTTGATCTATTGCAGCTATGGTATTGGCAAAGGAAGGCGTTTGAGGATTGCCGGCTATGACATCCAATTCCTGTTTGGCTTCTTTTATACTTTGCCGAAAAGCAGGCAAGTAATGATTGTATTCTATTGCATCAAAAGGAGGATATGTCCAATTTTGCAACAAAGGGTTTTCCGTCATATTCATCGTCATCTTTTTTTTGCAAAAATACCATTTTGCCCGATAAAAAACGACGGCAAAAACAATATTTCTATTAATATAAATTGCTTGAAATATGAAAAAGATGATTATAGCATTGTCGGTGATTTTTTATTACCCTATATGGTTTCGACTCAAAATAACTCACTAACTCACAATATCGGTACTTACACGGGTTATGTCTACCGTTCGGGATTGAACGGCTCATCCTCCAATGACAGTACGCTTTGGGTGTATGTTCGTATCCGAATGTGTTTTTTTAGGTGATGTTTTTTGATTATCTATATAATTCCATAATTATCGTCTCAATTTCATTTTTTTCATTCAAAAATTGTATCTTTGCAGTTTGTATTAAATCCCTCTTAAGGATAGATAAATGTATGTATTAAATATAAATTGATATGAAATACAACAGGATATTACTTAAAATAAGCGGAGAATCGCTTGCCGGAGACAGTGGTAACGGCATTAATAGCGACATGCTGCGTTACTATATAAGTGAAATAAAAAAAGCCTATGATATGGGTGTGCAAATAGGCATAGTGATAGGTGGCGGCAATATTTTCAGAGGCATGCAAGGTGCTTCCAAAGGATTTGACCGCGTGCAAGGTGATTATATGGGCATGTTGGCCACCACCATCAACAGTATGGCATTGCAAGGTGAATTAGAAGCCTGCGGTATAAAAGCCGTGGTATTGTCCGGCATAGCCATAGACCCTGTATGCGAGCGTATGAGCAGTCGCCGTGCCATACAATACTTACAAAACGGATATGTTACCATTATCAGCGGAGGCACGGGGAATCCTTATTTCACCACCGATTCTGCAGGTGCCCTTAGAGCCATTGAAATAAAAGCGGATGTATTATTTAAAGGCACACGCGTAGATGGTGTTTATGATAAAGACCCTGAAAAACACGCCGATGCCAAAAAATTTGATCATCTCACCTTTAACCAGGCATACGAGCAGGGCTTGCATATTATGGACCTTACGGCTTTCACCCTGTGCAAAGAAAACAACATGCCGATAATTGTATTCAACATGAACAAAGAGAACAACCTATACCGCATACTTCAAGGCGAGCAAATAGGCACCATTATCAATAACCAATAATTTTATCACCATGGATAACGATTACTCATCTGCATCACAAGACAACAGCGAAGAAAAATCATTACGCCAAAAAGCTAAAAGAAGAGTAAACATGAGAAAACATTTTATGATATTCTTTTTGATATGCCTTATCCTTTGGCTGCTTTACTTCTTCTTGTTTAGAAATACCGATTTAGGCACCGGCATGTTTAAATTTTGCTTAGGGCTTTCTCTCATTTGGGCTATAATAGTATATGCCCACTATTTAATTGTGTTCAAATGGGGTTCCCGTTATATAGACAAAGAAGTGAAAAAACTTCGCAAGCAAGAAGAAAAAGAATCTAACGAACTTTCTTCCAACAACGATACAATAAATTTAGATTAACCATAAACAAAAAAAAGATATGATAGAAACCAGTTCGCAGTGCTTAAATGCCATGAAACAAGACATGACCAATTCTCTTACTTATTTGGAAAAAGAATTGGACCAAATACGTGCAGGCAAGGCCAATCCTAAAATGCTTGACAGCGTAAAAGTAGATTACTACGGCACGCCTATGCCCATTGCACAAATAGCCAATGTGGCCACCCCCGATCCCAAACAAATTGTTATACAACCTTGGGAGAAGAATATGATAGGACCCATAGAAAAAGCTATTTTAGCTGCCAATTTAGGCTTTAACCCTCAAAACAACGGAGAAATTATTCGCGTGTTAGTTCCCGCACTCACCGAAGAACGCCGTAAAGAATTGGTAAAAAAAGTAAAACAAGAAACCGAACAAGCCAAAATAAATATCCGTAATATTCGTCGCAATGCCAACGAACAAGCCAAAAAACTAAAAGATAACGGCGTGTCGGAGGACGAAATAAAAAAATTAGAAAACGATATTCAAAAAACCACCGATGATTTCATAAAAAAAGTGGATAATTGTTTTCAAATCAAAGAAAAAGAAATCATGACAGTATAACATATAACAAGTAAATCATTATGAGTATTACTAAATTGGATCAACTTTTAGAAGTTGTAAAAGCTAAAGGTAAAAAAAGATTGGTAGCAGCATACGCCAATGATGCTCACACCATAGAAGCCGTGTACAATGCCATACAAGCAGGCATAGTTGATGCTACTTTGGTAGGAGATGAAGCCACTATTTTATCTGTTTGTAAAGAACATAATTTTGACGCTTCGGTGTTCAAAATAGTGCAAGAAGCCGACGAAACCAAAGCTGGTAGCGTAGCTGTAAGTCTTATCAACAAAGGTGAAGGCGATATATTAATGAAAGGTTTGCTTAGCACCGATAAATACATGCGTGCCATATTAAACAAAGAAAACGGTTTGATGCCCGGCAAAAAAACCGATATGCTTACCCACATAGCCGTTTTTCAAATACCCAAATACCATAAACTGTTAATAGCAAGTGATGTGGCTATTATTCCGGCTCCGGATATGAAACAAAAACAAGCCATATTGGGTTATTTGGTCAGCACCGCCAAATCGTTGCAGATAGAAAAACCGAAAGTAGCCGTTTTGGCTGCAACCGAACAAGTATCCACCGGCATGCCTGCCTGCGTAGAAGCTGCCATTATATCCAAAATGGGTGACCGCGGACAAATAAAGGGCGCTTCTGTGGACGGACCTTTAGCCTTGGATGTGGCCATAGATAAAGAAAGTGCACAAATAAAGAAACTTACCGGAGATGTTGCCGGTGATGCCGATTGTTTGCTCTTCCCCAATATAGAATCGGGCAATGTATTCTACAAAGCTTGTACCAAATTCGGCGGAGCTGAATTAGGTTGCATGGTAGTAGGGGCAAAAGTACCTTGCGTGCTCACCTCCCGTGGTGATTCGGCAAAAACAAAAATGTATTCTATTGCTTTAGCTGCTATTGCCGCTAAATAATTATTTTTTTCATATTGTTTATTAATTAAAAAGAACGCTTCTGCGTTCTTTTTTTATATCCTTTTTCTTAATTGTATAGCACTCCTTTATCAAGATATTCCTTTTTGAAAAAACATATCCCAATCGGCGGATTGCAATATCTTGTAAAAGACATACCCGATATCCGACTATCTATTTATAGCAATAGCAACAGCCCAATATATGTGATAGTTGCCCTGCCTTGGATATCAAAAAAATAAAAAAAATCAAATAAAATGGCTTGGGTATTGTTTTTTTTACTAATTTAGCACTTTGAATTTTCTAGAAATTTTAATATAATGAGTACAATACGAAAAATTAGTTACACTTTTTTAATGATGCTGATTATCAGCACATCAGCGTTTGCGCAAAAAACACCGGCGGCAGATGCGGACAAAGCATTTTCTACTTTTCAGTACACAGTTGCTGCCGATTTATACAAAAAAGCATACGGTAAAGTGAAAAAGAACCCTGTTGAGAAACGCCGTATTATGTTCCGCATGGCAGAATGTTATTCCATGACAGGGGATTTAAAAAAGGCTGAGCAACAATATTTAAGATTGGAAAAAGTAAACTATCAAAAAGACAATCCGCTTATATTTTTGCGTTTAGCCGACATTTATCGTATAAAAAAAGATTACCCCACTGCACTCAAATATTACGGAAAATACAAGGCCCAACGTCCTAAAGACCCACGTGTGGACAGCAGAATAGAATCTTGTAAAGTGGCTCCTGAATGGATTAACCATCCTACCCGCCACGAAGTGGAAAACATGAAAAAATGGAATACCCCTCAAAGCGATTGGTCACCGTCATGGGGTTTGCCGAGCAAAGAGAACTTAATAGTTTTCTCTTCCTCAAGAGAAGGTTCCACCGGTAAAAATTCGGATGTATGGTCGGGTCAAGCTTTTTCCGATTTTTATTCTACCAGCAAGCCCAAAAGCAAATTGGTGGATTTCCCGGGTGAATGGACAGCCCCCGTATTGTTAGATAAAGAAGGCATAGTAAATAGTGAAGCCAACGAAGGTGAATCTACTTTCAACCCTAAAGGAACCACCATGTATTTCACCCGTTGCCCGAATGAGAAAAAAACCGTTTCGTATTGTAAAATATATCAAGTTACCAAAAAAGGAAAAGGATGGGGTCAACCGGAATTGATAGCCATAGGCCCTGATTCGTTCGACTATGTACACCCCGTTATATCCAAAGATGAATTGGAATTAATATTTGTTTCCGATATGCCAGGCGGTTATGGCGGATACGATATCTGGTCCATCAGCCGTCCCAAAAAGAGCAAACCGTTTGCCAATCCCGTTAACTTAGGTGAAAATGTAAACAGCGGAGACCATGAAATGTTCCCCTCTCTGGAAAAAGATTCTATACTATATTTTGCCTCCAAAGGTCATGTGGGCTTAGGCGGATACGATATATTCCGTAGCGTAAAATCCAACGGAGAATACGGTGTGGCTGAAAACTTAAAATACCCCATCAACTCCGAAGCCGACGATTATGGTATTATCTTTGACCATTCTGAAGTGATAGATCCCGAATCGGGATTCCCGTTTATAGAAAAAGGTTATTTCTCTTCCAACCGTGAAGGAGGAAGAGGTATGGACGATATCTGGGCATTTAAACTACGTCCTTTGGTTTTCACCATTTCCGGTTTTGTAAAAGACAGCGTAACCTTACAATATATAGACGGTGCTACCGTTACCCTCACCGCTTCCAATGGTGTATCATACAAAACCACCACCGACGTGAGAGGTTATTATAGTTTTGACAAAACCAAAGTGTTAGGAGAACTCACTTACGACCTTTTGGTTCAAAAAACAGGCTATTACGAAAACGACAATAGCAAAGGTAAAGAAACCACGGTGGGTCTTACCAAAAATACCGACTTAAAACATAATTTCATCCTCAACCCCATACCTAAAGAACCGGTGGTATTGCCCGACATATTGTACGATTTGGCAAAATGGGATTTAAAACCGCAATATGAAGACTCTTTACGCGGACTTTTGAAGATTATGCAAGAGAACCCGACATTCGTTATAGAATTACGTTCTCACACCGACTTCAGACCCATACCTATGACCAACGATACTTTGAGCCAACGTCGTGCCGAATCTTGTGTTAATTTCTTAATCAGAGAAGGTATCGATCCTGAACGTTTGGTAGCCAAAGGTTATGCCGAACGTGTTCCCCGTACTTTGGATAAAGACAAAGTATCCCGCGGATTCACTTTCAAAAAAGGCACCACCCTTGACAGAGCTTATATAGAAAGCTTGCCTAAGAACCAACAAGAAGCTGCCCACGACCTTAACCGTCGTACCGAATTTATGATTTTAAGAGATGACTATGTACCTAAAGAAAAAGTGGATGCTGCAGAAAATGTGGACGGAGCTTCTATAGTAAATATTATTACCGAACGCTTCATCCCTGTAGAAACAGACGATGCACTCACTTACGGTACATGCTATTTGAACAGCAAAACCATGAAATTCTTAATAGAACCGGGTGTGGAAAAACTTACCATATCTTACGACCAAGCAATGGCATTCCTGCGTGAAGCCATTATCACTGTAGGTGACTTTGAATTAAAAGAAAAAGCCATTGTAGCGGAAGACGGTACTATTATCGACGGCGTTAAAGTTTATTTAAAAACCTTGCAAATAAGCGATGACGTATTGGAAAATGTTGAAATGACGGTGGTAAAAGGACAAAAAATACCTGTAATCATCGGCAGCACAACATTTGAAGATGAATTTGGTCCGTATAGAGTGGACAAAGGTGAACAAAAATTGATATTTGAACGTAAGTAAAATTTTGATTTTAGTTCACAATCAAACCTAAAAATTATATCTATTTCTAGAATTCAAGAAATACAAAAGGTCGGTTTTGAGAAACCGGCCTTTTTCTTTTTTACCCTTGCAAGAACACGCGTGCCGAAGGCACGATATTTTAACAGCTCCATATGAGCGTCAGCGTAATATGGAGTTGAAATAAAGGTAAAACATGGCGTGCCGAAGGCACGCTACTTATCAGTCGGCTCCCCGTGTGCGGCAAATTCTATGGCAGATATCAACATTTGCGTACAAAATGCTATCTTTGCATATTTAAATCATATTTTAATATGGAATTATATCCTTTAAAATTCAAAACCGAATACAAAGAAAAAATCTGGGGCGGACAAAAAATACACACCTTGCTGGGAAAAGATTTCGCTCCTTTAGCCAACTGCGGAGAAACATGGGAAATATCCGGTTTGGAACCCGATAGCAGCGAAGTTGTCAACGGATTTTTAGCCGGCAACTCCCTTAATGAATTGGTGGAAATATATATGGGCGATTTGGTAGGTGAAAAAATATTTGCCCGTTACGGCAATGTGTTCCCCCTGCTGATAAAATTTATAGATGCCCAAGCGGATTTATCGGTGCAAGTGCACCCCGACGATGACTATGCCGCTCAACATCATTTGGAATCGGGCAAAACAGAGATGTGGTATGTGATGGATGCCGACAAGGACGCTCGTATTAACGTAGGATTTAATCAAAATATCAACAAGACTGTATTGGCCCAAGCCATACAAGACGGCACTTTGGAGCAATATCTTAACTACATGCCCGTTAAGGCAGGCGACACTTTTTATATTCCTGCAGGCAAAGTGCATGCTATATGCAAAGGCACGCTTATTGCTGAAATACAGCAGTGCAGCGATACCACCTACCGTCTGTATGATTACAACCGTAAAGACGTTCAAGGCAAACTTCGTCCTTTACATATACAAGAAGCTTGCGAGGCCATGCATTTTAACATGGACCATAATTTACCCGTGCACTACCATCCCGTGAAAAATCGTACGGTACAATTGGTGCGTAGTCCGTATTTTGCCACCAACTTGCTTGATTTTGACCAAATGGTGGAAAAAATTTACACCGACATGGACTCTTTTGTGATATATATCTGTTTGGACGGACATGCAGATATAAGTTACGAAGAAGGCAAAGAATGCATTCATAAAGGCGAATGCATACTCATTCCCGCCAATATGGACGAGGCTACACTCATTCCCGAACCACATTGCAAGCTATTGGAAGTGTTTATTCCTTAAAAAAATATATCTACCTATCGGTCAAAATTACCGGTATAGATAAAATTCGTCATTTTGCATATTAGCAAACAACGCAAAAAAATATACGGAGCCCCTTGGAACTCCGTATATTTAGTTTGTAAAACGTTTAATATGAATTTTACTTTTATTGTATTACAACTTTTTTGGTTACCATACCGCTATTGTCTTGCATCAACATACGAACAATGTATATGCCTTTCGGTAGATAGGTATCCAAAACTATTATATTATCCGCTACAGACCGGTACTGTCCCACTATTCTGCCTGTGATATCATATATAACCACCTGCTTGAACGTCTTCATATCAGGATTTTTAATCCATATTTGTCGGTTGTTACTATACACAAGTATATTATCATTTTCCGATTG
>DBXT01000071.1:0-18381 GCA_002309615.1 Bacteroidales bacterium UBA1205
GTTTGTTTTATCGCAAATTTTGCCCCTAAAAAACTCAAAGGTGTGGAAAGTGAAGGCATGATACTCTCCGCCGAAGACAGCGACGGGCGTTTGGTGCTCATCACCCCGAGCGATTTGGTGAAAAACGGTGTAAACATAGGTTAGCGATATGCAGTTGTTACAACGTGGCGATAAAATTCAAATAGTGGCTCCTGCGAGAAAAATTTCTTTAGAGGAATTGCAACCCGCTATCACTTACTTCCAAAATCAAGGATGGGAAGTGCTATGCAGCAATTTGTTATGGGGACAATATCATCAGTTTTCCGGCACGGATGACATGCGTGCCGCCGACATGCAACAAGCATTGGACAATCCTGATGTTAAGGCTGTAATATGTGCCCGCGGCGGATACGGCGGCATGCGTATCATAGACAAATTGGATTTTTCCGCTTTTAAAAATCATCCTAAATGGCTGTGCGGATATAGCGATACCACTGTTTTTCATGCACATATCAATCAGGTGTTGAATTTGCCTTCGCTACATTGCACCATGCCGATAAACATTGATGCCGATAGTTATCATTCCGCTGCATTGCATACCATGGTGCAAGCGCTTTCCACAGGGAAAGTGCATTACACCATTCCGGCTGCCGAGGGTAACAGAGCGGGGCAAACTCAGGCTAAAATAGTGGGAGGAAATTTATCCATATTGTATGCTGTCAATGGTTCGGTATCGGATATAGACACTGATGGTAAAATATTGTTTATAGAAGACTTGGATGAATATCTATACCATATTGACCGTATGATGCTTTGTTTGAAACGCAGCGGTAAGCTTAGCCGGTTGAAAGGACTGATAGTAGGAGGAATGAGCGATATGCATGATAATACCGTTCCCTTCGGTTTTGATGCCAAAGAAATTATTATGCAACATGTGCAAGAATATGATTATCCTGTTTGTTTTGATTTTCCGGCAGGGCATATCAAAGACAACAGGGCAATTATTATGAATGCTCCGGCCACTTTAAATATAGATAATTCATCAGTAACCTTATCCATTTCAATATAATGTACTCCGGAACTCACAAAACGGCATTGTGGTTGCAATTTGTTTACATATTTGGTCTGTTGGGCACCATTATGATAAAAATATGGATGATGACAGCCGGTCAAATGATGGAATCATTGCAATTGTTGCCCCAATCATGGGTCAGCATGCCGATAGGAGTCTATCGATTGCTATTGATAGTTATGTTGATAATCAACAGCATATATTTACATTATATGCTATTGTATCACAATTTAATAGAACTGAGGGATTATCGTACCGTCATTTTTTACGGTTTGATGCATATAGCCATGCCTTGCAGTCTTGCTTTGTCAAATATGATAGTGGAAAGTATATTCCTTTATTTTATCTTGCCACGCATATTGGTCAGCAATACCGAAGGCAAAAATGACAACGAATTCATGTATGGCTTTTTCTGTGGTTTTTTGTCATTGATATATCCTCCATTGATTTTATTGTTATTCCCTTTGTATTTTATCTATTTGGTTAATAGAGATCTAACTTTCAAACGAGCCGTTATCCCGCTTATGGGATGGGGATTGTTGGTGGTGTATCAATGGGCATATGCTTATTTAACAGATGCCTCAATGAGCTATGCCGCATGGAATTGGCGATGGGAGGGCGAAATATTACACACCCGATTGGTAGAGGTAATATGCATAGCCGCATGTATAATCATTATGAGTATTATTACCATACAAATGTATGCCAAGGCAGGCAAAGTGGTGGTTAATCGTAGAAAAAAATGGTATGTATTGATGATAAACTATGTGCTATTAATGTTATTGATGATATTGTTTAAAGATGAGCATCATTTGTATTTGTCCATATGGAGCATGGTAGCAGTAACGTTGTTGTCGGTAGGAATATTCCATTTTAAGACCAAAGTATGGAATTACGTTTTGATATTGTTATATATATTGGCTTTATACGTGAATTTTGTTTGATATGAAGAAGATATTGTTTATAGCACCGCATAGAAAAGGGCGATCGCCCGGTCAGCGTTTTAGATTTGAACAATATATGAATTATTTGCAAATCAATGGATATACATGTGATTTATCGTATTTGATTAGCGAGAGTGATGATAAATATTTCTACCGGAAAAAGCATATCTTACGGAAACTGTTCATTTTTATCAAATGTATATTCATACGCATAAAAGATGTCATCAAAGCCAAGCAATATGATATCATATTTATCTATCGCGAAGCTCTATTCACAAGGTCTACCATATTTGAATATTTGTTTTCCCGTCGCTGTAAACATGTATTTTTTGATTTTGACGATGCCATTTTTTTATTGGATGTATCGGAAGCCAACAGAAGTTTACGCTGGCTGAAATCACCTGCCAAAATCAATAAGATTATGCGTTATGCCGATACTACCATTGTCGGCAACCGATATTTGTATGACTATGCTGTTCAATATGCAAAACATGTAGAAATATTTCCTACCACCTTGGATTTGAACACCATAAAGATATATCCGCATTTGCCGCAGGCTAAAGTATGTATAGGCTGGATAGGCAGTACCACCACTATCAAGCACATACGCTGGGCATTGCCTATATTGCGGGCTATTTATCACCAATATGGCGACAGGGTTTATTTTAAGATTATTGCCGATGTACAATTGCAAGCCGACGATTTGCCGATAGAAAACGTTAAATGGCAGCAGGATACGGAATCAGAACAATTATCAAGTTTTGACATAGGAATAATGCCTTTGCCCGATGACCAATGGTCAAGAGGAAAATGCGGTTTCAAGGGTTTGCAGTGCATGGCCTACGGCGTACCGGTGGTAATGTCACCTGTTGGAGTGAATACGCAAATCATACAAGACGGTGTCAATGGTTTTTTAGCCGACACAGAGCAGGAATGGGTGGAAAAAATCAGCTTGTTGATAGAAAATCCTGATATGCGAGACCGTATGGGCAAAGAGGGAAGACTTACGGTAGAGCAAAAATACTCTTTCCAAGCGCTTAAAGATATCTATCTAAATTATTTTAATACTGCTTGCTCTCATGCTTAGGCCTTATATGCAAAAAGGAAGAATAGAAGCAGGATGCGATGAAGCCGGAAGAGGGTGTTTAGCCGGTCCTGTATGTGCGGCAGCGGTAATACTTCCTGATGGTTTTACCAATGCCGATATTAATGACAGCAAGCAGTTGTCACCACAAAAACGACAGCAATTGCGGCTGCTGATAGAACAAACGGCATTAGCATGGGCGGTAGTGATGATACCACCTCAAACCATAGATAAAATCAACATTTTGCAAGCTTCTGTTTTAGGTATGAACCAAGCGGTGGAACAATTGAACATAAAACCGGAGCATCTCTTAATAGACGGCAATAAATTTAATAGTCATCAGCATATCCCTTATACATGTGTAATAAAAGGGGATGCCACTTATCTCAGCATAGCGGCGGCATCCATTTTAGCCAAAACGCACAGAGATGAATATATGGAAAATTTAGCAACGGAATTTCCTCAATACGGCTGGGACGGCAACAAAGGCTATCCTACCGCTATGCACAGAAAAGCCATACAAGAATATGGCATTACCATACATCATCGCAAATCATTCACCCTGATTCCCCAACAATTAAAATTATCATTTTAATACATGCATCTCTCCAAAAATGAAATAAAACGGATAACGGTAAGTGTGATTACCATTGCGGTGGTAAGCATTATTATTGTCACTTTGATAAAGTTTTATGTCTATCTGAACCAGCCTCAAACTTCACCTTATGCCGTTATGCCCGAAAGTAGCATAATGGTGATGCATTCCGATAGCATTACACCTGATATTTCACGGGTGTTTGATGATAAAATTATGCAAGCCGATTATTCCAAAAAGCTTAAACCAATACTTGAAATAATATATTATAAATATCAATATTATAATCATATAGAGTATTTAAAAATATCCATTCATCCCCAAAAAAATCATTATGATTTTTTGGTGGCAGCCTCTATGAAGAAAGATTTTCAGCAAGAGGCGGAACGAAAAATAAAGCATACATCTTGTTCGCATATCGCTTACAAAGGGCATGAAATTTATCATGACACCATAGGCGGAAATGATGTGTATTTATATCATTATCAAAATTTATTGGTGGCATGTGTCAATCAAAATTTATTAAGATTGTCTATCAATACGCTGGAGCTTAAGGCTGATAGGGACAGTATTATACCTAATCGGAATAATAGTAGTTTGTCGGTTAGTTACAAGGTTTCCGATATTAAAAACAACCCGTTAAACGCTCCGATATTATACCGTTTAAATCCCGATGTTTTCGAAACTATATATTTGAATATCAATAGTTTTGATACCGTATTTACAGGCAATGCCGATATAAGTCTGAAACAAGCATTACCCGAAAGAGAGAATGCGGATATAACAAAATACTATACCTTACTGCCGCACAATATTACACAAATGTTGCTATTGCGTGAGAGTGCTTATTCGTGGTTAAGTTGCTCCAAACAACTGACCATAGAGCAGAACAAGTGGTTTCAATATTTTCAACCCACAGCCGTATGGTATTTTACGCTTGCCCGACCGGCAGGCGGCAGCTATGATTTTGTATTGCTTTCGCCCAAATATTTCCAAGAAACGGCTGAGAATTTGTTTTTTCTAACGCAAAAAGACACCCTTACCTCAGCCGGAGCTCATGTGCATTATGATACCGCTACAATAGCCGGGTATGAAGTCGGCAGGGTAGACTTGCCCAATTTTGTTTATTTACGATGGAATATAGGGGAAAACATGCCTCGGTTGAAAAATTACATCTTATTGGATGATATGATACTTTTTGCCGAAAATGATGAAGCCCTGAAATACTATTTGTCCTCATTGGATGTTGAAATCCGTAAAAACAACGCTTTTATCCAAAGCGAAGCGTTTTTCACCTCCCAAGCCGATATGATGTATTGCAAAATAGAGAAAAATCATCTCTATCGCATACAAATAGAGCAACATGACAAACATTCTTGTTTCTTGAACGTATATTACAGATAATATATTGAGCAATCGGTGGTAAAAAGTTTAACCGACAGGCATACTCCTTAATAAAAATTGCTATCTTTGCAAAAAAAAATATCATGTCAGGAATTTTATTCAACAAAATCATATTCGGACCCATACATAGTAGAAGATTGGGGAATTCGTTAGGCATTAACCTTATGCCGGAAGATATTAAATTATGCACTTTTAACTGTGTGTATTGTGAGTGCGGCTGGGGACGCACATCGGAGGTGCAGTATGACAAGCTATTGCATACCGATGTCATGCTGCCGATATTGGAACAACGTTTTAAAGAATTGCACGATAAGGGGGCGGTTATAGATTCCATCACCTATTCCGGCAACGGAGAACCGACTCTTCATCCTGAATTTGAAGTAATTACTGACCATATCATAGCGTTAAGAAATCAATATTTTCCGCATACCATCATATCTTGTTTAAGCAATTCCACCCAATTGTATAGAGAGGATGTTTTGCGGGCATTAAAAAAGATAGACAATCCCATGCTTAAATTGGATGCCGGCACACAATGTATGTTCAACATTATCAATAAGCCTTTCCATGAGATAGACATAGAAGATATCAGCGATAAACTTTGCCAATTTGACGGCAAACTCACCATACAAACGCTTTTTCTCCGCGGAGAGAGTAATGGTCAAAAGGTGGATAACACCTCTGAAGAAGAAGTATCGGCATGGTTACAAAGAATTCATAAAATACATCCTCATACGGTGATGCTTTATCCTATAGACAGAGAAACACCGGAAAAAATGTTAACCAAAATAGATAAAGCCGAATTGGAAACCATAGCGGTGAGAATTCGTGAAATGGGAATTAAAACATTGATATACTAATGAATGCTACTGTCATCCCTTTGGAAATTCAATATTTGGACAACAAGCAGAATATTCAACCGATAATATCGGTAAAAATAGGCAGGAAAACGCATCGTATGATAGTAGATACCGGTGCCTCACATTCTTGCCTTTCTGCATTGATTTTGGGTGATAAATATGAGCAATCGGCTATAAATGTTGATGACAAGGTGCTCAGTGCCAGTGAAAACATCAATACTCCGACGATATTATACAAACTTCCCGGCATTAGAATAGGAGACATTTATTTGCGTAATTATTCGTTTTTGGTATTGGATATCGGTCATATCAATGTAATGCTTAAAGAGTTACAACTTCCGTCGGTGGCAGGCTTAATCGGTAGTGATATATTGCAAAAATACCATGCCGTAATAGATTACGGTCATCGTACTCTTAGCTTGTATCATTAGTCTTGTTGAAAATATCGTCTTAACAATCCGCTTTCTGCCAGCAGGCAAGCCAAACAAAGCAAAATGAACCATACGGAAAGGGGAGTACCCTCGCGGTGGATATTGTTCTTGATGTGGTGGGCTGACTTATGTTGTATGTCAAACACAGACAGGGAGGTTAAGTTATTCTGTTTCAATAGTTCTTTTATATTATCTGCATCGTCAAATGTCATTTGCGACTCTTTTCTGCTATAATTGAAGGCGATATCGGCTAAATGATCTTTTTGACAATTCAATGCGTATATGCCGGCTGTATTCACTTGTTGATATACCAATAATTGCATATACGGATAGGTGCTTTTCACCTCCGGAATAAACGACATATCCGAACGATATGCTTTCATCTCGGGAAGATGTTTATCGTCTATATCTTTTTGCATTTTAATGGTAATCAATTCGTTTTCTCCTATAGTGTAATACAATTTCACATGCTCCGCAGCATAAATCATATTCCACAAAGTAGGTACGAACACGGCGTGTTCCACCATGTTGCCAGCATTAGCCGTTAAGGGTGAGGCAATGGTGTACACCATGCCCGAGCCGTGTTGTTCGGCAGTGAGATAACTGTCTTGGTTTTCCAAGGTGATAATATTTTCTTTGGCATTGCCTATATTACGGTCTAAAACGTATCTATATCTTACTTCGGGTAAATCTATATTTTCAGGATATTGTTCAAATACATTTTTAAATATCAAATGTTCGGTGTTCAATTTGTCGATTTTTATTCCGGTTGTATCAACTTTTCCTAACAGGGTGGTACCGAAGGCGATGTTGATATCATTATGATATTCCTGCATGTTTTCAGAAGGGAACAACAATATATTTCCACCGGCGGATACATATTGCGACAAGGCTTGTATCAACCCGTTCGACAGGCTGTTGTCTGTTTCTAAGAGTACCAATTGTTGTTCGTTAAGAATGCTGTAATTGATATTTTTTACTTCCGTAGCTTGATAATTTACCAAACTATCGGTACTAAAGAGTGTATGAATATAAGGGTTCTCTTTGGTGGTGTATAAATGTAGGATGTTTTTTGCCGAGCCTGCATATATGCTGAAATACATTCTATCATCAAACACTATAGGATGGTCGGTAATTTCTACGTATCCCGACTGTATGGAGGTGCTGTCTAACATAAAATTGATAATGGTTTCAGCCGTATTGCCGGCTTCTACCGACAGCGAAGTTAATGCTTTTTGTTTGTTGTTGAGCATTATTTTCAGCGGAACGGCATCCATGGATTCGTCACTGTAATTTTGTAGTTTAATCCCCATGCTCACAATTTTGCAGGGTAAATAATCCGGTGATAATATCCAAACGGAATCTATGCATATGTTTTTTACATCAGGGGCTTTCATGGGCACCAGCAGGGTATGAATATTGGTATCGGGTGTGATGTTTTGCCAATCGGCAACAGATGATTGAAAGTCAGATATAAAATACATGGTACTATGGGGTCGGGCAGAGGAGTGTAAGGTATTTGCCGCATATCGGTATACATGACTAATGGAGGGAGAAGCAGGTGAGATATCTATTTTTTCTATTTCATCTTTTATCATCGCCTTGCTTAGGGCAGTATTGTATTCGGGATTGAAATCGTTGGTGAGCAGAAAGAAAGTAACATCATCATTATAGGCATCCACTATGGCTTTAGCCTGTTTTTTTGCTTCATGGAGTAAATTGCCGTTTTTGCTTTTGTTTTCCATGGAAAACGAATTGTCGACATATATCAGCACCTTGGAGGTGATGTAATCGGTGTCGGTAGGAATATAGGGTTTGGCTAAGGCTATAATCAATGCCGCAATAGCAAGCATACGAAGGCATAAGATTATCCACTTTTTTATTTCCGATTCTCTTTTATGTTGCTCTTGAATAGCCCGCAGAAAGGATGTGTTGGAAAAATACTGTATTTTATATCGCTGAAAATTAAATAGATGTATTATCAGCGGTATCAAAAGGGCAAAGAGAAAAAATAATATATGTGGATAAGCAAAACGCATATATGCTAATGTTGCGTAAGTTGGTGAAACAATGTTTCCATACCTTTTCCGCCGGAACGTTGCATGAGTTTGCTTATGCTGTCGTCGGCTTTTATTTTTCCTGCATCTATAATAATGGCACGATTACACATTGCCTCCACCTCTTGCATAATGTGGGTGGAAAGCAATATGGTTTTGGTTTTACCTATTTCTTGTATCAAACTGCGGATTTCCACCAATTGATTGGGATCTAATCCGGAGGTAGGCTCATCCAACACCAATACTTCGGGGTTGTGTATCAGCGCATGCGCCAGGCCCAAACGCTGTCGGTAACCTCGAGACAAGGTGGCTACTTTTTTGTGTTGCTCTTTGCCCAATCCGGTCAACTCTATCATTTTGTCAACCTGAGCTTTTAAATCGGGAATTTTGTACACGCCCCCAACGAATTCCAAACTTTCTTTAACATACATATCCAAATAGAGCGGATTGTTTTCGGGCAGATAACCTATACGCTTGGCAATTTCAATAGGAGCCTCCAACACGTCAAAATCACATACTTTTACTTCTCCCGAAGTTTGTGTTTGATAGCATGTAATAATTTTCATCATCGTGCTTTTCCCGGCACCGTTAGGACCTAACAAACCGACTATTTCGCCTTTGTTTATGTTAAAAGAAACTTTGTCCAAAGCTTTTTGCGTTCCGAATATCTTGGTTACCTCTTTAACAGATATTGACATGGTTATAGTATTTTATCATTTATTCAAACAAGAATGAAAAATTTTCATTGATTTTCGGTTGGTAACAATTGAATCCTAATTGCATACCCGTTTGTATGTTAGCCGTGCTGTCATCTAAATAAAAACAATTTCGGGGTTCAATACCGGCATTTGCTATCATTTTACGATACATTCTTTCATCGGGTTTGCATACGCCCATTTGGAACGAAAGGTAGGTTTTGTCAAAAAAATCCGAGAGCGTGTGCCCCTGTGTTTCAAAATACAGTTGGCGGCAATAGTCAAACACGAATTGGTTGATATTGCTGAAAAGGAATATTTTATAATGTTGGTGCAATCTAAGTATGAGATCTAATTTTTCTTGTGGCAAATCGGTTAAAAATTGTTTGTATGCCCACATAATATCCTCATCCGAACAGCGATTGCCCACTATCTTTTTTAATTCGCAAAAAAATTCGTCATTGCTTATCTTGCCTTCTTCAAATAATAGAAACAAGCCTTTTTGTCGATAATTATCCACATAAGGAGCAATGTCACAACCCAATTTAGCAAAAGCATTGATGCATGCTTGTTTGTCTAAATTGAGCAATACACCGCCAAAATCAAATATAATGGTATCGATATGCGACGCTAACATACAGTGCTGCTGTTTTTATATACTTTTGTTACCTAACGATATAAACACATTCAACAGGTTTTTATTCATCCAATTTATATATGTGTTTATAGTTACGTCCTAATTGATTGTAATCCATACCATGACCGACAATAAATTTATTGTCCACCGCAATACCTTCATAGTCGATAGGAATATTTTTGTGGTAATTGTCATGTTTAATCGTCATAGCTATTACTCTTATATCTTTTACTTGTAAACTTTGGAAATATTGATAGAGGTGTTCTATGGTAAGCCCTGAGTCTACTATATCTTCCACTATAATAATTCTTCGATTGGCTACGTCGCGTGTGATATCTAAATATTGTTTCACTTCTTGAGTGCTGTTCAGACCATTGTAGGAAGTACATTTTATACTGCATATTTCAACAGGAATGGTGATGTAATTCATCAAATCGGTCATAAACATGGTACTGCCTTCCAATATATTGACCAATATAGGAATATCTTGGCCATAGTCTTTGTCAATTGCGCGAGCAATACGTTGTGCTGCAAGCTGAATGTCCGCATTGTCAATATATTTACGGAATACTTTGTCATGCACTTGTATGGTATCCATTTTTGCTGCCATGGTTTTTGCTTCTGCATCTTCCGAAGGAGCAAACAATCTACGCATAAATTCAGGAAGATGTACATCCGACAGATTGATTTGTTTGATGCTGAATCCGTCTTTTTCACCTTCTTTTCCTTTATTGTATATTTCATTAATAATGGATTCGTATTTTTTGTTCAAGATAGCTCTTTTGGGTTTGAGAGTAGGGGATAATTCTCCGGTTTGCACCGACCATACATCTTCCACCATGCGGAAACATTTTATTTTTTCATGCTGACTTAAGTTTTTATTGTATTTTTCCACTTCTTTCTGCATGTGGGCAACTATAGGAGGCAAGGTAATCAACTCGGCATTATCTTGGAAATGAACTTTATGTTTACTTGCCCAAAAATGTAAATGATTGAAATTAGGTGAAATAATGGCAGAAGTGAATTTTTCGTTTTCGCCTATCACCATTAAATTATCTATAAAAGGAGATTCTTTAAATAGGTTTTCAAGCATTTGAGGTGCCACATATTTTCCTGCACTCAGTTTAAATATTTCCTTTTTTCTATCTGTTATCTTCAAATAACCTTCCGGTGTAAACATTCCTATGTCACCTGTGTGGAAATAGCCTTCTTCGTCTATTACCTGTGCTGTATATTCAGGGTCTTTGTAATAGCCTTTCATCAAGCCGGGACCTTTGGTGAGAATTTCACCATCTTCGGCCAATTTCACCTCCACATGTTCCAATACAGGACCTACCGTACCTATTTTCACCCTTTTTGCATTGGGATTATTCACGGCAATTACAGGAGATGTCTCTGTAAGTCCATAGCCTTCAAATACATACATTTTCGCTGCAGCGAACAAACGTATTATTCTTGTCTGCATGGCAGAACCGCCGGTAACAATGATATAAAACGGAGCATTGCCGAATTTTGCCCTCCATTTGGAATACACCAAATTGTCATATATCTTATTGAACATTTTGTACCACCAGTTCTTTTTATAGTCATATCGTTGTCCGTGTTTGATAGCGGCAAAATAGATGGTTTTTTGAATTCCGCGTAAATCTTTTCCTGCAGAATAGAGTTTGTCGTATATCATTTCCAATACACGGGGAACGGCACAAAAGCCTTGGGCTTTTACTTCTGCCAAATCATTGACTATGGTAGCCAAACTTTCTGCATAATATATGCTTAAGCCCAAATATTGATAATGATAGTTCAAACTGCGTTCATACATGTGACACAAGGGCAAAAAACTTAAATTTCGATAATGGCTGTCCAAGGGTTGAACCTTGGAAGTTGCTATAAAGTTCGATATCAAATTCTTATGAGTCAGCATTACTCCTTTGGGAGTGCCTGTGGTGCCGGAAGTGTATACTATAGTGGCAATATCGTCTTCCAATATATTTTGTTTAATATTATGGACAGTGGCAGCTACATCGTGTCCAACTTCTATACCTCTACGTATCAGTTCGTTTATTTCTTTTTCGCCGGAAATAGCGTCTAAAGTATATACACCGTATTCCAAGTTGCAATCAGCAACAACAGGCTTAACACGGGCATATATTTGACGATTTCCCAATATCAACATTTTAGCATCGCTGTGATTGATAATGTACTTATAACTATCCTGACTTAAGGTGGGGTATATGGGTACATGTATTACTCCGAGCATAGTTGCCGCCATATCCACTATATTGAATTCGGGACGATTGTTCATAACGGTAACTATCTTGTCTCCCTTACGCAAGCCCAAATCGTAAAATCCGTAGCTTAATAATGCCGAATATTTACAATAGTCATTGGTACTAAAATGTGTCCATTTGCCATCACGCTTGGCGTTCAGCATGTCGTCTTTTTGATAATTTTCAGACAACCAATCTAATAAGTCAAAAATTCTTTTTATTTCCATTTTTATTATCTAAAAAAACATGCAAAGATACTTAAAAAAGCTTATTTAGAAGCCAAAAATAGAATTTTTTTTACCCAAAGACAACGAGGAGATTTATTTTGTATTTTTTTCACCCGTTACGCTTTTTGTTTTCAAAAAAAGTGTTACCTTTGCAACATAGTTCTAACGGGGCATTAGCTCAGATGGCTAGAGCGTTTGACTGGCAGTCAAAAGGTCATCGGTTCGATTCCGTTATGCTCCACACCAAGCGAGATTATTCTCGCTTTTTTTATTGCACGTTCACCTTAATAATATTAGAATAGCAGGGCTGTTGGCGTTGGTCGGTGGTGAAGATGCGATAATAATATACTCCCGATGATAAAGGACTTACCTTAAAACGTTTTTTGTTGGTGTATAATCCGTTGTAAGGAGATACTATTTGCGTAAAAGTGCTATCTTTGCTGACTTCTATGCGGTATTGATTGATTTTTAGTTTTCTTTTCCAAATGGCAATAAAACCATCGGAGGTAATTTTTGCCGGCAAAGCCGATGGAGGAGTGAGCACATGATATTGGGTTTGAGTGCTATGGGCGTTGTTGTCAAAAGCATAAGCTCTGATGTATATGCTATACATACATCCGGGCTGTATGTTTTCGGTAATAGTTATTTCATTGTTACCTACGTAATAATTATATTGCTTTTGTCCCACAACTATTACCTCATATCCTACGGCAAGAGAATCGGGGGTCCACTGCAAAAAAACGGAACAGGGTTCGGCATGGGTTTGCAACAATTTTGGTGCTTCTAATTGCGATTGTGCAATGATTATTACGGGTAAGGATAAAATTAGAAATACAAGTTTTTTCATAATGCAAAAATAATATTTTTTTTTCATATTGTAAGCATACTTTTATGGATAAAAAAAGAGGTGGAATTCAGGTTCCACCTCTTTTTAATTCTAAATGATACTAATAATGATTAATATCCGAATATGGTTTTGAGTTTCAATACTTTAACTTTACCTATTTTCTTCAAATATTTCATATCCAAAGCTTTGGTATCACCAACTATCATGTAGGTAGTAGGTTGATTGCTTACGTGAGTTTTTTGGAAATTTTTGATATCGTTAAAGGTTAAATTAGGAATGGTGTTAAATATCATTTCACGAGGATCGCTATTCAAGCCCATACGTTTGAGATAGAGATATGTCCATACTTTAGAATCTTTGGTGATTCTTTGTGTACGCAATTCTTTTATAATGGATTCTTTGGCAATGTTGAACGATGCTTCGTTTTCAGGCATGCCGTTGTTCAATTCTATAAATGCGTCCAAAGATTGGGATACCTTATCATTACCGCAGCCTATGTAAGATATGTTCATAGCCAGACGGTCCAAACGGCTGGGTTGGTTATAAGAAGCGAATGCGGTATAAGCCAATGCACGGGCTTCACGCAATTCTTGGAATACAATAGCATTCATGCTTCCGCCGTAATAGGAATTGTATAATTCTACCACAGGTTCTAAATTCACATCATATTTACCACCGATGGATACACCGTATACCACCATTTGCGGAGCATCATAATGAGTGATGAGCACTCTGTTTTTGGTTTGTACGTCTTCGGCTATCTTAATAGCTTCAGGTACATCTTTTAGATCTTTGGGATTATGAATTTCGTTAATTCTGGTTACCACCTCGCTGACTTTTTGAGGACCGTAATATATTACATAATGTTTGTATTTAATCCATTCTTGCAATTTGGCTATCATTTGTTCGGGAGTAATGGCTTTCAATTCTTTTTCGCTCAATTGTGTTTTCAAAGAAGGATTTTCCGGACCGTATATACCATAGGATACCAAACGGCTGACTATTGCATTTTGATTGGAAAGAGAGTTTTCTCTGCTTTTCATGATGTCGGCTATCATGTTGTCCCATGCTTCACGATTAGGTTGGGCATTGTTGATGATGTGTTCCAACAAACGCATTACTTGGGGCATATTTTCACTCAAACCGGTCATGGTTACATAACTGCGGTCTCCGCTTGCACTCATGCTGAAGCTGCAACCCATACGATATAATTCTTCTTTTATTTGTTCAGGAGTATATTTATTGGTACCCAGATATTTCAAATAACTTGCTGCCAAGTTCATATATTTATCATTATAGGTTCCCAATTCATAAACATAACTCAAAGTGAACAAATCATTATCTTCGTTTTTGGTATAATACACGTTTACGCCATTTTGAGCAGGTGTGGTTTGAATATCTTTTGCAAAATCCAAAAATACAGGTTCTATTTCTTTAACTGCACGATTTTCCACGTCGCTCACGAATTGACTTTTATCTTCACGATTGATTTTGATAGGAGTAACTTTCGGTTTTTTCACCTTGTCGATATCGGTGGCTTTACCTTTACGTTTATATATGATCACACAGTTGTCTTTGGTTAAATATTTTTTTGCAAAATCCACTATTTGTTGTTTGGTGATTTTAGCCAATTCATCGTATTCCGATACTACATTTTTCCAAGGAATATCCAAATAGAACGATTCTTCCATCATATCTACACGCCCTTCATTGCTTTCTATATCCGACATCTCGCGTTTGCGTAACTCGTTAATAGAAGCTTCCAACAACCATTCGGGGAATTCGCCTTTAGCCAATTTTTCTATTTGTTCCATCAATATATCTTTCACTTCTTCCAAAGTTTGACCTGCTTTAGGAGAGCCATACATCATAAGGTAAGAATAATCGTGCAATAAGCTCGGTGAACTACCTGCCGACAAGCAACGTTGCTTTTGGTTAACATTTAAATCCACCAAACCGGCATAACCATTGGTCAATATCATATCAGCCATGGTTAATAATGGTATTTCTTCGCTGTTAGGATTACCGAAACGCCATGCCAAATACACAAATTCAGCATCTTTTCCTACCACTTCTTTCACTATGGGAGAAGTAATGGGTTGTTCCGGAGTGAAAGTGAAAGGAGGTATGGGTTTGGCTTTCATTTGTCCCATATATTTATCTATTATTTTAATAGCTTCGTCGGGATTAAAATCTCCTGCCATAATAATAGCCATATTATTGGGAACATAATATTTGTCAAAGAAATTCTTCACATTGGTAATGGAAGGATTTCTAAGGTCTTGTTGGGTTCCTATAGTAGTTTGTGTGCCATAAGGATGGTGGGGGAACAGAGCTTCCATCAATGCTGTACTTGCTCTGCGACGGTCTTGTGTCAAGGTCATATTTTTTTCTTCATAAATGGTCTCCAATTCGGTGTGGAACAAACGCAACACCGGATTTTGGAAACGGTCGGCTTGGATATAAAAGAAATTATCCAATTGATTAGAAGGAATTTCTTCGTAATAATTGGTGAAATCTATCCAA
Source organism: Bacteroidales bacterium UBA1205 (assembly GCA_002309615.1). GTDB lineage: Bacteria > Bacteroidota > Bacteroidia > Bacteroidales > WCHB1-69 > UBA1205. The sequence goes on from DBXT01000071.1 coordinate 15,626, forward strand.
GTGGCGGCATTGGTGCCGGTGGAACCGATAATAGACATCAATTTATCGTATTCATTAGGAATGGCATATTGTGCTGCCAATTGAGATACGCTGTCTATTTGTTTGTATATAGCTTTTCTTTCTTCCACCTTTGATTCATCTATTTGACGATATTTTTCAAATAATCTTTCTATTTCGTTCAACAAAGGTTCTTCGGCAGCGTAATCTTTAGTACCGAAATTTTTAGTGCCTTTGAACATAAGATGTTCAAAATAGTGTGCCAAACCGGTGGTTTCTGCAGGGTCAAGCTTGCTACCTGCTTTAGTGGCAATGGTGATTTTTACAGTCGGTTGGTCTTTGTATACCGACATGTAAACTTTCAACCCATTGTCCAAGGTGTATATACGAGCCTTAATAGGATCGTTGGGAATAGTTTCGTATTTGTACTGCTTTTGGGCAGTAATGTTTCCGACTATCACAGCCGTCAAAAACATCATTAAAAACAATTTTTTCATACTTGTGTGTTTTTTGTTTATTTTACTTTGTTTAACTTGATTTCAATATTTAATTCGTGCAAAAATATACTTTTTTTTGTTTAGTTAATATTGCATGTTTAAATTTAACGCAATTTTAAAGTCATTTATTTTAGAATTGTTTTGTACCATCCATCTGTATACTTCATCGGGATTGGTCCAGTCGATGTTAATATGTTCATCTTGAGCTTGTTGTATCGGTATCTCTATTTTAAAGTCAAGACCATAAAATTCCTTCAATTTTTTTTGTATCACACTCATCACCTCCTCAACTTGATTATACAAGAAATTACTATTTACGGGTATGGTGATTTGTTCTTTGTTAACGATAATTTCCGATTCTTTCAAATAGCAGCCCACAGGATAGTATTTATCATCCAATTCGCCGATAAACTCATTAATTTTTCCTATTATATCATCATCTTTCGCATCTTCATTCGATGATTTATTGTCTTCATTTTCGTTGTCAAGATTAATGTCGGTGTTCATGGTCAGCTCCTCATCTGTTTCTTCATTTTCACTTGACGACATTTCAACGTCAGTTTCGGTAACTGGCGGCATGTCTATGTTTAAACTTGCTTGCTCTGCTTGCGGTTTCGAATTGTCTTCTTCCTGTATTATATCCTCCTCTTCATCATTATTAGCGGGTCGGGGAGTGCTTGCTGCAGCGTTTTGCTGCTGTTTTATCACATCTTCCGGTTGTTTGTTCACCACTTCTTTAATCGGTGTGGTTTGTAAATAGGATTGAACGACAGGTTTTTTAAATTTTTTAATTTCTGCCGTAGGCTCCGCTTTTCCTGAAGAGGTGCTATACGATATTTTAAGGTCTATATCCTCACGATTGCCTGACCTTGTTAACGTTGCATGCTCTCATCAATGCTATCTCCACATGCAAACGTTTGTTATTAGCGGTTTTGTATTTGGCTTCACAATCGGAAAATAAGGTGAGCAATTGCACCAATTGTCGCATTTCCAACTTACCGGCTTGATTATTATATTGTTCTCTTACGTCTTCTGTTACCGAAAGCAAGGGGAGGGTAATCACATTTTTGCATACGCAAAGGTTGCGTAAATGTTCACTCAAACCTTCCAAAAAATGCGAGCCTTCAAAGCCTTTTTCCATGATGGTGTTGTACAACAACAAGGTGTCGGCGACATTATCGTTGATAAAATTATCTATCATGCGAAAATAATAGTCCGTATCCAATATGTTTAAATTGTCTATAACATTAGAATAGGAGATATTACCATTGGAAAAACTCACCATTTGGTCGAATATGGACAAAGCATCTCTTAAACCTCCGTCAGCCTTTTGTGCTATAATTTGTAAAGCTTTCTTTTCAAAGGTGATATTTTCTTCTTGAGCTATTTTGATAAGATGATTGACGATATCATCAACACCTATACGCTTAAAATCAAATATTTGACACCGAGACAAGATGGTGGGCAAAATTTTGTGTTTTTCGGTGGTTGCCAATATAAATTTAGCATATGCCGGCGGTTCTTCCAATGTTTTCAAAAAGGCATTGAAAGCTTGTTGGGACAGCATGTGCACCTCATCGATAATATATACTTTATATTGCGCATTGGTGGGGGGGATACGCACCTGATCCACCAATTCCCGCATTTGGTCAACACCATTATTGGAAGCGGCATCCAATTCAAATATATTAAACGAAGCAGAAGACTGGAACGATTTGCATGATTCGCACTCATTACAAGCTTCTCCTTCGGGTGTGCGATTGGTACAATTGATAGTTTTAGCAAATATACGGGCACAAGTGGTTTTTCCGACCCCTCGAGGACCGCAAAACAAAAAGGCTTGGCCTATTTGTTGTTTCAATATGGAATTTCTTAATGTGGTAGTGATGGCTTCTTGTCCTACAACGGTATTGAAATTTTGCGGACGGTATTTTCTTGCTGATACTATAAAATTGTCCATGATTTTATTTTTATTTATTTAGCTTGTAATTTATTATTGGCGTCTATCACTTTCTTTTTCAGCGATTCTTTAAAATCAATCAAACGGGCATATAATTGTTCATCACCGGTGGCTATCATTTCGGCTGCCAATATGGCGGCATTGCGTGCATTGTTGAGTGCCACCGTTGCCACCGGTATGCCGGAAGGCATTTGAAGAATAGACAATACGGAATCCCATCCGTCCAAAGAATTGGAAGATTTGATAGGAACGCCTATCACCGGTATGGCAGTGTAAGCTGCCACCACTCCCGGAAGGTGGGC
>DBXT01000071.1:18480-39406 GCA_002309615.1 Bacteroidales bacterium UBA1205
TTTAAAAATTTTACGGCATCTTCCATAATAGGAAAATCGGAAGTGCTACCCATGATAATACTTATTGTTGCCATATATGTGTTGTTTTATTATTCTTGCGGTAATGATTTAAAGCCGTTGCCCATAATTTCCGAACTTTCTATCACATTGACAAAAGCGTTCGGGTCAAGAAAACGGAGGTTGGATTTCAATTTCACTAAATCGGAACGGTTCAAGGTTACATAAAGCATTTTTCTTTCTGCGCCTTGGTACAGACCGCTACCGGCGAAAACAGTACCGCTTCGATCCAAATCATGAATAATAAATTCGCGTACCTCGTCAATTTTATCGGTAACAATAAATGCCGTTTTGTAACTTTTGACACCTTCCACAACAAGGTCTATAATCTTGCTTTCAATAAAGATAAGTATAATAGAGTAGATAGGCAGACGAATATCTTCAAAAGCTACAAGAGTAGTTAAAGAGATAATGCTATCTACTATCAATACCAAAGTTCCCAGACTGATTTTGGTGTATTTATGAGCTATCATGGCAATAATGTCAGACCCCCCCGAAGTGGCACCGGAGCGGAATATAATACCGATGGCCACACCGTAAATAAGCCCGGCGACAACAGTGTTCAAGAAGAAATCGGGCATGAAATAACGTTGTACAGTTCCATCCATGAAAAACAATGAGGACTGCATATGGGCATCAAAGAAAGGAGGATCGTAAATAACAGGAGCATAGCCCCAATGTGTTTCCAGAATAAAGGTAAACACGGGTATTAAAATAACCGATATCACTGTTTTGACACCGAATTTAGGCCCTAATATTATTGTGCCGATGATCAACAGAGGAATATCCATGCAAACACCTGCCAAAGATATTTTCCATCCCCACAAGGCGTTAAAAACGTTAGCAAGACCATATACGCCTCCGGGTGCCAAATGATAAGGATTCACAAACATCACGTCACCTATGGCGAACAAAAAACATCCGGTTATCAAATAAACATATGATAAGATGGTTTCTTTGGTAAAAATCTTTTTATCTTTCAACATATTTTGCAATATACTATAATGTATTTATTTCTGTATATGTGTATTATCCGCACCTTATTCATAAGGAGCATATCATGCAAAGATACACTTTTTTTAGCTACCAAAACACAGGGTAGTAAAAAAGTGTAAAACTATTTGTTTTATCTCCGAAAAACAGCAATTTTTACTGAAAATCAGTCTATTTTCAGTACAGCTAAAAATGCGGATTGCGGCACTTCCACATTTCCGATTTGACGCATACGTTTTTTGCCTCTTTTTTGTTTTTCCAAAAGTTTACGCTTACGCGTAATATCACCGCCATAACATTTAGCGGTAACATCCTTGCGGACGGCTTTTACCGTTTCGCGAGCTATAATCTTGCCGCCTATAGCCGCCTGTATGGCTATATCAAACTGATGACGGGGAATCAGTTCCTTTAATTTTTCGCACATTCTGCGACCGAATTCATAGGCATGGTCCACATGTATTAATGTAGAAAGAGCATCTACCGATTCACCATTGAGCAAAATATCTAATTTAGCTAATTTTGCTTCTCGATAACCGTTTATGTAATAGTCAAATGAGGCGTATCCTTTAGAGCAACTCTTTAACTTGTCGTAAAAGTCAAAAACTATTTCTCCCAAAGGTAAATCAAAGGTTAGTTCGGTACGATTGGAAGCAAGATATACTTGTGATTTCAGTGTGCCACGCTTATCCAGACACAATTTCATGATATAGCCTATAAATTCCGATTTGGTAATTATTTGTGCGGAAATATACGGTTCTTCTATATGATCTATATTGTTAACAGGGGGCATGCCTGAAGGATTGTGCACATCCAAAATTTCTTTTTTGGTGGTAATCACCTTATAGGAAACATTCGGCACGGTGGTAATCACATCCATATCAAATTCTCTGTCCAATCGTTCTTGTATGATTTCCATATGCAAAAGTCCCAAAAATCCGCATCTGAAACCAAAGCCGAGAGCGGCGGATGATTCCGGCTCAAATGTAAGGGAGGCATCGTTGAGTTGTAATTTTTCCAACGAAGAACGCAGTTCTTCATAATCATCGGCTACCACGGGATAAATACCTGCAAAGAGCATGGGTTTTACTTCCGAAAAACCGGCAATGGCTTCTTGGCATGGATTATTCACATGGGTGATGGTGTCGCCTACGCTTACTTCTTTGGCATTTTTGATACCGGAAATAATATAGCCCACATCTCCTGCTTTTAGCACATTTCGTGGTTGGGGAGTGAGCCCCAAAACACCTATTTCATCGGCATGATATTCTTTTCCTGAAGCTACAAATTTCACAAAATCATTGGTATGTATTTGTCCGTTGAACACACGAAAATAGGCATAAATACCTCTAAATGAATTAAACACGGAGTCAAATATCAGTGCTTGCAGGGGTGCTTCGCTATCACCTTGCGGCGGGCGGATACGTTCAATAATGGCTTTTAACACCTCTTCCACACCTTCTCCCGTTTTGGCGCTTACCATCAAAATGTCATCGCTGTCACAGCCCAAAAGGTCTACTATCTGGTCTTTAACTTCTTCGGGCATGGCATTAGGCATATCCATTTTATTGAGTATGGGAACAATATCCAAATTATGGTCTATGGCTTGATAGAGGTTGGAAATGGTTTGTGCTTGAATACCTTGTGTGGCATCTACTACCAACAAAGCTCCTTCACATGCTGCAATGGAACGGGATACCTCGTACGAGAAATCCACATGTCCCGGAGTGTCTATCAAATTGAGTATATAATCTTCATTATTATAACGATAGGTCATTTCTATGGCATGGCTCTTGATGGTGATGCCTTTTTCTCGCTCCAAATCCATGTCATCCAGCAGTTGGTTTTGGAAATTGCGTTCATTAACGGCACCGGTAAATTGCAAAAGCCTGTCGGCTAAAGTGCTTTTTCCGTGATCGATGTGAGCTATAATGCAGAAATTTCTAATATTTTTCATGCTCTTTTTTTAGTATTTCGGGTGTATGCCGGTGTAATTATGCGGTGTTATCTGTTTGAGTTCTTGTTTAACATCCTCGGAAACATTCAAGGTGTTTATAAATTCGTGGATCACTTCCTTGGTGATATGTGTTTTACCGCGGGTAAGTTGCTTTAAAGCCTCGTAGGGTTGGGGATATTGTTCTCTTCGCAAAATGGTTTGTATAGCTTCTGCCACCACAGCCCAATTTTTTTCCAAATCGTTATAGATAGCCTCTTGATTCAACAACAGTTTATTCATGCCACGCATCAAACTATGAAAGGCTATCATGGTGTGAGCCATAGGAACACCCACATTACGCGTTACGGTGCTGTCGGTTAAATCTCTTTGCATACGGGATACGGGTAATTTTGCCGACAAAGCCTGCAACAGGGCATTGGCGATGCAAATATTTCCCTCCGAATTTTCAAAATCGATAGGATTCACCTTGTGGGGCATAGCCGAAGAGCCCACTTCGCCGGCCTTCACCTGCTGACGAAAATATTCCATGGAAATATAGGTCCACATATCCCTGTCCAAATCCAGTAATATGGTGTTAATCCGTTTGATATTGTCGAAATAGGCGGCCATATTGTCATAATGTTCTATTTGTGTGGTGGTGTGCAAACGTTTTAAATGCAGCCTGTTGCATAAGAAATCATCACTGAATTTCACCCAATTGATATGAGGATAAGCCACAAAATGAGCATTGAAATTACCCGTAGCCCCTCCGAATTTGCCACAGAACGGAATAGTGGACAGTAGCTCTCTTTGATTTTCCAAACGTTCTATAAATACGTAAATTTCTTTACCTAAATTGGTAGGAGATGCCGGTTGACCGTGAGTGTGTGCCAACATGGATACATTTTGCCATTCTTGAGCCTTGTTTTTCAACAATGCCAATATTTGGTCCAACAAAGGAATGTACACATTTTCATGACATTGCCTTAACAGATAGGGGAGAGCGGTGTTGTTGATATCTTGCGAGGTGAGTCCGAAATGTATAAACTCTTTGTATGCTGATATATTAAGTCGGTCAAATTGTTCTTTAAGAAAATATTCTACAGCCTTAACATCGTGATTGGTGGTTTTTTCTATTTCTTTTATCCTTTGAGCATGCTCTTGGGTAAAATTGTCAACTATAGATCTAAGTTTTGGAAAACACGATTTATCTATGTTACTTAACTGAGGCAAAGGAAGTTCGCACAGAGCAATGAAATATTCTATCTCCACATGCACACGTGCTTTAATCAGTGCATATTCCGAAAAATATTCCGTTAAAACCTCAACTTTGTTAAAATAGCGACCATCTAAAGGCGAAATAGCTGTTAAAGTGTTTAATTGCATATAGTTATATGTTTTTGTTTAAATTCAATATATCCAAATATGCAAAGATACCATTTTTTTAGATAAAACCGTTATATAAGAGCGGTATTTTTTTGTTTCCTGACATGAAATGTACATCTATAGAATGAATGTCTTTGCGTCAAACATTTTTTTAATAGTTACAGGATATATAATAAGAAGAAACAAAATCAAAGTAACAATTATTTAACACAGAAAATCGAATTTTCTCATTTTTTTTTTCTATCTTTGTAACATAAAAAAATATTGTAACATGAAAAAAATATTATACATTGGTTTACTACTTATTGCCACAATGACGGCATGCAAAAAGCATTATTGTCAAGCAACAATCGAAAATTATGGAGAAGATGTCATCATATCTGACAAGTATGGAACATACACCATAAGGAAAAAGGAGTCTATTAAAGCAATTGGCAAGGGCAAAACTTATGTTTTCACAACTTTATATTACAGCGTAACAAGATATGCACCTTGTGTTGATGGATATACTAATATCATATTTCTCGGATATGATGAACAAACCGGAGAAAGAATTATCCGATATTCTGACAAAAAAAATTAAAGTATAGTTTGAGTTTAAAGGCAATACAAATCGTTGATTTTAGTGTATAGCCATTTTGTCCCATAATTTATATTATGTTAAGTAACGGATAAAAAATAACTACTCCGCATTCAGATAAACAACCATGTATTTTCAGTTGATGTGAATAATTTTTTTTAATTATACATAAAAAAATGCTAAACAAATATAGTCTGAGCATGTATGCCGCAAAAAAAATATAAATATGTCTCACATCGTCAAATAAAAATGGTCAAAAAAACATGAAATGCTCATACTTTTTTGACCATTACAAATATAATTTGATATGATTTTATTCGACTCTGTTAGCGCTACCCAACACGTTGATAATCTTATGTTTATATAATTCTTTTAATTTTTCTCTGGCGGGACCCAAATATTTTCTCGGGTCAAATTCGCCGGGATTTTCAGCCAGCACTTTTCTCACGGCTGCTGTCATAGCCAAACGACCGTCGGAGTCAATATTGATTTTGCATACAGCTGATGTGGCTGCTCTACGCAGTTGATCTTCAGGAACGCCGGCAGAATTTTCTATCTTGCCGCCATATTGGTTGATTTCAGCCACTATATCTTGCGGTACAGAAGAAGAACCATGCAACACTATCGGAAATCCGGGAATACGTTTTTCCACCTCTTCCAATATATCAAAACGCAAAGGAGGTATGGCTTCACCGGGTTTTACCTTGAATTTAAACGCCCCGTGGGAGGTGCCTATGGATATGGCCAATGAATCCACTCCGGTACGTTTTACAAAGTCTTCCACCTCTTCCGGACGGGTGTAGGTATGTTTTTCGGCAGACACTTCGTCTTCTATTCCTGCCAACACACCCAATTCACCTTCCACCGTTACATCAAATTGATGTGCATAGTCCACCACCTTTTTGGTTAAGGCTATATTTTCTTCATAACTAAGATGTGAACCGTCTATCATTACGGAAGAAAAACCTGTTTCTATACACGATTTGCACAATTCAAAACTATCGCCATGGTCCAAATGTAATACTATAGGAATGTCACAACCCAATTCGTGAGCATATTCTGTAGCGCCTTTTGCCATATTTTTTAACAAATTTTGATTGGCATACTTGCGTGCTCCGCTTGACACCTGCAATATTACAGGGGATTTGGTTTCCACGCAAGCCATGATGATGGCTTGCAGTTGTTCCAAATTGTTAAAATTAAAAGCCGGAATGGCATATTTGCCTGCCATGGCTTTTTTGAACATTTCTCTTGTGTTTACTAAACCTAATTCTTTATATGTCATAATGGAATAATTTATTGCAAAATTTTGTGCAAAGTTAACATTTTTTTTATTTGAATCAGTTTATTTATTCAACAATAATTATCATTTTTTTTTAGCAAGAAATTATTTCTTACGATTGCATGTGCGTATTGATAAAATTTGTACTTTTGCAATAAATCAAAAAAAGAAGAAAATATGATACAAAGAGTTCAAACATTATTCCTTATTTTGGCTGTTGCATGTTTGGCAGCCACATGTTTTTTGCCCTTGGGTGATATCACCACCGATTTTTCTTATTATGAATACGATGCATGGTCGTTGCACGATACCACGGCAGACCAGCAAATAATTCAAAATACCTATATCATAGGTTTGTTATCCGCAATATTGGCAGTTTTGGCTGTAGTGGCTGTGTTTTTATACAAAAAAAGGCCTGCACAAAGCAAACTTTGCATGGCAGCCATGTTTTTGAACCTTATACTTATATTATTTATAAGTACCATCTATCCGGATTTGATATTTAAAAAACTGGATGTTATCAACGGAAATGAAGCAAGATTGTCTCCGTGGTGTTTTCTTCCCCTCTGCTCTGCCCTTTTGTTTTATTTGGCAAGCAAATTCATCAATAAAGATGAAAAAATGGTGAGAGCAGCCGATAGATTACGCTAACCTATTATGAATTTTAATTTACAAGCACCTTTTCCTCCTGCCGGTGACCAGCCGGAAGCCATACGAGCTTTGGTGGAAGGTATCAAAAACGGAGATAAGCATCAAACGCTGTTAGGAGTAACAGGTTCAGGAAAAACATTTACCATCGCCAATGTGTTGGCTCAGTTAAATCGTCCTGCTTTAATTTTGAGCCATAACAAAACGCTTGCTGCTCAATTGTATGCCGAATTCAAAGATTTTTTTCCAAACAATGCCGTAGAATACTTTGTGTCTTATTACGATTATTATCAACCGGAAGCATATATTCCCACCACCAACACCTATATAGAAAAAGATTTAGCTATTAACGAGGAAATTGATAAAATGCGTCTCAATGCCACTTCCATGTTGCTGTCGGGAAGAAGAGATGTAATTATAGTGTCTTCGGTATCATGTATATACGGCATAGGCAATCCGGAAGAATTTGCCAAAGGAACGCAACATCTGCAGGTAGGACAAACGGTTTCCAGAAACAAATTGCTTAGAGATTTGGTGGGTTCTCTCTATTCCCGTTCCGAAATGGAATTGGAAAGAGGAAAATTCAGGGTGCAAGGCGATACTTTGGATATATATCCCGCCTATGGCGAAATAGCTTATCGTATTATATTTTGGGGCGATGAAATAGAGTCCATATCCTCCATAACCCCCTCCGGCGGAGCTGTCATGGAGTCATTACAAGAAGTATACCTCTACCCTGCCAATATTTTTATCACCTCCCAGGATGTGATCAACAAGGCTGTTCAAGAAATACAAACAGACATGGGTGAAAGGGTGCAATATTTTAAAGAAACCGGTCGGTACCAAGAAGCCAAGCGACTGGAAGAAAGGGTGATATACGATGTTGAAATGATTAAAGAGTTGGGCTATTGTTCCGGCATAGAAAATTATTCCCGATATTTTGACAGACGCAAGCCGGGAAGTCGTCCTTTCTGCCTTTTGGATTATTTTCCCAAAGATTTTATCACCGTAATAGACGAAAGTCATGTAACGGTACCGCAAATAGGCGGTATGTACGGCGGTGACCGTTCCAGAAAAATGAATTTGGTGGAATACGGATTCCGCCTGCCTTCTGCATTGGATAACCGACCGTTGAAATTTAGCGAATTTGAACAAATGGTGGGTCAAACCATTTACATATCGGCCACCCCTGCCGATTGGGAATTGGAGCAAAGCGGAGGCGTGGTAGTAGAACAAGTGGTACGCCCGACAGGTCTGTTAGATCCTGAAATAGAGGTGCGTCCATGTACCCATCAAGTGGACGACTTATTGGAAGAAATAGACAAAACGGTAGCCAAAAACGAACGTGTGTTAGTAACCACTCTTACCAAAAAAATGGCCGAAGACCTCACCCAATATCTTATACGTTTGGACATACGCACCCAATACATACATTCGGATGTGGATACCATGGACAGGGTGGAAATTCTGCAGCAATTGCGAGAAGGTGTGATAGATGTGCTGGTAGGCGTAAACCTTTTACGCGAAGGCTTAGACCTGCCCGAAGTATCGCTAGTGGCTGTTTTGGATGCCGACAAAGAAGGCTTTCTGCGTTCGGAACGATCTTTAACGCAAACAGCAGGCAGAGCTGCCCGTAATGCCAACGGACATGTGATTTTTTATGCAGACAAAATCACCAAATCCATGCAAGCTACCATGGATACCACCGCCAAAAGAAGAAAAAAACAAATAGCTTACAATCAAGAACATAATATCATTCCTAAAACCATTCAACGGGATAGGTCTAAAAATGTTTTCAGTTCTAATTTGGATAAAAAAATATTATCCTGTCAAAACGACAAACCGCAATTAACACCTCAACAAAAGATTGAAATAGACGATATAAAATTGCTGAGTGCTAATGATATAAACAAATTGATAAACATTAAAACCAAAGCCATGGAAGCGGCCGCCAAAGAATTGGATTTTACGCTTGCCGCTCAATTGCGGGATGAAATAAAATATTTGAAAGAACAAAAAAGGCAACCGATATAGGTTGCCATAAGTAAAAATGAAAACTATGAATTCTTCAATACCTTATCTATACTATCCAATTCTTCTTTGAATTTCCTGTCGGTAATTTTTAAGTTTTCAACGGTACGGCATGCGTGCAAAACGGTTGCATGATCTTTCTTGCCGCATTGAACACCTATTTGTGCCAACGATAAGTCGGTAAACTTTTTGGCAAAATACATTGATACCTGTCTTACTTGCACTATATCTCTTTTACGAGATGAGGAGAACAATTCGTTGATAGGCACGTTAAAATAGTCACATACCACTTTTTGTATATAGTCTATGGATATTTCGTGAGCGGTATTTCTAACGAATTTATCTATCATCTGTTTGGCCAATTCCACCGTAATTTGCTTTTTGTTTAACGAGGACTGTGCCAAAATGGAGATAATGGCTCCTTCTATTTCCCTGATATTAGTAACTATTCTGCAGGACAAATATTCCACCACTTCATCGGGTATGCTGCTGATGCCGTTGTTGTATAATTTATTGCGTATTATTTTCATACGCGTTTCTTTATCTGGCGGTTGCAAATCGGCAGACAATCCCCATTTAAAACGGGACAATAATCGTTGTTCAAAGCCCATTATTTCCGCCGGAGATTTGTCGGCAGTGATAATAATTTGACGATGTTTTTGATGAAAATAATTGAATATATGAAAGAATACTTCTTGCGTTTTCTCTTTTCCGGACAAAAATTGGATATCGTCTATGATAAGCATATCCAACATTTGATAAAAATGAACAAAATCGTTAATGTTGTTACCTCTGGCTGCTTCTACATATTGCTGCATGAATGTATCGGAATCCACATACAATACCGTTAAATCGGGACGATTTATTTTGGTTTGCAAGCCTATGGCGTGGGCAAGGTGAGTTTTGCCTAATCCCACCCCCGAATATAAAAACAAAGGGTTAAAAGTGGTGGTACCCGGATTCTGTGCTATAGCATAGCCGGCAGCCCGAGCTAAACGATTGCACTCCCCTTCCACAAAATTGTCAAAATTCAAGGCTTTGTTCAGTTGAGACTGAATGTTGAGCTTTTTTAAACCCGGTAGAACAAAAGGATTGGGTATTTCCTTTTGTGTGGTGTTTTCATCAATGCTGATGTTGATATTTTTAGTTTGTGCTTCTATGTTCCCCACTCCTGAAGGCGGTAACACCATGGTATTGTCACTCGTAACCAAAATTTGATATTCCACTTTACCATCTTTACCCAATACTCTGCGTATGGCACTTTTAAGTATTTGCCAATAGTTGCCTTCTATCCATTCGTAATAATACAAACTGGGTGTTTGAATTGTAAGCACATTGTTATTCAAACTGATAGGCTTAATGGGGAGAAACCATGTGTTAAAACTGCTCTCCTCTATATTATCCTTAATAATGCTTAAGCATTTATTCCATACCGCCGTACAATCTTGAACTGGCTCGTTAATCATGATTGTTCATTTTATATATGTTTTAAACTTATACTCTTAAATAAGAATATTTCACTTTATATCAATTCTTTAATGGTAATTTTTTCTTCTATTTTCAAGTTGCAAAGATAGACAAAAAAAAGTTTAGAAAAAAATTTTTTTATTAGCTTTTTTTCAAAATAAAAATGTATATAGGTAACCTCCTGTTTTTTTGTAGAATATTAATAATGTGAATTTTAGCTTCAATCAAATGCAAGATATTAACAATAGTTATTCTAAGTGGCACAAAACCATGTGTTCAATTTTTTGTTAATATCATTGTTGAAGCAGGATATAAAAAAAAATGGTATATTTGCAATATGAAACAAGCATTCGAATCGTATATAGCAAAACATCATCTGTTGCAAGCTCACCATAGCGTGCTGTTGGCCGTGAGCGGCGGCGCTGATTCCATGGTAATGCTTGATTTATTCTCTCAGCAGCCCTACTCGTTTGCTATCGCTCATTGTAATTTCCAATTACGAGGAAAAGATTCCGAGGAAGATGAAAACATGGTGTTGCAATATGCTCAAGCTCACAATATTCCCGTATTCCACATCCGGTTTAACACCACAGCATATTGCCAATCCAATGGAATTTCCATAGAGATGGGTGCCAGGGAATTACGCTACCGATGGTTTGAACAAATTTGCAATACGCATCATTTTGATTATATAGCCACAGCACACCACATGGATGATTCCATAGAAACATTTTTCCTGAATGCTATCCGAAAAACAGGAATCAGCGGATTGCACGGTATTTTACCCGTTTCCGGAAAAATCATTCATCCCATGCTCTTTTGTACCAAAAAAGACATTATCGCATACGCAGACAAACATCATATTCCCTATAGGGAAGATTCCACCAACAAAGAAGATGATGTGCAACGTAATTTCATACGCTTGAATATCATCCCTTTATTTGAGCGTTTACGCCCCGATTTTAAACAAAATCTTAACGCAACCACCCAAATATTGCAACAACAAGAAATGATATATCGTCAGCATATATCAGCCATAAAATCCCGAATTATGCACGCAGATAAAGGTTCCTGTAGCATCGATATAGCACCGTTAACATCATATCAGCCTATTGCTACTTATTTGTACGAATGTATTCACGAATTCGGGTTTAATATCAGTCAAACTGAAGATATCATTTCTGTTTTGAACCAAAAAGAAGAAAAACAATTTCTATCCCCCTCACATATACTCACCAAAACACGCACTACCCTACTCATCAATACGCTGGAAAACAATAATATAAACAACAACCCGATAGTTTACATAGAAAATTTACAGCAATTAAATGCAGCAGGTATACTATCGGAAATATGTGATTACAACAACGGATTCCAATTTCAAAACGACCCTCATACTGCCTATTTCGATTGGGATAAAATAAGCTTTCCTTTGATTATACGCACCTGGGCTGCCGGCGATTATTTCTATCCCGTACGCGGTAGAGGTAAAAAGAAATTAAGTGACTTTTTTACCAATATCAAACTCGGTGGCAAGGAAAAACAACAAATTCGTCTGCTCACCAATGCCGACAATGACATTATATGGATTATTGCACATCGTAGTGACAATCGTTACGCGGTGACTAAAAACACAAAAAAGGTGCTAATTCTCCATGTTAAATAGCTTTTCTATGCTATAATTGAATTGGCGGTTGAATCTATGCTTGAAACGAGATAGTACTATATAATATATTACCAACACCCCTACCGCCGCCATGGCCTGCCACAACTCATTGGACGTAAAACAGCAACATATGGCAAATGCTATAGCCATAAGAATCAAGGGTATGATATAGGCGTATAGGGTGGCTTTTAATCCCGCATGGACGCTAATACCCACTTTTACCGTTTCACCTACTGAGTATGTTTGGGCTTCGGTAGTAGGGATGGTATATATCATTGCGGAGGTTTTGGCAGAAACATTGCATGCCGATTTATTGTAGCATGTATCACATGCCGTTCCTCGTTCTATCCGCACTTTTACACTTTGGGGCAAAACCTCAGTAATAGTGGCATTATGATATATTACTTCGCTCATTGTAATAATTTATTCAATTGTGTGCGTAACTGTTCTTCGGTTTGGTATCCGATAACCGTTTCCATTCCTTTGTCATTGCAATATAATAAAGTAGGCATACCGGCAATACCCCAATGCAAAGACAAATCTCTTAATTGATCCACATCTACCTTGTAAAATATGATTTTACCGCTATATTCTTTAGCCAATGCTTCATATATAGGAGCCATTTCGGCACAAGGACGACACCATGTAGCAAAAAAATCTATCACACATGGTTTTTCACCTTTGTAACGCCACAATTGAACAGCTTCGGGCTCGGCAATTAATGTGCTGAACATTTGTTCGGAAGAAATAAGAACAGGTGCTTCCGAATTATTGACGTCCATATTGATATCTTCCACTGTTTGTGCCGGAGATGAGGGTTCGGGTTGAGTTTTGTTTTCGTTTTGCGTTGCGTTGCATGCACAAAGAACTATTGCTATGAAACAAAAAGTTATGTTTTTTACCATTTTCATCATGTAATAAGAATTTATCAACTATGCAAAGATAGTATTTTTTATTCACTTTTGTCCAGAAAAAAATAAAAAAAAATTTTGATAGAGTATTGATATTATATAAAAATGTATATTTGCATCATTCAAAGCGGATATATATTTTCTGCATAAATACTATTAAAAATTATCAACCTACAAACTAATGTTATGAAATTAAAGAATACGATACACTATCTTATAGCAGGATTATTACTCACTTATAGTCAGATGCTTACCGCTCAAATTTTTGATGATTTTTCTTCTGTAGCATCATTAGGTTGTTTATCTTGGCAAGGTGATACACAATGTTTTATTATCAATAACCAAGCTCAATTACAACTCAATGCATCGCAAGCGGGCACCTGCTACCTGTCCACTGCCACCCGTACCTATCCTGCCGGCATGGAATGGGAATTTTTTATTCAGATGAATTTTTCACCGTCGGATAACAACTATTGCAGGTTTTATTTGCAAGCCGATACGGCAATACTCAGCGATACCGCTCTCACAGGTTACTATCTGCGTTTTGGCGAAAATGGTAGCAATGATGCCGTTAAGCTTTATTTCCAACAGCACAATCAGCACACCCTACTGGCTACAGGCCATATCGGAAGCATTGCTTCCGCCTTTGAAAAGCGTATAAAAGTAGTGGTATCATCCACCATGGATACCCTTACCGTGTTCAGTGCTGCCGCACAAGATAACTCATGGCAACAAGAATTTGTCTATGTGGGTTATATACCTGACAACATCTGTTATTTAGGCATGTTATGCACCTTTACCGTTTCCAATGCCACCAAATTTATTTTTGATGATATTTATCACGGACCATTGAGAATAGATACCATTCCGCCATACATTACATCATGCGATTTCAACAATCAGGATGGTATTATTTCCCTATATTTCTCCGAAATCATTGACACAGCATCTGTTGACAGTTCTTGTTTTATGGCGGATAAGCGATTGCATCCCGCACATATGGAATTTGACAATTCTTTCCAAAGGTGTACCCTGCATTTTAATACCACATGGGATGATAACACCATGCATACATTATATATATCACATATAAGCGATGTATCGGGAAACTATATGAACGATACCACACTGCAATTATTTAAATATCAATCATGTGTGTTTGATATAGTAATCAACGAAATCATGTCCGCACCGTCCCCGAGTGTAGGTTTGCCCACGGTGGAATATATAGAGTTATACAATAGAAACCCCTATGCCGTTCCCGTAAAAGGATGGAAATTAAAAATAGGAAATACGTTCAAATATTTACCGGATACCTCCATAGCTCCTTTATCGTATGCTTTGGCGGTAGCTGAACAAAACAAGGCATGGCTGTTGCCATATGGTCAAGTATTGGCCGTATCCAGTATGAGTATTAACGATACGGAGCAAAAGCTTACGCTATATGATGATAAGGAACGGGTGATACATCAGGTAAATTACACCTCTGCGTGGTATGGCGAAAAAGCCGGTAATCACGGAGGATGGTCGTTGGAAATGATAGATGTGCTAAATCCCTGCGGCGGAGGTGACAACTGGTCAACATCCACACATCCGGCAGGCGGCACTCCGGGAAGCATTAACAGCACAGTTGCGTCCAATTCCGATACCACATTTCCTTATATTCAACATATAGCCGTAATAAACGACAGTGTTATCACTATATATTTTTCAGAAAGAATGTCAGCCGATAATATCATTGATGTGAACACCTATCAATTTTCTCACCGGTTGCACGCATTAAGCCTTATTCCAAACGACGCCCTGCCGCTGAGCGTATCCCTGTACTTGTCCGACAAGTTGCAATTCAATACCGAATACACCTTGTTTATATCCGACACCATTACCGATTGCGTAGGAAATCCATTAATTTTTCCTATCAGTCATACATTTTGCAGAGCCAAAGACACTCAAAAAGGTGATGTGATTATCAATGAAATACTGTTTAATCCTCATTTTGACGGTGTGGATTTTGTGGAAATATACAATATATCGGACACACCTGTTTTTATCCACTCATTACAACTATCCACACGCAATAAATACGGGCAATTGGAAGCGGGTAAAATCATCACCGACCGAGCATGGTATCTGTATCCGCGACAATATACGGCTGTTTCTGTTAACAGTCGAAAATTGGAGCAACAATACTTTTGTCCTTACCCTGAAAATCTTATCACAGTTCCTTCCCTGCCCGCTTACGCCAATGAAAACGGCACAGTATGCTTGCTTTGCAATGGTGATGTTATTGATGAATTTGCATATGATGCATCCATGCATTATTCCATGCTTACTTCGGTGGAAGGTGTGAGCTTGGAACGCATCAGTCCTTATCAACCAACACAAAATAAATATAATTGGCATTCGGCAGCATCTACAGTCGGTTATGCCACTCCGGGGTATCAAAATTCGGCTTATGCAGTCCATAGCGATGATGACAATATATTTAATGTACACCCCCTTATATTTTCACCCGATGACGATGCTTATAATGATGTGTTGGAGATATATTATCAATTTGATGCTCCCGGGTATCGTGTCAGTATAGACATTTACAATTCGGCAGGAGTGAAAATACGATCACTTGTCAACAATGACTTGGCCGACACCGATGGCATGTACACTTGGGACGGGTGCATAGAACACCATGTAAAAGCCCCTGTGGGAAATTATGTGATAGTGATAAAATATTGGAATTTGCACGGAGAATGCAAAAAAATAAAAAAAATGTGTGCCTTGGCGATGAAAAAATAATTGCCGACCATGTTTTTTTAAAAAAAAATATATACATTTGCATTTTGATTATTGTAAATTAATTGTAATAACTAAATTTATTTCAAATGAAACGTTTTTTATTCATCAGTCTTGCTTTCTTAAGCATTATGAGTATTAGTATGGCACAGCCTATTGCTGACCTTACACAGGTAAAAGTATCTAATGATAATTCACCTATGCTAACACATAAAAGCAACGGGACATGGAATATATTATATTCCGGATCCATTTCCGGAAAAATGACAAGTCCTATCGGTATGGTTAAATTCGGTGATTATTTGTATACTGCCAGTGCTGCATCCGCAAAATTATACAAAATTCAAAACAATACTGCCATCGATTCATTTTCGGTATCAGGTTTGCCACAAAGTAGTACTACAGGAGCTTATGCCATCGGTTTTGCTCATGATGACTCCAGCTTGTACATAACCAATGGTAATGCGGTAATTTACCGTTTGAATTCCGCCTTGAACGCAGTAGAATCAACCATTACCATATCCACCAATGCAATTGCATTGGCATACGACCCTAAAGGAGACAACGGAAAAGGTTGTTTTTACACTTCTACTACAAACGGAGGAATTAACGCTTATTCCAAAACAGGTACTTTGTTAAGTTCCATTACCAGTACAGATATCGGATTCTCAACAATATTTTGGAATATGGCATGCGATACCAACGGATATATTTATACCTTGGAAAGAGCTCCGCAATATATTTCACGTATTGACCCTGCAACAAAAAAAGTGAATGCACCTATACATTATGTAACCGACGACAGACCGGCATGGGAAACTTATTATGCATACGGATTATATATAGATGGTAATGTAATGGGTGTATTCTATATGGCTAAATATTTTATACAATATGATATGTCTACCGTAAATCAATTGCCCGATAACGGTGTACATATAGCAGAAGCCAATATGCCTATGTTCCATAAAGTGAACACACCGCTTACTATATCCTCCTTATGTGAACTTACCGGCAAAAATCCATTAACATCATTCACCTATAATTATGTGATAGATGACAGCGTATATACTGAAAATATTACCGGTGTGAATTTTGCTAACTATACCAAAGCCTTTACATTGAACCATAATACCACCTATACCCCCACTACCAACAACCAAAAATATACGGTAACAATGTGGTTGTCAAATATTAATAATTCAGGAGTAAATTCAGACACCCTCACTTATACATTTGAAACATTCTCACAATCAGTTCAACGCAATGTATTACATGAAGTGTTTTCTGCAAGCACTTGCCCTCCGTGCAAACCCGGCAATGCCAATTTAAAATCCATATTGGATGCTAATGACAATTGGGTATGTATTAAATACCAAATGAATTTCCCGAGTGTAGGAGATCCGTATTACACTTCCGAAGTAGGATCAAGATCAAATTATTACGGTGGTATTTCATCCGTTCCGCATATGTTCACCGACGGTAACTATTGGGACGGCAATACTAATTCATACACCTCTGCATTATTAAAAGCAAGAATACCTATTCCTGCATTTATTGATATGGACGCAACATTCAATTACGACGGCAATAAAAAATTCTCCACCAGCATCACCATCAATCCTTTAAAAACCTATGGCGAAGGCGATTATCGTTTGTTTGTAGCTTTGGTGGAAAAGAAAACTTACAAAAACAGACATCCTCAAGCAAATGATTATAATTTAACCAATGCCCAATTATTTTCTCAAGGTTTCGATACCCTATTCCATCATGTGATGAAAAAATTCATGACTTCTATAAGCGGACAGTCTGTTACTTTAACAGAGAACACCCCTGTAACCGTTAACTTGGAATACGAATTCAAAGGTGAATATCGTTTGCCTACAAGTGCAAGCACTCCTATCAACCACTCAACGGAAAATTCTGTTGAAAACTTCAACAATATCTATGTGGTATATTGGGTTCAAAATTATAAAACCAAAGAAGTGCTTCAAGCAGGCAAGGCAGGTAAAGCATCCGCTATTAACGATTTGCAAAACATAGGCGGTAATGTAATGCTTTTCCCCAATCCGGCACAAAACATGTTGAACATAGTAACAGAAGGAGAAATTGAAGACGTGACTATTTTCAACGTACTCGGTCAAAAAGTAATGCATGCAAACACCAATCAAATAGACATCACCTCATTGAGTAAAGGTATGTATATCATCAATATTACCACTGATGAAGGTATGACAACCAAGAAATTCGTAAAAGAATAATTCAATATTTGTAACAGCGATAAAAAGAGAAGAATTTTAAAATTCTTCTCTTTTTTTTGTGTTCGCTATGATGATATGATAAAAAATGCTACCTTTGTAACATGATATCACATTTGTTCGCACGTTTAAAATTCGTATGCTTAATGGTCTGCATGGCCCTAATAAGTATTTCTTGTGAGGAGGAAACACCTGTCCCCTACACTCACGTGGATTTTACGGTAAGTATTTATTCCAATAATTTGGTGCATGTGGGTAATTATGAATATTTCAGCGGCGGGGTTAGAGGAATAGTTGTTTACCGATTAGACATGACCACCTTTTACGTATACGACAGAGCCTGTCCTTACGATTGGGAATATGGTTCGTATGTAGAAGTGGACAGTGTGGACAACATCACTTTGATAGATTATGATTGTGGTTCCACTTTTAACATTCTCAACGGCTATCCCATGAACGGAAAGGCTACACAACCCCTCAGAAGTTACAATGCGGTAATGGTTGACAACGTTAATTTAAGAATTTATAACTAATGCCGTTTAGCATTTATAGTGTATTAATTAAAACATATCATATGCATAGAAAAACATACTATTCACATTTAGGTCTTTTTTTGCTGCTGCTATGGGCTGTTTCCGCACAAGCACAAAAAGGCTACCCATGTGAAATAGAACTCAGTAAAAAGGCACAAAAATTATGCAGCCAGGCCAAAGCTGCTCAAAATAAAGGAGAAAACAGTAAAGCAACATCTTTATACAAACAATGTATTGCCGAACAAGACGACTGGGCGGAACCCTACTATCGTTTAGGTATGCAAGCCATACGAAAATTAGAACGTAGTGAAGACAAACCCGATGATTTATACCAAACCGCCATTCGCTATTTTGAAAAGACCATTGCTTGCTGTGCTGAATACAAAATGGATGCTTATTTGCATTTGGGCAAATTGTACTATAGCATAGGTCAATACGACAAGGCGGTGGAATATTTAAGCTATTTTGTGGAAGATCCCGACAAAATCACTCCCCGCCAGCATGAGGAAGCGGATTTGTTTCTTACCTATTCGGAAGAATATGCCAAATTATACGGCAATCCCGTAGCCTATGACCCGCACCCCGTACCGGGCATGTCAACAGATGAAGATGAATATTTGGGACGTATTTCTCCGGATGAAGAATTGATGTTTTTTACCCGTAGAAAATATGTTACCAAAGAACAATACGGACAAAAAAGCACACAAATAAAAGAAATATTCACCCAAAGCATACGCCAAGCCGACGGACGTTTTTCTGTAGGTGAAGCCCTGCCCGCTCCTTTTAATCGCACACAAAACGAAGGAAGTCCTACCATTACTTTGGACAACAGCTACATGGTGTTTACCCGTTGTGCTGATATTCCCGTTAACGGTACTAGTGCCACCTATTATAATTGTGACCTTTTTTACTCCGAATACATCGACGGTGAATGGACACCTATTAAAAATTTAGGGCCTGCAATCAATAGGGAGGATTCTTGGGAAGCACAAGCCAGCATCAGCCCTGACGGAAAAATATTGTTTTTCGCCAGCAACCGTCCCGGAGGACACGGAGAAAACGATATAGATATCTATTACTCTTTACGCGATGCCAACGGCAATTGGACCAAAGCCGTCAATGCCGGCAATGTAATCAATAGCGAAGGTAACGAAAAATCACCTTTCCTACATGCCGACGGACGCACTTTGTATTTTTCCTCTAACGGATACACCGGTCTGGGAGGCTATGATGTATACTACTCCCGTCTGTCAGATAAAGGGGTATGGCAAAAGCCGCAAAATTTAGGTTATCCTATCAATTCCGAAGGTGACGAAGTGGGATTCTTTGTCAACACCCTTGGTGATAAAGCCTATTTTGCAAGCAATGCCGTGAGCGGCAATTATGATATATGCCAATTTAACTTATACGAAGCAGCCCGCCCCGAAAAAGTGATATTAATTAAAGGTACTATAGACAACCTTTCCCCGAATGAAGACGGATCTTACGCTAAAGTAGAGTTGAAAAACATATCCACCAAACAAATTACCGATATAAAAGTAAATAACAACGGTAAATATGCCGCTATAGTCAATAATGTGAAAGACGATTACTTACTCACCATCAAACAGGAGAACTACGCCTACGAAGCACGTTATATTTCTGCCGATTCCATCGCCAAAGACGGAAGCGTGGAATATACAGGCGTAAACTTTCAAATGCAAGAAATAGAACAAGGTAAATCCTATAAAATTAATGATATCTACTACACCACCAATTCCGCCGAGCTCACACAAGAATCCAAAGTGGTGCTGGAGGTGTTAATCGATTTTTTGAATGATAATCCCAATATTAAAATAGAAATTCAAGGTCATACCGATAATATAGGTAAATACGAAGATAACCTGACCTTGTCCAACAACAGAGCCCGCTCTGTGTACCAGTATTTAATTGATAACTATATACATCCGGGCAGACTCACCTACAAAGGTTATGCCGATAAAAAACCTGTTGCCGACAACAAAACAGAACAAGGCAGAGCTCTCAACCGTAGAACGGTATTCGTAATTACCGAAAAATAAATTTATAACATCTGTGTTTTGTCGATTTTTATTGACTTTTTATGCGTTGTTTTTCTCATTTTTTTTATAATTTTTTTATAATTCAATCTATTGTATTGTTAATGAAATAGATAAAATTTTAATAAAAAGATATTTTTTATCGGAAAATAGTCTAACTTTGCAAAATCATAAACAGCAAAAAAATATATATCATAAATAAAAAATAATAAGACATGAAGACAGCTTATAATTTCAACGCAGGTCCTTGCGTTTTACCAAAAGAGGCTATTGAATCTACTATCAATGCCATTCGTAATTTTGACAATACCGGTATCGGTTTGATGGAAATTTC
>DBXT01000022.1 GCA_002309615.1 Bacteroidales bacterium UBA1205
TTGTTCAATTGCAAAGCATCCACCACCGCTTGTGCCACCTTGATTTTTTTGCCCACCGAATCCACCAAATGAAATTGCACATGCGGAAACATGATAGCCAAAGGTATCCCCGGAAAACCTCCGCCTGTGCCGACATCCAATATTGCAGTCTGGTTTTTGAATTGCAACAATTTGGCAATACTCAAAGAATGCAATACATGATTGAGATACAAATTATCCATATCCTTGCGGGATATGACATTGATTTGAGCATTCCAATAAGTGTAAATATCTTGCAATGCCGCATATTTTTCTTTTTGCTCCGGCTTTAAATGCGGAAAATATTTTTCTATTACTTGCATGTCTTTATTTTCTATTTTGCAAAAGTAATCAAATTTTTTAATTCTTTATAACTTTTACTATGAAAAGTTTTCCTTTGGTGTATTGAATCCGCAAATAGGATATATTGCCGATTGGTTCATCTTACAAGGACTGTTTTTTCAACAAAATAAGCTTACATTGCCTTTCCTCCACACATTTCCACTGCGTTTTTTTCAGTTATGCATCGCAATATTCCGTGTATCTTTCCGTTATACAAAAAGTAACATTTGGAAACATCCATAAAAATAGATTCAGTGTAATGAATATTAGAGACATCTTTGGTTTCCGCAAGCACCGGCGTACGACGGAAAGATTGCGACATGTAGCCTTCGGACATGCCGCCACCGCTTTTGGCGCGATGGTGACGCTGGCAGCTTTCTATACATTATGGATACTGATGCTGCATTGTATGATGGAGAGAGATCCGCATCATCTCTTTGTCAAACAGATTGCGAGCGGCAACATGGTTATAGAACGGCTCAATGCTTACCGCGACAGCTGCGGTGTTTTTCCGGAAAGCCTTGAAAGCATCGGTTTCCACAAATCACACGGGAATAACTTTTTCGGCGTCCCGACCCCATTCTCGGTCTATTACCACATCTTTGAATATATCCGGCTGGACGACACCTCCTTCTATCTTGGATACGAGGATTGGTACGGTGGAAATGAACAATTCCTCTCGTCCGAAGGACGGTGGCGGATGGTCATATATGGATGTGACGAGCATTCAGAACGGCTGCCCGAAATCTATGAAGGCAGGGATGTCGCTTCGGTCTATCTGCACGAATATGAAATAGCGGGTCATCAAGACACAATACGGAAACTACTGGAAAAACTTATAAATAATCAGAATAATGCCAGACAGCAGTTCCTGCTAACATTTTTCCATACTTATGATACGGCATACAGCCATTTCTCCAAAGATTTCATATACAATGAGGACACCGTTCCCCTTATACATTTTAACAGCGTTTTACAGACATTTGACCTATCAGAGCCTTGTGCCAATCCGGACATGTTCAGCGATATTGACGGCTACCTCCTGATAGACGGGCATGTCTGCTTTGTTTCAGACAGATCATGGTATCCATCTGCCCGTCGGAGGATGAAACAGACTGGCAGAGGGCAGGTGTTCACCCGTCCACGAGATTCATTTCCGTGCGTTGGTGGTGAACAATACTGGTTCCTTGACATGGATTTCGCCTGCGGCGGTAAAGCATCGCTGCAAGGAGTATATATAGAAGAATAGAATTCTCCCTCGGAAATTCTAACCGTATGCACAATTTTTCTATGAAAGTGCCGTTAATTTTTAATGAAAATCCTCGCAAACAAACAAACAATTAATTTATAACAAGATGAAACAAGTTATTCTACTTATTGTCGTCACCTTAATAATAGTCATTACCATTCTGTTATGGAAATTTTATTTCCATTTTCCCGATGCAACAAAAGATGCTTTTGTTGAAAGAACCAAATCAATGGAAAAAAGAGTGATTCTAATTGAAGAAATGAACGAAGAACAATTGTATGATGCCATTGATGAATTTATTGGTATGTATAAGGAAGATATGGATACCTCCTCTTTGGAAAAACCATTTGTTACACGCTACGAAAAAGGATTTCTTCTCACATTCTCTGCAAACATTGATTATAATTTGTTTTGCTTTTGGGTAAATTATCTTGTTTATTCAGATAAAAAAAAGCAAGAAAGGTATTTTGTCTACGGATGGTATCCATTCGGAGAAGTTGAAAGTCAGAAAGAATCCATGAATTTCAGCGGGAAAACCATTATGATATACATTCCCAAAGAGGATGATGAATTTGATAATGTGTATATAATTACACCTGACAATCAATATTATAAGAACGAATTTGCCGGTACCACAAAAGCAATTCCCCCTTGTAAGGAACAATACCGTCCAAAACCTTGATTTGCACTATTTAATGGTATAGTGTTCCCTTATTTGATACTGAATTTATAATTATACAATCCGTTAGCGGTATATATTTTTAATACATATATGCCTTTAGACAATCGGGATACATCAATAGTTGCATTTGATTGGTTGATATTTTGATCGGAAATCACCCTTTGACCTATCATATTAAATATTTCTATGCCTTGAATCAGTGTCGGCGAAATTTGAATATTCAATATTTGACCGGCGGGATTTGGATATACTTTGCAATCGAAAAATTCCGCTTCGCTAACATTGTTAGATTTGTCTTTTTGTTTGATAAGAATAAATGTGGTATCAACTTGATTGTAGATATAGATAGTTTCTTCTATTTCCCTACCTGAAGTGTTGGTTTGTTTAGGAATTACCTTTATGACTTGTGTTCCTAAATTGGTATCGTATTGTAATGTAAATAATTGGCTTGTGCTCATGTTCCAATCATTTTCAAAGGATGTAATGACTTTGAAACTATCTAAAGAACTTTGCAAATAATCTAATTCCAATGTAGGCTTATCCACATAAATAGTCAAAGGATTACGAGTTAATTGAACATAGCTGACATGATTTTTAATTCGTATGCATATTGTGTCTTTTTGTACCCCTAAATTGTTGTCTTCCGTAGTGGTTAAAGTCAGCAAAGAGGTGCCGTTTCCACTAAGATCTGATGCTTTGATCCATTGGGGCATATAACATACTTGCCAAGTAGTGTCGGTAACAATACTAATGACAGCCTCATCATTTTTTTTGCTACTCATCGTCAATGACATTGGGGTAACCTTTAAATAGGTATTAGATGACGACTGCGGACAAAGGTATACTGCTATCGCAGCACTGGCTGTTCGTTTGCCGTTAAGAGCCGTTTCTTTTAATGTTTGCCATACATAGTTTCGTTTTTGTAACAATGTGCCATATACATCCAATTTGCCGGTGTGGTCAGCAGTAATAAATGGAATGGCTTGTCCCTCACCATCCTTGCTGACAGTGTGGGTATAATAAACTATTGTAAATGAGCCTGTCAGTACGACAGGCATACTAAGATGAATGCTATGCCATGAATTACTTTTTATCTCTTTTACAGGTATAAGTATGGTGCGTTTACGATTTACCGGTTTTAAACCATTAGAGTTATCCCATATTTCAACTTTTACAGAGTCATTTTCATTGATAGCACTCATATCTCCAAAGTAGATGGATATACTATCGGAAACGACAGTGTCGGTCAATGCGAACGATTCTCCTATTGCTAGTAGGTTGTCGGGTAATATTTCATTTTGAATGCTGTCAGTGGCTCCCATATTGGAATAGCATTCACCGCACTCAAGTATAGCAGCTGCTTCTTGTTGAATGCTTACCTGAACAGAATTGTAAAGAGAAGCAAAGTTGATAGAAGTTCTTAAGGGACTATGAATATAGTTTCTATATTTGGCAGATATATATACATAACTTACACCGCTATCTCCTGACAATGTGCTGAACTGCAGCCAAGAAGTATCGGCATTTTGAATAGTCCAGTGTCCGGTGGCTGATACCGTTATCGTGTCAGTGGCTTTTTCTCCTAAATCAGAAGAGAGTTGAATTTTGGTTTTATTCACCGTTACCCGGGTTATATTGTCAAAGAATGAAAATTGGATGCTATCTTCTGCATTGGTAATACTATTAATTAGCATTTTTGTGACGATAGTCCCATTACTAAGAAATAGATAAGGGTTGGAATATCCCGATATATTGTCTCTTCCCGATACGGCATTAAAATGTGCTCTATCTAAATTTCCATTGTTAGTAGGAGTACCATTGGGGCGATAGAGATAAATTTCGTCAAATTTAGTTAAACCGTCGTAATCACTATTGCCATGAAAATTAGGATTGATGCGATATATCAATATACCGGAACCATTCAATGGAGAGTCAAAACTATTGTATAAAGCTCTACGATATTCCAATACAAAATACTCATCGCTACCGGGAATAGGTATTTGATAAGCAATTTTATCAGTAGTGGTACCATTGGCGGGATACAAGGTATATGTTCCCGGCTGAGTAATAGTGATGGGTGCATCTATCCACTTTCCGTATTTGTATTTTACATACGCACCCATTCCTTGGGGTTTACCTCTATTGGTGGAAGCCATCAAATCCCATTTTCCTACGGGGGTGATATCGGTGTTGGAATAATGATACAAATCGGGAGCCCCCAATGTATGCATAAGTTCGTGCGTAATTACACCTACGGTGTTGTCGCTTTCTATCAAAAAATTGTAATCGTAAACCTTTAAATTGTTGATATAAGTAATGGCTTCAGAAGTGTACAACGACCAGCGATGTGGCCACAACAACTCATTCCATCCATCTGTAGTACCATTGATGATAAATGCAATATTATCCACCATTCCGTCATTGTCATAATCTAAATTTAAGTTGGAAGGAATTTGAGATTTTACTGCCTCCACTGCCCTATGCAACAACATGTGTTCTCTTGTGGTACGTTCGTTGGAAGTGGTATAACCTTGTGGATTGGTATAAGCATCGTAAGGAGAATAATAGGCACGATTATATATATCATGATACGATATCACCGTTGTATCCGATTGAACAGGGAAAAAATGTGTAAGCAAATAAAATTGTCCATACGAAACCGTGCGATAATAATTATATACCGATACGGCTGTGGCGGAGGAAGAGTCATTAAATTTTGAACATTCTGTGGGATAATCGGTGTAGGTAAAAGCGGTGTCATCGGCAAAAGATATGAATATCACCAAATTATTCATCACTCCCCTATTATTGCTTTTTTGCGATTTCCGTGTTTGATGAAGAGCATATTCGGCTTCCCATGCTTTGCGTTTGGCTAATATTTTTTCTGCCGACCACCTCACATGCAATGGCAAACCCAGTGTGGAAGGATCTACTTCGCCTACTACATAAGATGAATAAGTAAGGCTATCGGCTGCCGGTAAAGCATATACATAATAGTTTGTCTGTGGATTTTTTACAATAGTATATCCCAATGAATCATGTACATAACGATAAAATTCGTCTCCTGTAATGAAACAATTGATTATTTTGCCATTCGGTTGTACCAAGCGAGTCGGAACATCTTGTAAATAGGCTGCTTTACAATAAATAAAACTCAAAGCTATTACACTTACTAAAATCCACTTTTTCATTGTTATATCTGATTGATCTAAAATTGCAAAAATATCATTTTTTTTGATATCAAGGTTGTTTATACCATATTTTTACACTCAGCAGTTTCACGCTTCGCATATACTATCTGCATTTTTTCGCAAATAAGCAATCAACAACGCATCAATATTCTCTTCTTTATCGAAACTGTAAAATTCAGCATCGAGATGCCACATTTTATCTAACATGGGATCGGATTCCATTTCCTCTGTCCACCGGGAGCAACAAAAACGTTCATTTTCCGGCGTCATCAGTTTTTGAAGGACTTCTGCATGTTTTATGGCTCC
>DBXT01000072.1 GCA_002309615.1 Bacteroidales bacterium UBA1205
TCCTTTTTTTTATGCAACAGAAAAAAATTTTTTTTCGCTGAAAATACCTTTTTTTCTATTGCAATATTTGCTGTTGATATGCAAAAAAAAACTATATTTGCATTTGCAATATAAAAGTTAAAAAGTAAAGATATGAATAAGAAAATATGGAAGATAGTCATGGCGGCGATAGCAGTAATAGTTATGATATCGTGTTCTGCTGTTCAACAAGTTAAAACATTATCTCAATGTGGTTTTAATTTTGTAGGTGTATCTAATTTTTCTGTAGCGGGAGTAAGTTTGGATAAAATTTCTTCACCTTCCCAGCTTTCACTTACGGATGTTGCCGCAATCATGTCAGCCATTACAAATAAAACGGCACAAATAAGTTTTGATGCAAATATTAAAATTAACAATCCGTCAGCTAATGCCGCCACTGTGAATAAATTGGCATGGAAAGTTAATTTAGACGGAGAAGAACTTTTGGAAGGAGTGCACACTCAACCCATAGTGGTGAAAGCTAACGGCTCCACACAAACGTCTATAAGAGCAACAGTGGATGCAGCAAAAGTATTAAAAAACAATAGTATAGAAAGCATCTATAATTTGTATAAAAATTTAACGGGAAAAGTTACCGATAAGGAGTCCAATGTGGTTTTGAAAGTAAAACCCACAATAGACAATTATACAGCACCGGGATATTTTTCCATAAAGCAAGATGTCAAATCTTCTGTTAAATAAGTTAGAGTACATCCCATATATGGTATGAGCATTTATAAGAAAACGAGTAGATATTAATTGGTAAGAATAAAATATTTGTACAATGATAAATAATAAACTGTTAAATCCCAAGAGTATAGTAGTAGTAGGTGCATCCAATGATGTACAAAAGCCGGGTGGTAAAGTGTTAAAAAACTTATTGGCCAGCAATTTTAAAGGAATCGTATATGCTGTTAACCCCAAAGAAGAAGAAGTTCAAGGAATAAAATGTTGTCATAAGGTAGAGGATTTACCTGAAGTGGATTGTGCTATTTTAGCGATAGCTGCTAAATATTGTCCTGCCACAGTGGATGTTTTGGCATTGCAAAAACAAACAGGAGGTTTTATTATCCTTTCTGCCGGTTTTGGCGAAGAAAATGAAGTGGGGGCTACCTATGAAAAGCATATAGTAGATACCATTAATTCGGTAGGCGGAAGTTTGATAGGTCCGAATTGTACCGGTTTTTTGAATACCAATTATTGTGGTGCTTTTGATGCTCCTATTCCCACATTGGATGCTCATGGCGTGGATTTTATAACCGGAAGCGGAGCAACGGCAGTGTTTATAAAGGAATACGGAATATCCAATGGGTTAACATTCAACAGCGTATGGGCTGTCGGAAATTCAGCTCAATTGGGTATAGAGGATGTATTGGAACATTTGGATACCACTTTTGACCCCGTTAAGAGTTCAAGAGTGATAATGCTGTATATGGAAAAAATAAGCAATCCTCAAAAATTATTAAAACATGCACGTTCATTAATCAACAAGGGATGTAAAATTGCAGCTATCAAATCAGGAGGTTCTGCCGCAGGCAGCCGTGCAGCCAGTTCGCACACAGGGGCATTGGCCACCAACGATGCCGCAGTAGATGCTCTGTTCCGTAAAGCAGGAATAGTTCGTTGTCAAAATAGAGAAGAGTTGACCACAGTATGTGCCATATTTATGCATCCCGAAGTGAAAGGCAAAAATATGGCTGTGATTACTCATGCAGGCGGTCCTGCAGTAATGCTTACCGATGTATTGTCAAACAACGGCATGGACGTTCCTCATATAGAAGGACCTAAAGCAGATGCCTTGTTGGGTAAATTGTTCGGAGGGTCATCGGTAGGTAATCCTATAGATTTTTTGGCAACAGGAACGGCAGAACAATTGGGATATATTATTGATGCTTGTGAAAATGACTTTGATAATATAGACTGTATGTGTGTGATTTTCGGTTCTCCCGGATTATTCCCTAATTGGGAAGTGTATAAAGTGTTGGATGAAAAAATGAAAACATGTAAAAAACCGATATTTCCCATTTTACCATCTATCATTAATGTAAAAGAAGAAATTGCAGATTTTATTAACAACAAACATAGAATTAATTTCCCCGAAGAATGTGTGTTCGGCAATGCATTGTGTAAAATATACAACACACCCAAACCTCAGCCCGAAAATGTAGACATGCCTGCAATAGATGTGGAGCGTATTCGCAAAACCATCAATCGTTGTGCCGACGGTTACATGGAAATAGCCGATTATAACGAATTATTAGATGCAGCAGGAATAGCCCGCAAACGCAGTGTGGAGGTAGACAAAAAAGAAGACGCTATCCAATTTGCTAAAGAAGTAGGCTGCGGTAAAGATACTCCGTTGGTAATGAAAGTGGTAGGGCCATTACATAAATCCGATGTAGGCGGTGTAACCTTGAACGTAAGAGACATGGATACCGTCAGCAAAGAATTTGACCGCTTGATGGCTATCAAGGATACCTATGCTGTAGAAATGTATCCTATGTTAGATGGAACAGATGTGTACATAGGAGCTATCAGAGATGAAAAATTCGGACACCAAATATTTTTCGGATTAGGAGGTATTTTTATAGAAGTACTAAAAGACGTACAATCCGCTTTGGTCCCTATATCTGCGGAAGAAGCCAAAGATATGCTTAAAAAATTACGCGGATATAAAATATTACAAGGCGTGAGAGGTCAAGATCCCGTAAATATTGATATGTATGCAGACCAAATAGCCAGAGTGAGTGCATTGGTGATGGCTGCTCCGGAAATAGCGGAAATGGACCTGAATCCTTTATTAGGTAATCCGAAAGCTGTAGTGGCTGTGGATGCTCGTATTCGATTGCAAAAATAATATATGAATAAGTTGCTATTGTTTGTTATGGTAACTGTTTGCAGTATAGCTGCTGCCCAAAATGCGGATAGTATTTTGGGTAAGCAGTTTTATAGAGCAGATAAAAAAGCGATAGTTACCTTTTACCGACAAACCGATAGCACTTATTGCGCCCGTACCACTTGGCTGAAAGAACCGAATGATAAAAACGGCAAGCCTCGTACCGATAAATACAATCCGAGCCAACAATTGAGACAACGCCCTTTGATAGGAATGAATGTGATGTATGATTTAACTTATCATCAAGGAATATATAGCGGAATAGCTTATCATCCTGCTCACGGACTTACTTGTAAAGTGGATCTGCAACTCACCCGAGAAGGAAATTTAAAAATAGTGGGTTATAAATGGGGCTTGCGTAAAAGTGAAATATGGCAGAATGCTTTAAATAAAATTGAATGATGAAAAAAATATTAATCACCGGAGGAGCCGGTTTTATAGGCTCGCATCTTGTTCGTTTGTTCGTAAAAAAATACCCGACATATCATATCTATAATTTGGATAAATTAACCTATGCCGGTAATTTGGAAAACTTGAAAGACATTGAAAAATATCCTAATTATACTTTCATAAAAGGAGATATAGTAGATGCTAAGTTTATTTCTCAATTGTTTGAAAATGAGAAATTTGATAATATTATTCATTTGGCAGCAGAGTCTCACGTGGATCGTTCTATTTATTCTCCTATGGATTTTATATATACTAATATTGTCGGAACAGCCAATTTATTGAATGCGGCTCGAAGCATTTGGGAAAATAATTACGAGGAGCATCGTTTTTATCATATATCTACCGATGAAGTATATGGCTCTTTAGGAGAAACAGGTCATTTTATTGAAACCACCCCCTATAGCCCTCATAGTCCGTATTCGGCTTCCAAAGCAAGTTCCGATCACTTGGTAAGAGCTTATCATGATACATTCGGCATGAACAATGTGATATCCAATTGTTCTAACAATTACGGACCCAATCAATTCCCTGAAAAGTTAATACCATTGTGCATTAATAACATATTGCACAATAAACCTTTGCCTGTGTATGGCACGGGTAAAAATGTGAGAGATTGGCTATATGTGGAAGATCACGCAAAAGCCATAGACACCATTTTTCATAAAGGATTGAGTGGACAAACTTATAACATAGGCGGTAATAATGAATGGACCAATATTGATATTGTTAAAAAATTAATAGAGATTATGGATGAAGAATTGGGACGCCCCCAAGGTACTTCTATGTCGCTGATAACCTATGTGAAAGACAGAGCAGGTCATGATTTGCGATATGCCATAGATGCATCCAAACTCAAACGCGAATTAGGTTGGGAGCCTTCTATTAAATTCACGGAAGGTTTTCGCTTAACGGTTAAGTGGTATTTAAACAATCAAGAATGGTTGCAAAATGTAACATCCGGTGCCTATCAAAAATATTATGAACAAATGTATACCAATCATTAATAAAGCATGAAAAATTGTTTTTTGTTATTGTGTATATGTTTGTTATTATCTTCACAAGCACAACAAATAGTGCTTGAATCGCAGGTGAATGCAGATAATCAACAAATACATACGACCGTTATTTTAAAAAACATACCGGTTCAAGGACGCTTGCGTTATCAGCAACGTATGCCCTATGGTGAACTGTTTTCAGGAGGCGTTTTCAAAGGCTTGCAATGGGATACAGCCGATAATATACTCACTTTGATAGCCGTGCAAACCATACAGATAGATTCATTTGCTTTTGATTTTAATGTGAATTATCAAAATGCCGGTTCCACAATTTCATGGGGTGAGGCTGCTTTGATGTATGAGATGTCGGACGGCAGTGTACAAAAAATCACCCACGATGCTGAATTGTTATATTTACAGTCAAGCAAAAAAGAGCAAATAGAAGACAGTTCTTTTGTAGAGAATAGTATACAAGATAATGCAGCACTTGCAAATCAAGATGTATATTACATCCAAGTATCGGCAAGTAAATCCAAACAAGCACTAGCAAATGTGAAAAAAACATTGCCATTACAAGACGGAGATGTATTATGTGAAGTGAAAGATAATAAGTATTATTGTTATCGAATAGGACCATTCCGAACGCAAGAGGAAGCAAAGGTGAAATTGAAATACTATAAAACTTTTGTTAAAGACGCTTTTGTGGTAAAAAAATAGGTAGACCTATAAAATGCAATAAAGAAAAGCGAGTGTCCGAACACTCGCTTTTCTTTTGATATATAGAATGATAGCGGACAAATTTTCTGTCTTGAACTTGTAATGATGTTGATTGTTTTCAACAATTGCGAGAAATATTGTATAAAATGCTATCTTTGCTTTCAAGAAAGTGAAAGCATAATGCGAAATATATTTACACTATTACTCTCGTTGTTGCTTTTAAATATAACTCAGGCACAACAATTATCATATGGTTTTACATTAGGTGTTGAACCTATGGTGTTTACAAGTGATAGTGCTCATTTGGTCAATGCTTTTTCCGGAGGTTGTAATAGTATGCAATTTGCAACAATGGATTGTAATAATGACGGAGTGAGTGATTTGGTGGTGTATGATGTGCAAGGTCGTAATATCAAAGTTTTTCTTCGTGAAGATGAGCAATGGAAATATGCTCCGCAGTACAATCATTATTTTCCGCAATTGAAAGGCTTTATGCAGATGACGGATTTTGACGGAGACGGTAAAAAAGATATATTCACCTACGGCAACGCAGGAATTGCCGTATATAAAAATATATCTGATACTATACTTAAATTTGAATTATTCACCTCGCAAATTCTTTCCGTATATTATCAGCAGCCTATTAATTTATTTTGTACCGAAGGAGATTATATAGTGATACAAGATATGGACGGTGACGGCGATGTGGATATTTTGGCTTTTTGGTCTTTAGGCATGTATGTGGATTATCACAGAAACATGTCCATGGAGCGGTATCATGATTTAAGTCATTTGGAATATCAGGTTGAGGATCGCTGTTGGGGAAAATTTGCCGAGAGCGGGGAAAATAATATGATTACTCTTCATAGTGATTGTAATCTAACTTCACCTTTAACAAAAACCAATCGACATACAGGCTCCACCATGTTGGCACATGATATGAATGGGGACGGGCTTGTAGATTTGGTTTTGGGAGATATGGATTATCCCCAATTGCTATTGCTTTACAATGGCGGCAGTGAAGATACATCGATAATGGTATCTATAGATACTTGTTTTCCGAGTAATACCATTCCTGTGAATTTATATTCCATGCCATGTCCTGTGATGTTGCATCTATATTCCGATACCATAAAAGACATGTTGGTTTCCCCGTTGGATTTGTCGTTTACTAAGTCGGAAAATAAAGAAAGTGTGTGGTTGTATCGTAATAGGGGGACTATTAGTCATCCTGATTTTGTATTACAAAGTAAAAGTTTCTTGCAAGAAACCATGTTGGATTTCGGATCCGGAGCCTATCCTGTATGGGGAGATGTAGACGGAGATGGTTTGACAGACCTTTTAGTAGGTAATTACGGTTATTACGATAGTGCAATATCTACAAGTTATAATCTTACTTGTTATTATTCCTCTTCGGTGGCATATTTGCGTAATATCGGCACCGGCACTCATCCGGCATTTCAATTAATAACGGAAGATTTGTTTAATTTACGCTCTAAAGGATATTTGGCTTTATATCCTGCAATAGGAGATGTGAATGGCGATGGAAAGGCAGATATATTGATAGCTACACACGAAGGTGAAATATTATATTTTAAAAATACAGGCGATGATGATATGGAATATGATACCTGTGTGAAATTGGATTTACAGTTAAATCAATATTCTTCTATTGCATTGTATGATGTCAATAAAGATAATCGCACTGACATTATTGCAGGCAATAAAAGCGGTACCATAGACTGGTATGAGGCAGATGTGATTTCAAATAAGCCACAATGGCATTTACATACCGAAAAGTGGGGCGGTATTAATGTAAGAAATATGGAAGAATCGTATTTTGGTTATGCAGCGGTAAGTATATGTGATAGTCATTTGATAGTGGGAAGCGAAAGCGGGAAAATAAGTTTATACGCTATAATTGACGGAGAACCCTACCAAGAAAGTGCACAATTGTACTATCAATGGATGCAAACAGGTTATTATATTCAAGAAGGAGTGCGGGTGGCAGCATCCATGGCGGATATTAACCAAGATGGCTATCCTGATATGTTGGCGGGTAATTTTTCCGGCGGCTTAACCTATTATAGTGGTTGCCCTTATAACAAATTGCCGGTAGGAATTCGGAATACAGAAGCAAACAAACGCATCATTTTATACCCTAATCCCGTAAAAGACCTATTATACATTAATGACGCATACGAAATAAGGCAAATGGAAATTTATGATGTTTGCGGGCGACAAGTGAAAAGCATCAATAATCCGCAAACGGATATGGATATGAGTAATCTTAATGCGGGTATATATATAGTAAAATTGTATATGCGTTCATCAGAAGTGATAATACAAAAAATAATCAAGCAATGATATTGAATAAACGATATAAAATATATATTGCAATTATTTTCATATTGTTGGTATTGGTGTTGCTGTTATTATTTAAAGGCACAAGCAATAAGAAACAGCATCGTCAACGAGTATCGTATTATTCTTTTGAACAATTACAACGTAGAGGAGCCATACGTATAGGGATATTTCATAATTATACCGATTATTTTTTGTATCATGGAAAAGCATCTGGTTTGCAATACAATGTGTCTAAGAAAATGGCAGAGCATTATCATATGAAGGCCTATTATACGGTATATGATAACTATATAGATGCCTGTATCGCCCTTATGCAGAATAAGGTGGATGTGTTGGCCATGCCATTTGATAGTTCTATGGCTGATAATTCAATGTTTGCCATTACCGTTCCGTATACCACCGCTTCAAAGGTATTGGTGCAACGCAAAACATCACCATGCGTTGTTGTCGGTGATACAACAAGGTTAAAGCCCGTAGCCGAAGATAGTGCGTATACATTGATGATGATGAAAGATATTCATAGTAATCGAATGCCGTACAAAGTATTACAATATTTGTGTCCTGTATCATGGCATTTGATGATGGTGGGTAATGTGGGATATGCTCGCATGTTTGCCATGCTCGATAGCGGCATGGCGGATGCAATGGTATGCAACACTCATGATATAGACGCTTATATGTCACAACGAAACAAGTTAGATACCATACATTTATGGGGGACAAGCATGAAAATGGGTTGGGCTGTTCGTAAAGAAAACATTACCTTGTGTGATAGCATTAATGTATGGTTAAAACAATATACAGCTTCATTAGCATATAAGAATTTATGCAAAAAAACTCGTTATCAAGCAAGTATTACCAAGCAGAGAACAAATTTGCGACGTACCAATATTTCATGGACCGATAATTTGTTTAAGTATTATGCCCGACATTATGATTTGGATTGGCGTTTTGTTGCAGCTTTGGCATATAAAGAATCGCATTTCAATCCGGAAGCTGAAGGAGCGGGAGGAGCATCAGGTATTATGCAGATGATGCCTATTACGGCACAACATTTGGGACATGAGGATTTGAATTCGGTAGAATCTCAAATCAGTGCAGGTTGTAAATTGGTTGCACGTTTGGTGAACCGATTTAAAAAAGCAGGTGTAAACGATGAAGACCTTTATTTTTTTGTTGCCGCCGCATATAATGCAGGACATAAGAGCATAGAAAATGCTATGCAAATGGCTGCCGCCATGAATATGAATCAATATGCATGGAAAGATGTGGAAAAAGCTATGATTAAAATGAATGATGCAAAATTGATGAAAAAATACGGTATGAGCCCTTTTTATAAAGGTAAATTCACCGCTCATTATACTCATGATGTGATGATGTCGTATATGCATTATATTAATATGATAGATAAAGAATAAAATATTGAACATGAAAATTTTAATTATAGGCGGAGTGGCAGGAGGTGCCACAGCAGCCGCACGATTAAGAAGAATAGATGAAATTGCGGAAATAGTAATGATAGATAAAGGTGCCTATATTTCGTATGCAAATTGTGGCTTGCCATATTATATAGGTGGAATGATAGAGGAACGTAAAAAATTGTTTTTGCAAACACCTACTTCATTCGGAAACCGTTATGATGTGGATGTGCGTACATTCAGTGAGGCCATAGCCATAGATAGAGTTAATAAAAAGGTTACTATCAAAAATTTACGTACCAATAAGGAATATGATGAACAATATGATAAATTGATATTGTCTATAGGTGTTGACCCCATACGTCCCGATATTCCTGGAGCATTTGAAAACGGAGTGTTTGTGTTACGAAATGTTGACGATACGGATGCCATAAAACAATATGTGGAAACGCACAAGGTGCAGAATGCTATAGTGGTAGGCGCTGGTTTTGTGGGAATGGAAATGGCAGAAAACTTATATCATTTAGGAGCAAATGTTACCATAGTAGATATGCAATCTCATGTTTTACCGCCTTTGGATTTTTCAATGGCAGCATTGGTACATCAGCATTTAAAAGATAAAGGGGTGAATTTAAAATTGAATACCAAAGTGCAAGCCATTTATCGCAAAGATGATATCTTGGAGGTATGTTATAGCGATGGTATAACTCAAAATGCTGAAATGCTGATATTTGCGGTAGGAGTGACAGCCGAAAACGAACTTTTGAAAAATAGCGGTTTAGCTTTAGATTCGCATGGAGCGGTAATAGTGGATGCACATTTAAAAACATCGGATAATGATATCTATGCCGTCGGAGATATGATAAGTGTGCAACATCCGTTGATAGATACTATGCAATCGTGTTATTTGGCTGGTCCTGCCAATAAGCAGGGCAGAGTAGTGGCCAATAATATTGTTTTCGGAGATAGTTATAAATATAACGGAGCTATAGGCACTGCTATTTTGAAAGTGTTTGATTTAACGGTGGCATTTTCCGGTTTATCGGCACAAGTGATGAAAGATGCAGGTATTAATTATAAAAGTTCTATTACCCATTCGTCTTCCCATGCTACATATTACCCGCAGGCTTCGCCTATCAGTATTAAACTTAATTTTGATGCATTTACGGGACAATTGTATGGTGCACAGGTGGTAGGCGGCAACGGAGTGGACAAGCGGATAGATGTGTTGTCTATGGTGATAAAACAAAAGGCAAGTGTGGAAGCATTATGTGAATTTGAACATTCGTATGCACCTCCGTATTCTTCGGCAAAAGACCCTGTTAATATAGCAGGTTTTGCTGCCGAAAATCTAATGCATGGTTTGCTTGATAATATCACATGGCATGAGTTACAAGCCGACAAAGAGCATTATTGGCTGTTGGATGTGCGTTCACAAGAGGAATGCAAATCAGGGATGATAGAAGGTGCTGTGAATATTCCTTTAGATGAACTGAGGGAACGTTTGGATGAGATTATCCCCGGTAATAAACAAATAGTAGTATATTGTGCCGTTGGGTTGCGTGCCTATATAGCCACCCGCATATTGCTGCAAAACGGATTCAGTGCTCTCAATTTGTCGGGAGGATATAAAACCTATCATGCCGTGACCCAGATGTGATGATGGTAAAAATAGAAAAAGAGAGAAATGATTTTCTCTCTTTTTTTATCGTAATTGGTAATTTTTTTTATACCAAACAATTATCTTTTAAATTTCATCGTTTTCGAGTAATTGCACTATTTTTTCTATTTCCTTGTCCGAGCCGCCGGGGTCGTATTCTGTTTTTAAATCATATTTAAACATTTTGGCAATGGATTGGTAGAAAAAAGCCCGCATTTTTCCTCGAAATTCATATATGATTTTGTAGGAGGTTTTGCTGGTTTCGCGGTCTATGAGTTTTATGAGTATGATGCCCTGTGAATAGGTCATGTGCTCTATGTCTTTTTGGAATTCTTGTCTGATTTGTTTTTCTACACTCTTCATGGCTAATTGTTGTTGGTTTTTATTGGGTATCATAGCCAACATTTCATCGTATTCTTTTAGCCTTTGAGCGGCTATTTTTGCATAGGGGTATACTTTCATTACGTTACGAACCAATTTGGTATAACGCTTTTTTTCTTGTTTGGAGCGGTTGGAACGAAAGCCTACAACTATAACCGGTCGAGTGGTGATGCACGCTATGGTATCTCCATCAACTATTACAGCAGGAAACGTGTATCCTTCTGTTTTTTCTTGTGCCATGAGAGTGTGTCCCGTAAATACACAAATGAGTAAGCAACCAATAATTTTTTTCATAATATATGCTACTATATTCAATATTTATATTCTATTCATATTTGATTTTGGTTATGAATAATGTGTTCAATAGCCAATCGGTAACCATCTAAGCCCAAACCGCAAATGCGACCTTTGCAACAAGCGGCTATATATGATTTGTGTCTAAAAGATTCTCTGTTATATATATTGCTGATGTGCACTTCTATAATAATAGAATTGATGCTTTTAAGCGCATCGGCAATGGCGATAGAGGTGTGGGTATAAGCTCCGGGATTGATGATAATGGCATCGTAAGCGTTACTTTCTTGTATTTTGGACACTAGTTCGCCTTCTATATTCGATTGAAAATAGTCCAAGTGTATTTGTGAATATTGTTGTTGAAGACGGGCAAAAAACACATCAAACGAAGTGGAACCGTATATAGCGGATTCTC
Source organism: Bacteroidales bacterium UBA1205 (assembly GCA_002309615.1). GTDB lineage: Bacteria > Bacteroidota > Bacteroidia > Bacteroidales > WCHB1-69 > UBA1205. Next base: position 11,612 of record DBXT01000072.1, read on the forward strand.
TTTTTCCTTGCATGTTTAGATTTACACCGTTAATAATCAATATTTTTTGCATATAATGGCTATTCTTCTTCCATTTGGGTTACACGAAACACATCCTCATCATCTTTTTTTAAGTAGAGATGAGTACGCAAAAATTCTTCTTTATTATCGCCGCTTTGTTGTATCAGTCTTTTGTTTTGCTCTTGTAATTCGGCTATAATATCTTGCTGATGTTTGAGTTCTGATTTTAATTGCCGAATTTCTTTGTTGAGTTTTCGGTGTTGGGGAATGCCCGCATCACCGAAAAACATATAGGCAATAAATATTATTATAGCTACCAGCCATTTATATTTTTTTATCAATTCCCAAATTTTCATATCATCTTTATCAATATGTATAAACTGCAAAGATAATATTTTTTATAATATCAATCTTTAAACGAGCTTCGTTTTTATTTAAAATAAAAAAATAAATAATTGAAAAACTGCAAAATAGTGGTGCGTGCGTTTTTTTTCAAAAAAAAGAGGAATTGGTAAAGAAAAATATTGTACATTTGCATTCTCAAAACATCACAAGAGTGATGGGGTCCCTTAGCTCAGCTGGTTAGAGCATCTGACTCATAATCAGAGGGTCCTTGGTTCGAGCCCAAGAGGGACCACCTTTTTAGGTGAATACCGTTTTTAAGAAACAATTGCAAAATTGTTTCTTTTTTTTATCACTTATGGGGTATTATCATGTAAAAGGGTAGTATTGCTATTCTTCGTTACCGGCTCCTTGAACATTTCTCTCCATTTCCAACTTGCCAAAGCGGAAGGTGATGCCTGCACTGATATAACGGCTGTTGGTTTTGTTCGACGACCATGACTCGTAGTATGGATTGGTAGTAATATTAGATGACTTGTTCCAATTGAAAATATCTTGAACATTTAAATAAACAGAAATTCTTTTCTTCCAAAACGTTGCCCGCAAGCCGGCATTGATACTGTAATTGGGTTTGGTTTCGGAAAACAACGATTGCGAAGCCGAACGATAATTCGCCGAAGCGTGTATTTCCAGTACATTCCATACTTTTGTCCACAAATTGATTCTAAAACTATAAGTAAATTTATGTCTGACACTATTCTTATTCGCATCTTTAGAATCGGAATAGTTGATATAAGAATCATATATATTGGCATAAAATCGCAGATTTAAAAATCCTTTGGGACGATAGGTGACATTGAATTCACCTCCTGTATTGAACGATTTACCCACATTCACCGGCATGGTAAAGTGTACATATCTGCCGAAAACATCACTATATACCACATCTGTCAAAGTGTTGATATCTTTATGAGAATTGCGGTGATAGACGGTGATACCCAATGAACCGAATTTTTCAAAATATTTCATCCAATTGAATTCAAAAGAATTGGTGGCTACCGATGCCAACAAAGAATTTCCTATGGAGTAATCATCTTCTCCGTAGTTGATATATTCCGATAGCTGTGTATTGCTCGGATTACGCAGTCGCCTGGTATAACTCAAATTAAAATTATGCATCGATTTGGTGCGATACGACAAATGCACCGACGGCTTCAAATTGAAAAATGTAGAGGCAACTTTACTTTCCGGATGTTCTGCCACTTGATAGAAAATATGAGACAACTCCCCTCGTAACCCGAATTTCATGGTGAAATTGCCGAATTTCTGTCGTAAAGTTACATAGGTAGCATAATCTTGCGTTCTAAACACGGCATCATACAATCGTAGAGAGTCAATATTTCTATCATTCGTTCCGAATACCAAAGTATCAGGGCTGCTTAAACTACTGCCCCAGTTGACGGCAGCGTTTAATCCCACACTTATTTCACCATTTTTTGAATAAGGAATAGAATAGTCAATACCGGTATTTATATCATAACTTTTAGAACGGCCTCGGGTTGATTTGTCTTTTGACAAATCAGTTCCTAAAATATATTTTCTCACATAATCAGAGGAGGAGGCATTATTGGTGATATTCCCGTTCAACGATGCCATGATATTGTGCCCTTGATTGTTAAACATATGTGTATACCAAGTTCCAAAGCCTACCCATACACCATTACTGCCGGAATTTCTGTCGGTGGTATAAAAATTGTCTTCGTTAAAAAAATATTCCCTACGCAATCGGTGCTCTAAAGAAGAAGACACACCGCCACTAAGCATACTCATCACCCACAAACTTAAACTATTCATCGTATCGGGAGAGTAGTCCATAAAGAGATTGATGTTACCCGACCAGTTTTTATTTCTTCCTTCAGAAGTATATTTTTGAAAAGTGCATGTATCCAAATTGTCTGTAGTGTCATTGGCAACAAAAGAGGTAGAATAGCCGCTGCTAAAATTTTTATTACCGGAATAAGAACCGGAAATCCACGAATTGACAGACCATTTTTCGTTGGCCCAAGCGAATGAAGCATGTGGTGAAATCCTCGGCTGTGAACTGCCATTGAGACCAAAACTATAAAATACATTCTTTTTTATTTTGGCATTGGTAATAATGTTGATAATGCCGCCATCGGTTTTGGAAGCATATTTTGCTGACGGATTGGTGATAACTTCTATTCGTACCAAAGTATTGGCAGGCAATTGCTGGATATAGTTTTTCAAACTTTCTGCCGTCAATCGGGAGGGTTTATCATTAATCCAAATATCTACACTTGACACACCTCGCAAGGTAACATTACCTTCCACATCCACTTCTACGCCGGGAGTATTCTGCAAAGCATCGGAAGTGGTGCCGGTTTGTATGGATGGATCTTCACTTACGTTGTATAGTATTTTTTCATCTTCCATGGAGTAGATAGGCTTTTTTGCCGTTACTTCCACACCGTTTAGCATGGCTGTGCCTTGTAGTAAATACAATTTTCCCATGTCCACTGAAGAAGAATCCACATCTATCGGCTCGTAAAGCGTTTGATAACCGATTGCCGAGGCACGCAAAAGATATTTGCCGGGAATCACACCCTGCAAAACAAATACGCCACTATCATCCGATGACACCCCCTTAACAAAAATACTATCTTCTGCTTGTAATAAAGCCACATTGACATACCACAAACTCTCTTTAGTCGTTTTGTCTATCAAGGTGCCTGTAATGCTATAGGTTTTTCCTTTGTAATTTTTGGAAGTTGTTTGTTGCATATCGGAACGACCTCCTCCGGGGAAAAATCCTCCTCCGGGAAATTGTGCCAAGGCGATATTCATTGACAAAGACAATAAAAAATAAATTATTATTCTTTTCATGTTTTTTCTTTATTATTATTATACCAAAATCTATTTCTGCTATTTAGTCTATAACCTTTCCGCTAAATCTAATCCTTGATTAACCCCAGCCATAATAGGATCTAATACTTGAGATGCTTGTAACATAGCAGTATCTCTATATATATTGTCTTGTGCTAAGGCTTCCATAGGAGATGTAGGAACACCAAAAGGCAACCTCTAATTTTTACTAAT
>DBXT01000044.1:0-9926 GCA_002309615.1 Bacteroidales bacterium UBA1205
ACCACTCGTGGCTTAAAAGAAAACGATATGGCAGGTATAGTTGATATGATAGACGCAGTTTTGTGCGATGTCAACAACGAGGCCTTGATAGAAAAAACACGTAAGCAAGTCAATGAAATGATGGCTAATCGTCCTTTATTTGCTTGGTAATATTTTTATTACTTATATTTATTAAAAATCCTCAGAAATTCCTGAGGATTTTTTTTATTACCAAACTCCGTTACAAAAGATTATAAAATTATTTTTTAACTTACCGGCATAACTCTCCGAATGTTTTCATGGTCTTTTTTTGTTATGGCATTTTTTTTGTACAAGATTGAACATAGTCTAAAAATATATACATAAAAATGCTACCTTTGCATTTTAATTTTAAATAAAAAAATAATAATAACATCAATGAGAAAATATATATTTACATTAGCGTTTATAGGTTTGTTGTTAGGAGTATACGCTCAACATGTTACCGAAACGGAAGCTTATGCGGTTGCTAAAAATTTTTATGCCCAACATCAAAATCACAAGTCGGCAGGACAATTGGAATTGTATGCAACGCAAGTAAATCACACAGCAACACAAAAATCAAATACTCAGCAAGTTTATTATTATATTTTTAACGATGGGAATCAGGGTTTTGTGATAGTATCCGGTAATAAAAAAGCCCACCCTGTGCTGGCCTATTCCACACAAAGCAACTTTGATACCACCGGCATGCCGGAAACCATCCGTTGGTGGATGAATGGTTATGAATTAGAAATGGATGATATTTTAGCCGATAAATCAAACTCTACCGAGAATGCAGAATGGAATCAATGGATACATAATGACACCATGAAAGTTCAAAAGGCCACTACGGCGGTAGCTCCGTTGTTGTCCACCACATGGAATCAAATGGAACCATATAATTTACTTTGTCCTTATGACAACAATGAGGGAAGCCGTTGCCCTACGGGCTGTGTGGCAACAGCTATGGCTCAAGTGATGAAATATTGGAATTTCCCTACACAGGGTTATGGTAGTCATTCCTATACTCCTGAAGAGCACTCTGAATACGGCACCCAATCGGCCAATTTCGGCAACACCACCTACCAATGGAGCAATATGCCGAACAAACTTACCAGTAGCAGTACCAGTGCAGCCAAATCTGCTGTATCTACTTTAATGTATCATTGCGGAGTAAGTGTGGATATGGATTACGACCCCGATGGAAGCGGTGCTTATACTGTTTTGCCGGACAATTATATCAATGCCGGATATATTGACGCCCGAACTGCCATGAAAAGATTTTTCAAATATGCAGGTTCCACAGGATATAGCCGAACCAATTATTCCACATCCGCATGGATGTCTCTTATTAAAAACGATTTGGACAAAGGTTGTCCCGTTATATATGCAGGAAGCGGTAGTAATGGAGGTCACTGCTTTGTATGCGACGGATATAACAACAGCAATTATTTCCATTTCAATTGGGGATGGGGCGGTTTGTCTGACGGATACTTCCATATAGATTCTTTAAATCCTCCTGCATTAGGTACCGGTGGCGGTGCCGGCGGCTTTAATAGAAGTCAAAGCATAATAGTAGGCCTTAACCCGAACGATTCCGTAGAGGTAAGTCATGCCGACTTACGCTTATATGGCTCCATGAAAGTAACTCCTTCCACCGTGATAAGCAGTGTTTCCTTTACTATTATGGCAAAAATAGCCAATTACGGAGATTCAACTTATAACGGAGCATACACCATAAAAGTTTTGGATAGTTATGGCAATATTATGGGAGATGTGGAAGTAAAGAATAATAAATCGCTGACTTCCATGCATTACGATTCCTTAATATTCACCAGCCCGGGCATGAATTTAGAAGCCGGCACTTATCGTGCTATCGCTTATTTTTATGAAGACTCCACTTGGAAAAAAGTAAAAGACGGCAATTATACCAATTCATTAACATTTACAGTAGTAGAAGGAAATGTGGATATGCGTTTGTATTCCGCCATGACTTTCAATCCTTCACCCGTAATCATCAATAAGCCGGTTAATCTTTCCGTAAATATAGCCAATTACGGCAATATACCGTTTGTAGGTAGAATAAGTGTGGACATATTTGACGAAAATGCCAATTATATAGCCAACATATCGGAAAAAAACGATTCCATCCCGACCAAATCTTTTAAGAAATATACATTTAGCAACGACGGATTGACCAATCAACCGGGAACCTATTATGCTTATGTTTTTTACAAAGAACAAAACGCTGAAGACTGGTCGCTTGTCAATAACGGAAATTATACCAACGGTATAGCATTCCAATTGCAATCTGATTTGGCAATTAGTGAAAATGAACATGACAATTCTATTATCTATCCCAATCCCACTCAAGGTATAATACATTATCGCAATGCTTCAGGCGAAGAATCTCAAATAGAACTCATGGACATATCGGGTAAAATATTGATGTCCGCCAAAGCAAACGATAACGCTGATATAGACATCAGTTCCTTCAGCAACGGTATATATATCATGAGGGTTACCAATAACGGAGCCAGTAAGAACTTTAGAATAATAAAACAATAATGGATATCAAGAATTTGTTTCAACAAATTCCCGGGCATTACAACACGGACAACTTTTTTCTTATTGCGGGTCCTTGTGTGGTGGAAAATGATACCATGCCCATGGAGATAGCGTTAACATTAAAGGCTATCACCGACAAATTGAATATTCCGTTTATATTCAAAGCTTCGTATCGTAAGGCCAATCGCTCCAGCATACATTCTTTTACAGGTATAGGCGATGAAAAAGCCCTGAAAATTATAGCCGAAGTGGGGCGTACGCTAAATATACCCACCATTACCGATATACACACTGCGGAAGAAGCCGGCCTTGCCGCACAATATGTTGACATATTGCAAATTCCGGCATTCCTTTGCCGACAAACGGATTTATTGTTGGCGGCAGCCAAAACAGGAAAATGGGTGAATATAAAAAAAGGGCAATTTCTTTCGGCAGAAGCCATGCGTTTTCCGGTAGAAAAGGTTCGTTCTGCCGGCAACGACCGTGTTATGATTACCGAACGCGGCACCATGTTCGGCTATCAAGATTTGGTAGTGGATTTTAGAAGCGTGCAAACCATGAGCAACAACAATTGTCCTTTGGTGATAGATGTAACACATTCCGTTCAACAACCCAATCAAGCTTCCGGTGTTTGCGGAGGTCACAGGGATATGATAGCCCTTATAGCTAAAGCGGGAATAGCCGCCGGTTTTGACGGTATATTTATGGAAACCCACCCCGACGTGGAACACGCCCTGTCGGATGCTTCCAATATGTTACCGCTGCAAGAGGTTGAAAACTTACTTACACAATTGATAAAAATACGACAAGCGGTAATATAAAACATTTAAAAGATAAGTTTCACTTATCTTTTTTTTGTAAATTTGCATGCTTGTATTTAATGAATGAATAAACATAATATTAATATAAATAACAATACCATGGAAAACGTAAAATCTTATATAGAAGCTAATAAACAAAGATTCTTAGACGAATTGTTTGAACTGATACGCATTCCTTCCATTAGTTCACAAGTAGAGCATAAACAAGATATGATAGCTTGCGCCAATCAATGGAAGAAATTAATATTGGAGGCCGGTGCCGATAAATGCGAGGTAATGCCCACCAAAGGCAACCCGGTGGTATATGCAGAAAAAAAAGTAGGCGATGACAAACCTACGGTATTGGTATACGGCCATTATGATGTAATGCCGGTGGATCCTATAGATTTATGGAACACCCGACCCTTTGAACCTGTGGTAAAAGATGGTAAAATATGGGCAAGGGGCGCCGATGATGATAAAGGACAATCTTTCATGCATGCCAAAGCTTTTGAATTGATGGTTAAAACCAACCAATTACCCTGTAATGTAAAATTTATGTTAGAAGGTGAAGAAGAAATAGGCAGCGAAAGTTTGTATGATTTTTGCCGTGCCAATAAAGAAATGCTCAAAGCTGATATTATATTGGTATCCGACACCAGCATGATAGCTTCCGATACCCCTTCTATCACCACGGGATTAAGAGGCTTAAGCTATTGGGAAGTAAAAGTTACCGGTGCCAATAGAGACTTGCATTCCGGCATTTACGGAGGAGCCGTAGCTAATCCTATCAACATATTATGCAAAATGATAGCTCAAATGACGGATGAAAATAACCATATCACCATCCCTGATTTTTATGATGATGTGCTTGTGGTATCGGATTATGAAAGATCTTTGATGGCAAAAGCCCCTTTTAATTTGGAAGAATATAAAAAAGAGCTGGCAATAAACGATATATGCGGAGAAAGCGGATATACCACCACCGAACGCACGGGCATACGTCCTACATTTGATGTATGCGGAATTTGGGGCGGATACACCGGAGAAGGAGCCAAAACGGTAATTCCTTCTGAAGCACATGCAAAAATATCCACCCGATTGGTTCCCAATCAAGATTTTAATAAGATAGGTGAACAATTCAAACAATATTTCCAATCCATAGCACCTGCTTGCGTAAAAGTGGAAGTGAAATTTTTGCACGGAGGAGATTGCTATGTGGCTCCTATAGACATGCCTGCCTATAAAGCCGCTGAAAAGGCATTTGAAACCACCTACGGAAAATTACCTATCCCTACCCGCAGCGGTGGTAGCATCCCTATTATTGCCGGTTTTGAAAAAATATTGGGCATAAAATCCATATTGATGGGCTTTGGTTTGGGTAGCGATGCCATACATTCTCCTAATGAAAATTATCCTTTGGAACATTTTTATAAAGGCATTGAAACCATTCCATATTTCTATCAATATTTTACCCAATTGATGAAATAAAATTTTCCCAAAGCTTTTTAACAGCTTTACACACCATGATGATTGACAAGCGAATTTGCGGTATAATGCTGTTGTTTTCAATCGGAACCACTCTTTCTATGGCACAATCCTATGTGTCCGTAGAAGGAGGTTATTTGCAATCCATTTTTTATTCTTCGCAAATGAAATCCGATTACTATTATTCTTTTTCGCAATATCCTTCATTTTATGTAAATGCCACTTACAAAGAAGATGTTCCGCAATGGAGTAAGAATATGCGAATAGGAGGTCAGATAGGCTGGAAACGGCAAGCTCAATGGTTTTATTACGAGGACCGATATCCGCAAGATACGTTTGCCACAGGTGTCCGCTATGATATTCATTCTGTTAATATTTACCTATTTCCGGAAATAGCGGTAGGAGAAAAAATCAAATTTTATTTCAGCGGCGGTCCGCAATTGCAAATAATATGTAATACCTCTGCAAGAGGCAAACAAGTGAAAGTGATATCAGGACAAGAATATCCCGAAACGGAAATCAATAACACGCATTCAAAAGATGTTAAAGGGGTGTGTTTGGGTGCCAAAATTTGTTTAGGAATGGAAATTCCTTTATACAAAGGACTGATATTGAATTTAAACAATGCATATTCCGCAGGCTTTACCGGTATGCGGGGAGAAATGCAACCGCGACTGAAATTTTTTAACTGCATAGATATTTATCTCGGTGCAGGACTTACCTATAAAATAGAACATAAATCAAATAAAAATACTTAACATGAAAAGAGCGATCATATTATTAGTGATAGTAGTAACAAGCACTGCCCTAACGGCTCAATCGGCCAAAAAGAAAAACAACAAAAATGCTAAAGAAGAAACATCCGTTTTGGTTACCAAAGAAGATTCCGCCACTTATGCCAACGGGTTTCAAATGGGCAATTATTTTCGGCAAAATCAAATAGCACTCAACACCCGTGCTTTTATACAAGGATTAGAAGATGCATACAATGCTGCAGGTATGAAATTAAGTTCCCAAGAATTGGAAACTTACTCACAGTATTTCGGCACCTATGTTAATCAACAAATGGAACTCAAAAACCAAAGAGATGCCGAATACAACAAAAAAGTGGGTGAAATACACATGGCACAAAATCGCAAAAGTAAAGACATCAAAGAAACAGCTTCCGGATTGCAATATATTGTCATCAAAGAAGGTGAAGGAGAACGTCCTACTGCCAATGACAAAGTGAAAGTACATTATGTAGGCATCACCTTGGACGGACATGTGTTTGATTCTTCCCGCCAAAGAGGAGAACCTATCACTTTCGGTCTCAACCAGGTGATAGCCGGTTGGACAGAAGGCTTGCAATTAATGACACCGGGAAGCATATATAAATTTTGGATTCCTTCCAATTTAGCATACGGAGACAGACCGGTAGGCTCTATTCCGCCGGGTTCTACATTAATATTTGAAGTGGAATTGTTGGAGGTAAATCCTCAATAACTATTAACACAACGAGCAAGAATAAAATTCTTGCTCGTTTGCTATTCATTCTATTTTGAATGTCCGTCTCCGGCAAACAAAAAGGAGATATTGATAAATATCCTGAAAAAATATTTACTCTTTTCTAATTGCCGTCATTACCACTTTTCCTACCATGTCCAATGTTTGTTTGTCTATGTTCTCCATATTATCGTTAAGGGTATGCCATGTGGCATTGAATCCGGTAGGAGAATAAGGATTGATGTCAATAATATCCACCATTTGTATATTCAGATATTGATTTACATACAAATGATCATCGGTAATAGCATGAGATATATCGTTGGTAAATTGACTATAGCCCAAACTTGCAGCATAATTCCATATTTTGTCTTGTATGGAAGATGCATAATAATGAGATGTTCCTTCTTTAGGAAAATGCGCATTACGACCGCCCACCATATCCAATAGTATCCCAAATCGGGCATGATAATAAGGAATGTGAGTGTTTTTAACCCAATATTGTGAACCCAAACACCAATTTTCGCCATAATATATATTTCTTTCATCCGATGGTTCACCATAATCTTCTAAATCAAAAAATATAATATCCACACCTATTTCCGGACGTTGTTGTTGCAATTGTCGGGCTATTTCCATGAGTACCCCCACCCCGCTGGCTCCGTCATTGGCTCCGTCTATAGCCTTGCGTTGGTTGGCAATATCGCTGTCGTAATCGGCATAAGGACGGGTATCCCAATGGGCGGCCAATAATATTCTATTGGCATGCTGAGGGTTAAAACTTGCAATAATATTACATCCTTCCAACATATTTCCATTATATGCCTTGGCGGTAAAATACTGCTTGATTACCGTATCGGCATATTGTGTCATGGTGGAATACAGATAGTTTTCACACTGTTTGTGTGCTTGGGTGTTAGGAACCCTCGGACCAAAAGCTACCTGTTGAGCTACAAATTCATAAGCAGTATCAGCATCAAAAGTCGGAACAACGGTGTGTTGTTCGGTATTGTTATCCTTTGTTTGCTCTGCTTGTCTGTTACATGCTGTAATGCAAAGACCGATAATAAGCACTCCAAAAAAATATTTATTCATTATGCCTGCAATAATTGATTGGTTTTATTTAACGCGTTGATTAATATATCAATATCTTCATAAGTGTTATATATGGCAAAAGAGGCTCTAATGGTACCGGGTATATTAAATAAGTTCATGAGCGGTTCGGCGCAATGATGACCCGTGCGAACGGCTATTCCCATCATATCCAATAATGTACCTGCATCGGCAGGATGAGATTTTCCTAACAAAAATGATATTACCGCAGCTCTGTTTGAAGCTTCCCCTATTAAACGCAGTCCGTCTATGTTTTGCATTTTCTGCAAGGCATAACGCAACAGATTGTTATCGTGCTCTATCATATTGCTAACGCCTATCCGTTGCATGAATTCTATAGCTGATTTTAATCCTATGGCACCGCCTACATTGGGCGTTCCGGCTTCGAATTTAAAAGGTAATTCATTAAAAGTGGTTTTTTCAAAACTCACCTTGTGTATCATCTCACCTCCGCCTTGGTAAGGGAGCATTTGTTCCAAATATTTTTCTTTGCCGTACAACACCCCTATCCCCATGGGTGCATATATTTTATGTCCGGAAAAACAATAAAAATCACAATCCGAATCTTGTACATTCACTTCGCAACTTTTAATGCCTTGCGCCCCGTCTACCAACACAGGCACCCCGTGTGAATGAGCTGTCTGTGTCATTTGTTTTACGGGATTAATTGTTCCCAATACATTAGAAACATGGGTTATACTTACTATTTTTGTTTTTTCGGAAAACAAATGATTGTAGGCATCTATGTCTAACGTGCCATCGTTGAGTACGGGTATTACTTTTATGGTGGCACCGCACTGTTCCGCAGCCAATTGCCACGGCACTATGTTGGAATGGTGCTCCATGTGCGAAACTATAATTTCATCTCCTTGACGCACAAAAGAGCGACAAAAAGAATTTGCCACCAAATTAATAGCCTCTGTGGTTCCCCGAGTGAATATAATTTCATAGTGATGTGCTGCCGAGATGAATGCTTGCACGCTTTTTCGCGCTTCTTCGTATGCTGTAGTGGCCAACTGACTTAATAGATGATTACCTCTGTGCACATTGCTATTGATGGTATAGTAATAATTATCAACAGCTTGTATCACTTCCATAGGTTTTTGGGTGGAAGCGGCATTGTCCAAATACACCAAGGTTTTGTCATGAACCTTTTGGTTGAGGACGGGAAATAAACATTTTATATCATCCATCATTGCGTTAATATCATTCTATTAAGCTTATTTTTTATCAAAACAAGTAATGCAAAAGTATCATTTTTTTTTTAATGATAGGCAAGCACCCTATTGTAAGCAATAGTTTAAAGCAGCACGAATCTCATTTGAGTTGATATCTTGATTGATAATGCAATTGCCTATTCGGGTAAGCAAAGTGCAATTCAAATGCTGATTGTGCCGTTTTTTATCATATTGCATATAATTCATAATGGAGGAATAGTGTTCTACCGGTATATCAGGAACGGCAAACCATTTGATAAAAACCTGCTTTATACTATCCGCCGTAGACATACTTATCAAGCCCTTTTGTGCCGATAAATAACTTTCCGCTATACAACCCAAAGCCACAGCATGACCATGAGTAAGAGGAGTATGCATGTGAGAGAATGAAAACGACTCCAAGGCATGGCCTATGGTGTGTCCGAAATTGAGTTGATGCCTTATGTTCTCATCTTTTTTATCTTCGCTGCAAATACGGGTTTTTATACGGATGGATTGTTGTACCAACCGGGTGCTGAGCATATCGGAATACTGAGCAATAGCGGCAAGTTCCTGCCAATAGTCGGCATCGGCTATGAGCGCGTGTTTGAGCATTTCGGCAAACCCGGAAAAAATTTCTTTTTTGGGAAGGGTATCCAAAAATCGGGACATTATACAAACAGCATACGCAGGAGCATATACACCGATTTGATTTTTGGAGTCTTGAAAATTTATTCCCGTTTTGTCACCTATTGCAGCATCCACTTGTGCCATTAGTGTTGTCGGTATTAATATGTGGCGTATGCCACGCTTAAACGTGGCTGCCGCAAAACCACCGATATCACACACCATGCCCCCTCCTAAACATATCAAAACAGAACGGGTATCTGCCTGCTGCTGCAATAATGTTTGCCATATATAATTGCATGTTGCCATGTTTTTATACATTTCTCCTGAAGGTATCACTATTATATTCTCATCTTTTAGAACAGACACCTGTTTGATTATTTGCGGTAAACAATATTGTTGTGTATGCTCGTCACAAAGTAAAAAAAGTTTATTTTCTAATGTAACACATTCTTTTACAAGTGTGTTCAATATGTTTTCTGCTTGTTGTTCTATATAGATATTCATTGAAATATTTTTTGGCATGTAAAAGTAGACAAAATTTTTGAAAAAAAAGGGGGAAAAATAGAAAAAAATGTTGTAACTTTGCAAGGTTCCGGTTTCGGGATGTGGCGCAGCCTGGTAGCGCGCTTCGTTCGGGACGAAGAGG
>DBXT01000044.1:9957-51486 GCA_002309615.1 Bacteroidales bacterium UBA1205
GGATAGAGCAACTGCCTTCTAAGCAGTAGGTCTTGCGTTCGAATCGCAATGGAATCACAAAAAAAAAGACCATTTTTCAATGGTCTTTTTTTTGTTTATTTCAAAATGTTTTTACCAAAAATAAAATTCTGCACATCACTATATTTGAAATAAAAATGCTACCTTTGCCACAACTTTCGCCCTTGTAGTTCAACGGATAGAACGGAAGTTTCCTAAACTTNNACAGGTTCGATTCCTGTCAGGGGTACATTTTTACAACTATTTGAATATAAATAGATTATAAATATATCGCAAATTTGAACACCTTTTTCAAACCAATATAGCTTACTATGACTTTAAACGGATTAAAATTTGCAAACAAAGCCAATTGGACATATCTCTGCATAGGGCTATTACTATTGGTATTTTGCATATTTTTCTCATACAGCGGCCATATCAAATCGCTTCAGAACAATCAACACAAAGCGTATCAGCAAACATTTATTGAAAAAGAAACCGCATTATATCAATCGCTACAAAGATTGGTGCAGGATTCCGCTATGTTGAATATCAAAAATCTATATGAATATTGCCAACGCAATAATTTGCTATCCCAATATAGAATAGTAATATACGATAGTACGCAATTGCTTTCGTGGTCAAGTGAAAAGCAAAATTTTCCGCTTAATTACCATGAATATTCCTATAAGCCGCTGGAATATGTAAACGGAGAATGGCTTTATGTTTGCCGTGTACAATATGGTCAAAGGGTATGTTGCGGGGCTATTTTACTTGACAAAATTAAACAAAGCAACATTTTTAACAAACAATTCTGTATCAAAATACACCCGTTGAACTCCCATGAGGGTAAACCTATTTACAACCAACAAGGGCAAAAGGTGTTTAATTTAACCATTGCTCCTGATGTTCATAAAAAAATCACCGAATCGCTTTTGTTTTTTGTATTATGGATATTGTCCATCACCTTGTTGATTATATCCTTAATAGGCTTTTTCATGCCCAAAGAACACGGCATGAAACGCAATTTTTTTGTAGGGACGGTAATATTCGTTGTAGAAGGTTTTGTGCAGTTGCGACAATTATTACCTTATCCTGATACGGCTTTATTTTCATCCATTTATTATTCCTCCTTCTTTCATTCTTTGGGAGATTTGTTATTGAATACTTATACCACCTTGGCATTAGCTATTTGTTTTTCTTTGTTTTTTTACAAAGATGCCTCCAAGGGTGGTGAAAAAACAAGAATTATTACTGCCATAGTATATTTAATGGTGGTCTTCGCAATGGACTCATTTATGTATTACGTGGCAATAGGAGCTTTAAGAGATAGTGTGGTAGTATTCAATCCCACTATGATATACAGTTACGATGCCCCGTCTTTTATTGTTTTAACAGCTATGCTGTTTGCTTTGTGTACCATATTGGTGATTAGCGACAAAACCATATCATTGGTAAAAAATATGGTGACAGACACAAAAAAATCATTGAATATATTAATCATCACTTTCTCCATATTTTTGTTGTCAGCATTGATATACGCTATTAAAATGAAACGCCTCGGGGGTTATGAGGTTTCATTTGTTATGGCTATACTTATCTATGCCTTGCTTATTTTTAAAAATTATAAAGGAAAAGACTTTAACTTGCTCTGCACATGGGGTCCGTACGTATTGATTGCCATTATGATATGCTCTGTAGGAAATCACCAAATCAATCTCAGACGGCAAGCTTATAAAGAAAACCTTACCGAAATGTTGGGGTCTAACAATAATCCTTATCTCTTTTATAATTTTGCCCAATTGGCGGAAAATTGGAAACAAGATACCATTATAAGCAATTTCTTTATTACCAATCAAATTCGAGAAAGCGAAATTAAGCATTTCATTATAGATAAATACCTGAGTGATTACATTAAAAAATACAATGTAAACATTTACCTGTATCACACCGATAATCCACAAGAAATGCAAGCTATGCAGAAAAAAATGAATAATTATGTAAGCATAGACAGCCTTCCTAATGAAGTGTGTTTCCGCCGTGTGGGTTTCGGTCAATCGGAATATATGATAAAAGTACCCATTAAAGCGGAATCGGTGAAAAAAGGGTATTTATTGGTATTATTACGACATCTTGTACAAGGATACCTTTTGACAGATGAAACCTTGCAAAGAGACGGGGCCAACTGCTCTTTCGCTTGTTATGAAAACAACCATTTGCAATACAATATCATCAATCATGCCAATTTAAAATATGAATCGGATATCAGCAATTACCATTTGGATACACTATATTCAGGCATGCAGTTTACTCAAAACAGATACAATCACAGTGTATTTATACAAAATAAAATGGTTTTCCTGGTTACCGATGAGGTTTCCATATGGGAAAAAATATCTTTTTTTGTAATTGTGATGTTGCTACAATGCCTTCTCAACATTATTCCCATTAGTATAGAGTGGGCATTAAATAAAAATATTAAGCACGATAACTCTGTGCAAAGAACCCTGAACAGATTTATATTGATCATTGCTTTTGTGATCATACTTATAGTTTTGATATTCAGCTTTATATTTTTTAATAACCTGAATCAGAGCAGCGACCAGAAAATTCGCACCAATTTAATCAGCCGATTACACCAAACCGTGGACAAAACCATCAGCGGCAACAACGTCAACGGTAGTTTGGACGATAGTGCGTTGGTTTTGATTGACAAAGAATTGAATCAGATGAACTTCAACACTATAGATTTGCTATTTTACAATGCAAAAGGGCAAAACGTGTTGAGTTACGGCAAAGGAATATTGTTCAGCACAAAAATAGATCCTTTGATATATGTAAAAATGACCGAAGATAAATTACTGTCCATTACCTTGGAACGTGTACTTTATGATGTAAAATATAAATACATTACGCAACCTATCAAAGGGGCAACAGGGGAAATTATCGGCTATATGTCTATGCCGTACCAAGTAATGCCTTTGTTGAACGTGATGGATGCAAAGCAAGGACAAATGGTTATAAAATTTTTAATTATTTGTTTGGTTGCCATAATATTGATATTATTTGCTTCCATTATGTTCATCCGATGGCTTATTAACCCGTTAATGCAGGTTTCCGACAGCCTGTCGGAAATCAATTTGGGCGATTCGCTAAGCCTTTTGCCCGAAACACGAGACGATGAAGTGGGCAAACTTGTATTGAATTACAATAAATTGATAAGCAGACTTAAAAACAGTGTTGAATTGTTGGAATCCACCTCACAAAACACGGCATGGAGGGAAATGGCCAAACAGGTGGCTCACGAGATAAAAAATCCTTTGACCCCCATCCGTTTAAAAACACAACTTATCCAACGCAAATGGAGTGAAGAAAAGGTAAGTAAAGATGAAATGAACGCCTATTTCAATATGGTGATAGAACAAACCGACGCACTCACGCAAATAGCCTCCTCCTTTTCTCGATATGCTTCTGTTGATCAAGAAAACATGGAATTGGTTAACCTGTGCGACATCATAAAAATAGTGGTGGATATGTACCAGAATAAAAACAATGCCAATGTGTTTATTCTGGAATATTATGAAACCAATCCTTGTTTGGCCGTAACCGACAAAAACAACATGATACGCGTTTTTAACAATTTAATACAAAACGCCATACAAGCTAAACGCGAAAAAAGTATCATCATAAAAATTCATATTCAACCCTATGGGGACAAAATGTGGCAGATATTGGTTTCGGATAACGGCATAGGTATACCCGATGACATCAAAGAAAAAATATTCCGTCCCAACTTCACCACCAAAACCTCGGGAACAGGTTTGGGACTGGCTATAGTAAAAAATATCATCACCTCTCAAGGCGGTAGCATTAGTTTTGAATCGCAAAAAAACGAAGGCACCACATTTAACATCATATATCCTAAGTACATAGAAGAAGATTCCACACTACCAACGCCCTAAAATAAAGCACCGGATTTTCTATAGCCATAAAAAAGTAAAATAACGAGAGTTCATAATCTTTCTTATTGATTGCTCTTTGCCAATTCTTTATATATTTTTATGGCAAACGGCAAAGTAAATAAAAAAGTAAGCACATCGGCTATGGCTTGTGTTGCCTCCAAACCTTGCAATCCTGCTATAGAAGGAACTATCAATAAAATGGGGATAAAAAACAAACCCTGCCGGCATAATGATAAAACGGTGGCGGGGAACACTCTGCCGATGGTTTGAAAAAGCATATTGGTGGCTGTGGTGAGTCCTATAAGCGGAAATGCCAAACACTGCCATCTCAGCACTCGTGTTCCTATATCTAACAACACTGCATCTTCGCTACGGAATACGGCTATCAACTGTGGTGCAAAAATATAACCCGCACTACCCATTATCAATAATATAACTGTTGCCACCGTCATACAAAAAACATACGATTCTTTTACCCTTGCATACAACTTTGCTCCGTAATTAAACCCGCACACCGGTTGGAATCCTTGCCCGAAACCTAATATGACGGAAAACGCAAACATCATTATACGTGATACTATGGCAAAAGCCGCTATAGTGGAAGCTTCCTGACCCGCTACGGCATACACTGCCGCCGCTCTATTTAAACAAATGGTGGATATACATATCAAACTTTGCCGGCAAAGGGAAGGTAATCCTCCACGTACTATTTCTTTATAGAAATACAAAGCAGGCTTAAAATTTTGGAATTTGATGTGTACATTTCCCGCTTTACGAGTACCTAAAAAGAGCAATATGCACGAGAACAGCTGACTTAACAAAGTGGCGAACGAAGCTCCTTTTACTCCCCAATGCAACACAAAGATAAACAAAGGATCTAAAAATACATTTACAACAGCACCCATTGCCAATCCTACCATTGCATAATTAGCGCTCCCTTGTAATCGCAATTGATTATTCATCACCATGGATGTCATCATAAAAGGAGTTGCCAAAAGAATATAAAATAAATATTGATTGGAATAAAGCAATATATCGCTTGTTGACCCCATCATGCGAGACAAGGGACTGAGAAAACATAATCCTGCTATTGCAGATATTGTTCCTATTATCAAAGCGGTAAAAAATCCGGTGGAAGCCATTTTTGCCGCATTGGTGGTATTTTGAGCTCCCAATGCTCGAGAAATATAATTCCCGCTACCATGACCTAAAAAAAATCCTATTGCCTGCACAAAAATCATATAGGCAAACGACACGCCTACACCTGCGGTGGCCTCCGTGCTCAAATGTCCGATAAAAGCAGCATCCACCACATTGTATATAGCCGTTACCAACATGCTGATAATGGTCGGTATAGCCATTTTGACAACCAAACGCTTTACCGATGCTCGGGTCATAAGAGCGTATTTTTCCAATTGCTTTTGCTCGTCCGTGTTTGCTGATACCTGCATGTGGATATTTCTAAAAATGCAAAGATAGTTTTTTTTCACCTCATTTTTTAACTTTCCGGCTTGAACTTTTAGTTGATTATTCAACAGAAGGGGATTTTTTTATGTTAAACTTCTTTGCACATATTTTTAAACATACAAAGTATTTTAAATAAAAAATTGTACCTTTGCATATGATATATGCTTTATCAAATAATGTTATTTTTTGAAAATAAAATATAAATAAAAATATGCAGAAATTATTGTTATTAGGAGATGAAGCCATTGCTCAAGCATTCATAGATGCAGGAGGCAGTGCCATCAATAGTTATCCGGGAACTCCGTCAACACAAATCACGGAATATGTTATTAAATCAAAAGAAGCCAAAGAAAAAGGAATAATAGCCAATTGGTGTGCTAATGAAAAAACCGCCTTGGAAGCTTCTATAGGTGTGGCCTATGCAGGCAAGCGTGCTATGACATGTATGAAACATGTCGGCTTGAATGTATGTGGAGACCCTTTTATGAACGCTGCCATTATCGGCACTAAAGGTGTAATAATAGTCGTAGCCGATGACCCCAGCATGTTCTCTTCACAAGACGAACAAGATAGCCGCTATTACGGACATTGGGCTATGATACCCATGTTAGAACCCTCCAACCAACAAGAGGCTTATGACATGGTATTCTACGGATATGAATTGTCCGAAAAATTGGGCACTCCTGTATTGTATCGTATTCCTACCCGCTTGGCTCACAGCCGCGCCGGTGTAGTACGCAAAGAAAGCCGTGCTCAAAATCCGCTTACCAATCCTGAAGATGCAAAATCGTTTGTATTGCTCCCTGCCAATGCCAAACGTTTGTATCGTAATTTAATAGACAAACAGCCCGCTTTCATCAAAGCATCGGAAGAATCCGGTTATAACCAATATTTTGCCGGCACCGACAAAAAATTAGGCATTATCACCAGCGGTATTGCGTATAACTATTTAATGGAGAATTTTACCGACACTCCATGTCCCTATCCTATAGTTAAAATCACTCAATATCCCTTACCTTACAACATGTTAAGCAAATTGTATGATGAATGTGAGGCGTTGTTGGTATTAGAAGACGGTCAGCCTTTCATAGAAGAACACATCAAAGGCTTCTTGGGCAAAGGCAAAAAAGTAATGGGACGTTTGGATGAAACCATCCGAAGAGATGGTGAAATGAATGCCGAAAAAATAGCCAAAGCATTAAAAAGAGAGATGCCGTCAGGCATGCCTGTTCCTAATGTTGTTACCAACCGTCCTCCCGCATTGTGCCAAGGTTGTCCTCATATAGACAGCTACAATGCTTTAAATGCCGTAATGGAAAAATACGAGCACGGAAAGGTTTTCGGTGATATCGGTTGCTATACTTTAGGTTTTAATATGAAAGCCATTGACACCACCGTATGTATGGGTGCTTCCATTACCATGGCTAAAGGTGCATCGGAAGTAGGTATATTCCCTTCTGTTGCTGTTATAGGCGATGGCACTTTTGGTCATAGCGGTATGACAGGTCTTTTGGATTGTGTAAACGAAAAAGCCAATGTGGTGGTGGTAATATTAGACAACGATATTACAGCCATGACAGGAGGCCAGCCTTCATCGGCTCATAATAAAATCCGCCGTATTTGCGAAGGCTTGGGCGTAGCTGCGGAACACATTCGTGACATTATCCCGTTGCCTAAAAATCATGACGAAAATGTAAAAATAATAGAAGAAGAAGTTGCTTACAACGGTGTTTCTGTAATTATTCCTCACCGCACATGCTTGGTGGAATTAAAAAAACACTTGGGTGAGAAAAAATAAGTAATATTAAAATTGATAGGAGATATTAAAATGAAAAAAGATATCATATTATGCGGTGTAGGAGGTGACGGTATAGTATCTGTAGCCAAAATTATATCCGATGCTGCTCTAAACGAAAATTTATATTTAAAACAATCGGAAATACATGGTATGTCACAACGCGGCGGTTCAGTATTTTCTCACCTGCGTTTGTCCGATAAACCCATATTTGCCGATGTTATTCCTGAAGGCTACGCAGATATCATTCTTTCTTCCGAACCCATGGAAGCACTCAGGTATTTGCCTTTTTTGAACGCATCAGGCTGCGTTATCACCAATTCCGAACCTTTTGTCAATATCACTAACTATCCTCCTATGGAAGAAGTAAATGCGGAATTGGCAAAAATTAAAAATTGCGTCAAAATAAATGCTAATGAAATAGCTAAACAAGTTAACGCCCGCTCCAATATGGTGCTTTTGGGCGCTGCCGTTCCTTATTTGGGAATAGATATTACCAAATTGGAAGATGCCATTCATCATATATTTGACCGCAAAGGCGAGGCTGTGGTAAAAGCGAATTTAGACGCTATTCACGCAGGATTTAACGCAAGTAAATAAAGTTTTTGTTATCATAATTTATTTTTGGCGGGTTGAATAACCCGCTTTTTTTATATAAAAAAAATCCCCAACTTCGGTTGGGGATTTTTATGATTTATATTATTGAATTTCAACGAGCTTTATAGGCTTTTTAGCAGAATCTTGCATCTTGGGTAAAAATACATTTAACACTCCGTTGTCCATTTTGGCAGAAATATTTTCTTTTTCTACATTATCGGGCAACAACAAATTCTGTTCAAAATGATTGTAACTGAATTCATGACGAAGGTATTTACACCCGTGTTTGCGATTTTTATCTTCTGTTTCATTTTTGCGTTCCATGGTTATCACCAATTCGTTTTGATCGTTTACATGAATCTTAAAATCCTCTTTGGTCATGCCAGGAGCGGCTATTTCCACATGATATTGCTTTTCATCTTCCACCACGTTAATAGCAGGAGAAGTCATTGCTGCAGCTCTCATTATCGGCCATTCTTCACTGAATAAATCATTGAACAGACTCGGCATCCAACTTGTTTCGTTTTTTTTATTAATTGGTAACATAATATAATAATTTTTTATTCATTCGCCTCAGTCTGAAGTTCTATCCCAAACTTCATGGGCTTTCGGTTTTTACTTTTTATCTATTCAAATTGTATACCAAGCCCGAAAACAAGCCAAATTGACATAAAACCTGCCTTTTTGACACAGCCGGCGTTTTTTTAATTTAAAACAAATATTTATGATGGATTAACGGTTACTCTACCTGCTTTTGCATATTATTCCGCAGCGCATGTATATGATTGCGTGCTTCCACGGCGTATATGCTATCGGAATGATAAGTGAGCAATTGTTGGTACAAATCCATAGCCAAAAACGGATTGTTTAAACATTGCTCTTGCAAAAGAGCTCTTTCATACAAAGCATCGTCTGCCAACAATTCCGTAGAATAGTCTATCAAAAATTTTTCCAACAAACTATCCGCTTTTACATATTCTTCTTTATATTTGGCTATCATTGCTTTATAATAAAGCACATCATCGTTCAATTTATAATCTTTGGTCATACTCACACTATCAAGCATGGTTTCCGCCTGATTGCACAAATTAAGCTCTGTTAAAAACATTGCTTTAGCAAAATATTGCAATGGAACACACAAACTATCCTCTTCATCTTTGTTGTCTCTGATAAGCAACAATAAATACATGGCATCATTGGCTATCAGCTTGGATGTTGCCGCGCTCAACACCTCCAATTGGGCGTTCGCCCATTCTATTTCGCCTTGCATTAGCGAAATTTTGGCATTGGTAAATTTGGCTACTTGGGCAATGGTATCGTTCGGCATGGCTTTTTCTACTTGAGAATTCAACAAAATGGCTTCCCAGACATCTCCTTGCAACACTTTTAGTTGGGCTAAATCCACTTTAAGCAATGATATATATTGGGGGGAAAGTTTTCCTAACCCTATTTGCTGCAGGAGCATATTAGCTGCCGTATCCACTTGATTTAAACGCAAAGCTTTGAATTTTATCCACTTGCGATACAAATCTATGTTTTTATCCGTTACACTATAATGTTGATAATATTGTTTCAACTCTTTATCCGTCATTGCGGCTTTAGAGGCATCCCAACCGGAAGATGTATGCAGACGGGTAAGCTGCACATCTAACAAGGCCGCTTGAGCTTGCGGAGCCAATATGGTTCTGTTGCCTAAAGATAAAATATATTTATACCCGTCTTCGGCGGCAGCATAATCGTTGTTGCGTAAAGCGGTATTGGCAACATTCAAAACAGTGTATCCGGCCAAATTGTATTTTTTGTCCATGGACTTTACATGTTTTATCGCCATGGAGAAATCTTTTTCCTGCACCGCATACCATATTAACAAATCGGCATATACTCTGTTATCGGGATATCGGGAACTATATTTGAGTATTTGTGTTCGCAAAATATTTTTTTTCTCATTATTGTCATCATTTATCCACCAACTCAACAATACCGTTTCTACATTGGATATTTTATCGGGTTCTGCATTCAATAAATTGAAATATTCTTGTGCGGCCTGTTCGTATTGACCTTGATTTTCGTATATTACCGCTATATCCATAGCGTAAGTGACATCTTTTCCTGATAGTTTTCGACCTTTTAAATAGGTTTTAACGGCATAATCTCTCTTTCCTCTGTTTAAAAAAGCCCTTGCCAAATCCACCACTTCGGAAGAGTTGGTTGTCAATGCGTCAACACATGCATCATATTGTTTTTTTGCCTTGCCGGTTTCGTTTTGCAGTTCAAACACATAACCCAAATCCACTTGGTATTCCCACATGGTGAATTTTTGTTTCAACTGCTTGTGTACCAATTTTTCTGCTGCTTTATAATCTTTTATTTTTACCAGACTCTGAAAATAATAAGTATAATAATAGTGATTAGGCGTTTTGGCATACAAGCCGGCATAAGCCTCCGCTGCCTTGTCAAAAGCTTGATCGTTATAATATTGCAAAGCCAATTTCGCCATGGTGTTATCATCGGTTTGCGCAACCGAAAAAGCCACACATACGCACAAAATCAAAGCCATGAATATTTTTTTCATCCCTATTATTTCTTTTCTGCAAAGATAACACTTTCCCCTGACATGTTCCTTATGGCTATAAAGATAACTCTTTATTTAAAAAAATGCTATCTTTGCATACTTTAAATACATCACATGATAAATTTTGACAAATTTTGGCAGAACCAACGTTTAATTAAGATTGTACGAATAGTACTTTCTATCGTATTGTCAATCATTTTAGCCGCATTTGTCACTCAATTTATCCCTTCTGTGTACATAGGGCGCGTTCAAGTGGAAATTTTCATTTTATTTGTTTTATTTTTGGGGTTATTGCTCTATTTTAATTCCAAATACACAGGGATGTTCCATATTACCATCGCCATTTTTGCCCTTATTATTGTTGTGCTCATTGTAGGAAAAATAGGTTGGAAATCCCATGCCGTTATCAACAATGCCATTAACAACACCTCTATTAACTTTCAAGCCGCCGAGGTTGAAATACTTCCTGCCAAAACCTCTAAAGCTCCTCATATTTCTTTACAAAAACGCATACAACAAAAAATAGACTATAAAGATTCCGTTGTTCGCAATTTTGCAGTAGAACATTCATTGCTTTATTTTGATGAATATTATACCAAATACCGACAAATATGCCGACAATTTTCGCTGATAAAATATATTAAGGACAACTATAAATATGTAAGCGACCCTTCCGGTTTTGATTATTTTGCCACTCCCGACGAAAGCATACAGCTCATGGCCGGCGATTGCGATGATTACAGCATATTGATGGCTTCCACACTCAAATCCATCGGAGTGGATGTGCGTATAATATGGGCTCCCAATCATGTATATCCGGAAATGTATTGTGGCAATAAAAATCAATTTGACAAATACGTTAACGCTATTTATACTTGTTTCCCCGAAGAAGTAAAAAACAAACAAATATGCTATCGTTTAGATAAAAACGATGAATATTGGCTCAATTTGGATTTTACCGATAAATATCCGGGGGCACCCTACGCATCACCTGAAGTGCTTTCCATTATTTATATTAAATAAGCAGCTTGCAAAATCATACCTTAGTAAAAAAACAGCCATATCATTATGTATACAAAGGAAAACAATAAAAACAAAAAACACCTTATCTACGGCATTCGTCCGGTAATGGAAGCGATTACCGGCGGCAAAGAAATAGATAAAATAATATTACAACGCGGCTTATCAGGCGACTTGTTTAAGGAATTGTTTTACCTTATCCGACAACGCAACATTCCCTTTCAATATGTTCCCGTAGAACGCTTGAACAGATATACCAAAGGGAATCACCAAGGAGTGGTATGCTTAATGTCTATGATAGAATATCAAAGCATTTTTGATATTCTGCCCACCCTTTATGAAGAAGGTAAAATGCCCTTTGTGCTTATATTGGATGGCCTCACCGATGTACGCAACATCGGCTCCATAGCCCGAAGTGCAGAATGTGCAGGAGTGCATGCCATTATCATACCGGCCAAACACACTGCTCAAATCAACGAAGATGCTATAAAAACATCTGCCGGTGCATTGCACCAAATTCCCGTTTGCCGACACGATAATTTGATAGAAATTATTGAATATCTGCAACAAAGCGGAGTAAGCATAGTGGCATGTACCGAAAAAGCCGATCAAGCTTATTATGAACACAATTTTAACGGTCCCACCTGTTTGGTAATGGGTAACGAATACGAAGGCATTTCCGATAATGTACTTAATATGTGCTTTCAAAAAGTAAAAATACCTATGGTCGGAACCATAGAATCGCTCAATGTTTCGGTAGCGGCAGGTGTGGTGATGTTTGAAATTTTACGTCAAAGAAATGCCGAATAAGAAACGCTGTTGTTGGCAAGTAATATGCATTATAGGCATACTTTTAAGCCTGTTTGCCTGCCGGCATCACCCTGCGGGTGAACCCAAAAACGGCTTTGTCCGCATAGAAGGCGAGGTATTCAAGTTAAATAACGATACTTTTTTCCCTTTGATGCTCAACTATGTGGTCAGCTACCGCTATTTGGACAACGAATTTGTAGTAGCTCCTTGCATTTACTATGAAAACATGGATGAATTTGAAACATTCACACCGGAAGACAATCAAATGCAAATACAAGGACATTTAAAGCTTATTAAAGAAATGGGCTTTAACTCCATACGTTTGGTGTTTGACCGCGTTAGTTTTGATAAAAACAACAAGCCCTTCTATCGGACAGATAGCAATGATATCTATTTGCATAAATATCAAAAGGAGATTATTCAAGGTCTGCAACGCTTTGTAGCCGTAGCCAAAACGGAAGATATAAAGATTATGCTGCTTATAAAAGCCCCTTTGAATCGCCAGATAGAAACATTTACCATAGCATTGCTTAAAACCTTTAAAGATGAACCCGCTATTTTTGCTTACGATTTTTTCAACGAGCCCTTATATTTTGATACCATCAAAAACAGAACCAAGGAAGAGGTATTTCAAATAGTGAGTCATTGGGCTGATATCATGCATCAATATGCACCTCACCAACTCTTTACCATAGGCATGGCTGAGCCGCTGGAAGTGTTTAAATGGGACCCTTCCATTCTTCCTATTGATTTTGTGCAGATACATTCTTACAATCCTCTTAGAATAAAAAGTGAAATATATTGGTATAAGCATTATATACATAAGCCGCTCATGTTAGGCGAAACCGCCCTGCCGGCAGAAAACGATAGCATTCCTTATCAATATCAATGTGAATATTTTGACCATGTGTTTCGTTATGCCAAAGATTGTGGTGTTTGCGGTTTTGGATGGTGGGAATTTCAAGATGCCAACATAGGCGTGTTTGAAGGAAAATATGCGGGCATACTCCACCATAACGACACCACCTATACCGCTGACGGCAAACACCGTATATTAGGTGCACCCAAACCCATAGCGGAACATATTCAAACCGCTTTGGAATACATTCCCCAAAACCAAGCTTCAAGGCCCTTTAATTATTACAACATGCTTGGATATAGCAATATATGTATTAAAGGCAAAGTGGTAAACAAAAGAAATAAAGGCATAGAAGGTGCCGTAGTGAGAGGATGGAACAAGGATTGGTCGGTAGGCATGCATACCTTTACAGATAGTGAGGGTAATTTTACGCTCTATTCCAATGACAGTTGCGTGCATTTTAAAATATCGGCTCCGGGCATGACTTGTGAGGAACTATTTTGCGAGCCCGTTTATGTATGCGGACCTTCCAAAGATAGCATGCCTGTTTTGCCTATGCAAAAATTAGAATACCAACAGATTAATTATCAGTATTTTTTAGTGCCTGACGCACAAAATATTTTTGATTTTGACACCACCTTGTTTTCCCGCTATATCATAGGAGCTTATTTAGCGCCCGTACGCTTGAATAAACTGAAATTAGACTAATAAATATACGGTAATTCTCGTTTTAACCGTTGCATACGATATATGTACACCTCTTTTACGGGAATATTTCCTCTATAAATCATTATCGTATCTGCCGGAGATATGTTTGTAAAACAATTGGATAAATATACAGGTGGTTGATATTCATAATTATCGGTAATAAACCACATATCCGTCCCCAAATCCAATCTATTCCGCCTATGGGTAATATCGGCATACTCATGAGTGCGGTACAATGGTCCTATGGTAAGTATTCTATACGGATGGTTACGGGCAATATGATATTCATAATTGGCAGCCAGCTCCCAACGAGGACATAATATGGGAGCATCTTTGGCCATTATTCCTTGTTCTTCTGCCTGCCGAGCGTAATCCAAAAATGCTTTTGCCGTTTTCTTACAAGTGGCTATTTCTATAGAATAATCTTTTACATATTTGGGTCGTGAAATAATATATCCTTTGGTAAACTGTATCATAAACAACACATATGCCACTGCTAATAATATTCCTGCTATTTGCAAACTTTTATATACGGGATGTTTATATTTTTCATAATTATCCGCTATC
The DNA here is from genome assembly GCA_002309615.1 of Bacteroidales bacterium UBA1205. GTDB lineage: Bacteria > Bacteroidota > Bacteroidia > Bacteroidales > WCHB1-69 > UBA1205. Next base: position 24,312 of record DBXT01000044.1, read on the forward strand.
ATACCGGCCGTAGGAATAAGCATCAAGGTATATGCAGGAGCGTTCCAGTGGGGCAAGATGGGTTTGAACAAAGCAAAAAGTAAAAACAGCAGTACAAACGGCAGAGCAATACAATAGATCAATGTATAAGGTGACTTATTTTGAGGAAAATATTGTTTATGCTTAAAAAACAAATAAATATTAATCCATATCCCTATTAGCAATATGGGATGATTATACAAAAGTTCTCCGCCCAGTTCTGTAAAAAAATCCCCTATATGTATACCATTCATAACCACTCTATTGCCATGATAGGTAAAACTGATGAAATTGTGCTGGATATTCCAATACAATATAGGCATGCAACACAAGGCCGTAACGGCTACCGCCAGATATAAATATTTGTTTTTTAACCAAGAACGGTCATATATCAATATATACAACCCTATGCCTGCCCACATTATCAAGGCTGTATATTTAGACAAACAAGCCAGACCTATCCACAAGCCCAATGCAATAAAATGTTTACCACCGGTATGTTGATGTAATACATATATCCGAACAGCTTCCCTCATGGCCAAAAGCATAAAAAACATCAAGCCGGCATCGGGAATAATAAAAGTGCCTGTAACCAAAAGTACATACGGAGACAGATTAAAAAGCAATACTGCTATTACTCCCGTTTTCTCTCCGGCAATATTTTTGGCAATATCAAACACCAAAAACGAACTGACGGTGCATAACAACAAGGCACCCAAACGAATGAACAAAGGATTATCCAACAATAAGTGCAGGGTGGTGATATTAATGATCCACCCGACCATAGGAGGGTGGTCAAAATAACTCCAATGAGGAAACATGGCATACAAACGATAATACAACTCATCGTTGTTCAACTCAAACAAAAACGCCATGGTAAACCGCACCAACAACGATATGCCCACAACAACAAGCAACTGCCGGTGTAAAGGGGATTGCAGATAGTGCGTGCATTTTCGGCCCGTTTGCTGACATTTTTTTCTGAAAAACAGCCATAATAAAACACCCAATGCCAATAATTCCGCTCCGTATTTTACTCCGCTTTTCCATGGATTTACCTTATTGGGCATTATTTTATGCGGCAACTTTCCTTCGCAACGAACTATCGGGTTGAACAATATTTGATTGCTATCTTTGTCATACACTTCCATTCGTATATATGTATCCGTGCTGTCAAATACATATAGGGCATTATCGGTAAATTGTTTTTCGTATTTCACCACTCCGTTTTGGCCTATAAAAGCTATACCGGCTACTTCGGCAGTGAATTTTGCCGACAAAGTATCTCCGTTCATTTCAATACATTGCGGATATACCAATTGCGAGATACGGGCTTTTTTTGTTGCTAAATTTTCTTGTGCTTTTCTGTGTATGCGCACTCCGAAATGTTGTCCGTTTTTTAGCGACTGCACTATATTTCCCCGTGACAATACCGGCGTGTTTACAACGGTGAAATTGGAACTCAGCTCATCCATTTTTTCTAAGTTATGCATATCGTCATCGGCTAACAACACGGCATAATATCCGCTTGACAATGCACTGTCCCATTGTACTATAGATGTGCGATAATGATTAAACACTTCCACCGCATCGTAATTGGACAACTTTGAAAAATCTTGGGGAGCATATCCTCCGCAGAATTGCGGATGATTGATGGTCAAAAAATCACATGTGCCTCGCAACTTATTTAACATAAATTGCTTATGATGCAAATTTTGATGAAAAAAGAAATCCGTCCACACCACCCTGTCGGCACCTAACACCAATTGATGCCTTTTCTTTACGTTAATACCGTGCTCATAGGTCGGAATGGTAAGATATTGTTCATCATTATAACTAACAGGGGTGATTTTCTGATAATTGGATATACCTATATGGTGATATCCCAAATATTGGTATGTATTTATCACTTGTGATAAACCATTGTCTTTGCCGTCGGTAACTCCTGCCCACGACTTGCTGTGGGTGTGAAAATTGGCTATTATCCACCGTGGAGTAATGTTTTGATAGGGATTGTAATAATGTTTTCCTTGAAAAGGAGTGTTGGAACGAAAATCATATACAGGGCTTACCAAATAGGGGACAACTATATACAACAATGCCAACAATACTGCTCCTATTGTTCCTAGATATAGATATTTCAGTATTTTACGCACTTTTTGCTATCTGTTTTCTGCAGTCGTTTTTATTTGTGCTGCCAATGTATTGACAAATTTTTGTAGAGGCTTTTTCACCATTTGCGACACCATAAAAGGTAAATCCACCTCTGTCTGGATGGTGAGCGTGCTCATTTCATCTTGATTATCTATCAAAAACAACAAATCCACACTTTGCGATGCCATAGCGCTTGTAATAGAATACACCACCTTGGAATAGGGAATTTCTTCTTTTATTTTCATTTCTATGCGTCCCACCCCGTTAACAGTAAAACTGCATTGCTTTGCATCAGCAACCCAATCTTGCACTCCCGGAATTTGATGTTCAAGATGAGTACAATCGTTGACGAGCGAAAACACTTGCTCGTTTGTTACGTTAATGCTTACTATATCACTTGTAATATTCATGCATTATTGATGTTGTTCTGCCCATGCGTTAGGATCTTTACTCCAAGCATTAAGCACTTCTATTTCATTTTCTTTGATATATCCTTCTTTTGCTGCCTCTTCTACTAATATACCATAATGCGTGAGTGTGTGCAAATCCAATTTGGCCTCTGCAAAACGCTGGGATGCTATAGGCAAATTATAAGTGAATATTGCTACCATGCCCAACACATTACAACCCATATCCTGCAAAGTTTGTGCCGCATTTAAACTACTTTGACCAGTAGATACCAAATCTTCTACAACAACCACTTTATCTCCTTTATTGACAACACCTTCCACTTTATTCGTGAGGCCGTGTTTTTTTTCTTCACTGCGTACGTAAATAAAAGGAAGACCCAATTCCTGTGCCACCAATACACCTTGAGCAATAGCTCCTGTGGCTACTCCGGCTATCACTTGCACATCGGGATAATATCTACGAATAATCGAAACCAATCCGTCACGAATAAAAGCGCGCATATCAGGATACGATAATGTTTTACGATTATCACAATATATGGGTGATTTTAACCCTGATGCCCATGTAAAAGGCTGGTTCGGACTGAGTTTTATTGCTTTAATGGACAATAAATTTTTTGCACAATTTTTTGCTAATTCCATACGTTATCTACTTAAATTTTTAAGAATGCAAATATACAAACTTTTCTACAATTATAACTTTATAGAAGTAATAAAAAAAACCGAAGTTACTTCTTTGGAAGGTAATTTTCTGTATTACAACCAAATTAAATCCGTTTCTTCCGTTATTGATAATTTTATTGCTACCAAACAAAATATGGTAATAATATGTGATATGTTAAAACAGGCAGAAATGTTACTGGAGGACATAAAGCAATGTTTTACGTTTCAAAAAGCGGCAGGAGGAATAGTATGTTCAAAAAATAAAATATTGGCAATTGAACGCTTAGGAAAATGGGATTTGCCCAAAGGACATGTAGAACAAGGGGAAACCGACACGCAAACAGCTATACGGGAAGTGCAGGAAGAAACAGGTATTCAACATTTGAAAATATTGCAAGACGCCGGATTTACCTATCATATTTTCCCGCAAGAAGGCTGCCCGAAATTGGTTCTTAAGCAAACCCATTGGTATACTATGCAAAACACTCCCGAAGAACAAGCTACTCCTCAAACAGAAGAACATATCACCCGGGTGACATGGCTGGATAAATCCGATTTGCAAACTTTTTTTAACAACACCTATCCTTCTATTTCCTTGTTGTTAGAAACTTGTTTTAACAAGCATTTTTTATAAAAATGATTCGTATTGATTGCCACTATATTATGGAATGGTTTTTGCTCATTTTAATGTTTAATTTAAATTATTTACACGATGAAAAAAATAGAAATATTATTATTGATAATGCTTGCATTATCAGCATGCCAAAATAACGAAAACGCCGGCATGCCCGCAACCGATACCCCTGATTCCGACGTGATATACGACACCCTTCCTTCTTTACCGGAAGGAACTTTGTACAATGAACGTCAAATACTACAAATGGCACAGAACTATTCCAAAGCACCCACGGTGGTTATCGACCATTTTGATAACGGGAACGTGGTGGTTCACTGCTATATTGATAATGAATTAAACACCGAAACCATAGATTGGCTCACCATTAACCCCAATACCGGTAAAGGTACCAATTTTATGGAGGAAGAAGTGGATTTTACTCAATATCTTCAGTAAATAAACACATCCATTTTGTTTTTTGTTGTCCTAAAAAGGCCTTTAATTTGCTTTTCTTTACTCACAAATTGATGTTAAAAATTTCGTGAGCGACATTACTTTCCGAGAAAATATTTTGTATTATTTTGCATATTATAAATCAGGTATGCAACATGAAACAATATAGTCGTATTATTTTTCTTTGTTTATTATCTTTACTGTGTTTTTCGGCAGCAAGTGTTCAAACATCCGGCACCCCGCAACCATCATGGGCCGATTCGGTATTTCAAACGCTTGATTTGGACCAAAAAATAGCCCAGCTGATGATGATAAGAGCGCATTCCGACAAGGATGAAGCGTATTGTAAGAATTTGGTGCAATATGTGAATGACTACCAAGTAGGTGGCGTGTGCTTTTTTCAAGGAGGTCCTTGCCGCCAAGCCAATCTTACCAACCGGTTGCAGGCAGTAAGCAACATTCCTCTTCTTGTGGGCATAGACGGAGAATGGGGACTGGGCATGCGGTTGGACAGCATTCCTTCTTTCCCGCGTCAAATGGCATTAGGCGCCGGCAACGATACTGCTCTTATATACCAAATGGGAGCCCTTATGGCCAAACAATGTAAACAAATAGGCATACACGTGAATTTTGCTCCTTGCGTGGATGTGAACAACAATGCTCGAAACCCCGTTATCAACAGCCGTTCTTTTGGTGCCAATCCCCAATTGGTAACACAATGTGGCATTGCTTATGCCAAAGGCATGCAAGATAATGGCGTAATGGCTTGTGCCAAACATTTTCCGGGACACGGAGATACTGAAATTGATTCACACAAAGACGCTCCCGTTATTGCTCATTCATTGAACAGACTTAAAAAAATAGAATTTTATCCCTTCGTTCAATTAATTAAAAACCATGTAGATGCAGTGATGGTGGGGCATTTGTTTGTCAAAGCCCTTGATACTACTGCCATAGCTACCGCCTCTTCCTATATCACCACCTCCCTTTTAAAAGATACCATGGGTTTTGACGGCATAATATTCACCGACGGACTGGAAATGGGCGGCATAGTTAAACAATATCCGCAAGGAGAACTGGAAGTACGCTGCCTCATTGCCGGCGCCGACATGTTGCTGTTACCGGCCGACTATGAAATGGTTTCCATGGCTATAAAACAAGCTTTGCTGGATGGCAGACTTACCATTGATGATATTAACAAAAAATGCATGAAAGTATTGAAAATGAAAGAAAAATATGTTATCCCGAATCCTATACACGTGGATAATATCAATACTTATAAAAACATCAATGTGAATGCTATCAACGAATTGAATGAACAATTAATGGAGAAATCCATCACATTATTGAACAATCAAAATAATATTATCCCGTTAAATCACAAAAAACAAGGCCTCTACTTGCGAGAAGCAAAATCTTCCTCCAAAGCCATGATAGATGTTTTTAACAAACATCTGAATGTCAGCATAATAGAAGCAAAAGAAAGTTTGATGCAAAAAAAAGAGGAAATCTACAAAATGAAAGAAGAGGCAGATTATATAATAGTAAGCTTGTCAAATTTGACCCAATATCCGCAAAAACGATATGGCATGAACGAGCAAACAATACGGCTATTAGACTCTCTCACCTCCGGTACTGTGCCTGTAGTGCTGTTACTTCCTGCCAATCCTTATGCTATTAACGAATTGCCTTTTGCCGATAGGTTTGCTGCCATAGCCATAGGCTATCATCCTACGGAGATAGCGGAGAAAGCACTGGCGGAAGCCGTTTGCGGAGTAAAACCCATAAAAGGACATTTACCCATAGACCTCAACCAATTCGCATACAATACCGGTATCACCATTGAAACCAATAAGAAAAACGCCCATGAGAAAAATCATGTTTTTTATAAAACCAAAATTGACGAAATTATAAATAATGCCATTGCCGAACATGCCTTTCCCGGATGCAATATCATTATAGCACAAGGTAAACATATTCTTTACAATCAATGCTATGGCACTTATTCTTATAACGACTTATGTAAAACCAATACCTCCACCGTTTACGATTTGGCATCGGTGACCAAAGTAATGGCTACCACTCTTGCCGTGATGAAACTTTATGAAGAAAATAAAATCAATCTTAACGATAAAATCAGCAAATACCTGCCTTATTTAAAAGGCAGCAACAAGGAAAACATTAAAGTTTACCAATTACTCACTCACACGGCAGGGCTTCAAGCCTGGATACCTTTTTACAAAGAAACCCTTAACAAAGATTATTCTTTTAAAGAAGAATGGTGGCAAAAAAACTATTCTCCCGAATATGCCATACAAGTGGCCGATAATTTGTATTTACGCACCGATTTTGAAGACACCCTTTCTTTAAGAATAAGCCAATGTGCTTTAAAAGGAAACAATAACTATCTTTATAGCGACTTGGGATTTTATCTCTTGGCGGCCATAGTAAAACAAGTGAGCGGGGTTACCTTGGATGTATATGTAAATCAACACTTTTACCAACCTATGGGATTAGAAAACACCACTTTTAACCCTTTGAAAAAAATAGCCAAAAACATGATAGCCCCTACTGAAAACGATACCCTCTTCCGCAAGCAGTTGTTATGCGGTTACGTTCACGACCAAGGAGCCGCCATGCTTGGTGGCGTTTCCGGTCATGCAGGATTATTTTCCACCGCCGAAGACCTCTTGGCAATATGTCAAATGCTTTTAGACAAAGGACTGTATCAGGGACACCGCTATTTAAAAGCTCAAACAGTAGAAACTTTTACCGATTATTATTTTCCTAAAGAAAGCAATTGCAGAAGGGGGCTGGGATTTGACAAACCAGCCAGAGGAAAAATGCCCAGTCCGTGCTGTTCCGCAGCTTCTCCTCTTAGCTATGGTCATAGCGGATTTACCGGCACGTTTATTTGGATAGACCCACGTTACGATTTGATATACATATTTTTATCCAACAGAGTTAATCCTTCTGCCGACAATAACAAGATCACCCAAATGAACATACGTTCATCGGTACATTCTTTTGCTTATAAAATGGTGGAATAAGGTATTGAAAAATTATTCAAGACTTATTTTATTAATGGTATCTACCATTACATCCCAACTAAAACGTTTTTTCTCTTCTTGCATAGCCGCATGAAAACTATCATAAAGGTTTTCTTCAAAAAAACGTATAATGGCTTGGGCTATTTCTTCACTATCGGGATTGACCACAAAACCGACTTTTCCGTCACTCACTATTTCGGCTAAGCCTCCGACATTGGTGGTAACTATCGGTTTTTCAAAATGATAGGCTATCTGTGTAACCCCGCTTTGGGTAGCACTTTTGTAGGGTTGTGCTATCAAATGTGCCGCACTAAAATACAGTGATACTTGTGCGTTGGGGATAAAACGGGTATGCAACACCACCTTGTCTTCCAATTGCAAACGAGATATTTGCTGCAAGTATTTATCTTCTTTGACATAAAACTCTCCGGCTACCAACAATTTCACCGGCATAGTCCTCAATTTTGAATCGGCAAAAGCTTCTATCAATAAATCCAAACCCTTATAGTCGCGTATGAAACCGAAAAATAAAACATAACTATAATTCGGGTCTAAATGCAATTCATGTAAAGCTTGTTGCTGCGGAATCAACGTGCCGAAATTATCGTACAACGGATGTAAGGTGTATGCTATAGGCTTGGTGGAAGTAAAATGTTTTAAATCGTTTAACACACTTTTTGACATGGTAATAAAACCATCTACACTTCTTACAAAATAAGAAGACAGAAATGTATCTAAAAAATTTCTTTCGTGCGGAAGTATATTATCCACTATGGCTTCCACTTTGGTGTGCTTATTACGACGTACTATGCGAGCTATGGTTCCCAAACAAGGACCCATAAAAGGTATCCAATACCTTACTATTACAATATCCGGCCGCATTTTTTTAATATACCTGCCCACTTTTATCCAGTTAAAAGGATTGATGGAATTAACCATTACTTTTATTTTCAATCCTTTAGGAGGTTCTTCTGTGGATATTTGTGTTTTTCCGGGAAACAATATAGACGGGTATTGCAAACTAAAGGTGATGATTTCCGTATCAAAACCATTATCCGTATACGCTTGTGCCAAGCGTTCGTTAAAAGTAGCTATACCTCCTCCTCGCAAAGGATATGCACTGCCTAATATCACCACCTTTTTTTTGCCTTCCATACGTTTATTCGTTGTAATTATTTGTTTTTTGTTTGATAATATATTTGTTCCTGTCGCTGGAATTTCTGGAAATAAGTTCTCCCAAAAATCCTGCTAAAAACAACATTAAACCGAATATCATTGCCAATAAAGCCAAATAAAACAACGGCTGGTCGGTAACTTGACGGAAATATTCCACATGTCGGGAAAGATTAATAAGTTTCTCCACTATAAGCCATATAGTAATTCCAAAACCTATTAAAAACGATATCGTTCCCCACAATCCGAAGAAATGCATGGGCTTTTTGCCGAATTTTGAGACAAAAGTAATGGATACCAAATCCAAAAATCCATTGATAAATCTATCCCAACCGAATTTGGTAACACCGAATTTCCGTTTTTGATGGTGCACCACCTTTTCCCCTATTTTATTAAATCCTGCCCATTTGGCTATCACAGGAATATAGCGATGCATTTCCCCGTAAACTTCTATGGTTTTCACCACTTCTTTTTTGTAGGCCTTAAGTCCGCAATTAAAATCATGCAAAGATATATGTGACATGCGACGAGTGGTCCAATTAAAAAATTTGGAAGGAATGTTTTTGGCTAATTTAGAATCATAACGCACTTTTTTCCAACCCGATACCAAATCGTAATTCTCTTCTTTTATCATATGGTATAATTCCGGTATTTCATCAGGGCTGTCTTGCAAGTCGGCATCCATAGTAATCACTACATCGCCTTGCACATGTTCAAAACCTACATTCAAAGCGGCAGATTTTCCGTAATTGCGACGAAATCTGATGCCTTTAATGTTTTCATTTTGTGCACGCAACTGCTCTATTTTATTCCAAGAGCCGTCGGTGCTACCATCATCTACCATCACTATTTCATAACTATAATGGTTCTCTTCCATCACTCGTTCTATCCATGATGTGAGCTCTGTTAACGATTCTTCTTCGTTTAACAATGGTACTACTACTGAAATATCCATTTTGTTTATATTTTATCTGCGTTATCTATATCTATTGCTTGCTTTTCGGTTTCTTTATTTATTAGTTTATGCTTTCGCTGCATGCCTACCGATAGAAACAATGCTATGGTAAACGGAAATATCATCATTTGCAAAAAATTCCCTAACAACAACGACGCTAAAGTGGCATTTTTCAAACTAGCTATTGCCGCATCTTTATCGCTTTGTAAATGGCTGCTTTGCTCTATTTTGGTTATTTGCTGATGTTTGTATCTGTCAACAAGCTGTTTGTCTACACATTGTGAAAGCACTATGAAATATAGCGAAAAGATGATTCCGTAACACAATATCATTAAAGAACTTACTGATATTCCGTCGGAGAACAAAAATTCTTCTGTTTGTTTTTTGCTTCTATATTCCTTAATGCCAAAATATATACAAACCACTATCTCCACCAATGTTACCGGCACAAATAGCCGTTCTGTCCATTCGGGACCGCCATGTATGCAATATTTATCAATAATATTTATAACCATGGCTGCTCCTGCTGCCAAAGCACCCCATTTAAAAGCTATTTTCCACAATTTGCTATTCGTATTCATACCTCTTAATTTACATGTGCATGCCTCCGTCACAGCTGAGCACTTGTCCTGTAATATATGAAGATAAATCACTTGCCAAATATACTGCCGTATCGGCTACATCTCTCACTGTGCCCGCTCTTCGCAAGGGAATATTCTGTATCCATGCTGTGCGGAGTTCTTCTTTGAGCTGTTGAGTCATGGCTGTATCTATAAAACCGGGGGCTATGGCGTTGCATCGTATGTTACGACTTCCCAATTCTCGGGCCACACTTTTGGTAATGCCCAGTATACCGGCCTTGGAAGCAGCATAGTTTACTTGTCCCGCATTGCCTTCCAAGCCTACTATTGAACTCATATTGATAATTGAACCCTTCCGTTGTTTAAGCATAATCGGCTGCACCGCTTTTATTAAATTAAACACCGATTTTAAATTGACGTTTATCACCTTGTCAAAATCATCTTCACTCATGCGTAAAAGCAAATTATCGCGTGTAATCCCGGCATTGTTGACCAAAATATCTATAGCACCGAAATCTGCATACATCTGCTCTACCATGCGTATGGTATCTTCGTAAGAAGAAGCATCGGAAACATAAAACGCATGTTTTACCCCCTCATTTTCCAATAGCTGCATTAAGGACAAAGCATTTTCATCTTCGCATAAGTCGGTAAAAGCCACATGTGCCCCGTGTTGAGCAAAAATTGTGGCAATTTCTCTTCCTATTCCCTTAGAAGCTCCTGTAATTAAGGCTGTTTTCCCTTCTAATAACTTCATGTTCATGCTAATTATAAATGCATAATTTGCAAAGATAACACTTTTTTTGCATATCGCACGCTATCGCCCCGATATGCCACGCTTATTTTCTTTTCCAACTGCTTCGAAAAGCATCCGGTATGTAATGTATGGATGTTTGTTTATTTTGTATCAATACCGATGCAATGTCAAAACGTATTTCTTCGCTGCGGTGATGTATGGAAACATATTTATCCGCTGCGGCAATAATATTTTTTTGCTTTGTTTTGGTAACAAACACCTCCGGTGCCCCAAAATAGGCTGACGTACGTGTTTTTACCTCCACAAAACACAAAATACCATTTTTGACAGCCACAATGTCAACTTCATAACTTCCTACATGCCAATTGTTTGCAAGTATTTCATAGCCGTGTTCCGCTAAATATTCGCATACTTTTTGCTCTCCGTATTTTCCTATATCATTATGTTCTGCCATAGTTTTTCCTTATTTTTTTGACAATAGTTTTGAGTCACCTCTGTCCACCACTATTCGGCATCCGATGGATTCTATTCTTCTTTGAAGACAAAACCTGCATTCTGCGGCTTCGTCACCGGTACAAATTTTATGGTCGTAAATTTGATATTTTTTTCTGACAGACACAGGTGACAAATTGGGCATTACCACGTTTGCCCCTGCTAAAATACCTTTTTCTCTTCCGCACGGATCAAGTGTTCCTAATGCCGTAGTAGCAGGCAAAAGCACTGCCGGCAGCATAAGCCGTAATACAGCTATCAAACGCAATGTAAGAACTACGCTTCCTTGAGGAAAAGCAGCAAATGGTGTTTGATGATGCGGAATAAACGGACCTATACCCACCATTTGCGGTTGTAATTGTGCTATAAAATTTAAATCTTTAACCAAGTGTTCCGTTTTTTGATAAGGAGATCCCACCATAAAACCGGTTCCGACTTGATACCCTATACGTTTTAAATCGTATAAACATCGTTGCCTGTTTTCCGCCGACAAATTCTGCGGATGTATTTGGCTATAATGTTGAAAATCAGCTGTTTCATGTCTTAACAAATACCTGTCGGCTCCTGCGTCAAAATAAGCTTTATAGGTATCGTAACTGCGTTCTCCCAACGATAAAGTAATGGCACAATCAGGATATTTGTTGCGTATGCCGGAAATGATATCCACCATAACGTCATCGATATAATACATATCTTCCCCTCCTTGCAACACAAAGGTTCTAAAGCCTAAATTGTAGCCTTGTTCACAACAGGATAATATTTCTTCTGCTGTAAGCCTATACCTTGATACTTCCGTATTGGATGCTCTTATACCGCAATAGTAACAATTGTTCCGGCAATAATTACTCATTTCTATCAAGCCGCGAATATAAATATCGTTACCATAATATTCTCTCCTGACTTTTTGTGCTTGCTCATACAAATAATCATCCACTGACCCGTCGCTTGCCAAAAGCAGGTTCATCTCCTCATCGGGTAAGGTATGATTGGCAAGTAATTTATCTACTAACAACTTCATTCCTATCTATTTTTATGCTAATCAATTGCGTTTCTCACGCTCTTTTCGGCTTGTTATCTTTTTCTTCTTTTTGTTTTATGCTGATATTTGAATACGGCAAAAGTAACATTTTAATTTTACAAAACACATATTATGCTGATATTTGCTTTATTTTTTTTTATATCTTTGCACATTAAAATATATCATAAAAATGATACGTATAATTTAATCTTAAGCATTTGGAACATGAAAAGAATTATTTTTTTATTTATCGTAACTTTGTGTTGTACAAGTATTCACGCTCAAAACATTACCATAGAAAAAAGTGTTGATCGCATTGCCGGCATAAAAAATCCTTCTGTTGTTGCCAACGAAATGGTGGAAGGAATAGCTCTGCCGCAAGCACAATATATAGCAACGTCGCCATGGCGGACCAACGCTATGCAAAAAGTTAATATGAACGGAAAACGTTTGTTGGCTCCGGGAGAATCGGTTATTTTTGCAGTAGAAAACAATACCTTTACCGAAGACAGTATTCATTTGGGTACGTTAAGCACCAATATAGAAAATGCTATTAACCGCGTTCCGTCCTGGCTTCAATACGATTTACGCTTCCGTTTTCATCAAGCCAATGAAAGCATGCGTACCAAAATGGTTAATTTAATCAATGCCACCCCTAAAAAATATTTAGACGAAGTGGCTTATGTGCTCACCTATCTGCCCAAAGAAGTGCTCAACTCTTCCCGCTTTGCCAACGATTGGAACTATTTAATCCACAATGCTGAATTGATATATATTTCCGCAGACTCCCTCAAATACGTCCGCTTGGTGGAATCGGGAGACACCGCCTCCGGCGATTGGAGCACCACCACCGAATATTGCATTAAACAAGGTAGCAACTATATTTGGCGAAGCGTGGATAAATATTACTATTACGAATTTATTGTAATGCCGAAAATAGAACAAGAAGGCGTATATGTTTCCGATAATTTGACTTCCATTAGCTCTCAACGCACATGGGGTTATATGTGGAGAGACTATTTATGGAACAACTACTCCCAAGCCGTCAACCCTGCCGATACCGCAGACCGCAGTTACAACAACGTAAATACTTGGGGATATAAAGTGGTGAATTCCAATGGTGATTACGATACTATTCGCATAGACACCATTCCTCGTTTTGGACAGGTGATGCAAATGCCCACCTATTTGTGGAATGAAAACCCTACCATCTATTTGTTCAATCGTAATTTCTACGCCTCACAAAGTGCTTTAGATATATTGGGCAACTGGGCATCCCGCTGTATTCCGCAAGATGTTACCTCCAGCGATGACTACCGTCCGTCCCAGCCCAACCACATTGCATGGAAACATGTGGGCAATTGCCACGAAGATGCTTTGTTGGTAGTTGCCGCTGCACGTACGGCGCTCATTCCTTGCATACATGTCGGCGATTTTTGTGATGACCACGTGTGGGCAGCCATACACGATGGCGGTGATTCCGTATGGCATCATTTTGAATTTTTCCGCGGAGGATGCTCCGAAGGAAGACCCTATTATTGGGGTATGACCAATATGCAAGCCAACGGCGGATACGGTTGGAACAGCTCCTTGGTACAAGGATATGTGCCCAGCGGATACCTGTACAATATGTCTGCCACCTATTCCAAATCCTCAGCCTGCACCTTGAAACTTACCGTCACCGACCCTTCTGGTGTGCCCGTAGACGGTGCCAGAGTGAATTTGTATTCCACCAATACACAACACGGAACTGCTTATGTCATGTCTGCAGGCTATTTGTGGACCAATTCCCAAGGAGAAATAAACGTAAAACTGGGTACCGGTAAAAAATATTATATGAAAATATACCATCCCAAATTCGGATCTTTCCCTACCGAATCCAACAAGGTATATCAATTGATAGCTTCCGCCAACACCATAGCAAAAAAAGAATATCCAATATCATTTATATTCCCGAGTGAGGCTACTGCAAGTAGAAATAATATCACTGCCGGTCAAAACGAATACGAGGCCGACCATAGCTTGCAAATCACTATTGATGCAACCAATGTTACCACCGGCACCAATCCCGTTGACGGACAGCAATCTTCTTTCTACGAACGCACTTCCACCAAAGCCGCTGTTAATGCTTACGTGGTAAGCGAAGCCGATATCGCCAATTTTAAATCGGGCAAAACCACCGGCAACGCCGACTATTACTTCGGTGCCTTATCTCACGGTACTTTCTCCATTCCCGTTCACAAATCAGGTAAAAGTTATGTAGTGCTCTCCAATAACAACAACTATATTAACTATGTAGAGTTAGCCTACGGAGCTCAAATGGTTAACACTGCCGATTTTGACCATGTAAATATAGATGAATATGCCCAATCCGACAACTGCTTGCGAGTATATCCCAATCCGGCTTGCTCCCAAGCAAACATCTATATTGCCGACCTTGACAACACCACTGCCTATTTATACGACATTACCGGCAAACTCATCCAAAACATTCCCGTTAGCAATCATAACGGTATCATTTCTTTGGAAAATTTATCTGCCGGCGTATATATAGTTAAATGCAATAACAAAACTCAAAAAATAGTAAAACAATAGTAATTGCTGATAGATAGTCATGAGTTTGTTTTTTCAAAATAAAACCCGATATAAAGCACAATCGGTAAGTGCTATTGCATGGCGAAAATTCTGCAAAAACAAACAAGGTATGGCTTTTCTTATCTTTATAGGCATACTCTCTGTTATCGCCGTTTTAGGATATGCTATCACCCCCGACAGCACTCCTTATGCCAATGAACAAATATTGGAAATTCGGTTGCAAAAACCCATGGCAAAGGTAAAAATGGTGTCTGTCAAAAAAAATCACGATGTACCGCATTATCATTTTATCCGCAAAATGCTTTTCGGACAACCCAACGATTGCATTCCCGTAGCAATAAGCAATTATACTATTGAAAAAGATAGCCTGATTGTATATCGACTCAACGAACCGGCGCCTTATGACAGAGAAGCCTATCATTTGGCAGATGTAGTATATGCCTTGGACGAAAGCACTCCCGTAGTTACCAACCATGATGTATGCACTTTCAACACCCTCTCCCAAGGACAAATCAGCAAAAGCATAGCACAATTACAACAAGAGGCAACTAAACAAATCCATACAAAAACCTATATTTTAGGAACCGACCGGTATGGAAGAGATGTGCTCAGCCAACTTATTATCGGAGCAAGAGTAAGCCTTTCCGTCGGTTTTGTGTCCGTGTTTATTGCTCTTCTTATAGGCATCTTTTTAGGAGCTATTGCCGGTTTTTATAAAGGAAAGGTAGATGATTTTATCATGTGGTTTATCAATGTGGTATGGTCTATTCCCACCCTGCTGCTGGTGATAGCCATCAGTTTTGCCTTGGGCACGGGCTTCTGGCAAATTTTTATCGCTATCGGACTTACCATGTGGGTGGATATTGCCCGTGTGGTACGCGGACAGGTGATATCGTTGAGAGAAAAAGAATATGTGGAAGCCTCCAAAGCCATGGGGTTTAAAAATATCAGCATTATATTCAAACATATATTACCCAATATCACAGGCACTATCATAGTGGTAGCCGCTGCCAATTTCGCCTCTGCCATACTTACCGAAGCCAGCCTTAGCTTCTTGGGTATAGGCGTACAAGCACCCATGCCCTCTTGGGGAACCATGATTAAAGAAAACTATGGTTATATTATCCTCGACTATGCCTATTTGGCCATCGTTCCGGGAATAGCCATTATGCTATTAGTACTCTGTTTCATGCTATTAGGCAACGTATTGCGAGACGTACTGGATGTAAAAGATAATAACGGGTGATGATTTATTATCTTTTATTGCTCTGCCTTGATTGATATCCAAATATTTCCGGCAAAGTTTCTCTATTTTCGGTCTATTTAAAAGCAGGCCGAAAAAAGAAAATATACTCACCGTTTTACCAACTCCATACAAGACCGAAGGTCGCAGTGTGGAGTTAAAAAAAATAGGATATCCCGAAAGCATGCTACTATCATACCTCATTCGTTTCCTGATTGTTGCAGCAAAGGTCAAACTCCTGTCAATAAATATCGGGATTTTCTCATAAAAAAGCGTGTTACCATAGATACACCTTACTTTCCTAATAAGGAATAGTAACGTGCCTTCGGCACGCCATGTGATAGGATACTTTTTTACTCCATATTACGCTAACGCTTATATAGAGTTATAAAATAACGTGCATACTGCACGTTTGCGTTTATTTGTAAAGAAAGTAAATGGTATAGTGTGCCGAAGGTACACTATTTTTTTTTATTCACTCCATATTGCGATGTCGGGGGGGTACAAATCCGACCTATCTTTTTATTGCCCGTTCATCTATTTCCAACAATACAGGACAATGGTCGGAAAAATTCACTTTTGACAAAATAACCGAACGCTTAAGCGTATTTTCCAAATTGGTGCTTGCCATGTTATAATCTATACGCCATCCCAAATTTTTGGCTTTAGCCCCGCCTCTGAAACTCCACCAAGAGTATTGCTGCGGCTCTTGATTAAAATAGCGGAAGGTATCAATAAAACCGCTATCAATAAATCTATCCATCCATTGTCGCTCTTCCGGCAAAAAACCCGATGTATTCACATGCCCTGCAGGATTGTGTATATCTATAGGTTTGTGGCATATATTGTAATCTCCGCACAAAATCAAATAAGGACGTTCTTGTTTCAAGGCGGTGATATATTGTAGAAAATCTTCCAGCCATTGCATCTTAAAAGCTTGCCTTTCGTCTCCGCTGCTACCGGAAGGATGATACACACTCACCACAGACAAAGGTCCGAAATCCGCTCTTAAAAACCTGCCTTCATTGTCATAGGAGGGCATATTCATGCCTACTACCACCTTATCGGGCTCCTGCTTGGTGAATATAGCCACTCCGCTATAGCCTTTTTTTTGTGCCGAAAAATTATAACAGTGATAACCCATTTCTTGAAAGATAAGAGCGGGCATTTGGTCTTGTTGTGCTTTCGTTTCTTGCACACACAGCACATCAGGAGCAGCGTCTTTTACCCACTCCAACAATCCTTTTGACGCAGCTGACCTTATTCCGTTTACATTGTAAGTGATAATGTTCATGGTTGAAATTTTATAAGTACAAAGATAATACTTTTTTTGATATCTGCCGGAATGATTGTTTTACTAAAAAAAGGGACTTTTAGTCCCTTTATATCTAATAATCTGTTTGCCTTAATAAGCTTTTGCAAACAACACTCTTTCTTTTGAAGGTTTGCCGGTAAGTATGCACTTGCCGTCTTCTTGAGGATTGTTGAAAGGAATACAACGGATGGTGGCTTTGGTTTTTTCTTTAATAGCCACTTCTGTTTCGGTAGTGCCGTCCCAGTGTGCCGATACAAAACCGCCTTTTTCTATTGCTTTTTCAAATTCTTCCCATGTATCCACTTTGATGATATGGTCATCGCGGAATTTTTTAGCTTTGCGGAATATATTCTCTTGAATATCTTCCAACAATTGCGGTATGGCATTCCCTACTTCTTGCAATGACATATTCGATTTTTCCAATGTATCCCTGCGACATATTTCCACTTGGTTTTGCTCCAAATCGCGAGGTCCTATGGTAATTCTTACCGGAACACCTTTGAGTTCATAAATATTGAATTTTTCTCCTGAACGCAAAGAATCTCTATCATCGTATTTTACGCTGATATGCAATTGTTCCAATTGTGCTTTGATATCTTGTGCTACTTTCGACACTTTTTCCAAGCCCTCCTTATCACGATAAATGGGTACTATCACCACCTGCAAAGGTGCTATTTTGGGCGGTAATACCAATCCGTTATCATCGGAATGCGACATCACAAGAGCGCCTATCAATCGTGTAGACACACCCCAGGAGGTAGCCCATACGTAGTCCAATTTGTTTTCTTTGTTTAAAAATTTCACATCAAATGCTTTGGCAAAATTTTGTCCCAAGAAATGAGAAGTACCGGCCTGCAGAGCCTTTCCGTCTTGCATAAGAGCCTCTATACAATAAGTATCTATTGCACCGGCAAAACGTTCATTGGCACTTTTGCGACCTTTTATCACCGGTATTGCCATATATTTTTCAACAAAATCGGCATATACGTTAATCATTTTTTCCGTTTCCTGCAATGCCTCTTCTGCCGACTCGTGAGCGGTGTGCCCCTCTTGCCATAAAAATTCCGCCGTACGTAAAAACAAGCGTGTACGCATTTCCCAACGCACCACATTGGCCCATTGATTGCACAATATAGGCAAATCTCTGTACGATTGTATCCAATTCTTGTACGTATTCCATATGATGGTCTCCGAAGTGGGTCGCACTATCAATTCTTCTTCCAACTTGGCATCTTCATCCACCACTATGCCTTTACCGGTAGCATCCGTTTTCAAACGATAATGCGTAACCACCGCGCATTCTTTAGCAAAGCCTTCCACGTGACTGGCTTCCCTGCTAAAAAACGATTTTGGAATAAATAAGGGAAAATAGGCATTCACATGACCCGTCTGCTTAAACATCCCGTCTAATATTCGTTGCATGTTTTCCCATAGAGAATAACCATACGGTTTAATTACCATACATCCTCTAACTGCTGAATTCTCAGCCATTTCCGCTTTCACTATCAAGTCGTTATACCATTGTGAATAGTTTTCTTGTCTTGATGTTAATACCTTTGCCATATTTTTGGTATAGTTTTTGAATATATATAAATAATAATTGTCGTGTTTTTACGTTAAAATGAAAAACATGCAAAGGTACTAAAAAATATTAAAACAATAAAACGAATAGGAGGGCTGCCCCATGAAAAAATTGATATTTCCATTAACAATCATTATCCTGCTGGTTTCATGCTCCATTAATGACAATATTTTGTTTGACGACGGTTATTATACCGTAGCACAGATGCAGCAACATAAACAAAATTTACAACAAGCCGCTTCTTCTCAAACAAATGTTGCCCAAACATATACCGAACCTATTGAGACGATAGTGGAAGAGCCTCAAGCAGAAACTTACCAACCGGTATATTCCAACACAGAAACCTATTATGACGAAAATGGTAATGCCACTTATATTACCAATAATAATTATTATTTTGATGAAAATAGTTATTATGACTATGAATACACCGCTCGGCTAAGAAGGTTTTACGGACATGATTATGGCTGGGGATATTACGATCCCTATTTTACCAATCAATATTGGTACAATTATAATCCTGCCTGCTGGGGTGTAAGCATATACTATGGTTACAATTTCTGGTGGGATGACCCATGGTATTACCGTCCTTACTATTATCCTACAGCATATTATCATCACGGATTTTATTGGGGTTGGGGTTGGAGTCGTCCTTACTACGCTCATTATGACATATTCTATCATCACCACCATCATCATGCACCGCATCCGGGAGGATTTCACGGAGACCATTTCTATAACAGCCACGATAGAAACTATGCCTACAATTACGGACACCGCAATTCCGTACAAGGGGGTATTAACGCCGTTGCCCGCAATATCACCAATGGTGGAGATCGTCGCAGCACCAATGTTGATAACGAAGAACACAAAAATTCTTCCTTCGGTGAACGCTACGAAACAGCTATGGCAAGCGGTTTTGCCGCTCGCAGCGGCATAAGCCACAGCGTTAACAATACTGCTTCCACCGCCAAAAACACCAACAACGCTGTTTCGGCAGACAATGTGAGCAATACCTCTTCGCGGGTAGATAATCGCAGCAATATAAACACCGCCACCAGCGGTACCGCTGCATCGCAAACACCGGCCTCCAACACTGCACAACAAGCCAATAGAAGCTCTGTTGTCAACAACAATGCTTCTTCCGGCACCAATAATAACAATCGCAATATCACCAATCCTGCTACCAACAGCGGCAGCACAACGGCTACCCAAACACCGTCCAATACCACCGCCACCAATAGAAGCAGTGTGAACAATAATTATAGCAATAGCAGTTCGTCAAAAGGCAGCAATAGCAGCAACACCTCCACTTCCCGTAGCAATGTTTACACCACTCCGAGCACTTCGGGACAATCCCGCTCTGCCTCTACCCCTGCTAACAACAATAATAGAAGCACCAATAGCGGTAGCTCTTATTCCAACTCCTCGAGCAGCAGCTCCTATTCCAAACCTGCTAACAGCAGCAGCGGTTCCTACTCTCGTCCTTCCGGCAGTAGTAGCAGCTCTTATTCCAAACCTGCCGGTAGCAGCAGTTACTATTCATCACCGAGAAGTTCTTCTTCTTCAAGCAGCCGTTCCTCGAGCAGCTCTTCCACAAGTCGTTCTTCTTCGGGAAGTTTTTCTTCTTCAAGTTCGGGAAGCCACTCCTACTCATCGGGAAGTCATTCTTCCTCATCGGGAAGTCATTCCTCATCCTCATCCAACCGCTCTTCAAGCGGAGGTAACAGAAGCCACTAATGCCATCACAACATAAAACATTATTCGCCATGAAAAAAGGAATATTAACATTCGCAATTATAATAGCAGTGATTGCTGCCAACGCTCAAAACGAACGTGATGCATATCGTTATTCACAAGACGGCACTTTCGGTACGGCTCGTTATATGTCTCTTGCCGGCTCCATGGGAGCTTTCGGTGCCGATTTTTCTCTGCTGTCGCAGTCTAACCCTGCCGCAATAGGTCTGTACAAACGGTCTGAATTTACATTCACACCCACCATACACTACAAAAAAACAGCTTCCGACTATAACGGCACGTCTTCTTATGCCAACAAATACCGTTTTACCATGGACAATTTGGGCATGGTGTTCGCTTTTAATATTCACAACAACACCAAATGGAAAATGGCCCAATTTGCTACCGGCTACGTGCACACAAGCGATTACAACGGCATGTCATTGGTAAGAGGTAACAACAACAACAACGGTATCACCTCCTCTTTTATAGACTATTTGGCACCTTTGGTAAACGGTAGAGAATATTCCTCTTTGGGCATGGGAAACACCTTGGCCGATAAAATATATTATCACTGGCTGATAGACACCATTCCCGGATATTCGGACCAATACACCAGTTTGGTGGATGACGAAATGTATCAAAAACAAACCCAAACCACCAAAGGTTACAAAGGTGAATATATATTCTCCGGCGGAGCCAATTACAACGACCAATTATATATTGGTCTTACCTTGGGTATTCCGTTCTTCTCCTATACTTCCAACAGAATATATTCCGAAGGAGAAAACACCCATTACGACTCCCTTGTTTTTTCAGACTATTATAAAGAAAACGGTTCGGGTGTTAATTTAAAACTCGGTTTGATATATCAACCGCTATCGTTTATGCGTATAGGTGTAGGATTCCACACACCTTCGTTCTACAACAAGGTAAAATCCAACTACCAACAAATTTTAAGCATGTATCATGTAGAAAATGTTGATTCCGTCAATTATGAATTCACCTATGCCGACGGATATTTTAACTACACCCTCATCACCCCGTACAAAATCATGGCAAATGTAGGGTTTATGTTCAAAAATTGGGGATTCGTGAATGTGGACTACGAAATGACAGATTATTCTACCATGCAATTGCAAGCCGATGTCAACGATTACGACTTTGAGATGGAAAACAATAATATAAAATCCTATTACAAAGCCACCCACACCATTAGAGTAGGCACCGAATTCAACGTAAATCCGCTATCCTTCCGTTTGGGCTATGCCTACATGACCAACCCCTATACACAAGAAATAAATATAGACGGCAGCCGACACACCATATCGGGCGGCATAGGGTTTAAATCCAAAAATTTCTTTATGGATTTTGCCTACGCATACCGGATATACAACGACCAAAACAAATTCTACAATGCTGAAAAGTTGAGCAATTTCCAACAAAATATGAAACATCAAACTTTCACGCTTACCATAGGATTTAAATTATAATTACATTTTTTCCGATTAAAACCAAACCGCCATAAGGCGGTTTGGTTTTTTTATGAAACTTTTGACAATAAATATGGACAAACAAGAACTGCGGAAACATATCAAACAACTAAAAAAACAATATGACAAAACATGGTTGGACAACACCTCCATGCAGATAATGCATTTGTTGGAACAAAACAAAAGTTTTGTACTATCACACAATGTCATGCTCTATTATGCCCTGCCCGACGAAGTGCAGACAGCCGCATTTATCAACAAATGGAGATACCAAAAACGGATTATACTGCCTACCGTTGTAGGAGATGATATCATTCCCGTTGAACTTGCCGACAACACCGCTTTCGCCGAAGGCGATTTCCATATTCTTGAACCTCGAAACAAACCCTATGACGGAAATTTTGATTTGATAGTTGTCCCCGGTGTCGCCTTTGACAAACAAGGCAACCGCTTGGGCAGGGGTAGAGGTTATTACGACCGTTTTTTAAGTCTACACCCGCAAGTAAAACGCATAGGTATCTGCTACCCCTTTCAAGTAATGGAACAAGTGCCTGTAGAAGCTAACGACATACGCATGGATGAAATTATCAGCATATTTTAAATACACCGCTAAACTGCTGATATGAACAACAAAAAAAAACCACAAAACAAATAAAGATAGCCCAAGGCGTTGCCTTTGGGCTATAGCATGCTGCCCCTTCGGGGCGACGCCCTGCAACGCCCTGAAAGGGCGGTAATCTATCACCCTCGGACAGCGTCCGAGGCATTTGCGACAATTCGCAACATCCGCCCTGAAGGGGTAGTACCACCATAAGGAAAAGTATTTGCAATTGCTATCTGACAGCGAGGTGCCGAAAAAATACCACGACCAAATCATTAGCGTTTATAGCTCCGGTGCCTCCCGAGAAGAAGCAAACATTTAAATTGGCAATTTGTATGCATAGGCGTTACCGCCCATTCTCTAGACAAATGTTCATAATGCGATATATTTCAGCACAATAATTAGCTCAACAACCAGTCAATCACATTGATTTTATGTATGCCGTCAATATTACTAT
Source organism: Bacteroidales bacterium UBA1205 (assembly GCA_002309615.1). Classification (GTDB taxonomy): domain Bacteria; phylum Bacteroidota; class Bacteroidia; order Bacteroidales; family WCHB1-69; genus UBA1205. The sequence continues at coordinate 47,675 of DBXT01000044.1, forward strand.
TGTCAAAATCCATAGTGAGCAGGTATTTAGGATAGGCATCGCGAATCTTTTTTAATGACGAGATTTCCCTATTTAGTGTTTTTTCGTCATTAACAGTATATGCCACTTGATAGTATTCTTTTTGTCCGTCATATTTTTGCACTACAAAATCCACTTCGCCGTTATCGGTTCTTCCTACATACACCTCTCCACCTCGCGACAAAAGCTCGAAGTAAACCACATTTTCCAATTTGTGCCCTAAATCAGCATCATACGCATTAGTTTGCAATATATTTTTAAGTCCCAAATCCACTACATAATATTTATAACTGCTTTGAAGCAGACGTTTTCCCTTTATATTGTATAATTTTACAGGGTATATCAAATATGATTCCGAAAAATATTGCAAATACTTCAATACCGTATTATGAGACAGTTTTTCAGTTGTGGTCTTGCGAAGCTCATCAGTAATATTGTTTGGTGATACAACACTCCCCACACTATCAAAGATGAAGGTCAGCACTTGTTTAAGGGTATCAAATTTTCTTAGATGGTTACGCTTCACAATGTCTTTCACTACAACCGATTCGTAAAGTGACTTTAGGTATTCGTTTGCCATCTCCGGTGCGGTTTGCGACAGATTGACAACTTCAGGAAAAGAGGATGAATTCATATATTGGCGAAACAATCTGTCAGTATTTCCATCATCAGAGAAATAGAGCATATACTCTGAAAACGAAAAAGGTCGGAGGTTGATGGCTATATACCGTCCTGAAAGCAGTGTACCCAATTCGCTTGAAAGCAGGTATGCATTTGACCCTGTAATATACAAATCCACATTGGACTTAACATACAAAGCATCCACAAGTCTTTCAAACTGTGGAACCATCTGCACTTCATCTAAAAAAACATAGTTCATTCGGTCCTTAGAGAGTTTGTTCACAATAAAGTCATAGACTTCTTCCCACGATAAGAGTGTCTGATTTTCACGTTCCTCAAAGTTTAGTGCAATGATATATTTTTCAGCCACACCCGTATTTTTTAACCAATCTTGGAACATTTGCATAAGTGTTGACTTTCCGCAACGGCGTATGCCTGTAACCACCTTTATAATATGCCGGTCTCGCAGTGTAATGAGTTTTGACAGATATCTTTTCCTTTCAACCATACAGATAAAATTTTTGCAAAGATATAAAAAAATACTGACGAAAATTAATGAAAATAATAAAATTCGTCAGTACAAACATAATTCATTTTAAAAAAATAGTGAATATCAATATTTTAAAAAATATTTGAGATTACATCATTTATAGAATCTTCTACATTTTGAATTATTTGCACTATTCTGTCTATTCATTGATGGTTGGCAACGATATTGCTAACTTATTGGTATGTTGCCGTTACCATAGCCCAAGGCGTTGCCGTTGGGCTATAGCATGCTGCCCCTTCGGGGCGACGCCCTGCAACGCCCTGAAAGGGCGGTAATCTATCACCCTCGGACAGCGTCCGAGGCATTTGCAACAATTCGCAATATCCGCCCCGAAGGGGCAGCACCACCGTATGGAAAAGTATATGCACTTACTATCTGATAGCAACGTGCCGAAAAAATCTCTATAACTGAATTTTTGTGTGGTTATTTCCATTTCGGAAACTGCCATTGCTCTCCTCGGGCAACTGATATATGAATTGGATTTCGTTCATTATAATTTTGTTGGAATATTTCGCTATCACGTGTGTTGACGTTTCCATAGCCCAAGGCGTTGCCGTTGGGCTATAGCATGCTGCCCCTTCGGGGCGACTGCCCGGCAACGCCCTGAAAGGGCGGTGATCTATCACCCTCGGACAACGTCCGAGGCATTTGCAACAATTCGCAATATCCGCCCCGAAGGGGCAGCACCACCGTATGGAAAAGTATATGCAGTTGCTATTTAATAGCGACGTGCCGAAAAAAATCTCTATAACTGAATTATCGTGTGGTTATTTCCATTTCGGAAACTGCCCTTGCTCTCCTCGGGCAATTGATATATGAATTGGATTTCGTTCATTATATCCAGTTTTAATCTATTATATTTTCACTGCCATTTGATGCAGGTGTAACTTCCCAATGACCTGTTTTGTCAGAACCGATACGTTGGATTAGCCCTAACTGTTTGAGTATCGCCAATTCTCGATAGATAGTTCTTTCAGACAAGTTGAGTTTGGAAATGATTTCTTTAGTGGTAAGTCCTTTTTTTACACTGCCATTTACACTGCCATTTTTGTTGGCAGCATCTTTAACTAAATTCAGTATATCCAACTGTCTTTTAGTAGGTTCAATCTGATTTACACTGCCAAAATTATCATTTTCATTGCCAAAAACAATTTCATGGTAAGGGTTGTTGATAGTTTTCTGTGAGTGAAATGGTATTGAGGTGCGAATGAAATTAGTAGAAAAAGAAAAAATGTTCTTGAGAGAATAGACTTTCCCGATTCGTTTCATTCCCGAACCAAGAGATTCCACAAGATCCACATCACGAAACACACGCATAAGTTCTTTGTTTCGTGGTGAACTCACTCCACTGAAGAACTCTTCTTGTGTCATATCTATTGGCAGACGACCTGCAGAAGTGATTTCAATACGATCGGAAAATATCTCGAATTTTGGCGGCACTTCATTGGTATAATAATCGTTATGTACAATGGCATTTATAACAATTTCACGTATAGCTCGCTCATCCCACAACGGAGAGTCTATACGATGTTTGTAGGTGATCCTGCTACTGACGTTGTTTTCCACTTTAAGTTTGTCAAGAACTTGATCTGTGGCTTTGAGCAGAGAGCAAAAACCGAGTTCGTTGTTGGCAATCAGAATGTCTCTATCGGTGCCTGCATATTTGGCGACCTTGATTGAGGTGCTATTTTCGTCGGCAAGCAGGTAGGCTACATAGTTCGGCTCATCGGCATCGGTGAGCAAATCAAGGGTTTCCATAAAATGCTCATTAAGCGATAGACCTTTACTTTCGTAATAAATATGTAACTGACGGAATGTTAGATTTTTTCGTGGAGAACGAATATTTCGGAGTGTATTACGCACACGATGGGCGTAAAGGTCATCAATCATAGCCGTCGTCATAGGTTCGGCAGCTGTGCCGACACGAATAAAACATCCTTTTTCAGACATTCCATACTTGGCTTTACAATAAGGTTTCTCGCTGCCGGACGAGACGAATATTTTAATAACAGGCACTTCTTCAACATACTCTACTGTTACATCAAACAGTCCCATTGGCGAAGGAGAGATACCTGCCTTGATACGGTCTTTTATCCTAAGCATTACATCATCAATATCTTTCACGCCAATAGGTTTTCCTTTATCATCAATGCCGATATAGATAATCCCACCCTCGCGGTAATTGAGAAAGGCCACCACCTCTTTTTCAATATCAAGTTCTTTTGTCAGTTCCCGCTTGAATTCTATGCGATTATTTTCTATCATATTGTTTTTCAGTTACTATATTAGTGTACTATATGTGCCTGCAGTTTTTTCCGCTGTGCCATGTCCTGATTTATCTATGGTATGAATTTGCAAAAATATCATTTTTTCCATTGTTGAGTCCTTTTTTTGTCATTTTTTTCATTTACAACCGAAAAATCAATAAATACAACCTTGCTTCGTTGTTTACATTATCGGGCAACTGGTATAATATGAATTGGATATCGTTTATAATAATTTGGTTGAATACTTTGCTATCACTTGTGTTGCCGTTACCACAGCCCAAGGCGTTGCCGTTGGGCTATAGCATGCTGCCCCTTCGGGGACGCACCGCACTGCAACGCCCTGAAAGGGCGGTAAT
>DBXT01000044.1:51494-79527 GCA_002309615.1 Bacteroidales bacterium UBA1205
CCTCGGACAGCGTCCGAGGCATTTGCGACAATTCGCAATATCCGCCCTGAAGGGGCAGCACCACCGTAAGGAAAAATATATGCAATTGCTATCGGACAGCGACGTGCCGAAAAAAAATACCACGACCAACTCATTAGCGTTTTTACCTCCGGAGTCTCCCGAGAAGAAGCAGAAACAAAAATTAAAAAGATTTTAGGCAAGAAAAATGCCGGCTATGCGGAAAGCATTTTTAAATACTATCTTGGTGAGTAATGTTGAAATTCGAACATTATCCATAATAATTAATGGAAAATTCTAAAAATATCTAATCTGTTTTGTAAAAAGAATTGGTGAAATAATCTAATAAAGTTTGATTTATAAAATTATTTATTTTTTTCTATATACCCTTCTTGGTCATAACACCGATGATATTTATTGATCAACTCAACCAACGACTGCAAGTTTTTGTCCGAACAATGAAGTTTATGGAACTTGCCATATTGAGCATTATAACGTACAGAAGAACCTTGCGACAATCGCTGTTCAATGTCCGAGGGTATAAGGAACAAGGCACGGTCTCCTAGATATTTTTGAAATTCTGTCAAAAAAATATTGATTCCAGCCAAGTCGAAATCACCAAAATGAATATAGCGGTTAGGGATGCTTTGAAGCCATTGACAAAGATCGGTAGATTGTGGATAGCGAGAGACAAATAGCAGAGGTTTATCTCCCAACTCAGATTCAAATAACGTTCTTTGCTTTCTAATCATACGAAAGTTCTCCATATTCTCGATGCCAACCAAGACAACCTCTTCGGGAATTGAGAATGCTCGCCAATCGTCAATAAACAAGAAACTTCCCTCTGATGGATAAACGATGACATCTTGTCCATGCAACAAACAACAGATTGGTTCGTATGAGTTTATCGGAAAACCAGGGCATGAACGAACTTTCACAAGCTTGGAATTTCCAGATGATACGGCTTGATCAGAACGGGTTAGTTGATCTTTATCTACAAGTGACGAATCCGATACATTTCTGAACTCCTCGTATTGTGACTCTAAGAATCGAAGTAGAGCCTCTTTGTCAATTGCATGGAAAGTCCTATGGCTTCCTCGAGAATTAACTGTCAACAAACCTTCTGTAAGCAACGTCTCTGCCATGTCTTTTCTCAATTGACTTGACGCTACAAAATCTCCTTCAACAAGTCTCTGAAGAGCTGTTATAAGTGTCTTCGAAACCTTCATCATGCATTGATTGTCATCAGGCGTTTGATGTGCGTCTGAGACTTGCCGTCCTTTGTCAGCAGATAATTGTATTTATACAAATCAGCGTTATATCCCATAGGTGAACTATTTATAAGGTATATGTTCCGAACGTTAGCAAATTTAAGTATGCCGCTCACATTGCTCGGATGCAGTTTGCCAATCTCATCCATCATACAATGGATGATAAAATCGCCATTTTTGCGCGATGCTCTGGTTTTAAATACATTAATCAGCATGATATTGACCATTGCTTTCACAAGTATATCAGTGCCATCGGAACCCACATTGTTGATTCGCTCCACCCAACCAGTGTTGTTGTCGTTCTCTTGCACACGGAACTGGAGCCGGAATGTGTCTGACAGAGTCAATTCCGTACGTGAAGGCTCTTTCTGCAATTGCTTCATAAATTTCTTCAAATAGTCCACCACTTTTTCGTTCACCTTATCTCGATCACTACCAGAGAACAGATTCGGTTCACCGATGGCAAGCGAGTTCTCTTCTGTGAAATCGCGGATGGAGCGAAGCAGGAGCATCATCTTATCGGATGATTCCTCTGCTTTCAATTCGATGCTATGGATGACACCTGCAAAATTTCGTTCTTGAAAGTCGCGGTTTACATCATTGATAATTCCCTTAATTTCAGCTGAATGGTTCATCAACATACCCACCTCGCGCGAGACACTGCGAAGAATAGTGTTGTAATGCTCACTGACTCGTACTCGATACTCTTCAATTTTATCATTTTCAATAAATTCTTGAAGATTTAGGGCAAATGCCAAATAATCCTCATCATATTGTGGTGTGATGAAATGGAAGGTGTTGTTGGTTCCGAAATGTGTATTGAACGAGTTGACTGTCCGTTTCAACTCATCAGACTTCTGCCGTTTTTTGTTGATGACACCTCGCATTTGCACTACTAAATCAGAACAAGACATTGAAGACTGTGAGCGGGTGTCATCTTGCAGGAACGAATCTGGTAGGATGTTTTCAACCTGACAAAGCTGTTCATATTGCTTCAAGCCATCAGCCATCATAGAAAGTGTGTCTTTTTGTGATTTAAACAATCCTTTATTTTCCGACAGTTCCGCTTCATAACGTTTTCGTTTGTCTTCGTATGATTGCCTGATTTGCGTATCTTTGGATTCCAATTTCCGTTTCTCATCATGGAATTCCGTCTCGTGAGAAAACAGTTCCTCTTCATCCTTACGGTATTCTATAACATAGTGACGCTGACTGGCAATCTTATTCAGAATATCTTGCAACTTGGTGATGTCGTGACGGCACAACTCTATGGCGTTAGTGTCAGCTCCTTTGCCTTTTAGCTCGTCACGTTCTTGACGTTCCATCATTTGTCTGCGTTCGTCATTATCTTTTTTTCTAGCAGTTTTTTCATCGGCTTGCTTTTGACGGAAATCATCAAAACGTTTTTGCAATTCTTTCAGTATTGACCTGTATTCGCTTTCAGTAGCATTTAAGTCTTTGTCTCGTTTGGTTCTCTGCTGGGCACGACTCGTGTTCTCATGATCCAAACCGAGACGTGCCTCGTTATAGGCTGCGGTTCGTTTCTCTCGTTCAGTCTTAATCTGTTCTTCTTCCTTTCGTTCCAACTGATGCAGTTGGGTTTCAGCATCCTTAATCTTCAGGGGAATCTGCTCTACCCGAACTCTCAAATTGGTTTCCTGCTGCTGAAGTTCCGAGAGTTTTCCTTTGTAACTCTTACTGATAGACTCCAGCTCCTTTTCGCATTGTTGCAGAAGGTCAGACCATTCTTTCTTTTTAACCGCAATGGCCTCTTGTTGTTGCTTTTGCAATGAACGATACTCGTCAGGAGTTCGATGATGGACTGGTATAGCATTCAGATTGAGGCTAATTCCAAAAAGGTTTCCATCAGCAGAAAGTTCGGGGTCCAATCCTTGGGCATAAAGCACTTGCTGTTCATCCACCACCTTGCCAATGTTATCCTCCCAACCAGCTTTGTTTTGGGTCAACCATTCGTAGAGCGAACCTTTCCAACGAACGAGCGTCTCTTCCGTCTTTGACAGTTCCTCTTGAAGCTGCGACAATTCTGCTTGTACAGCCTCCTGTTTTCTGGCAAACTCTCTTTTCGTTTGCTCTTGTTTCATCTCGCCTTCACCTCGCATGGCTTTCAAATCATTGCGAGCAACGACCAGTTGACTATTGAGTTCTTTTTCTTGAACATACAGTTTGCTGATATCCTCCTTGCATGCATCGATATCCTTCTGCATTGGATGCCAATATTGCAATTCCGACAAGCGTTTGTCCGTGCGGTTACATTCCTCCTGCAAAATTGCCATCCGTTCATCAGAAGCGGCAAGCCATTCATTGTAGGCATCTTCGACAGCCTTTTTCCGTTTGTCGCGTGCTATCGCACCTTTGTCTCTTTCCGTCTGGACGGCATCGCGCTGACGTTGTAATTCCTCTTTTTGGGCAAGCTCAAAAGTCTTCCATTCCTCGTCAATAGCGGCATAAAGCCTCTGGTATTTCTCTGTTACATCTCTATACTGCTCCTGAAGTGCTAATAACAGTTTTTCTTTCTGTGCTTTTTCCGATTGATATTTAGGCTCTTGCGCATCCAATGTGATAATATCTTGAATACGGATTTCTTCATACCGTTTGCGCTTCTTGCGTATATCACCCAAGCGAACATCGCATGCACTTATCTTCTTGGTCAACAGATCGTGTTCCTTCTCGTATTCTTGCTGTAAGTTGTCTAATTTCTCACGAATTTTTGTAAGTTTTTCCTCTAGTTTGTGAATTTCATCCTCAATGAACGGCATCTGCTCTCGAGTATGGCTAACAACAAAGTTCAACTGATGCCACGTCTGCTTCATGTCATACTCCAAAGCCACTAGCAGGCGGTAAGTCTCAATTACTTTGTTAGCCTTAGTGCGGACAACAACTTCACCATTTGAGTCCTTTTTGTACCAACAATCAATCTCATCGAACTCGCGTTCAAAGTCGGCCACCAAATGGCGATAGTCCGACAGGCGGATGCTATCTTCCATGTCGGTCATTGACTGAATGATGGTATTTTTAACGAAGTCAGCATCCAACTTGCTATTCAAGAACACATTTTGAATGGATCGCGGTATGTTCTGATATTTCGAACTTTCCACAAGAGCATATTTGTCAAAGTGATGACTTCGGTCATGGGTATTACCGAAGATGATGTTGCGATACTGCTCGTAGGTATCAATTTTGGCACTAATATCAATCTTGTTTCCTATGCGTTCGCGAATGCGAATCCAGTCGCTCTCCACTCGTCCCCCGCTGTCCACAAACCACTCTTTCTGATAAGGTGCATCAATAAAGCGAAACACAGCCTTCCCCTGACTGCGGCCAAGAAGAATGCTATATGCCCCCAACTCTGTTTTCACTTCGTAAACAATGTACGAGTTGCTATAGCGAAAATAGAATTCCTCGAATGATTTTTGCCCCTGTTGGATACCCAATCGCATCTTATCAGCATTGTAAAAGAACAGCAATGCTCGTAACACCGTGCTTTTGCCCACGCCTTGGGTACCTGCGAAATGCACATTGCCATCAAGCATCACCTCCGCGTAAGGAATGTTGGCACTATTCAGGAATATAATCTTGTTCAAATGTCTCATGATTCAGGAACCTCCTCTTCATTATAAATAGTGATCAAATTCACCATCTCTTCAGCGTATCGAAAGGAGGCCGTTACTTTATAAGTTCCATCCTCCTCATTTATAATCTCTGCAAAACCCATCCCCGTCAGTTCACCTATGAGCTTAACAACAATTTCTTGATTGGTGTTCTGCTTGCGAAATAGTTTGCGAGCTTTATCACGAAGTTCTACATCAAGGTTAATACGTTCCAATATGTGTGTGCCTCGAAATATGAAACCTGCGGAGAAAGCGATATCGTATGTTTTCAAAAAATCCAAGATGTCTACCCATTGAGCAAAACTTTGAAGTTTCTGTTCGATAGTCAACTTTCCTTCTTGGGCGCGAGAGAAGTAATAATAACCTTCTCCAGCTTCAAGACGAAGACCTAGTTCGAGGAAATATGCCTCGTAATCGGAAAAGTTTTCCTCTACATCGTCATAGAGGTGTTTCAGTTCCACATCTGTGCTGTCTACAGAAAGGAATACTCCTTTGCTTAATAGTTCGTAGATACGTTGGGTATTAGCTCGCATAAATCAGTGCATATTCAATATTGTCAAAACTATAATAGTCATCTGTTATCTTTAATTCATCGCTATGAAGTGTGGCCATTTGGCAGTAAAGTATGATTAGTTCACCCAGTGTATGTTGCTGTTTGAATGGATAGTCCTTGATAAAGGCGAAAAGGTGATTCCCTTGAGCCTTGAAAGCATTCCAAAGCTCAGTCATATTTACGGCATTCACCTCTTCGACATTGTCATTCATATATATTGCATCCAACGGATCTGCCTCAGTTCGTGTTAACCTTCTTACAATTGTTCGTCCTGCCATCTTACGAATGATATTGTAGGCATCTTCACTGCTTCGAAGCATATCAAGCGATAGAAAGATGTGATTATAAGGCCTATTCTCCATCCATAGGGGATTTTTATCATCCATTGTTCGGACAATATTTGTGTCCTCTCTCCATGTCAGCTGGTCTTTGAAGTATTTTATCTTGCGAATCTTCTTGAGCAGAACACTTTGTTGCTCAATTTGGTTGATATAGTCAATAATCTGATGTTCGATTTCAAGCAGATTGTGATCCGCTTCTGTGAAATCGTTTCTCACATCCATGATTGTGCGTTGCATCTCTGAATCAGAAGTCATCTTGAAGAACACCACTTCCCGTTCAATCATTTTCTCACTTTCTTGTATCAAAACCTTGATTCCTTTCCGTTTTTCATCAAGGTTCGCCAAACGAGATTTTTTGATTTTGTAATTCGGTTCTTGCTTATATGCGGTATCAACATTGCGTTTCAGATCTATGATGTTCTTAAGCGTCCGCAGACCGATTCTACGCAGCGTTTTGCGTACATTGCTCTGGTACTGTTTCTTTCTATTCTCATTGGTCTCTTGAAGATAGTAGTTGATGTTCTCTTTGATCGAATCGAGATATTCTTTGACACTAGAAACACTGATTTCTTCATTCATGTCAAGTACTTCTTCAAAGAATTGTACGTACACATCCTCCATTTCCAAGAAGTCACCATTCTCATGAATAACATTATGGTCTATTAGAAACTGTATCCTCTCTCGCTTATAGTCGACAATCTCCATAGCAAAGTCCGTTCGGTATGCCAGAGACTTACGCCGCTCAAACATATCGCGGAACAAGGTCTTCTCCCTATCAAGAACTTTCACCAGTTCTTCTATGGTTCGGAAATGAGATAGCGTTTCCATGATTAAATCTTTAAATGTTTATACAACTGCATGGACAACTAGTTCGTGAATAACAATTTTAAACTGCAAAAATAATAAAATTATACTACATTTCTATCGTTTTTTGCAAATTATTTTTTTAAGATGCAGGAAGGATAGGTATATAAAAACGTTATCGGTTCGTTTGTTTCTCGCTATTTTTAGCGTTTTCTGAACTTTTTGCTTATTTTGATTATCGTGGTTCATAAGATGCTTTTATTTTGCAAAAATACTAAAAAACATTGAAAATTCAATGGTTCAAGGCAATATTTTTTTCAACAAAGCAGGTGGAGAGAAAAAAAACATAAGTTTGACTCAATGGCTTTCAGGACAGCCGTTTCTTCCAAAGTGCAAAAAATGCACTTTGGTAAAACTTCTGCACTTTGGATTACACTTTCGTATAGAGTCGCTTAACGCCATCAACACGCAAAAAATGCGTGTTGTTAATTTTCTGCAATTCTCCTTCACGAAAAACGTTATTAATATGCTTTCTGACAGTCTTTTCATCCCTATCAAAAAGTACTGCCATCTGATTGGCGGTCAACCATACGGTCTCGTCCTCTATACGAACGTCAATCTGTGTCTGTCCGTCATCGCTCTGATATATAACTATTTTATTTTCTTCGATCATCTTTTTATTGTCTTTGTCTCTGTTTTGTTTTTTTCGTTATTATATTTCTATCATTGCAGAATTGCTAAACCCGTTCATTAGATGCTCGTGATGGGAAATGTAACCCAACTGGTTGGACAAAATGAGTGTACCGCCAATCTGTGCCTTAATGTTGCGGTGTGAATGACCATATATCCAATAATCAATGTGATGGTTGGCTATAAAATTACCCAATTCCACAGAAAAAGCCCCATTAATGGTACTATTCTGAAATTCCGCTGCCGTACACAATTGTGTGGGAACATGATGCGTGAGAACGACAATCTTTTTAGCCACACTCTCCGAAACAGCCTGTTGTATAAAAGCGAGACAACGCTCATGCTCATGGTTAAAATCATCGGCTGTCAGCCGGTGTTTCCCATACAGGATACGATAGAAATCACTGACACTCCGTTCCGTCATGAATGCATTGTACGGCTCTATTTTCGACCATAAAGTAGATACAACAATATCTATGTCGCCAAGATGCACTACACTATTGTAGTAGGCATGAACATTGTGGCGAATCTCTTTGCAGAAGCCGTTTGGCATAGAGGCAAGGTCATAATATCCGTAGAAATCATGGTTGCCCAAACATACTATAACACGCTTGTAATGTTTGCTCGCCCAATCCCAAAAGTCGTAAGCTGAATAAGTGTCTTTTTTAGAATCCGGCAAATCAAGATACGCTGTGTCGCCTGCAACTAACAAAATATCACCCGTAACTTCCAACGGATGCTTTGCCATCCACAGACGATTTTGCGAGAATTCCAAATGAAGGTCGCTAACGTACTGAATACGTAGATTTCCCTGCACTGTCATTGCATTATCTTGTAATTCCATTTATTATTGATTCTATTTGTTTCCTGAATTTCCCCAAAAATGCTTTCAACTCCTGCTTGCTATATTCAGAACGAGCACCCGAAATTATAAATGCAAAAATACTAAAAATCATTGAAAATTCAATGTCTCAAGGCAATATTTTTTTCAACAAAGCGGGTGGTAAGGGCACCGCGAAGCAGTTCGCGTATTTTGGTGCTGTCCGTATGGCTTGCTCCTGCAGCAGGCTAATAATGGAGTGTTCTATTTGACTTTCGTTAATTCATTATATAGAGCCACGCCCTTTACCGTCAACAGGTATTTCTGTCTAGGATGGTTGGGGCGGTCGGGATATTTCATACGAATAAACCGCTCTTTCATGGCTGGTTCAAGGTGATAATTTAGAAAATTTTTTCTATCTTTAAGTATTCTGGCTTCCATCATCTGTTTGAGACTCATTTCCTCATATCCAACAACCCGCACCAATTCAATGATATTATTATTTTTTGTATAAAACTTACTATCTGTATTTAAGATATATACAGATGTACTTGTGGGGGTACTTGTGGGGGTACTTGTAGGGTCAGCCAAATTCGGTTGTACGCTCCATTCTGTCGTGGGATGAATGTGCAGGTAACGGTTACGCAAATCCCATTGTTCTCCCAATAGCAGATTGCGAAAGAAGCGTTCCAAATACACAGGTTTATATTCTATTCCTTTATTCACGTTACGGTAATTAGCCCGTACCAGCGCGTTGCGGAAGTACCACGAATGGCAGGCAAATTGTTCATTGTCAACATCAAATCCCAATGAACGCAAATATTGTATAGTAAACACGGCTGTGGTGCGAGTGTTGCCCTCTCCGAAAGCATGTATTTGCCACAAGCCTGAGACAAACCGAGCCAAATGCTTTATCAATTCATCAGGGCTCTTCCCTTTGTAGGTGTATGCACGCTCCTGCTCTAGGTCATAATCAATGGCACGACGCAAGTCTTCCCAATTCAAGTATAGCACCGTATCCCCTTCCAGCACCCATTCCTTCTTGATGATGTCGTATGTACGTAACTCACCGGCATCTTTCATCACCCCTTCAAACACACGGCGATGCACCGACTGGTAGCCGCCTGTGCTGAAGTCAAAGGTGGGACTCGACAGCACCTTGACGATGTTCGACGATACACGGTCGGCTTCCTCCGTGCTATCATCGTGGACACCGCGAGTGTTTTTGATAATGTAATATTGGTTAACTAGTTCGCGGACCTCGTCAATAGTAATATCACCCTCAATGTGCTTGCGGGCCGTGTCTTGCAGGTAATTCGACACCTTTAAGCCGTCCACCGCCTGAAGGCCGATAGCTGTCTGCCAATAGCCTGCTTTTTCCCTCTTATCAGGCTCCCCTTGCCGGATGTACTCGTCAAAGTTTGGGTATTCGTCTGTCATGTCAATGGCTTCTGATTTTGTATTTGCAAAAATATATAAAAACATTGAAATATCAATGAATCAAGGCAATATTTTTTTTCAAAAAAAAGCAGGTGGAGAGGAAAAAGGAGGGAGGGGGCGGGGGGGTATATTGTCTGCTATGTTTTCAGGGTTCAGGAGTGTTGGGGGTGTTTCGTTTTTTGCGGTAATTCATGCGGCTTTGGAACATTAGTTCCCTGATACCACCTTCTTTTACAAAACGGTCTTGCATGGTTATCAATAGTTTGTGCAGCATATACATAGCTTGATGGATGAGCGTTATGCACAGGTTGGCAATTTCTTCATCGTTCATTTGCCGGACTTTTTCGGCATATTCATTTTTAATTTGCTCACTGCGGGCATATTGTCGCATTTTTTCATAACGGGGATGTTGGTTTCCCCATTGTTGCAGGTTACGCACCCGTAGATAGTCCTCATAATCGTCAAGTAACTCCTCAAGGCTGGCTTTTGCCACATTAGTGAGTTTGATTTCAGTTTCTCCGGAAGTGGCAGCGGCTTGGTTGCCTTCGGCAATATTTTGCTTACCCGAGCGAGCCGCTTGCTCCATTTGATCAATGGTGCGGTCTCCCCTTCTAAGATATTTTTTTGTAAAATAAAATGTGATATCATAAATCATCTCCGTAACCTGATATACCCGCAAATGACGATAATGTCCATGCTGAGGAAGAAAGGTTATCGGTTCATTTGCGTCATTCTGATTATTTAGCGTTTTCTGAACCTTTTGCTTATTTTGATTATCTTGGTTCATAAGATGCTTTTATTTTGCAAAAATACAAAAAATCATTGAAAATTCAAAAATTTTCGGAAACATTTTTACAAAAAAAGGCGTAGCCATGAGGTTACGTCTTGTAAACATCCCCTTTTTAGGACAATTCTACATTGGACTAAAAAAATACTAAAAACCATTAAAACATCTATCAATAAAGACTTTAGTTTTCCATGAATTCCTTGTATTTTACCATGTTGTCTATACTATTTGTTTCATTGGTTGAAGGTATGTAATACACTTTGATATATGCCACATCCCTTAAAAAATCGATGTGTCCTATTTCCAATTTAAAAATATTCAAGCCGGTACGCTCTTTTAAATCAGCCATAAGCGCTTCTTCTTTTCCGAGTTTCACCAATTCTATTTTATCGTATAATATTATTTTGGCAGCCTGGTGTTTTAAAGCTTTGTTACCATCGAATATCCATATCAGCAATATAAATAAAGCGTTTATAATCAATAGATTGACATATCCGTGTGTCATAGCCAATCCGTTGATGACCGATATGCCGATGATAACAAACAAATAAGTCATTTCCCTGATAGGCACTGTTTCGGTACGATAGCGTATCATGCTGAATATGGCAAACAAACCCAAGGCAAAGCCCATGCCCAAGTTAACATTGTTGAGCAAAAACATTAATAAAAAGACCGTTATACTGAACAGTATAAAGGTGAAATAATAATCGGTGCGCCGACTTTTTCTATAATAAAAGAAATGTACTATAATCCAGCATATCAACAAATTGAATGCGAACAAAACCAAAAGGGTAAGCAAACTTTCTTTTTGTATCACCGGGATGCCCAAAATATCATTGGGAGACGAAATTTCCTGCATTTTGGAAAATTCTCTTGCTATAGAAGGGTCAAAATCTTGTTGGATGTTAAAAAAATTATACATAATTATTGTTTTAATTAATTATTATTCAAACGATTGATAAACAATAGTTTTTCTTTAAACCTGTTGGCTTTTGTTTGCGGGCGGGTAAGAATGGTACCCAAGCAATATTTACTTATTTTACGCGGTTTGATACGCATGTCAAAAAGCACTTGCTTAAAAAAGGAAGGCTTACGGGCATCTTGTTTGAGTTCCATAATAACCAAATTGCCCGCAAAAGCATGCTTACAGGTGGCATGGTTGTAAAATGTTATATCCGTATCGATGGTAATACGCTCGGTTTTGTCGTAGTTTACCATGGTGATACGCTTGAAATCGGTTTGCACCTGCGCCTTTAAATCGGAAACGGGATAGGGTATATATTGTTGAACAAAACGGACAATGTATGGTTGTTGCAACATATTTTGCCACTCTTCTTTATGGATGGCTATGCGTTTCTTTTTGGTACGTCCGTGATTGTTTTTTTGTTTTACTTCGCAAAAAACATTTTCGGTGTAGCCGTATATTCGAGAGCGTAGTTTTTGTCTGCACAATTTTTTATTATGATGAGCCATATACATTTGCACATCATCGGTATCGTAATAAAGTGTACTATAAGGAATTATATGTTCATTGTTGACCACTTGAACATAATAATGTGCCTGCAGATGCCGCAATATGCTTTCCAACTCAGTGATGGACACCATGTATTTGGTATCCACCCTGTTCATCAGTTTAACTGCAGCCATTTCTTCCAACGAAACAGGCTTGAACAAATGTAGCAATTGTTCTAATTCTTTCACAATTATTTATTGAATATATATTCAAAATCCTTACTGCTTATCAGTTTGCCGTTGGGCGAATAGTTGTATTGCTTTTTTTTGCTGCCGTCGGGATAATATTCAAATTTTCTTATTCTTACGGGTTTGTTTCTGTTATCGTATTCCACCTCCCGAATACATTTTCCGGCATCGTTGTATTCGTATGTGATGCGATATTTTTGCCCGTAGTTGGCATACTCTATTTCTTCTATTTTCAACCCCTTGGCGTTGTATTTGGTGATGTGGTCCAAATAACGATTTTTGTGTCCTGCCAAGGTATTCCATTCCTTAATGGTTAAATTGGCACGACGCTCTCGTTTTTCCTGTATGGTTTGTGCTTGTAAAGCTACACTTATCAAGCATAACATCGCACATATCCCCGCTATTTTAAGTTTTTTTGCCATACATTTATGTTTACAACACACTTTATTTTGTAATGATAACCAACTTATAGTCAGCAACAGGTTACAATACCGATTTTTCATAACTTGCTGAAACCATAAGTTGTATTATTCATTTTAACAATATACATGCCATAAGCATTATCGGACACATCTATTGTGGGATAAATCATGCTTTTGGGGGGTAACGGCCTGTATTTATGCACTATTCTCCCTCTGATATGTCCGTTGGTTCAACCGACATAAGTTATTTTCAAATGCTATTTTTTTTGTTAAAAAGCATACCTTACGGACAAATTTACGCCCCAATCGAAGTATTCGGCATCAAAATAATCATCGAATGCCATGCCGAAACCGGGACGGAAATCAAATTGCAAGGTAAGAGGAATATTGAATTTATATTCCAAACCGCCTATGGCATTAATGCCGAATTTACCAAAATCCGCTCTTCCATATCCCCAATAATCGAATCCGTAGCCCAAACTAAAACCACCGCCTACAAACCAATACAAGCCGCCTGTAGCGTTGGCTTCGTACATAAAATTAGGATTCAGTTCAAAATCAAACACTCTGGCGGAATAATCTTCAAAAGCTCCTTCGGTAAGCTTAACGCCCAAATCTACGCTTATGGCGAAATTGCCGGTTACCAATGTTTTGTATGAAAATCCGTTCATACTGCCTATCACTCCTCCTATGCTATGTTTATATTGTGCATGGGATACTTGAGACAAACCCATTAAAAGAGTTAATACCAAACCGATTTTTACTATTCTTTTCATTTGCTTTATGTTTTAATTAATTTTACAAAGATACTAATTTATATCATCAAAACTATATACCCTGCATTTTTTTATTGATAAAAAGGAGCACTAAAATTTAGTGCTCCTTTTTATATGCATTTTCATTCATCTACTATTTAGAACCGAAAGAATAACGTACTCCCAATGCTAAATCAAACAATCCGTGAAGGTGGAAACCGGCATGATAATGACCTGCTGCATGATCGTAATGGAATGCCGGACCTAAAGTAGGACGGAAGTCCAAACTGAGTTGCAACGGGAACCAGAAAGTATAAGACAAACCTATTTGTCCTGCTACTCCTACATACCACCAAGAATGGTCTACATAGTCAGGATCATTATACCAATGTTCGCGGAAACCAAAACCGCCGGCTCCACCGACACCTGCATACCAATCCCATGTTCCTTTAGGAGTCCAATTAGGAGATGCAAATATCCAGTCATAAACTACTGCAGCATGCACACCCAAAGCGGGAAGATAAAAAGCACCTGCATCAACTTCCAAAAATCCATTGCCGATTCCATGTTGATAACTGAATTCAACATTATAACCCAAACGACCACCGATTGCTCTCGGTTGAGCCACTATGGTTACGGCAATACCTAATACTAATGTGAGTGTTAAAACTAATTTTTTCATTTTTCTTGTTTTAAATTTTACTACTCTATTATTTATTTGTTAATGATAATGCAAAAGTATCATTATTATTTGAAAATAACATGACTTTTACCCTATTTTTTTATTCCAATGGTTTTAGTATATTATAAATCTGTATGTTATGCGTTTTTCATTAATTGTATAAAACAATCTTCTATGGTAGGTTTCACCAATTTGCTTTCGTTGATGGTTATATCGCTTTGGTTGATATAATTCAATAGATCAACAGACTCTTCGGGGTGATTAAGCACTACGTTCACACATTGTCCGCTGGCATATACGTCTTCTACCGAATAATTGTCCATATATTGCAACAAACGATAAATATCGGGAGTTTGTATGGAAAACAAATAGCCTTTAAAAGCGGATTTAATATTATCAGGGGTGTCGCAGCCGAGTATTCTCCCGTTTTGAATAAGGGCAATACGATTGCACAAGGTGGCTTCGTCCATGTAAGAAGTAGAAACAAAGACGGTGATATTTTCTTTTTTTAACTGTTTTAATATTTCCCACAATTCCTTACGGCTTACGGGGTCCACACCGGTGGTGGGCTCATCCAAAAACAATATTCTCGGCTTATGCACCAAAGCACAACACAATGCCAATTTTTGTTTCATTCCGCCGGAAAGGGCTGCGGCTTTCCTGTTTTTAAAAGGCAATAATTGCTCCCATATAGGGCGTATCAATTCATAATTATCTTCTATGGTTTCTCCGTACAGCGTGGCAAAAAATTCCAGATTCTCCATACAACTTAAATCCCCATATAACGAAAATTGTCCGGGGAGATAACCCAATATTTTGCGTATTTTTCTATAATCCTGCAATAAATCCAAGCCTGCTATTTCGGCACGGCCGCTGTCGGGATTGAGCAAAGTGACCAATAGATTGAAAAGCGTTGATTTTCCGGCTCCGTCCGGACCTATCAATCCAAACAACTCACCTTTTTCCACCGATAAAGACACATTGTCCAATGCCTTTACCCTGCCGAAAGATTTACTTAGATTTTTTATGTCTATTTCTTTTCTTTTTTCCATCGTCAGTGGCTTTGAATTTAGCCTCACCGGGCATGCCTATTTTAATGCTACCATCATTTTTTACCGTTATTTTTATTGCATACACCAAATTTACTCTTTCATCTTTGGTCTGTATCATTTTGGGAGTAAATTCCGATTGGTCCGATATCCAAATGATATCACCCGTATATTGCTTTAAATCTTTTTTGCCCTTATCTATTCTTACGGTACAAGTATCGCCCAAATGAATGTCTGCCAATTGCTTTTCACTTACAAACACCTTTAAGGTCATCTCATCCAAATCGGCCATTTTGGCTATAGGATAGCCTTTACCGACGAGCTCATATTGATTGACATATTTACACAACAATGTGCCCGATATAGGACTTACTATATTGCATTTGGCTATAGCGGTGTTCAATTGTCGGAGCTGCACATACATTTGAGACGCCTGTGCCACCAAAGCCTGCAATTGGGCTGATTGCTTATCTTGCCAAGCAGCTATGGTGTCTATTAAATGCTGTTTTAAAACCTTACATGTTTCCACACTATCGGTCAGCGACTGATTATCTCGAGCTTTTTCGGTGATGACAGACAACAGTTGCTCCACCGCCACCAAACTGTCTTGCCATTCTTTGTATTTTTTGGGAATAATGCTGTATTGTGCCCAAAAAGCATTCATTTGCGATTCCAATTGCTCCCGTTGCAACAATAATTGCGTGCTATCCACTGCCGCAATATAAGTGCCGGCAGGTATTTTTGAGCCTATGGCTACGCCAAAATCCAACAATTGACCTTCGGCTTGTGCCGAAATTAACAATTCGGAAGCCTCAAACGAACCATAAGCATCCGCCTTTTTTCTTCTTCCCGAACAGGCCGTAACCGCCAATATCAAAAATGTTATTAACGCGATATAATATACTTTCTTCATATTATTCCTTATTATAATAAATTGCAAAGATACTAAAAATAAATGTACAAAAACCTTTATTTCCCCTTTTTTAAGAAAAGACAAAAGAAAATTTCGGAAATACAGAAAGACATCATCAAGCTTTGACAATGAAAAAACTACGCCACTTTGGCTTTAGGGTCAAGAAAACCGTAGATGATATCCACCAAAATATTAATCACTACCAATATTACTGAAATATACAACAAACTTCCCATTACTACGGGAAAATCGTATTTTTCCAAACCATTGACTATGACCACACCTACCCCCTTGTAATCAAACACATATTCTACAAACACCGCACCGGCCATCATACCTGCCAACCATCCGGAGATGGCTGTTACTACAGGGTTAAGGGCATTTTTGATAACATGCGATTTTATCACATGCCAAAAACTCAAACCTTTGGCTTTGGCGGTACGCACATAGTCTTGGGACAGCACTTCCAACACGGAATTTCGCATCAGTTCGGTTACCGTGGCCAAAGGACGTATGCCCAAGGTAACGGCAGGCAATATCAAATTTTTTAAATCCATATATTCTCCGTCCCCGAAATCGCTCACCGTATACAAGCTGCCAAACATGTTCAAGCCTGTGATATCGGCTAACAAAAAAGCAAACACCCATGCAAACAATATGGCGGCAAAAAACGACGGCAATGCCATACCCATTACCGAACCGACCAATGCCGCCCTGTCGAACCAAGTGTTTTTCCATATTGCACAAAGGGTTCCCAATATCAAACCGACTATGATGGCGAAAAATATGGCGATAACAGCCAAAAGTGCCGTTTTGGGAAATGCTTCGTTGAGAATTTCCATCACCGGACGCTTGCTTTGATAGGAACGTCCCATGTAAGGTTTTTTGGCGACCAGCACCGCCTGTTTGCCCGCAGGACACAACACCACTGCCTCATATTTTGCAGTATCCATATAAAAAACACTTTGCGAACAGGTGCTGTGTAAAGATATCGGCAGAATGTCATTAATATAATTTACATATCTGACTCCCAATGGCAAATCCAAGCCCATTTCTTTTCTTACCGCTTCTTCGCTTGCCACATCGGAGCGTTGTCCCATGGTCATTACCGCACTGTCGCCCGGCAACACCGAAAACAATAGAAAAATTACGGTAATCACTCCCAGCATTACCAACACACCATAAGCCGTTCTTTTGAGTATAAACTTTATCATCTATTGCTTAACGGTTTGTATTACATAATCCATTATGCCTTGTATGGCGGTAATATAGACTGAGGGCGTGCATTGACTCAAAAAATCCTCCACTTGCTGCCGAAAACGCAAAACGGCCTGCATGGTATAATCCAATCCTCCGTATGCGGTTACAAGGCTGCAAATGGCTTGCACTTCTTCTTGTGTTCCTTGGTGGTGCATATATAAATGCAACAATTCCTCTTGTCGGGCGGAACTGCAATGTTGCAATGCCGACAACAAAGGAAAGGTGATTTTGTGTTCTAAAATATCTTTGTAGTTATCTTTTTTTTGTCGGTGAGAAAAATAATCCGACATATCATCACACATTTGGAACAGCATGCCGAAATCCATACCGGCCTTTGCCCATTGCCGGACATCGGCAGAAGAACCTGCGTTTGCCGATTGGGCTCCGGCTTCAAAACAAGCAGAAAACAACAGGGCTGTTTTGTATTGTATGATTTCAAAATAGTCGTTTTCTTCCATAGTAATATTCCCTTTGTGTTTCAATTGCAACAATTCCCCTTCGGCCATTTTGCGGGCCACCCTTGCCGACAATTGTACAAAATAGGCATTGGAGGCTATTGTTTCCATACATTGCGCCAAAATATAATCGCCCAACAACACTGCTATTTGATTGCCATAGCTTGCATTAACGGAAGGATTTCCCCGCCGCAATACACCGTTGTCTATTACATCATCATGAATAATGGAAGATACATGCATCATTTCCACCATCATTGCCGAACGGTAGGTATCGGCGGTAATACCACCGTTGGCCGCTGCCGCCAACAGCGTGATTAACGGCCTTAACTGCTTGCCCGACCTTGCCTCTATTTCCGACAAAAAAGGCTGCAAACGTTTATCGGCATGCAATACCATAATAGATTGATATCGCTGCTTGAATTCCCGCATTGACGGTTCTACAAGTTTGTATACCGATAGTAATTCCATATTTTGCTTTTTTTATGATAAAAATTTCATGTAATACACAAAATATACCATGGCCAATATGAATGTGGACAACAACATACCCCTGCCCGTTTTGTCTAAATTTAATTTTACAAGATAATATCTTAAAATAAGCAGGTTAGGAAACAAAGCCACTAAAATGATGGTACCTGTTTTTAATACCGGTTCGGTGGCATTTTGCGGCATTAGAGCCAATGAAACAGCATATAGTATGCCGTATAATATTGCAGGAATTACTAATCCCAACAACATACCGAACCAGATTGCGTCTTTTTTAAATATATTCATGGTTGTATTATTTTTTCAATTTCCATTGTTTCAATTCTTCTATGGTTTCATGCGCCGTAAGGTCCGATTTGATAGGTGTTACGGATACATAATTGTGCGTTACCGCCCATTGATCGGTATCTCTTCCTTTATCGGCTTTGTACATATCTCCTTCCATCCAAAAATAGGGACGACCCATAGGGTCTTTTCTTTCGTGCATATCTTCTATCCAATAATTGTTGGCTTGGCGGGTGATTTTATATCCTTTTATATCACTCATAGGAACAGCGGGAACATTCACGTTCAGGCAAACATACTCGGGCAATTTTTTTGCCAACAATTGCGGGATTAATGTTTTTGCCACCTCCAATGCGGCATTGCAATCGGCGGGGGAGGAATAATTCACCACCGAAAAAGCCACCGCCTTAAGTCCGTTGATACAACCTTCCATTGCCGCAGCCACTGTGCCGGAATAATGGGTACTGGTGGAAGTGTTGGCCCCTTGATTGATGCCCGACACTAAAAGGTCGATTTTTTCATTTTTAAGCAAATGACGCTGGGCCATTTTTACACAATCCACAGGGGTGCCGTTGCAACGATATATTTCCACACCGGCGTCTTGGTATATTCTTCTTATGCGTAAGGGGGTGTTGAAGGTAATGGCATGACTCATGCCCGAACGCCCTACTGCCGGTGCCACCATCACCACTCTGCCAAATTCTTTTACCACTTCCAACAAAGCTCTTATGCCTTTGGCGTCCACACCATCGTCATTGGTGAGTAGTATTAATGGTTGTTTGTTTTTCTTTTTCATTCTTCTATTATTTGTCGTATTTTGGCAAATTGGTATAACAATACCTTTTGTCCTGATTTTTCAAAATCCACTTTTACCCTGTCGGCATTTATTTCCACTATCACACCTTTGCCGAATGTAGAATGATATACTTTCATGCCTGTTCGGGAATCGGCGGCGGTAAGTAATGTTTGGGCAAGATGGAGATTATTATCCTCTTGTGCAACATTTTTAGGAGTGTTGTATACCGGCATTTGCCTAATCACTTGACGAAAAACAGGTTTGGAAGTACTATGGAAAGCGGTGTTGTTTTTGATGGGTTTATAATAATAATCCCGTTTCTCTTCTTTAGACTCCTGCTTTACTTGTGTGTTCAATACTTGCGGATCTATTTCATCCAAGAAAGTGCTGGGATCGCAGAAATCGGCACTTCCGTATCTCATTCTGCACTGAGCATGACTGATGCATAAATGTTCTTTAGCACGGGTGATGGCAACATAAAACAAACGTCTTTCCTCCTCCAAATCACAGGCATCGCTTAACAACATATGCGGTAAAAGACCTTCTTCCACACCGACTATAAACACGCAAGGAAACTCCAATCCCTTGGTAGCATGTATGGTCATTAACTTCACCTTGTCGCTGTCGGGTTCATCATCTTTGTCGGAATCGGAATAAAGCGAAGCTTCGTTAAGGAACAAATCCAAAGAGGGGAATTTATCTTGCAAATCTTCTCCTGTTTCCATGTCTATACGCGTATCGGCAGGACGCTCTACAAAATTTTGTAAGGCGTTCAACAATTCCTGCATGTTGTCATAACGCTCTTTTTCTTCTGCCTGCAATTTTAAATCCTGCTCTATGCCGCTTGTTTGTATTATGTATTTTCCCAATTGATAGGCATCTAATGTTTGCAATTGAGCGTGATAACTTTTTATTTTGTTAACGAACATATCCAATGCATTGATGGTGCGCCCGCTAAGATTTAACCCGTATAAAATGGGATTTTCCACCACTTCCCACATGCTCACACCTTTTTCCGCTGCATATGTTATCACTTTGTCCATAGTGGTAGTACCTATGCCTCTTGTCGGATAATTAATAATTCTTCTTAAAGCTTCTTCGTCTTTGAAATTTACCGACAAGCGAAAATAGGCCATGATGTCTTTTATTTCTTTACGATTGTAAAACGAAAGACCGCCATATATTCTATAGGGTATGCCCATGCGGAGGAAAGCTTCCTCAAAATTTCGCGATTGGGAATTAACGCGGTACATCACTACAAAATCTTCATTTTTATAGCCGTACACCTGCTTCATTTCCAATATCTTTTTTGATACATACAGGGCCTCTTCCAAATCGGTGGAGAGCTGTGTTAGCTGTATTTTATCTCCGCTATTGTTTGATGTCCATATCAACTTGGGAATTTGATGTTTGTTATGAGCTATCACGCTATTGGCCGCTGTTATGATATTCTTGGTGGAACGATAGTTTTGTTCCAATTTATAAATTTTGCATTCCGGATAATCTTTTTGAAAACCGAGAATATTGCTGATATTGGCACCTCGGAAAGAATATATGCTTTGCGCATCGTCACCTACTACGCAAATGTTTTCGTATGCCGCTGCCAACGATTGGATGATTTTATATTGTACCAAACTTGTATCTTGGTATTCATCTACCAATATATAGCGAAATTTATGCTGATATTTTAACAGCAAATCCGGAAATTTCCACAATAAGACATACATATTGACAAGCAAATCGTCAAAGTCCATGGCGTCAGACCTTTTTAATTTGTTTTGATACAAACTATATATTCTACCCAATTCCGGCATGCGTTTAATTTTGTCTTCTTCGGCTCTTATCGGGCTTTTACAATAATCTTCCGGCGTTATGAGTTGTGTTTTGGCTTTGGAAATAGCAGACAACACATTGGACGGCTTGTATGTTTGTGTGTCTAAATTGTTTTCTTTCAGTATTATTTTTATTAAATTCTTACAATCATCGGTATCGTAGATGGTGAAATTGGAAGTAAACCCCAAATATTCGGCTTCTATGTGGAGCACCTTGCTGAATATGGAATGAAATGTGCCCATCCATACATAACGTCCTTTACCGCTTCCCAACAATTGGATTATTCTGTCTTTCATTTCTTGGGCAGCTTTATTGGTAAAGGTAAGTGCCAGTATATTAAAAGGACTGATTCCTTGCTCTATCATATAAGCAATACGATAGGTAAGCACCCGTGTTTTCCCTGAACCCGCTCCGGCTATCACCATGCAAGGACCCTCTATATCCACCACTGCCTTACGCTGTGCTTCGTTTAATTGTGATAATATGTCTTCCAACTATTTTTATTCGTATTTGATTGTTAATAAATGCAGTATCTTTCCGCCTATCATTTTGCAAAGATAACATTTTTTTTGGAGCCCTTTTGTTTTCACCGCCTATTTTATTCCGCTTTTTTGCCGAATTGTTCGTGACATACCGCTCTGAGGCCTTTACCCGTTTTTTTATGCTTTTGCATTTGTTAATTAAAATAGGATAAAAAAATAAAACGAATAATCCTGAAAATGAATTTGTTTGCCACTTTTAACCAATGAAAAGTAAAGGGCTGTACAAGCACACCATCCTTAGGAAAAACTATTCGCCTGCAGCAAACATCCGGTTAGTAAATAGCAATAAGACTTTATTCTTTCTCGCACTTATTGCCTATTAAAACCTCTGTAGCTCCGCAACCGTATTTTTGCATAGAAGCGTTAAAATAGTGTATGTTTTTATATTGTTGTAATATTTTTATCAATTCCTGCTTGAGCGTTCCGTTACCTACTCCATGAATAAATATCACCTTTTTATAGTGGTTCAGTATGGCGTTTTCCATTATCTCCACTATCTTTTGCTTTTGAATTTCCAATATTTGCGATACACTATATTGACTATGGTCTTCTACAAGCGATTCTATATGTAAATCCACTTCCGCTTCTTTTTGTGCTGTTTGATAAGTATCCACAGGTGACAATTCTTTCTTAACGGAAGGCTGCATGCCTGCCATAAGCAAAGTATCGTCTTTTTTCCATGTGTTTTGCAGCATATCTTTCATGGGCTCCCCTAAATGTATCAATACCGATTTTTCTTCTAAAAAATTGCATGCCGAAAACGATTCCTTTTTCATGAACCGTAATATTTTCACCTTGAATTCTTGATGCATGGGCATACAAACGGCTGTATCGTTTTCTTTCATAAACAACACCTGCACATAACCATGCAACCATTGTTCTATTTCGTCTCTGGTGATGGTTTGAATCAACACCTTGCTATAAGGAGCTACATTCCCGTAATCTATATTGTTGTACTCTCCGTCTTGAGATGATAAGACAAACGAATATAATATTTCGTAAGCGGTGTAATTGATTAGATATATATCTATGTCATCCTTTAACAACCACACTTGGTCGTGCGGGATATAAGCCAAATAAATGCCCTTTTGTTTGTTTTGCAGCGAAGACAATTGCTGTAATTTGGACTCACGGCTGAATGTTTCTTCTTCCTTGTCTTCTTTCTCCGACACCGTCTCCACATTGAAATCTCGGTTAAATACCGAAGCTTTTATATCGTCTGTTTGGGCAGGCAATATTTCATTGGTGGGCATGGGGATGTCAAAACCGTCTTCCATGGCAATTTCCACCATAGTGGGAGAGAGTATTTTTTTTATTACTCCTCCGCCTACTTCATTCAAAAATTTTACTTTGTCTCCTACTTTGTATTTCATATCCAATCCTTATATAATAAAAACAACGACAAAATACCAATAAATATTGTATTTCGAAATAATTTCCCGAAACGTATAACGACAAAAAAGCCGCAACCGCCTTTTTATCGTTGTAAACCCATGCTTTAGTTTGCAAAAGTACTATATTTAATTACAAAACATCGTCAATTCTTTTTATTTTTAGGATTTGATCAAAATAAAATTCATCCGTATTTGCGGCTTTCTGTATGGAATTAAAAACATTTCTGTTGTAAATCATTATTTTAATTGTAATTTTTCGGAATTATTTTAAATTTTTTATTTTTACCAAACATTTTGCTAATCTTGCTATTTTTGCAGAAAATTTTAAATCTAAAAATAAATAAAAGATATGGCTTATAAAATTAATCCTGACGTATGTGCCGGTTGCGGTACATGCAAAGATGAATGTCCTGTAGGTGCTATTTCTGAAGGTGACGTATATTCTATCAATCCTGATGAATGCGTTAGCTGCGGTTCTTGCGCTAATGTATGCCCTTGCGATGCTATTCAACCTGAATAATATTTTAGGACAAGACAAAAAAAAGAGTAAGTTGTCTTACTCTTTTTTTTGTGCCGTATGTTTTACAAACTAATAAAGTTCCGTGATTTCTTTTCTGAGCAAATTTAAAGCTTCGTCTATAGGTTGTATAGGTTGTTCTATATTCAATTCCAATATTTTGGCTGCCAAATCGGCACCCGTTGCATTTTCTTCCACTTTTCCTGCCGCCAGATTGATGATTTTAAACAAATCTTCTTTAGCCGCTTTGGTTGTTTGCCAAAGCAAACCGGAAATATATACCTGCTGCGACAAATTATGTTCAAACTCACTACGAATGTTTGCCAACAGCAATATCCTGTATTGTGTTGCCGACAAATCGCTGCTTGAAACTCTTAAAAGTAAACTTTCGGGACGCATGCGTTCCAAAAACAAGGCTATACGCTCATAAGCCTGCAAACGAATAGGGTTGATAACTTTTTTATTTTCTTGTTTAAAATTTAACGCTAATATCCGCAGTTCCTTTTCCGTACTTAATTTCAGTGTATAATAAGCGGTAAAAGCCACTAATAAAGCCGGTACTATGCTAATAATTAAAACCAATGCTGTATTCATAACTACTTATTTAAAAATTCATTAATATTTGTGGATATAGTAAAATAATTGGGCGTGGAAACCAGATTGTTATGATTACGCCCGTAATATATGTTAAAATGATAAAAATGCACTCCCAAGCCATAAGACAAGCCTACCACACCTTTTTTGGTATAAGTACGCATTTGATAACGAGTGTTATAATCAAAGGCGGCATGTAAAGATACATATTTCACCGGCATTATCTCCAAAGCAAAGGTGATATGACTAAAAAGATTGTTGGCAAACTTTTTTCCTTTACCTTTTTCTATAACAGCACCTGTGGAGGCGTCTACGGCAGCAAAAGGATCGTTGGGGTCAACATAACCCATGTTCCAAGTATATAAATGATGCAATATGATATGATATCTTGCGGGGAGATGTTGAAATTTTTGAGAGAAAGCCAATTGTATGTCAAACGGCAGTTTTTCTCTGATGCCGTCATAGGTATTGAACTGGGTGCCTATATTCTTTAAAAGCAAAGTAAGCGATATATCTTTAGAACAACAATAATACGAAGCAGCGAAATCAATGGCGAAACCGGAAGAAAAATAATTGGCGTAATTGGAAAATATTGTCTTCAAATTCATTCCCAAAGCGAATGTGCTGTCAATAAATTCTCTTCCATAACCGATGTATACGGCATAATCGCCGGCTGTAAATGAGCCCAAGGGTTCCCCCGTTTCGTCATAAGAATCGAATTTACCGTAAGTGGCGTATTGAAAAGCGAAATTAAAGGTGCCTGCTTTTTTAAAATGTTGAATATAATTAGCATGACCATAAACGGAATGGCCAAAATAATCCACACAATTGACGGCCAATCCTGTGCTCATTTCGGCGTGTAACAACGACGGATTTAATATAGCCAGAGAGGCATCGGAATGATCCCTCACCGATACCATGCGACTACCCAAGGCGGCATGCCTTGCCGATACAGGCATATCCAAGAAAGTGTATACTTTCGTTCCTCCTGTTTGTGACAATGCATTGAAGCAAATCAAACATATCACGCTCGCACAAAGTATTCGTTTAATTATATCCATCTTATTGTTAACGTGATTTTCTACTCATTATTATGCAGCTCTTGCTTTTCGTATGCCTGTATAATGGCCGCTACCAACGGATGACGCACCACATCACTTTTATCAAGCGTGATAATGTCTATCCCTTTTATTGCTTGCAATAATTTTATACACATCGGCAAGCCCGATGTTTGATGTTTGGGCAGGTCTATCTGTGTTAAATCTCCTGTAATCAAAAACTTGGCATTTCTTCCCATACGGGTGAGGAACATTTTCAACTGCATTGCAGTAGCATTTTGAGCTTCATCAAGTATTACATAGGCATTGTCAAGGGTGCGTCCCCGCATGAATGCCAAAGGGGCTATTTCTATGGTTTTATCTTCTACCAATGATAATAATTTTTGGGGAGGTATCATATCCCGCAAGGCATCATACAAGGGTTGTAGATAAGGGTCTAATTTGTCTTGTACGTCTCCGGGTAAAAAACCGAGATTTTCTCCCGCCTCCACCGCCGGACGTGTTAAAATAATTCTTTTTATCTCTTTGTTACGCAAAGCCCGTACTGCCAAAGCGACCGCGGTATAAGTCTTGCCCGTGCCGGCAGGCCCGATGGCAAACACCATATCGTTTTTTTGTATGCTTTGCACTATTTTTATTTGGTTAACCGTGCGAGCTCTTATATTTTGACCGTCTTTGCCTCGTAATATGATATCACCGCCTTGGGATTCATTTTGTGCCACCGCCATGAACTCTTCACCTTTTTCCAACAAACGAATGATATCCGATTCGGTAAGGGTGCCGTATTTTTCATACCATTGCAACAATATCTCAAACAAATTTTTGATTGCCGTTATTTGTGTTTGAGAACCCATGATTTTGATATCATTGCCTCTTGCTACCAGTTTTACTTGTGGAAACAATCTGCCCAACAATGCAATGTTTTCATTGTTCACACCGCATATATCCACTATATTTTGAGGCTTGATGCTGATAATATCTTCTATCATAAAAATTATTCCCTCACTACTTCAAAATTATAATCGTCAATAAAACGAATGATGGTGGAAGGCTTTACATCACTTATATTTCCTATTTGCGGATTTACTATGTAATCCATTTGGCTTTTGAGATTATCACTTATATCTTGATAACGCACAGGAGTGGGTTCGCCTGATAAATTGGCAGAAGTAGACACTATGGGTCTGCCGAACAAACTAATCAGTTTTTTACAAAATTCATTGCGTACTATGCGTATTGCAATAGTGCCGTCCGATGCCATAAGCGAAGACGGAAGATTTTTCACTCCCTGGTAAATAAAAGTGGTGGGACGACTGGCTTGCTCTATCAAATCCCATGCTATTAGGGGAATATGCTCTACGTATAATGATAATTTTTCCGGCTCATCCAAAAGAATAAGAAAACTTTTATTAACAGATCGCTTTTTTATATCGAAAATACGATTGATAGCCGATGTATTGGTAGCATCACAGCCTATACCCCATACCGTATCGGTTGGATACAATATTACCTGCCCCTTTTTGAGATATTCATTTGTTTTGATTATCTCCTCGCTAATATTCACGTTTGACACAGTATTCTTTAATTTTTAGATAAACTTATTTACATTAACTGTCCCCTAATGGCATATCCCGCCATTGTAACTGCAAAGATATCATTTTTTTTTGTTGCACAAAAAAATTTTAAAATTTTTATCAAAAATTCCTTGACAAAAGCATCCTACTTTTCCATCCTTTTAACGAAAAAAGAGCTTTTCCAATAGACAAAACAGTATGACTTATTAACAATTTAACATTGTATATTATTATTATTCAATAAAATAATTGTTTTACAAAAAAACCAAGCATACGGGAGAAAAATTTTTTGTATTTTTGCTGAATAATTCTACTCTAATTATTTTGAACAAATGAAAAAGATATTATTAGTTCTAATGGCAATGATTTGCATTGTGACAGGATGCAAAGATGAGAAAAAAGTATTCACGGACATCACAACAACTCTTGGTCCTTGTGTCAGTTCTTCTGATTTTGGCAAATCTGATGATACTATATTATTGATTAACAACAAACAACAGTTGAAACAATTCTGCGTAAACGCTCCTGCTGTTAATTTTGCAAAACAATCGTTGATATTGGTTAAAGGCGAGTCCCCCCATGGAATAGTGAACATCAAAACAAATTTTGCGGAAAACAAAAATGCCACCTATAGTTTATCTATTCATGTTATAAATAATTTCACTTGTGTTGTCCAAGGGTGGTATAAATGCTATTTAATTCCTAAAATCAATTCCATACAAGATGTTTCCATAACCATCAACTATGGTTATTTTTAAAAACACTTTATTTTAACAAGCATTTCATCTGCTTTTTTTATGATAAAAAGCCACATTCAAGTCCAATTTAGAACTGTCCTAAAAAGGGGATGTTTACATTTATTTTTAGTGTCAAGAACTTACTATAAAAAAAGGTAATTAATGGTCTCATGGCATAACATATTTTTCAACTCGCAAATATACAAAAAATTTTTTCAACTTAAAAACTTATTTCTCGTACAATCGGGCTATTTGCCGGACGATGGTTTCGGCATCGTATTTTTTCACCTGCTCACCGCCTGCCGCCACAAGGGTCTTTTGCAATGAGACGTCATTGGCAAGGGTGCTGATTTTTTCCGCTATGTCGTCTATGTTTTCCACATCTGCATACAAGGCGGCTTTTCCGGCTGTTTCTTGAAAACAGGAATGGTTGCCCGTTATCACCGGCGTGCCGCTATGCATGGCTTCTATAATAGGTATTCCGAAACCTTCAAACCATGACACATATATCAACATTAAAGCCATGGCATAAAACGAAGAAAGCTCTTGATTGTCAACATGATGATAGAAATAAATGTCAGAAAGTTTTTTCTCTGCCACATAGGCTTTCAAGGTTTGGGCATAGGCTGTCTCCTTTCCCACTAT
>DBXT01000039.1 GCA_002309615.1 Bacteroidales bacterium UBA1205
CAAAAAAACATGTTCACCTTCTCCAGTATCCTAATGATTGCCAATTTGTTGTTTTTAACATTAGGAGGTATGCTGTGTGTATATGCCACCCAAAAAGGAATAGACCTTTCCGGCATGAAAACCGATAGCATCTATCCTATGGTATCAATGAATTATTTGCCGCCTATTGCAGGCGTTGTCTTTATTATCGGCTTGATAGCAGCGGGGTATTCCAGTGCAGACGGCACCCTTACCGCTCTTACAACCGCCATCTGTTTTGACTTTTTGGGCATTGACAATCAAGGAAAAACAGAAAAAGAAAGAACTCAACTAAGAAGAAATATCCACCTGATTATCAGTGCGATATTCTTGATAGTGATTCTTGTTTTCTCCATTTTCCACAACGATGCCTTAATCC
Organism: Bacteroidales bacterium UBA1205; assembly: GCA_002309615.1. GTDB lineage: Bacteria > Bacteroidota > Bacteroidia > Bacteroidales > WCHB1-69 > UBA1205. The sequence goes on from DBXT01000039.1 coordinate 398, forward strand.
GGATTATCTTCAAGGTGGCCAGTTACACCTACGGACCTTTGTTGGGATTGTACACCTTTGGCTTGTTTACCAAACGGCAATTGAAGTACGAAAAATTAGTGCCACTGATAGCTGTTTTGTCTCCGCTGATATGTTTGTTGCTGAATATTTTAGCCAACAAAGGCTACCTCGGCGGCTATAAATTCGGCTTTGAACTGCTGGTATTAAACGGTATCCTTACCTTTATGGGATTGTTAGCCATAAGCCGAAAAAGCACCGATTAATGATATAATGTGCTAAAATTACAATCACATACGTGATTTTTATTTCTAATCGCGTTTGTTTTTTAGTCTGATAACAAGTAATTTATATTTTTTTTAAAAAATCGTACGAAAAATGACATTCGTATGATTTTTTTTTTATCTTTGCAAGGTTGAATTATAGAAATAGATAACAAATTATTAATAAAATCTTTAGTTATGAAAAAAATGGTTATAATAGCTGTAATGGCAGCAAGTGTGGTGTTGATGGCATGTCAAACGAATAAAACAACAGCAGAGAATCCGGAGGCACAGAACGATACTATCAGTACAGGCAAAGTGTGTGGTCATAATCCGCAAAACCTTAAAATATATTTTGACGATGCTGATAGTGGTGTTGTATATTTCACCGATACAACCACCAATGAATCCTGGACGGGAACGTTTGAAAAGACGGGCGAAGACGGGTGGATAATCCGCTGTGATAAATAAGCGTTAGCCGTATTTTTTTCAAGGCATGTTGTCTATGCCTTTTTCCATTAGCCTGCTCACGGGGTAGGCGGGTAATAGATATTTGTGTATTGCTTTCATCTTGGGGGGCCATTGCGGTGCACCTTGTTGCAATTTTATATAAAAGAACCTGCCGATAACGAGTCGATGGGTCAGTTGGTGTTTGTGCACGGGGGATATGTGTTCAAGCGTGAATTGACAATGATGTAAAGCATGGCTGAAATAAGGCGTAGCCGTTATTTGTTCCCATGATAATTCCGTTTCACTTTCTATTAACGGAAATTCGTATAAGCCGGCCCATATATCATCAGCGGAGCGTTTCTGTAGATAGACGTCATTTCCTTGACAGACACATAAATAATAAAAAAAACGTTTTTTGATTTGTATGCTTTTTTGCTTTATCGGCAATAAATGTTGAGTATGGTTTTTATTGGCTAAACACATATCTGCCATACAGCAATTTTCGCAATCCGGATGGGAAGGCTTGCACTGCAAGGAGCCGAAATCCATCATCGCTTGATTAAAATCACCGGCATGATGAACATCCAGCACTTGTTGTGCCAATTCTGCAAAATAGGTTTTCCCTTTCGGACTGTCTATAGGAATATTCACATCAAACACTCTGGAAAGCACCCTGTAAACATTGCCGTCGATAGCGGCATAAGGTAAATTAAAGGCAATGGCGGCAATGGCTGATGCCGTATAATTTCCCACCCCTTTTATTTTTAATATTGCTTCGCGGGTATCGGGAAAAATACCGTTGTACATTTCCGCCACATACCGTGCACCGCAGTGAAGATTGCGGGCACGAGAATAATATCCCAATCCCTGCCAATATTTCAACACCTCGTCTTCCTCTGCCGATGCCAAAGAAAGCACATCGGGAAACCTTTGTATGAATCGCAAATAATAGTCCTTTCCTTGTTCCACCCTTGTTTGTTGTAATATAATTTCGGATATCCATATTTTGTACGGGTCGGTTTGGTTCCGCCAAGGTAAATCTCTGCGATTTTGTTCATACCATTGCAATAACAAGCGTGAGAAGCAATTCATAATACTATTGATGTATGATATATCTATACACTTTCGGACTTACCAATAAAGTAAGAAACGCCTTGTCTTCTTTTCCGAAAGCATAACCTGTAAGCCAATCAAAATCAGTACTTACAGCAAGAAAAGAACGGGCGAGTTCGGTCTGCGCTTTGTCGGTAAGCATATTATTGTTTTTCATTATGTTGTAGATCTCCATACAATGATAATAATCGTTTTGCTTGAGATACCAAACCGCTACCTGCGGCAGATATTTTTGTTTGGCAGGCTGATTAAAATAAACCGGCATGCTGTCACATGACAAATTGTATCGCTGTATGTTTTCTTGTTGATAATAATTTTGCAAAGCCGTATAAGTTATAAAAGCAGAATCCCATAAATGCAGGTTGAGGTATACATCCACTTTTTGCTGTTGCTCTTGGAACAAGGCGGCAGGACGAATTCTTTCTGTCACCCTGTAAATATTTTGGCTATACAAATTCTTGTTTTGCAATTCCGTTTGTTTTTGATGCAAAAGAGAATATGCTTTTATATATTGTCCTTGTTTAATATATTCTCTTGATTTTATTTCTACCAGTCTAAACTCCTCTTCCATATACATTTGCAAACGCTGGTCCATCAACAATACAGCCTCTTGCCTTTTGCGGTGCAACTCAGGAATGCTGTCCAGCCTATATAGGTCGTAAGATTTTTCTATAGATGTCAACATTTTTTTTGCATGCTCAAAATCGTTACAATACACGTATTGATTATATTTGGTGAAAGCATAATTGATGGTAAGGGGCAGTTTTTTGTTCATCAGATATATGGTCTTAATATCCGCTTCGGTGCCGATGTCTATCTGTAATTGTCTTAATAACAAAAACGAATCCAACAATGAATAGTCGTTGTATTGCACATCATACAAATGAATATTGTTGCTCAATTCATCCATTCTTTTTTGTATGGCAATGGTATCTTTAACAACAAAACGGACAATATCATCGGTATCGTAGTTATCCTTGCCCCTGTTATCAACAACAGCGGAATGGTTATCTGCAACTTGTATGTATTGCTTATGCAAGGCATAATATTGTTCCGCTTCGGAACTTAATTGTTGAGCAAGCAATGTTTTTCCCGAACGATTCAATTGTTGTATTTTATCCAATTTTTGTTCATATAAAGCAGTATAAACGGCGGTATATTCATGGTCGAAATCAAGACATGATATCTGTAAAGAATCGGCAAAAATACGGACTGTGCCCATTTCCTCCAAAGCTTCATTATAGCGTTTATAGCCTATGTTTTTTTGTATATTGGACCGATGCTTAAGCATTATTTTATTTGCCAACTGTTTAAAATCTTCATGATTTTGTATGCTGTCATCATATTGTTGCATTAACTGATTAAGACCGTAAGAATAGGTATGAGCCAAGTCCAATTTGTTTATTCTTAATGCTTTTCCTATAATTTCATAATATGAAACATAAATACCTTGCTGTGCTTTGTGTTTTAGTATTGGTAAATAATTTTTACTTAATTCCGTCGGCACTACTTGTGCAAACATTTCAGCAGTATCCACTATTTTTAACGCATCGTAATAGTTGTGAAGTTGTATGTTTTTATTTATCCGCGCATAAAGGCTGTCGTAAATACTGCGTATCAAATTTTCTTTGCAGGGCATACTATCTCCTCGGGTGGTTATTTTACGCCACAGAACATAATTCGACTGCCAATTGTGCGTGCGTGTGTACAAGCGACTTAACTGTGTAACGGAATTACAATGGGCAGGGTTATGCTCCAGCGATTTAAGATAATAATATTCCGCCTGCTTGTTATTTCCTGCTTGTTCCATATTCCAAGCTTTGGCATAGTAAAGTTCATCCATCTGTTTTAACTTGCTTTGTAATAGCAACCGCAAAGCGGCTATTCTATGCGTTAAAGCAGAACGCATGGCGGTATAGCGTATGGTGTCAAGTCCGGATGCCGTTAACATTTGTTCGTAATGCAAACTGTCAACGTTGCCCAAATTAGCTTCAACAGATTGTATGTCATATATATATATAGGATACCTATCCACAAATGAGGTGTCTATTTTATCCAATTGCTTGTGCAAAGCAGCAAATACGGAATCACATTGATAATAACCGTCTATACGATTTCTGAGATGTATAAGCGATAAACGGGCTGAGTGGTTGTAAGCAAACTTTGCATCGGTAATCTTTACGGCAAGAGTAGTTGAACCACATTTACATTCAATCAATGTATCATATTGAAATTGTGAGCTTTTTATGCCGTTTTTTAGAATTGTGATTTTTCCGATATGTTCCATACCGCAGAAAATATCGGCATTGATATTTTCTATGGAGGCATATATGGAGTCTTTCAATAAAAATTGTTTGTATCTGAGCGGGCATTCCGCGTGAGAATGAAGGGTATAAATACGCACTCCGTAATGAGTGCTGTCGTATTGATATATATCGCTTGCGATGGTAAGGTAATATTTAAAAAAATTCAGTCGGCTACAACTGTCCAGTTGAAATATAAAGCCATGACCGATATTATGTTTTTCAAAATAGTATGAAAAATTTTGCTCATGGTGACACACCTTTTGCTGGGCATGCGTCAAAACACTTGCCGACAATATGCATACCGTCATCAACGCTATTGAATATTTTTTCATACTTTGCTTAAAAATGCAAAGATAAACGTTTTTAACAGACGGATATCACGTAAAATACATTGCTAATGAACATTTTTATGTTAATGTTCTCTATAACTAACGAGGAGGAATATTTACTCCAATTTTCCGAAATTTTGCTGGGTATAGGGTGTTACATCTATAGAGCAAAATTCATGATTAAGATATTTGAAGTAGCCGGCTATTCCTATCATAGCGGCATTGTCTGTGCTTAATTTAAAAGAAGGGATATGAATGGTCCATCCGTATTTTTTTGATAAGTCGGTAATAGCCTGTTGCAAGCCGCTATTGGCAGAAACGCCCCCCGCAATGGCGATTTCTTTTATTTTTAAATTCTTGGAAGCCATCACCAATTTTTTCATCAGAGAATCTATGATTGCTTTTTGCATAGAGGCACACAAATCCGCCATATTTTCCTGTATAAAATTCTGGTTTTCTTTTAATTTATCTCGCAGAAAATACAGAAAAGAAGTTTTAAGCCCGCTGAAACTATAATCGTAACCTGCAATATTGGCTTTGCTGAAAGTAAAAGCTTCCGCATTTCCTTCTTTAGCTAATTTATCTATCCAAGGACCTCCCGGATAGGGGAATCCCAATATCTTGGCCGCTTTATCAAAGGCTTCACCTGCGGCATCGTCAATAGTGGTGCCCACCACCTGCATGTCAAAAGGACTATTGATACGCAATATTTGAGTGTGTCCGCCCGATACACACAAGCATAAAAAAGGAAATTGCGGTGCAGGGGTTTCTTTCTTTATAAAATGCGATAATATATGTCCTTGTAAATGATCAACATCTACCAAGGGTATGTTCATGGAATAGGCAAATGCTTTAGCAAAAGATACGCCTACTAACAAAGAGCCCAGCAACCCCGGTCCGCGAGTGAAAGCCACCAAAGATATATCCTTACATGCTATACCTGCTTGTTTTATAGCGGTATCCACCACGGGTATAATGTTTTGCTGGTGAGCTCTGGATGCCAATTCCGGCACCACACCACCATATTGGGCATGCACGCTTTGACTCGCTATCACGTTAGACAACAATTCGTTATCTTTCAGTATAGCGGCAGAAGTGTCATCACAAGAAGATTCTATTGCTAATGTATATACACTCATAATCCGTGCAAAAATAGCACTTTTTTTACTAATAACAGCGAGCTATTATCCAAATAATCAAATAATGAATTTTTGGATGGAGAAAAAAGGAAAAATGATATATTTGCATTTTAATAAAAAGCAATAAACATGATACCATTTTCACCACCCAGAGTAGATGACAAAACAGTAGAAGAAGTAAGCAAAGCCCTTTTATCGGGATGGATTACCACCGGTCCGCGCACCCGCGAATTTGAACAACGCATAGCCTCCTATTGCGGAGCGGAAAAGGTGTTGTGCGTTAATTCGGCTTCTGCCGGTTTGGAGTTGGCATTACGCTGGTTCGGTGTGCAAGCCGGAGACGAGGTGATTTTACCCGCCTATACTTATGCCGCCACCGCCAACGTGGTGATACATTGCGGAGCTACTCCGGTAATGGTAGATAGCAATAATGATGATTTTAATATCAATATAGAAGCAGTAAAACGAGCTATCACCCCGAAAACCAAGGTGATTATGCCTGTGGATATCGGGGGAATGCCTTGCGACTACCGGGCTCTTCATCTATTGGTAAACGACCCTGCCGTCAAACAAATGTTTATCCCTCATACCGACAACCAACGCACATTATCCCGCATTATGATATTATCCGATTCCGCTCACTCCATAGGAGGGGTATATCACGAAAAAAAAACAGGAAGTTTAGCCGATATCAGTGTGTTTTCTTTTCACGCCGTTAAAAATCTCACCACAGCGGAAGGTGGTGCCGTCTGTTTGAACCTGCCTAATGTTTTTTCATCCGAAGAAATATACAAACAATTGAATATAAAATCATTACACGGGCAAACCAAGGATGCGTTTTCAAAAATGCAAATAGGAAATTGGGAATATGATATAGTAGAAGCCGGACAAAAGTGCAATATGACGGATATAGCCGCTGCCATAGGATTGGTGGAATTAGCACGTTATGAAAACGATATGCTGGTTAAACGCAAAGCTATTTTTGATGCTTATAGTGCGGCTTTTGCTCAAGAACCATGGGCAGAAATACCATTATACAGCACTTCTGACAGAACATCGTCTTATCATTTATATTTGTTAAGAATCAAAAATATCAGCATAGCACAACGCAATGACATCATCAACAAAATATTTCAACAAGACGTGGCTGTAAATGTGCATTACAAACCCCTTCCTTTGATGACTTATTACAAGAATTTAGGATACAACATGAACCATTATCCTGTTGCATACGATAACTATAGCCGTGAAATCAGTTTGCCCGTGTATTACAATTTGAGCAACAAAGATATAAACATGGTGATAAAAGCTGTTAAAACAGCTGTAAATCAAGTATTATATAATATTGATGCATGAAACCGTTTAAATGCATACTCATATTTTTGCTATTATATCCTGCCCTGTCTTTAATGTCGCAAAATACGCACACTAAAGATATAAGCTATTGTCAAAAGGTATTTCGTCTGGGTGATATTTTACCCGATAGCATAGTCTTGCACGGCAGCCAGCAAGGAATGGCTATCATCGGGAAATATGCCTATCTGCTACGACACGGGGGAGAATGCGTGGTGATAAACATTCGTACAAGGCAATTAAAATCCGTTTACCGCCTGCCCGAAAACGATACTCATTGCAACAATGCCAATTTCGGGGGCAGATATCATGGTAAACCTTTGCTATATGTATCGGAATGCTACAACGAAAAAGCCTGTAAAGTTTATGCCGTAAACCCTAAAAATGCCCGATTGGTACAAAAAATATATTACCATTCGCCAAGTTTTCCCGTCGCCCAAGATTGGTGTATAGACACCCGAAGCAAAACCATCTACGCCTATGGCGGAAAAACAGGAGATACCTTGTATTTAAAACAATTTCATCTTCCTTCGGTCAACGAAAAAGAAGTAATATTGACCGATGAACATGTTATCAACACCATTCCCATTACTTGTGTCAGCATACCACAGGGAAGCAAAATAAAAAGAGGCTGTGTGTTTTTGCCGGACGGGGCTAGAACAAATGCATTATTCTTACATGCCGTCAACTTAACTACCCGACAAAATATATGGACCGCCAATCTGAACGAAATCGCCTGCGAACCGGAAGGCATAGATATAAAAGGGAAATGGCTGTATATTAATTTTCACACTCCTGATTTCAAAAACAATACCCTTTATAAATTCAAAATAAAACCATTATATAGATAAAAATACTCGGGAACGTATAAGTATTAACATCAGCTAACGGATATAACGAAAAAAGAGAACACTTTGTGTTCTCTTTTTTTGGTGGGAGTTAGTGGATTCGAACCACTGACCCTCTGCTTGTAANNTCTAAACCAGCTGAGCTAAACTCCCTGCGATTTTGTGTTTGCAAAGGTAATATTTTTTTTTGACATATTCTTTGTTTTTTCTAAAAAAATAAAAAAGCATTTAACATACTGTTAAATAATAATATATAAATAAAATATTTGCTCTTTTTTCTACTTAAACCATTATTAACCTTTCTTAGGTTCGAATAATTTTTCATCAAAATTATCTCATACTGCAATTGCACGAAGGAGAAAAATAAAAACGGGTGCGAGGTAAAAGTGCCTGCATGGCAATTTTTCGCTCATCGTTCATGTTAATCACCCTCAAATCCACCTCTTTTAACGTGGATTCCAATGCCGTGATTTCTTGTGGTAGCTCTACTATCAAGTTAGACCATAAATCCAAATACACCAAATGCTCCAAATATTGAATTTCACTTGGCAAACCAAACAAATAATTTCTATTTAATATCAGATATTCTAAATTGGTAAGGTTTTTAATATCTGCCGGTAAATGTTCCAACTTATTGTTGGATAAGTCTAAGCGAGTAAGAGAAGTCAATTCACACACCACCGGCGGCACCTCTTTTAAGTGCATGCCTACCAACTGTAATTCTTGTAAATGGGAAAATTTTCGTATTTCGGATTCAAAATCCGCCGGCAATTTCCGTTTAAGTCGCAAGCGATACACCTGAGACGGGTCTGCTTTCTTCGCTTCCTCCATGGATAAATACAATACCTGCGAACTCAATGCGGCTGAATCCAATAACTGTGCCTTTGCCGTGAAACAAAGTAAACAACATAAATATAGGCACCAATATCTCATATCCTTTTTTTTCTGCAAAAGTACAACATTTTTTCATTATTACCAACATTTTTTCCGTGTTAAAAACAGCCATATTTATGAAAAAACACTTGTTGAAAAGTAATCGTTTTTTTGTTTTTTCGTACTTTGGGGAATTTTACATTTGTAATGTATAAAATTGGATTACAATGAAGGCTAATAATTTTGTTAATTTATTTATAATCAGTGTTATTATTGGTTTTTGCGGACTTGTCAACGCTCAACAAACACGCAAATACCACTCCCCTGAACATGAATTTATGAGAGCGGAGGAACTATTCGGCATGCAACAATACGGCTCTGCCAAAACATTGTTCACTTCCGTGTACGAAAAAATTGACGAACCTTTTGACACCCGCAAACAAAGTTCGCTGTATTATATGTCTTTGTGTGCATCCTTGCTTTGCAACGAAGATGCTCCGAAACTAGCCTACTATTTTGCGGATCAATATCCTGAATACATGCACTTGGATAGAGTTTGGTTTACTTTGGGCAATTATTATTTCACCAAAAAACAATACAAAAAAGCGTTGGTTGAATATTCCAAAATAAGCACCAAAATACTATCCGAAGAAGAAATGTATGCCTATAAATTCAAAGTAGGATATTGTTATTTTTTACAAGAAAATTACGATGCCGCCAAACCACTATTTGCAGAATTGCAACAAACAGACAACGAATACAAGAACAAAGCCACTTTCTATTATTCCCACATACTCTATACAGAAGAAAACTACAATGCCGCTTTAATAGGGTTTGACAAACTTAAAGAGGAAGACACCTATTCTTCCATAGTGCCTTTTTATATAGCACATATTTATTTCAACACCAAACAATATGCCGAAATTATCGCCAAAAAAGAAGAGCTGCTCAGCAAAAGCAGCAGCAAGCGTTTGCCCGAAATCAACGGCTTGATAGCCCAATCATATTTTCATTTACAACAATACAATGAAGCTATCCCCTATTTTGATACCTATATACAAACCAATACCCAAACCATTATTCCCGAAATATATTACATGGCAGGCTATTGCTATTACCAAACCCGACAATATGCCGATGCTGTTCCTCTATTGACAAAATCCATAAGCGATAACGACAGCCTCAACCAATATGCACAATACACCCTTGGCGACTGTTATTTGAAAAATCAACAGAAAGAATTTGCCTCCCGTGCTTTTTTAGCTGCTCATGAAAAAGGAAACAATGCCACCATTAAAGAAGATGCCCTTTATCACTATGCCAAACTGCAATACGAACTTTCCAGCAATCCTTTTGTAGGAGCGATTGCCTCTTTTGAAAAATATTTAAATGACTACCCTGATTCCGAACGCAAAAATGAAGCGGAAACTTTTCTTTCCTCCATATACCTTACCACACATAACTATAAAGCCGCTATTGCCTCATTGGAAAAAATTGAAAACAAAAGTGTGGTCTTGCTACAAGCCTATCAAAGGGTTACCTATTTTAGAGCATTGGAATTATTTAATGATAACAATTTAGACGAAGCGGAAAAATATTTAAACCTATCCATCCAAAACAATTACGATGCCACCACCTATGCTCAAGCAACATTTTGGAAAGGAGAAATAGCTTATTTAAGAGGTAATTATAAAGAAGCTTCACAAATATACAATCTGTTTTTGAACAATTCCCGATCTTCACTTGTGGCAGAATATCCTTTGTGTTACTACAATTTGGGTTATGCTGAATTCAAACAAAAAAAATATTCTTCAGCCATTAAATATTTCAACAATTTTTTAGGTTTGGAACCGCAAGTGAGCAATAAAAAAATGATAGCCGATGCCAACAACAGAGTGGGAGACTGCTATTTTATGCTTTCGCAGTTAGAAACGGCCATTGTTTATTATGACAAAGTGATAATGCTCAATTTTTATGATGTGGACTATGCATTGTTCCAAAAAGCACAATCGGAAGGCGGCCTGAGTCGCTATAATGAAAAGAACAAAACCATGCAACAATTGGTAAGTAAATATCCGAACTCTCCCTATTTGGCAGATGCCCAATATGAAATTGCGCTCAATTACGCCACCGCCGGCAATACACAAGCTGCCTTACAAGCATTTGACCAATTTATTGCCAACAATCCCAACAACCCGTTGGTTAAAGCAGCCTTGTTGAAAAAAGGGTCCATATATTATAACACCGAACGTGATGAAGATGCCGTTAATACCTATAAACAATTGATTAAAGAATATCCCAATAGCGAAGAAGCCGGAACGGCACTCAAAAGTATAGAAAATATTTATGTTGCCAATGGCAATGTAGAAGACTTTTTCAATTATGTTCGTAGCGTATCGGCTCGACAAATCACCGTTTCTTATCAAGATTCCATTATGTATAATGCAGCATCGGAAAAATATTTTAACGGAAATTTTGTAGATGCTGAAAAAGGCTTTGACCAATATATCAATCGCTTCCCCGAAGGGGTGTTTATACAAAAAGTACAATATTACAAAGGAGAGTGCGCTATGCGACGCAACGATTTTGCACAAGCCCTGCCCGCATTCCGTTATGTTATCGCTCACGAAAGCGATTTCCAATTCCTTCTCCCTTCTTTGCATTATGCTTCTTTTATATGCTATCGCGACAGCAATTATACCGAAGCCCTCAACTATTATCAAAAAATGAGCACTATAGCCACACTGCCTTCGCAAAAAACAGAAGCCATGGAAGGTCAAATGTTGTGCCAATTTCATTTGAAACAATATGCACAAGCAATAGAACTGGCACAAAACATGCTCAAAGAAGATAAAATTGACATCAACCAAAACGAAACGGCACACCTCATCATAGCTCGCTCAGCTATGCAAATAGATAGTTTTAATTTGGCTCAAAAACATTACCAAATACTATCCCGCCAAAGCAAAGGGGAAGCCGCCTCGGAGGCTTTGTACTATTTGGCCTACATTCAATATCTACAAGGTGACTGGGATACCACCGAAAAATATATATTCGATATGCTCGTCAACATCACTCATGATTATTGGCTGGCCAAATCATATATATTGTTAGGTGATGTTTATCTGCAAAAAGGCAATAGTTTCCAAGCTAAATATACCTATTTGAGCATAATGGAAAACTACGACGGTGAGGACTTAAAAGCCATTGCCACCGAAAAATACAATGCCATAATAGCCCAAGAAGAAAATCAAAATAAAAAGGCAACCGATACAGAAGACAACGAAACGGAAGAATAGAAATAGTGATGAATATGAAAACAAGATATAATTTCAGAATAGTGCTCGCCACTTTATTGGCACTTGTTAACATACCAATATTCGCTCAATCACAATACGATGTGGTGGTTAATTCCAATTTCAGTCCCTCCATCAGCGATGCACAAGAAAAAATAAACGCAAAAGCCGAAATAAAAGACACCGCCAAAAATACACACACGGTTAACTACAATGTGGAAACCCCCGTGTATAATTATAGCTTACCGCCTCAACCCATCAACGCTCCCAAAGTGGGAAAAGATATGATAGCCCGTCTATACCGCAATTATTTGAAAGTGGGATTCGGAAATTACCTCACCCCCTATTTGGATTTTGAAGCCAATAGCCTGCGTTCAACACAATATACGCTATCAGCTAAAGTATTTCACCATTCTTCCTGGGGAAAAATAAAAACCTATGCCCCCGCACATTTTAGCGATACCCGTGCTGATTTGTACGGACAGAAATATTTTAAAGACTACACTCTTTACGCTAATGCCGGATATACACACCTGTTCGCAGAATGCTATGGATTTCAACCCGATACCATATTCGGAGATTTAAAAAAAGATTCCAACGACAAAATAGACATTAAAGGAAAAGATATTGCCCGCCACTACCATCATGCCTATGCCGATGTTGCTTTGGCAAGCAATGCCTTGCTTAATGCTTTTAAACTCAACCAATATTATCATGTCGGCTACGATTTTTTAACCGATAACAACAAAAATACTTACGAACATCTATTGAATATTGATGCCGCCATAGACCATAACATTAAAGTTAAGAAATTGGAATATATCAACGTGGGGGGGACATTGGGAATGGATTATCAGCACAATCGCTGGCTGGGGACCATGTTAACCGATAACTGGAAAATATACCTCAACCCCTTTGCCGCCTTACAATGGAAAGATTATTATTTCAAAGTGGGATTCAATGCCACTTTCGGCTTAGAGCCCCATAAAAAAGTGGGATTCCACATATATCCCGATATTGAAGCAAGATTAGCCTTCGTGCCCAATATATTTTCACTCTATTTTAAAGTAGACGGCGGACTAAGACACAACAGTTTGCAACATATGATAGGGGAAAATCCGTATTTGGCCGATATTTTACCTATATATAATATAGATGAAAAAACACGCATTTATTTAGGTTTGCAAACGAGCGTATCACGCAGCCTTACCATAGGAGCCGGCGCATCCTTCAGTTTTTACGAAGGCTTGCCGTTTTTTATAGTAGATACCAACCACACTTTTACCTATAGGGATAGTACCGTGCGTTTGTTCAATACCTTCACGCTTACCGATGACACCACCACGGCTAAAGTGCTGAACGTACATTTTGACCTCAACTATAAATATGCCGATATGCTCAAATTGGGATGTAATGTGGATTATAATTTATATCTATTAAGTAAAAATGTATTAAAGCCATGGTACCAACCAGCACTCACCGTTCAATTCAATGCGCAATACATATTATTGAAAAAATTTGTATTCAAATTGGATTTTTATGTCAGTGCTTTTGCCTACCAACCCGATTTTACCACTGGCAAAGCCGTGGGCATGAAGCCTATATTTGACTTCGATTTCGGTTTTGAATACTTATGGTCCAAACGTTTTTCCATATTCGCAGACTTGAACAACTTCCCCTGCCAAAGAAATCGTGTTTATTATGATTATCCCAACCATAGAATTAACGCTTTGGTGGGGATAAAATATTGTTTCGGCGGAGAATCTGTAAAAAAATAACGCATTACAATATTTGCCCGTTTTCTTTATTTTGAGAAAATGCATGCCAAATTCTTCTTTTTAAAAGAGGAAAAGGGAAAATCCGTTTTATGCATACTTTTCGCCTTGATTCAATGATGTTATTTTAGGACAAAGTGTTTATTTAATAGTATTCTCTTAAGATATTTCAAAAAAATAGTTGCCTTGTTAGGATGTATAACAGAATGTTGAAAATTTTTCTCGTTGTATATCAAATGTTTATGAAATGTTTTTAAATTTCTTTAAAAACAAAGCGATTTCGTATTATTTTTTTTATTACTTTTGTAAAATAAATATTTTCATAAGTGACAACTACACATAATATAATTATATCCTTTTTTACATTAGTAAAAAACGAATTAAAAAAGACATGTATAGGAACTATTGCAAAAAATAATTCCTTTGCCTGTCTTATTTTTTTCTTTCATACTAATACCACCTATCGGCTATTCACTCCATTAAAACAAGACTTCAGTTTGGGCTAAGTTCGCCTTTGCCTGAAATATAAAGGCAAAGGCAAAAAAACAGTTTTTTCCAACGACATCTATCTCTATTATCAAACTTTAAAAAAACAAAATCTGATATTTGTGAAATTTCCAAAAGATGTTGTCTTTTTGTACATTTATCAAACAAATCTATTATTTTATTTCGGGCGAATCAATCTATTTTTTCACAACACTTTCCACCGTTGATGAACCAAAACAAAAGGACCAACATTATTAGAAAAGCTATTACCGAAGAACTTGCAAGTAACTACAAACACACTTGCAAGTTTTGCCTTTTATAAGCATCTCATAATTGAAATATTTTCGAATTTTCAGCAAAATAAAAAGACGAAAACGGCCTGAAGGGCCAACAGATTATCAAGCCCATGGCATCGCCATGGGCGTAAAAACAATATTACGTATAGTCGCTCTGTAAGGGTATAAGCTTTTGCCCCTTCAGGGCGCATTATATGGTTGTTCATTCATGCCAAGGACTTTGTCCTTGGTTGATAGAAGGTGCCCTTTTAGGGCAATTCATGAATTATGAAAACGCTATCGGTCTGTTTTAGATTGTTGAAATGGAAAATATATTGCCTACCTCCAACAACTGAAAACAAATTTTGGGTGTACAATAAGAAAAAAAACAGGAAAAACGACCTTCCATAACGAATATTTATTATAATTTTGCATCTATGAACATCGGAAGATGTCTTCCGATTCGTTCTTTACATATAAATTATTGGGGTGCTGAAATTTAGTAGGCTGAGATGATACCCGTTGACCGGTCTGGTAATGCAGATTCGGGAATGATAATTTCTCATCTTCTTTCCGTATCCCGCAAATATATTAACAATATGGACGAACCTAAAAGTGTATTCACCATAGCCGGTAGCGACTCCGTAGGGGGAGCGGGCATACAAGCCGACATCAAAACCATCTTTTCGTTGGGCTTGTACGCCGCTAGCGCCATCACGGCTATCACGGCGCAAAACACCTGCGGTGTGCGAAAAATACAAGCCGTGGACAGTGATGTGCTTCAAGCTCAAATCGACGCGGTGTTGGAAGATATTCCCGTAGCCGCTATCAAGATAGGTATGGTTTATACTACAGAGAATGTATTGGCTATTAAGCATTCATTGTTAAAAAACCACTATCGCGGACCTATTGTTCTTGATCCCGTGTTAGTGGCCACCAGCGGTGATAGTTTAGCCAAGGATGACTTCCTTACAACTTTCTGTAATGAATTAATACCGCTATGCCATTTGCTTACCCCCAATTTGTCGGAGGCAGAAATATTGTGCGGATGTAAAATCACCGGTCCGGATGATATGTTGTCAGGCGGAGAAGAAATCATCCGTCGTTACCACTGCAAAAATGTTTTGGTGAAGGGCGGTCATGCCGGTGGAGACCATATGACAGACCTTTTGGTAAGAGCCGATGGTACACACCAAACCTTCACCGCCACCAAAATCAACTCGGTGAACACTCACGGCACCGGCTGCACGCTCTCATCGGCCATCGCTTCATTTTTGGCTATGGATTTGTCATTGGAGGAAAGTATCGCCAAAGCAAAAGCGTATGTACATCAAGCTATTGCCGCTGCAAAAGAGTATAAAATCGGTCAGGGTCATGGCTCAACCAATCATTTTCACAATCTGCAATTCAAACAACCCTATTAATATGAAAGTATTCGTCAACGGACAAAAAACGGAAGTAAATGCCGGCAGTAGCCTGCAAGACTTATGTCGCCAAATAGGTATTGGCGAAAAGGAGCCTGTGGCCGTCGCCATAGGTACCGATGTCATTGAACGTGACAACTGGGCTTCCATCCAACTCAACGAGAACGATAACATTACCATCATCAGAGCCACATGCGGAGGATAATCGGAATCACACCGGCGGAGGATGTTTTTAGAGAACAGGAGCATATAGTCGCGATGATTCGCAGCGGACGGGTGAACTATTTCCACATCCGCAAGCCTGACTACGATGAAGATAAAATGCGTAGTTATCTGCAACAATTTGACTTGGATATCAGAGAGAGGCTTTCATTACACGATCATCACCCGCTAGCAGAGGAGTTGCATATTGGCGGCATCCATCTCAACCGTCGCCACCCGATACCGCCGGCAAATACGCAAGGTAAACGGCTTTCGGTGTCGTGTCACACCATTGAGGAAGTGCAACAATGGAAGGATCGTATCGACTATTGTTTTCTCTCGCCTATCTTTGATTCCATCAGCAAACAAGGTTATCAGTCACATTTTTCATTAAAAGATATCAAGCAGCTTTTCTACGAGCATGTTTTTGATGAAAAAGTTTGTGCTTTGGGAGGCGTAACATATGCAAAGATGCCCTTGCTGGAAGAGGCCGGTTTTACATCGTGTGCCATGTTGTCATCGCTATGGGATTTGCCAAAGGCCATGTTCATCACCCATCACAACGAGAGGTTTAATTATGTGTCGGGTGCCATGGCTGCCTTAAACGGAGGTATACGTTTTATTCAACTAAGGATGAAAGATGCTGAAGATGAAGAGGTTGTTGCAGCTGCACGCCAACTTCGTCCCGCTTGCGACCGACACGGAGCACTGCTCACCGTGGACGACCGTCTGCATTTGCTGGATACGGGGCTCTTTGACGGAGTGCATGTCGGTAAAAACGACATGCCCGTAGCGGAGGCAAAAAGGCTGATAGGTAACCGTTTTCTATTGGGTGCCACTTGCAACACTGCAGAAGACATACTCAAAGCCGCTGAGAATGGAGCCGACTATATCGGGTTGGGTCCGTTCCGCTTCACCACTACCAAGAAGAATCTTTCAACCATCTTAGGCATTGATGGTTACCGTCAATGCATGGATGTTGTACGCAATCAAGGATTGCATCTTCCCGTTTACGCCATTGGCGGCATCACCCCAAACGACTTGCAAGAACTGAAGGAAACAGGGATACACGGGGTGGCGGTATCTTCCGTTATCTTAGCATCACTTTCTCCGGAAAAAATTATAAATCAGATTATTAAAATATTTTAAATATACTAATCATGAACGATAAACTAACAATTGCAGGAAAAGAATTCACTTCCCGACTATTTATAGGAACCGGTAAATTTCCTTCAAATGAGATTATGCGTCAAGCTATTATCGCCTCCGGCTCACAGATGGTAACCACTGCCTTGAAGCGACTGAATACGCAAGATAGCGCCAGCGAAAATGTCTTAGACTTTATTCCCAAGGAATGCGTGTTGCTACCCAACACTTCGGGTGTACGCAATGCGGAAGAGGCCGTTTTTGCTGCCAAGATGAACCGTGCTGCCCTCGGCACCGAGTGGCTGAAATTGGAAATTCACCCCGACCCTAAATACCTGTTACCCGACACACGCGAAACACTGAAAGCAACAGAGGAATTGGTGAAATTGGGTTTCAAAGTCTTGCCATACATTCAAGCTGACCCTGTCGCCTGCAAACAGCTGGAAGAAGCCGGTGCTGTGACTGTTATGCCATTGGCAGCCCCTATCGGCACCAACAAAGGCATACGCAACGAAGAGATGCTACGCATCATCATAGAACAAAGCAATGTGCCTGTGGTGATTGATGCCGGAATCGGGGCTCCGTCGCATGCAGCTTATGCCATGGAATTGGGAGCCGATGCTTGCTTGATAAACACCGCTATAGCCATCGCAGGTGACCCTGTACAAATGGCAGAAGCTTTTGCATTGAGCATCAAAGCAGGTCGTATGGCCTACCTGTCGGGGATGGGCATCATCAGCGACGTAGCTGTGGCAACATCACCCTTAACAGCATTTTTGGATAATGAATAATGTATAATCACCTAAAATTCAGATAATATGAACGATTGTGACAACAGAATACAAAAAATATATATCAAAGGAAAGCGTTTTCCTATTGAAGTAGGTATGAAAAAAGTACTGCTGACCGATACCGTCATTGAGGGTCAAAGAATTCCCAACGGATCTATCAACATTTACGATACGGGCGGCGTTTTCACCGACCCCGGCTATCAACACGATGTACGCAAGGGCATTCCGAGATTAAGAGAAGCTTGGCACACTGATGATGATAATGTGGAACAGTTGGCAACATTTACGTCCAGCTATACCAATCGGCAAATACAAGATGCAGAATTGCAGAAAATTGCCTTTCCCGTTGCCTATCTTCCCAAAAGGGGAAAGAAAGGCCATGCCTTCACACAGATGGCTTTAGCTAAGCAGGGAGTTATCACGCCTGAGATGGAATACATTGCCATCCGTGAGAATTTAGGCAAGGAGAATCCTGATAGTTACATCACACCGGAGTTTGTAAGAGATGAAGTGGCGGCAGGCAGAGCCGTTATTCCATGTAATCCTAACCATCCTGAGGCCGAACCTATGATTATCGGTAGCAAGTTCTTTGTGAAAATCAACACCAACATCGGAAATTCAGCCCTTGGCTCCTCTATTGAGGAAGAAGTGGAAAAAAGTGTTTATAGTGCCCGCTTGGGCGGTGACACGCTGATGGACCTCTCTACGGGCAAACATATCCACCAAACCAGAGAATGGATTATTCGCAATTGTCCCGTACCCATGGGTACTGTTCCTATGTACCAGGCTTTGGAAAAAGTTAACGGCAAAGCAAGCGAGCTTACATGGGAAATGTATCGCGACACACTGATTGAACAATGTGAGCAAGGTGTTGATTATTTTACCATTCATGCAGGCTTGTTGCAACACCTTCTTCCAGCAGTAGCCAAAAGACTTACAGGCTGCGTTTCACGCGGTGGCAGTATCATGGCAAAATGGATGAAAGATCATAACGAAGAAAATTTTCTTTACACCCACTGGGATGACATTTGCGACATTTTAGCCGCTTACGATGTAGCTGTCAGTATAGGTGACGGGTTACGCCCGGGTAGCACACACGATGCCAACGACGAAGCACAACTCGGTGAATTGAAAGTGATGGGAGAACTCTGTCAACGCGCTTGGGCTAAAAATGTGCAAGTGCTCATAGAAGGTCCCGGACATGTACCCATGGACAAAATCAAGGAGAATATGGAGTTGCAGAAAGATTGGTGCCACGGTGCCCCTTTCTACACATTAGGACCTTTAACCATTGACATTGCACCGGCTTATGATCATATCACCTCGGCCATCGGTGCCGCTATGATTGGATGGTTTGGGACGGCCATGCTGTGTTATGTTACTCCCAAAGAACACCTTGCACTGCCCAACAAAGACGATGTGCGGGAAGGTATCATCACTTACAAGATCGCCGCCCATGCTGCCGACTTGGCCAAGCACCATCCTATGGCCGGCGAACGCGACGATGCCTTGAGCAAGGCCCGCTTTGAGTTCCGTTGGATTGACCAGTTCAATCTTTCGCTCGATCCCGAAAAAGCCAAGGAATTCTATGGCGTGGACAAAATTAAACACACACCTTATTGCACCATGTGCGGACCTAACTTTTGTGCCATGCGTATCTCAAGAGAAGTGTCATCACAAGGTAAAATAACCGAATAAAGAAGGAGCAGACCATGGAATTTTATGATACAATAAAAGATTTGGTGTGGGATGAGGTCACCGCGAGCATCTATGCCAAAACCGAAACGGATGTTCGTCGCGCCTTGAGCAAGGAGACACTGACCATTGAGGATTTCAAGGCCCTTATCTCGCCTGCCGCCGAGCAATATTTGGAGCCGATGGCTCTCCTGTCAAGAAAATATACCCAACAGCGTTTCGGCAAAGTTATTCTGCTATACATTCCCTTGTACCTCTCTAACGAATGCAGCAACCATTGTATTTATTGCGGCTTCAACCATAACAACGCCATCGCACGTAAAACCTTGACAGACGAAGAAATTATGGAAGAAATTAAGGTTATCAAGAGTTTGGGCTATGACAACGTGCTTCTGCTCACCGGTGAATATCCTAAAATTGCCGGTGTTAACTACATTGAGCACGCCATCCGCCTTTGTCGCGATCATTTTGCCGCCATCAACCTTGAAGTTTTTCCCATGAAAGTGGAAGAGTACCAACGCATGGCTGATGCAGGTTGTAACAGCGTGTATATCTATCAGGAGACATACAACGAAAGTCGCTACAAGGTTTATCATCCCAAAGGCATGAAGAGCCATTACGCATGGAGGCTGCAAACACCCGAAAGAATTGCACAAGCAGGCATACACCGCGTAGGCATGGGGGCCTTGATAGGGTTGGAAGAGTGGCGAACCGAGATGGCCTATCTGGCTATGCACCTTAAATTTATGACCAAGAATTATTGGCAGACAAAATATAGTTTGTCGTTTCCTCGCATGCGACCGGCAGCCGGAGGTTACCAACCTAACTTCTTGATGAGCGAACGGCAATTTGCCCAGGCACTATGGGCTTTCCGTATCTTCGATCACGATGTGGAAATCTCAATGTCAACACGCGAAACGCGTAACATGCGAGACCATTTCATCACCTTGGGAGTTACTTCTGTCAGCGCAGGGTCTCACACCGACCCCGGAGGCTACGCCCACCCCGATACCGAGCTGGAGCAATTCCATATCAACGATGACCGATCCCCGAAAGCAATGGAGCAAATGATAAGATCCCAAGGATATGATGTGATTTATAAAGATTGGGACAGAACGCTAAAGTAAAAAACATAGAAATGTCATAATACAGACGCATGAACATACGTCTTCAAAACCTTAACAATTAAACACTTTATGACCGAATATGATTTAAAACGTTATCAGCGACAGATTATTTTGCCCGACTTTGGCGAAGAAGGTCAGCAAAAACTATTGAATGCCAAAGTGCTGGTTGTTGGTGTCGGTGGATTGGGAAGTGTGGCCGCACTCTATCTAACAGCTGCCGGCATAGGCACTATCGGCCTAATGGACAACGATGTAGTAGCTTTGCATAACCTGCAACGTCAAATACTTTATCGGGAAGATGAGATTGGACAACCCAAAGTTGACTTGGCCGTGAAAACACTCAGCCGACTGAATAGTCAGGTGCAACTCATTCCCTATCCTTACTTGTTAAGTCATGAAAACGCAACCAAAATCTTGAAGGAATACGACATCGTTGTCGATTGTACCGACAACTATCCGGCAAGATACCTGATTAACGACACCTGTGTATCGTTAGAAAAACCATTCGTTTATGGTTCTATCGGCGATACCAAAGGACAGTTGGCGGTGTTGAACTACCAACCGCCATGTGCCAACT
The DNA here is from genome assembly GCA_002309615.1 of Bacteroidales bacterium UBA1205. Taxonomy (GTDB): domain Bacteria; phylum Bacteroidota; class Bacteroidia; order Bacteroidales; family WCHB1-69; genus UBA1205. Next base: position 21,862 of record DBXT01000039.1, read on the forward strand.
ACCGTACACTGTTCCCCAATGAAGCGGAGCTGACCACCTTGGGCAATACCAACAAAGGTGTGATGGGGGTGTTGCCTTCAGTTATAGCTTCATTACAGGTAAACGAAGTGGTGAAAATGATTACAGGAATAGGAAAAGTAATGAAAGACACGCTTTTTACAATTGATTTGTCCACTTTGGAAACACATCAATTCCATCTTCCTGTTAAATAGTTTCTGAATACAACAAGAAATAGCAATCCTATACATTGTAGAGCAACTTGTGAAATACTAAAAAATGCGGTCTTTGCAAAATGGGGAGGATAAAAAATTAAATTTAGAGGTTGTCTTAAATAAAGATATTGACAAGAATCTTTTTAAAAAACAATAAAATATGAAATATTATGTAACATGTGGTAAATGTGGCGGAGAAATCCCAATCAAAGGTTTGTATAAAACAGTGGATGAGATACGGGAGAAAGAAGGTGAGGTGTTTGAGCGTACTTGTCCTCACTGCGGTGCAAAGAGGCATTATGCTTATTGTGCAGTTTCAACCGGTTGTATAGGATGG
>DBXT01000060.1:0-2586 GCA_002309615.1 Bacteroidales bacterium UBA1205
ATATTGATTTTGCAAACTGCCGATTTGGAGGCTTCGCGTAGCTGTTCTTCAGGAATGCCGATGGCAGCTTCTAATTTGCCACCATATTTGTTGATGGTTTCCACTTCTTCTTGAGGAACGGATGAAGAGCCGTGCAAAACAATCGGGAAGCCGGGAAGTTTCTTTTCCACTTCGTGCAATACGTCAAATGCCAATGGTGGTGGCACCAAAACTCCGTTGACAAGCTGACATTGCTCCGGTTTGAATTTGTGGGCGCCATGCGATGTACCGATAGATATTGCCAAGGAATCACAACCGGTGCGGGTAGCAAAATCTATCACCTCTTCCGGCTTGGTATAATGTGATTCTTCTGCTGCCACTTCGTCTTCTACACCTGCCAAAACACCTAATTCCGCCTCCACGGTTACATCAAATTGATGGGCATATTCCACCACTTTTTTCGTCAAGGCGATATTTTCTTCGTATGGCAACGAACTTCCGTCTATCATCACGGATGAAAAACCATTGTCAATACAGTCTTTGCAGACTTCGAAAGTATCTCCGTGGTCTAAGTGCAAAACTATTTGCGGGTTGGGACAACCCAATTCTTTTGCATATTCCACTGCACCCTGTGCCATATAGCGTAGCAAAGTGCCATTGGCATAATTGCGGGCACCCTTCGACACCTGCATGATGACCGGAGACTTGGTTTCCACTGCTGCTTGCACAATAGCTTGCAACTGCTCCATTGTGTTGAAATTGAAGGCCGGAATGGCATATCCGCCTTTTACTGCTTTGGCGAACATCTCTCTTGTATTCACCAAACCTAATTCTTTATATGTCGTTTGCATAATTATATGTTTTTATTTTTTACTTGCAATGTCTTATATTGAAAGTGCAAAAATACTAAATTATCTTTTGCATCTTGCAATTATAAACAGATTTTTTTCAACCGAATTTTAACCTTTGGCAGAATCGTCTCCTTTTGATGGTTCCTTGGGTGAATCTTGAATGGCCCAATGAAGGGTTTCTGCACCGAATTTTTCATTGATCGTGTCGGCAATTTTCATCAACTTGCGTTGTTTTACAATATCCTGATTTGCAAACAAATCCAACTGAATGCTGCTATCATCGTTAATATCGTTTAGAATGACTCCCGCCCGCTTGTATTGATAAAAAGGACGATACAGTTGTTCAAACACCTGCAAAGCCGCCTTGACAATGGTCGGTGTATCGGATGTCGCCACCGGCAACTTAACAGAAGCACTATTGCCATATTGCGGCAAATCGGTACGATGACGATTGGTGGCAATAAACACCGTCACCGTTTTGCAGACAGAATGCTGCCTGCGTAAACGCACACAACAAGCACTCGCATAATCGCTAATATGTTTTTGGAGTTCCTCTTTGTTTTCGATCATATAGGCAAAAGTGCGACTTTGCATGATGCTTTGCTGTTGTTCGTGGGTGGATATTTTCACACAAGATATTCCTTTCAATTCCTGCCATGTCTGCCAACCTCTTGTATTCAATGCCTTTTTTACAAGCGATTCTTCTTTATTCACCAAATCTTTGGCGGTAACAATCTGTAATGCCTGCATTTTCTTTCGATAGGTGCGACCGATACCCCACACTTCTTCCACCGGCAACATCGACAAAGCCTTGTCCAACTTGTCAGCAGTGAGGACACATATTCCTTTGTAGCCGGCATAATGTTTTGCATAATAGGTTGCCACTTTCGCCAAAGTATAAGTCAAGGAGCAACCGCAACTGACAGGTATTTTGGTATTTTCTTCTATTGCCTGCTTCACTTTTGCCACATAGGTACGCACTTCCTCGGGCTTGTCAAGCGGAAGGCTGCCGAAAAATTCATCCACAGAATAAGGCAAAAAATCTTGCACTATGCCTTGTTGCTGTACGGTTTGCATAATATGTGCCGATATCTGCCTGTATTTTACATGGTCGGCGGGAAAAACCGCCACCTGATATTTTTCTAACAAGTCTTTCACTTGAAAAAGAGGATGTCCGCGATGCAGTCCGATTTTTTTAGCCTTGTTGTTCAATGCCAAAATAACGCCTCCGCCGGCTTCGTTGCCATTGGCGACTACCACCGGGCGATTTTCCACGCCTTCACGAGTGGCGATTTCACAACTCGCAAAAAATGCATTGCAGTCAATATGCACTATCATGGGATTATTGTTTGTGAACCACCGGTTCGGTGAAAATTTTCCGCTGGCTGAAAAGCAAAATGGTTGTCAATATGCCGCCCATTAAATCGGAAATGGTACCTGCCAACCATATTCCTGTCAATCCGCTATAGTTGTTTTGAGCAAACAACCACGGCACTATATAGGTAAGCGGCACTAAGAAAATAATTTGTCGCGACAGGCTGGTTACAATGGCTATCCAAGGTTTGTCAATGGATTGGAAAAAATTGGAATTGACAATAGTAAAGGAGATAACGGGCATCAAAATAGTTAGAAATTTGATACCGACCACACAAATATCTATCAAAGCTTGTTCTTTTGTGAATGCCATTGCCACTCCGCGTGAGCAAAAAACACCGATAAACATGCCGATAAAGCCCGTAATTACACCGACTTTCAT
>DBXT01000060.1:2647-10744 GCA_002309615.1 Bacteroidales bacterium UBA1205
CCTTGGCACAATCCTATCACAAACAATATCATAAAATTCATATAACTATTGAGAATGCCATAGGCTCCCACCGCCAAATCTCCGCCGTAGCGTATCAATTGGGCATTCAATATCGCCACCACGCCCGCTGCTGCCAAATTCATCAAAAACGGACTCATGCCTATCAAGGTGATATTGCGGAAGATATAGAATTTCGGTGTCCAAGCATGTGCCTTGAAACGAATAAAAGAACGCCTGTCTAAAAAGTGTATAATCGACAAGACGGCACTAAGTGTCATGGTGATAGTTGTCGCCCAAGCAGCACCGGCTATGCCTAAATGCAAACCATAGATAAACACTGCATCCAATATCACATTGAGGACAGCCCCGAACACCATCACCAACATGGAACGGTTGGGATAGCCGGAGGCTCGCATCAAACCGGTGAGATTGAAGGTAAGCGTAGTCATAAACATACCCGGCAATACTATCACCATATATTCGTGTGCATAGCCGACCGTTTCGGGAGTGGCACCGAAAGCTATCAATATTTTATCCATATAGATATAGGCAAACGTACATGCCAAGCCACTCAACAGAAAGGTGAAAATGGTGCTGTTGCCTAAAATTTTCTCCGCCCAGCGTTCGTCTTTTTGCCCTAACACTATCGACATGCGTGCGGAAGACCCCACTCCTATCAAAGAACCCATGGCGTGGATGATATTCATCATGGGAAATGTGATAGCCAAGCCGGCTATCGCCAAAGCCCCGACCCCTTGTCCGATGAAAATTCTGTCCACTATATTGTAAATGGACGATATCACCATGCTGATAATAGACGGAATGGCATATTTCCACAGCAAACCACTGATTTTTGCGGTTTGTAGTTCCCGGGTTTTATCTTCCTGCTGCATTTATTGTTTCCAAATTCTCCTTAACTCCACCACATTGTTGCAGACAATTTTTAATACATATACTCCCGATGCCCATGTATCGGCAGGTATTTGGAATTGATATTGTCCGTTGGTATATTTGGTAGTTTCGGTTTGATAGAGCACCCTTCCATACATATCGCACACTTGCAGTGCCACGTCTAGAGCTATATCTGTCCTAATCCAGAAGTTGACACTATTGCTGAAAGGATTAGGATATACCTCTGACACCACATAATCTTCTCCCAACAAAATACATGTGCTAACCGGCTCTGTTTGCGTTTTGTATTTGTCGTAAGGCGTGGTAATTTCCACACAGGAATATTTTGCCAAATGACTCTTTTTGATTAAATTGGATAGCAGATAACTTTTGAAAGTGCCTGCCTGCAAGCTATTGCTATCGGCTTGCAAAACGGCATAATGGTTGTAGTCTATTTCAAAATTCAAATATGGTATATCTCTGTTGCTACGGCTAAGAATTTGAATACGCGGACGCAGATAATCGCCTTGCGGCAACAAATCGTAGTCAACTATCTCTATATCCACTGCAGGCTCTTCAATGTAGATGGTTTGACGGCTTGTATCGGTGCAGCCTATTGCATTGCCGGCAAGCAAGGTTACCTCATAGGCTCCCGCCTCCTCGAAGTCGAAACGAGGATTTTCTTCCGTAGAAGAACCCAAGTGGTCAAACTGCCATAGATAACTACAGTCTTCCGCCTCGCTTTGGTTTTCAAATTGTATGGCAAACAAACTCTCGGCATCGTAAACATACACAAAGCCGGCACTCGGCTGCATGCTGACCATAAAATCTTTTTCTGCCGTATCGGAACAGCCGTTACGGTCTGTTACATATAAATACATGGTGAAATGCCCTGTATCTTTTGCCGTTAAATTTGGACTTGCCTGTGTGGAATGGTAGTTGCCGCTTTTCCAATTATACCATGCCAGACTATCCGCATATACCACAGAGCGATTGACAATATTTATTTCTTGTCCCAAACAAGCATCTTCAATAGTAAAGTCTGCCACCGGCTTTTTGTAAATGGTGATAGTGTCGGTATGTTCATTGCGACAGCCGTTTATATATTGCACCGCCAATTTCACCTCATGCCGGCCTTCTTTATCATAGGTGAGTGCTATTCTATTGTTGGTAGCCACTTCTTGCTTATCCACTTGCCAGCTCCTGCTGATAATTGTTTGCGAAGGTGATACCTCTGTCTGATCGTTGATATAGATGGCATCATGAAGGCAGGTGTTGCTGACACTCATCTTCACCTCCGGATTTTCCTTTACAACTATGGTCTTGCTGATGGTATCTTTACAACCCAATACGGTTTCCGCTGCCAAAGCAACCGTGTAGGTTCCTGCCGTTTGAAATATATACTTGGGATGCTCGTCTGCACTGCTGTCTTGGTCTATTTGCCATGTATAGGCTTTCACTCTATATTCTGACTGTGTTTGGTTGTTAAATGTTACCTCACTATGCTCGCAGGCTTCTACCGGGCTGAACTCCGGCTGTGGCAAAGAATACACCGCTATGGTTTGAGCATACTCCTGCTCGCATCCGGTAGAGCTTACACAATGCAGGCTCACCCTGTACATGCCGGCAGTATCGTACAAATGCTTGAAGCCTTGCAAGGCGGAAGCGGGAGTATAATCCTGCCCGTCTCCCAAGGTCCATTCAGAAAGCACGATGGTGGAACCGTCATCGGTGGTGGAAGTGTTGACAAAGGTGGTGCTATCCCGCATGCAGATATTGTCTGCTGTAAAACTCACCAAAGGAGCATTGCCTTTTTTGATGACATAAATGCTGTCTCTGCCGGTGCAGCCTATACTATCTTGCACCTGCACCCCGTACCAACCCGTTTGGGTAAAAACGGTATGCAAACTATTGCTGTCCCCTGTGGACCATACTACATGAAAGTTTTCTATTGTAGGAGGATAATGTAATGCCAACTCATTGCCGTTACACAAAGAATCCACACTCGTTATAGAAGTATAATAGGGAAAACTATCCACTTGTATGGTAAAACTTTGTGTATATGAACAAGTCATTGTACTATCCATAAAAATCACTTTATAGTCTCCTGCCTTATCTGACGAAAATGCACCTATTTGCCCGTTGCTCCACTGAAACGTGTAAGGATAATCTTGTGTAAAATCCCATTGCACGCTATCTCCATAGCAAATTAAAGTATCAATAATAGTTGGTAAATCCGTCCATATTTCTATGGTATCCGTTTCCAGCCAACCATAACGATTAATAGTAGTGAGCCAATATTTTCCTATACCCGCATTAATACTAGGAGTAGTATCCCCTGTACTCCATAGATAGGATACATATTCTTTATCAGGTTGTATCGTAATAGGACATATTGAGGCAATCTTGATATCCTCTCCTAAATTTAACCTGCCATGGTATTTCTCTGAAATATATTGAGCAAGCCATCTATTTTGTACACTATCTATATTAGCATGATAATAAATAAACTCCGGAATATTTCCTTGCATATTATATCCTGCTACATATAGATTTCCTAATATCAAACCTAGCATTTGCTGATTACCGACATCACCTTGACTTACACATGTATCATTTTTTAACCCATAAGAATTTACTGTATTAAAGCAAGCTTTATACATAGAATAATCAAATTGCATTGGAATTGTTACATATCCATCTAATACAGTTCCTGCATACATAGTATTAGTTTGAAGCGTTGATCTATATCCAAATTGATTTCGATAAGATACATTTTCTCCACAAAATACTATTCTAGGATTACTATTTGCAGAGGACGTCAATTTCCATAAAAAATAATAAGTATTAGGTTGGGAAAATCTAATTGCATTATTCATTCTCAATTCATCATCATTCCCATCAAAATATATAGAAGGCTGTCCATTTATTGAAGTATCTAAAGATACCAACAATGGTCGTTTTGCTGTTGTACTTTGACGCAAATGTCTATTATTTCCGCTCTTATCATATAAGGTATCAATACGCATTAATGTATCTACATGACAACTATCTGCGGCATACCAACCCACCAAATTCGGTATCATACGAGGAGTAAAATAAATAAATTTTAGTATAGGTCCGTATGTTCCTCCTTGTGGCATGATTCGCCAATAATAAGTGTTATCAGGCTGAAAACCTTTTACAACCGTATCCCTACCTTGCACATCGGTATTGACTAATAATTGTGTAAAAGCCGTATCGGTGGCTATCTGTAAATGATAAGTAGAGGTTGCAAGGTGTTGATTCCAATGAAAATGCACCGTATCTGCGTATATTATTTGCCCATTCTTAGGAAAAATAGGTCGTATATGTTGGCTTGATACCATAGAGATAATACCTAATAATCCTATTAAAATAATATTCTTTTTTCCCATATTCTATTTTTAATTCCTATTAACAGTTCATTACGAACTTACTTTCATTTAAAATTGTGCCATTATATCAATGGACTTTATTTCATTTTGAAACATACTCAAATTTTAAATACTCTAACTATCCTTCTTTTTTTACTACTATTCCTCTTGTGTACAAAATTTATTGTTGATAAATAATCAAGATAATTTTCTTTTAAGATTTTCAAAAAAAACGCATGTTTCTATTGAAAACTTAGTATTCTGACGTTTTAATTGAGAAATTATTGAATTATAATTGTTAATTATTCCACATTTAATTTTTTCAAGGATATGATCACTTGATAATTCATTATTAATATCAATAATATAATCTGACAATCCCATTTTTTTCATCAATCCAGTATGTTTTGGATGATTAGAAAGACAAAGAACCGGGACATTATGAGCGAAAGGAATTATTTGACTATGCCCACGCATTGATATTACATATTTTGCTTGCGAGTATTGATATAAAAAAGCATCTATATTATCAAAAGCATTTGCTCCAAAATTAAAAAATTCTACTTTTCTAGTCAATTTTTGAGAAATCTTTTCATTTAAAGCTATATCATAATACACGTGGGGTATAAATATCACATCTTCAGATATATTATTCACAACCTCAGCGATAACATTTACTAATTTTGATTCTAAATTTCCAAATCGTTCAGTTGATTTATCATTTGCAAGTTGTACTATTACTTTCTTAGGAGAATCGTCAACTATATTACCATCAAAATAATTATCCCAAACAAAGAAACCAGGATCAGGAACTTCTTGGATTTCTTTACATAATTGAGATGATAACCTTTCTTTACTACCATCATTTCTCACTGAAAAAGATGTAGCATATTTGATAGTTTCATTTAAATGTATAACTGTTTTAGATAATAGAGCCTCATCTTCCCAGTAATTATCACCTATTCCATAAACTATAAATGGTATCCTTATTGTCTTTATAAGGTCCTTTTCACATAACCAAAACCACCCATTGGGCCAATGATAACCATGTATCAATCCTCCACCTCCAATTACTAATAAATCATATTTCTTATTTACAACTTCATTTATATAATACTCATTAAAATATTGTCCTTGAATGTTTGTATCTGCAATAAAATCTACTGGAAAATATTTTCTGAGCAGATTCTTAACTCCTCTTGCTAGAAAATAATCCCCAATATTATAATTCATACACCAAGCATGTAGTATTTTCATAACAACACCTCCACCATATCTAAACCAAACACGGGAATTCCGCAATGTTGAGCAATTTCCCGACGTTCGGCAAATGAATCATCTATAAAAATTGAATTTTTATTATCTATATATTTGTATTTTTGCTCTAATGGATTTATATGAATAATTCTGTCAAACAAATTTTGAATACGAAGTTTTTTGAGCAATTCATCAAGATCACCCAGTGTCGCATCATCATGTTTGGAAAGAAGTGTCAAACGTATTTTATTGTTAACACATCGATATAAAAAAGATACTAGTTCCGCATTTACATTTTTCTTGTCCAAATAAATGCAATCGTCAAAATCCACATAAACCTCGTTATAAAAAATATCAATTTTATATTTATTGTCCAACGCTCTGTCCATTTCAACATAATAATCATTTTCAATTACTGAAACAGAAATGTCAAATGCATTATACAAACTCATTAATGCAAAGTTGATACCTTTAGCTCTAAACAGACTAGAACTACCGCCAAACCGGCTTGCAATTTCCATCAGTGTCAAAACACCGTCTGAATTTCGTTTTACTTGAAAAAACCACGCTCCGTTAAAGTTTATTTCAGCATTTATTTTTCGTGCAAAATCCACAAACTCTCCATTATCATATACGGGTTTTGTATTCACACTAATACCATTCATTATACGGCACCGCTCACGCGGTTTAACTACTATTAAATTCCCATTATAGTCTGTAAAACAATCAACTGTGTATTCTTCTCCTGAAATATATTCACAGATAATTGAATGGGGATATTCAGACAAATGCACGTTTAAATCCTCTTTGTTTAGTATTTTCTTTGCCCCTCTGGAACCATAACCGATATCAGGTTTAACAAAAACCGGATAATTTTGTATTGCATCCGCCTTATTATAAATATGAGGTGTTTTTACAATTCTTGAAAGTCTTTTATATGTCTTGCTTTTTGACAAGCATATTTGCGTAGTTTCCGAACAAGAGGCTATTACCTTGCAACCAATAGCATTTTCATTCTTTTTTAAAATCTCAATCACCATATCCATTGCCGGATATATCGCATCTATTTTATTCTCTGCAACAATTTGTTTTATAGTTGCAAGAAAGTTCGGTTCGGTTACAAAAGGCACATCTCCTATATAATTTTCATAAACAAACTTGCCATGATCATCAACAGAACTTGCCCCAATCAAATTGAAATGAGCTGATTTATTCACTGAACGATATATTTCCAATGCAATTTCAGAACCACATGGAAAAACAAGAATATTTTTTTTCATAGCAAATACCCTTTCAATATATATGGTTCAACATTATCCTTGTACCAATATGGTTGCATTATACCGATTTTCATTGTTTAACAATACTGATTATTCTCTCAACATTTTCATTTTCCAAATCAGGATACAAGGGCAGACATATCACTTGTTCGGCGGCTTTTTGTGCAATAGTCAAGTTTTGAGACGAAGGAAGTTCCTTATACGGTTCAAAAGTAGAAATCAAAGGATAGAAATAGCGTCGTCCTAAAATATTGGCGGCTTTCAACTTTTCATACAAAGCATCACGGCTCATTCCATATTGGGCTTCGTCAACAAAGACAGGGAAATAAGAATAATTATATTCCACACCGTTTTGCTCCGGCAAAAACGATATGCCAGACAGGTTTTTCAATTCTTCTCGATATTTCTCAACTATTTGTTTACGTTTAGCAATGGCTTCGTCAATATATTTTAGTGACAATAGTCCGTAAGCCGCCTGTACTTCGTTCATCTTGGCGTTAATACCCGGTTCCTCCACCACTGTTTCACCACGAAACCCAAAGTTTTTCAAATTGTCAATGTGGTGTTTCATCTCCTGCGAATGGCAGATTACCGCTCCGCCTTCAATAGTGCTGTATATCTTAGTGGCATGAAAACTCAAAACAGACAAATCTCCGTAATTCAATATGGAGACACCGTCTTTTTTTACACCGAATGCATGAGCAGCATCGTAAATAATTCTCAAATGATGTTTATCGGCAATTTGTTGTATTGCTTCCACATCGCACGGATTTCCATACACATGCACCGGCATAATGGCGGTGGTTTTTTCTGTAATAGCAGCTTCTATTTTTGCAGGGTCAATATTAAAATAATTTGGTTCAACATCTACAAACACAGGTGTGCATTTGTTCCAAAATATGGAATGCGTGGTGGCAACAAAACTATAGGGCGTAGTAATTACCTCACCCGTAATATTCAAGGCCTGCAATGCCGTTATTAAAGCCAATGTTCCGTTGGCAAACAAAGAGATATATTCCACTCCTAAATATTCTGCCAACTGCCGTTCCAACTCCTTGTGCATTGCCCCGTTATTGGTAATCCATTTGTTATCCCATATCTTTTGCAGATAGGGGATAAACTCTTCCAATGGCGGAAGGAGCGGAGATGTGACGGTGATTGGTTTATTATCCATGTATGCGTTCCTCCGTATATTCAAATTTCGGTCTCACATCACCCGGCTCGCGTCCCATCCAAGAACCCAAGGCAGCCTGTTTGTTTGCCAAGGTAAAAGA
>DBXT01000038.1 GCA_002309615.1 Bacteroidales bacterium UBA1205
ATGATGTAGCACGTTTCAACAATCCTTTAAGCGAAGATGTAGTAGAAGATAACATTCGTTTTAGCATGGCAGGTGGCGGAGCGTTAATTGGTATGGAATTCACCGGCGGAAATCGTAAACTGCGTTTCACCGGAGGATTAAGTTTGATGTATTCTTTCGGAGGTGGCAGTATGTTGTTTAAATATGGTAACGCCACCACGGCTGCTAATCAAAAACCGACATGTATTCAACTGATATCTGATTCTTTAAATGATTATACTTCTAATGGAGATATCACCTATGCTCGTCCTATTAAACGCTATACCTCAGGAGTAGAACACGGGATAGGCATTATGTGTGATTTGGGAATAGAATGGTTCTTTGCAGAACGCTTGTCTTTGGGTGCTAATGTAACATTTGCTCCGATAGTAGTAGCATTCCAACCGCAAACATATATCATATACGAAGGCTATTCTCAAGCACAAGGTGCTACTGTGGAATACAATAAATTAATCAGTCCGGGAAGTACTACTTTACTTTATGGAACCGAAAATTTAGGTTTGGTACTCTCCTTACATTACTATTTGAAATAACAGGAAATGAAAAAGTTGGCAATACTATGCTTGACACTATTTATAGTAAATGGTACTCAAGCACAAATATTTGATAAGTTGAAGAATGCGGTTAGTAAAGGAAGTTCTACAACTTCAACAAATTCTACTACTGCCACTTCAACAGCAAATAAATTGTTGAATAGTGTAAATTCCAATTTAAGCACCAAACCGGTAGATAACAATGTAAAACCATCCATGGGTGGCAAAACCTACTATGTAAGTGCAGAAACAGGCTCCAATCGCAACGAAGGAACTGATAAAACGGCTCCGTTAAAAGATTTGCAAAAAGCGATAGATATAGCCTCAAATGGTTCTGTTATTTGTGTAGCTCAAGGCAATTATTTAGGAAAACTCAATTGTGGTTACATTGAAATCACCGACAAATATCTTTCGGTAGTAGGTGGGTATAATGATAATTTTTCTGAACGAAATCCCATTAAATACATTACCTGTATCCAACCTACTCATGAGCAAGACGGCACAAACGGGTCAAGAGGTTATTTTACTATTAATGTAAAAGGCAATCGCTCTGGTTTGATTTTGATAGATGGTTTTTGCTTGGATATGGGTTTGCAGAACAATTATAAGGCTGCCAACACCAGCGATCCCGCTTTCGGATGTCCTCCGGGTTGTGAAACAGGTCTTATTTTGGAAACCAGCCAAGGAAATATTGCCCACCAACTCATGAAAGGCAATGTGGAAGGTCATTTGGTAGTGCGAAATTGTGTTTTTGTCAATGGAGACTATTTCGGCATACAGATGAACAATATAGGTGGTGCTTGGGAAATTTATAACAATGTTTTTGTATCCAATCTATTTGCTGCTTGTTGTATAGATGGTTGGAATAAAGAAGCAAATCAATCCTATGTAGATTTCCATCATAATACAGTATTGTTTTCTTGGTGCCGTACCAAATTAATGGAAGACATGGGATATGGATATTGTTTCCGCTCCAATGTAGATAGTGATGTTCATCACAATATTTTCGGATGTAGCAACTATGCTGCCATGGAACGTACGCACGCTAATTCAAATAAAGAAATTGAAGCAAAACGTAAAACATCGGCATACGATAATCGTTTTTTCATGAATCGTTGCGATTTGTTGTTGCCTGCTCCCGGTGGCGGAACGTGGACATACGTAAAAGCCAGCCAATTCGAAGATGTTGAACAATTGGTAAAATATGAAAACAATGCAGAATTGTCACAAAGCAGTAGTTTTATGAAAGCTATAGACGAAGCATATTTGAAAGGTTTTGCACAGATCAAGAAAATGGAATCTTCTTCTTTTGACAGAAATTCCGCTGCCAATCAATATCGCCAAGCTCATGGTTTGAATATGCAGGGTACTGAAATAGTAAGAGTATCTATGTATGGAAATAGGTACAACATGGAAAAAACCTTTCAACTTTTCGGAGCCGAAAAAGGCTATGGAGCACAAATTCCCGCATTGAATTGAAATAGGTAATAAATATCACCTATATATAAAAAATAAGCGATTGTCTAAACAATCGCTTATTTTTTATTGTAAATTTTACCTTTATTATTAGAATAGAAGCATGCTTGTTTTCAATAACAACTACTATCTATTAATTGAAAACAAAAAAGACGGTTATACAACCGTCTTTTTTATTTTATAATCTTATACTTATTCTACTACAAAGTCTACCGCACTGTATTTACAATTATTGAATCGGGCGTATAGCGTTCCGTTTTTGTAAACCTTGCCGGCATCGTATATATAATAATCGCTATTATAAAGGGCAATTTTGGCAGTATAACTTACTGTTCCTGATGGAAGAATGGTGGTATTGTTCTTTGTTACACTTCCATCCCAACGAACAGCATACAAATTGCCGGAATTGTCAAAAACAGCGTCACATATTATTGTAGTTCCATATTGTGTAATAGAAGTTGCTCCTTCATTTTTTAAGCACAAAAGACTACTTCCTTGGTTTGCAAAGAAATATACGCTATTGTCGGTAGAATTATACGCTTTACAAAACAACCGTAATTGATTACTTCCGTCATAATTGTACGTATTCTTTACTACATTATTGAGGCAAGTTTTAATATATTGGGTTTGGTGTACCCAAGCGGTATAGATTGAACCACTCGAAGATATTCCTATTAAACCCTCTTTTTCAATACTATAATTTCCAAAATTATATGTCTTTATCGGCATTCTTGCATAAACTCTGGACAATTTATTGGTAGAGAGATTGTAAGAATAAACACTAGCATCAGAATCCATATAATTATGAGTGATAGTCATATATATTTTTCCGGAATACATATAGTAATCACCTAAATTCATAGCTCCGCCAACATTGCCGTGATCTATTGAGTCCATAAGGATATTGTTTCTATATACGGCTATATTATTGTAATAAGAAATAACATGTTCACGCCTGATAGTATAGCAATATCCATTGTACCGAATCATTCTTTCCGCACTGGAAGACGGCGTCAAATAGAGTTCGTCATTTCTATAAATTTTACTACCGTCAAATATCCATAATTTTCTACTATCTACCGTAACCGTGCATTGAGCGGTGGAATTTCCGATGGCGGCGGTAATGACGGCAGTACCTGCGGCTACGGCAGTCACTATGCCGTTGCTGACAGTTGCAACCGAGGTGTTGGAACTGCTCCATGTGATTGAACTTGCCGCCGATGACGGATTAACAGTAGCCCTAAGCGTATCTTTGGTGCCGGTTAGCATAGGTCCTATACTTGTTTTATTAAGTGTTATTAAAGCTGCAACAATATTTACAGTGCAGGTGGCAGTACGTTTGTCGTGCAGTTTGGCAGTTATCACAGCCGTTCCTGATGTCAGATTGCCTGATGTAACCACCCCTTTGCTGTTGACAGTAGCTACAGAGGTGTTGGAAGATGACCATGTTACCAAAGAACTATCTTTAGCAGGAGATGTGGAGTATGTTAATTGTTTTGATGTATTCTTTAATAATGAGATAGTATTAGGAGATATGTTTATATTTGTAGAAGCTATGGATACCGTGCATTTTGCCGTTACTTCTTTGTAAGTAGCCGTAACAACACCTTTGCCCGGATTGTGTTTTAAGGTAATATTACCATTACTACCTGCTATGATAGAATCGGAGGTGGATGTCCATACAACGGAATTTTCTGCACTTGCCGGTCTTATGGTATAAGGAAGTTTAAAAGTACGACATTCATAAATGCTGACTGTAGCAGGAATAGTAATAATGGCACTGGCTACATGAATATTGCATTTGGCTTCTGACTGCCCCACTTTGGCGCTAATCACCACATCTCCTTTGGCAATGGCTGTCACCTTTCCTGTACTGTCCACTTTTGCCACAGCGGTATTGGAGGATGTCCATTTGATAAAAGAGGTGGATATGGAAGGCGTGGTGGTAGCCGTTAATTGCATTTTGTCTTCTACTGCTAAGGTGTCTTTTGTTTTGTTTAAACTGATGGTGGTTGATTTAACGGTTATCTTACAAGTCCCCGTAATGTCTTTATGGGTGGCGGTAATAGTGGCAGTGCCTTCTGCCATAGCGGTAATAGTACCGTTTTCGCTTACTTTTACTATATTATTGTCCGATGACGCCCATGTAAGTTTAGGATGTAGAAAACTGGGCTTTAAGCTATAGGTCAGTTTTTCACTTTGTCCTACATTTATCGTTTTGCTTGCATCGGTAAAAGTGATACTTTGCAAGGTGGTAGTGGCGTCGTAAACCGTTACTAAACAATTGGCGGATTTGTCACCAGCCTGGGCGGTGATGGTACATTCGCCAATATCTTTGGATTGTACAATGCCGTTATCGTTGACGGTGGCTACAAAGGTATTGCTGGATGTCCATGTTAATTGTTTTGCTGCACTTTTTGGTACTACTACCGCCTTTAGTTGGTAGGTTTCATGATTGTCAGCATTGAGTTCTATCTCTTCCGGAGAGATTGTCACGCTTTCCACTTTCTTAGTACATCCTATAAGAACAAGGGATGAAATAATGATTAACAAATATAATTTCTTCATAAAAAAAAGTTTTACCACTGCAAAATTATCATTTTTTTAGATAAGCATTGTAAAAAATATTGTTTTTTTTATTTACCTCTAAATTATATTCATTGCTGATAATGTCTATAACATAATTTTTTGAAAAAAATATTTTCCGCCATATAAAAAAATATTGTATTTTTGCAAAAGTTTTTCACGCTTATTGTAAACGGGAAAACAAGTTCTTTTTTTAACAAGCATTACTATTATTTCGCGTTCGAAAAGAAAAAAGCCTAGGAAACTGATTTCTATACGAAACGGATAATGCTTCACGGATGTGCCTTTATAGGACTTCTTACTCATACCAATAGTTCTCACAATTAAGTGTGAACTTTCTAAGGTATGAGGCGGAGGTTCTTCCTAGGCTCCTTCGTGAACGCGAATAGAGGTTCACACCTTTTTTTATGTCCGTAGTGATTGATAGTTATGCACAAAACTATCAGTCTATGGCACAAAATGATTTAACACAGGCAAAAAAAGCAAAAAATGACGAGTTTTACACCCAGTGGGCGGATATAGAAAAAGAAATTATGGCGTATTTGGATTACAATCCAAATGTTTTTAGAGATAAAACCATACTTTTGCCATGTGACGACCCCGAATGGAGCAATTTTACCAAATTTTTTGTACAAAATTTTGAGGTTTTCGGGCTGAAAAAGTTGATTTCCACCAGCTATGCCGCTGAAAGCAAGAAAATAAAACTATGGCAACCCACTTTGTTTGAAACGGAAAATCCCAATTACGATGCCGATAAAAGTCGTACCAACGGCAAAATTTTCACCCTTGACCACGATACCAACCAAAACGGCAAAATAGATATTGATGACTTGCAATGGCAATATTTGGAAGGGGACGGCGACTTTAGAAGCCTTGAAGTAAAACGTCTCCGTGATGAATCCGATATGATAATTACCAATCCACCATTTTCTTTATTTAAAGAGTTTTTAGAGTGGGTTTTAGAAGATGGTAAACAGTTTTTAATGATAGGCAATATCAATTGTTTGACATATAAAGAGGTTTTTTCAAAAATAAAAGAGAATAAAATATGGTTAGGAACCGGTATGGGGCGGTGGATTTCCGGATTTATTGTTCCTGAAAGTTACGAACTTTATGGATCAGAAGCAAGAATAGAAAATGGTAACAGAATAGTTGCTACAAATAATTGTTTGTGGTTAACAAATATTGACCATGGGAAAAGACATCAACCCTTGCAATTAATGACTATGGCAGATAATATCAAACACAGCAAGCACAAAGAAGTGAGGGGAAATGGCTATCAAAAATATGATAATTATGATGCAATAGAGGTTCCTTTCACGGATGCAATTCCCTGCGACTACGATGGGTTCATGGGTGTTCCTATAACTTTTTTAGACAAATATAATCCAGCCCAGTTTGAAATAGTGGGTTCTTTGATAACCAACAATCCCGATAGTTATAGTTTTGGAGTTCCTTATGTGAATGGGAAAAAGGTTTATGCTCGTATCCTCATTCATCGCAAAAAATAACATCATTGCTAAAAGAGTATAAATTAGAGAAATAATAAAACAATGTAAATATGAAAACAGTATTACATACCGATTGGACAGTAAAAGATATTTGTGAAGGTTTTGTCTATAACGAGTTGGAGGGCAAAGGCTTGTTTGGTATGAATGGCAAACTGACCATACAGCCGGAGTATCAGCGTAATTATATCTATGCAGACGGCAAAAAAGATGTCGCCGTTATTGACTCTGTTTTAAAGGGTTATCCTATTGGATTAATCTATTTTGTCAAAACCGAAAGCGGACAATATGAAGTGTTGGACGGACAACAAAGGATTACCAGTTTAGGACGTTTTGTTACAAGTCGTTTTGCCATAAAACAAGACGGCATGGAGCAATATTTCAGGGGAATAGCCCAAGACAAGCAGGAGAAAATTTTGAATACGCCCTTGCTGATTTACGTTTGCGAAGGGACGGAGAGCGAAATCAAGGAATGGTTTAAAACCATCAATATTGCCGGAATTCCGCTCAATCATCAGGAAATTCTCAATGCCATCTATTCGGGTCCTTTTGTCACGGCAGCCAAAGAAGTATTTTCCAATTCTCAAAATGCCAATATCAACAAGTGGAGTTCCTATATTGCAGGTGCTGTCAATCGGCAGGACTATTTGCAATGTGCATTGAACTGGGTGAGCAAAGGCAAGATTGAAGATTACATGTCACAACACAGGCACGATACGGATATCAACGAGTTGAAAGTCTATTTCAATTCCGTGATAGACTGGGTGGATGGTTTGTTTGCCGACACCTATTCCGAGATGAAAAATATAGAGTGGGGCAGATTGTACGAAAGTTATCACAAACAACCCTACAATACCAAAGAAATCAGCAAAAAAGTGGCGGAATTGTATGCCGATGAGTGTGTAAGAAATAAAAAAGGCATTTTTGAATATGTTTTGGGAGCATGTAAAGACAGCAAACTGTTAGAAATACGCGTGTTTGAAGACCGCGATAAAAAGGTGGTTTATGCCCGCCAAACCAAAGAAGCTCAAGAAAAAGGTATTTCCAATTGTCCTTTGTGTGCTTTGGGACATGACAACAATAAAAAACGTATCTGGCAACTAAAAGAAATGGATGCCGACCATGTAACGGCATGGAGCAAAGGCGGTGCCACCGACATTTCCAATTGCCAAATGCTCTGCCAGACCCACAACAGAGCCAAAGGCAATAAATAGTTCGAGGAAAATAGTGATAGATAATCACACTTTCCAAAGAGCAATAGGCTCTTAATGAAGTGGTAAGTTGTTTTTTTACCACTTTTTGTTGATACTTTTTTGATATGGAAAGTTGTTGTTAGAGGAAAAATGACTACTTTTGTCCATTCATTGTCAATAGCAATTATGAGGGTTTTATTGATTACATTAATATATTTGTTTTTCCCTTTGCTGATAGTATCTGCCTTTTATAGGTGGAAGATTTTGCAAAAGGTAGGAACGGTCATGATGGCATACGCTGTAGGACTTTTAATGGCATTGACAGGTTTTGTAAATATTGACCCTGATACCAATATTTTTCAATTTTTTCTCCATATAGAAGATGCCGTCGGTTGGCAGAG
>DBXT01000031.1:0-36056 GCA_002309615.1 Bacteroidales bacterium UBA1205
TGAAAAGTCAGTTTACGGTCTTCAACTGCTACCAATTTAGACACACAATGCAAATGTGCACCTATGGGAGATGCTTTAAGATGTTCTAATTTTACAGCAGCCCCAACGGTGCCACACCCTTCCGGCAAATAAGGTTCTACACTTTTATATGCCACACTTTCCATCCATGCCAGCATGGCAGGAGTGGCAAATACCGGCAACAAACCCGAGCCATAACAAGCGGCCGTATGCTTGTCGCATACTGTCAAATCTTCTTCTAAACTTATTCCTTGCTGAAGCATAAACTTTTATTGCAAAATATCAAACAAAGCATCCAAATTGGGGGTGAGGATAATTTCCGTTCTTCTGTTTTTGGCTCTACCCTCTTTGGTATCTGTCATATCCAAAGGCACATATTCACCTCTTCCCGATGCGGTCAAACGTTGCGGGTTGATATCTTTTCCGAATTTCAAGATGGTTTTCACTATGGTGGTGGCACGCATCACACTCAAATCCCAGTTGTCACGGATTTGTGCGGCTGTGGCGGGAGAAAACGGCACATTGTCGGTATGACCTTCCACCGTTACATTAATAGTGGTATCGGCTTCCAACACTTTTGCCAATTCCTGCAAGGCAGCTTCCCCTCTTGCATCAATGGTGAACTTACCGCTTGCAAACAATAATTTTTCATCCATGGACACATATACCTTGCCGTTCTTTTCCGTTACTGCCAATCCGCTGCCTTCAAAACCTTTGAGTGCCTGCTTGATTTTATTTTTCAATGCCTGCACGTCGGCATCCTTCTTGTCCAAAATGGCTTGCAATTCGGTCAATTTGGCCTGTTGTTCCGCCAGAGCCTTGGTTTTGGCTTCCAAATCATCGGAAAGCGATTTCAACTCTTTTTCTTTTGCATCCAAATCGGACTGTGCCTGCTGCAAACGAAGCAACATTTGTTCTGCTTCCTTTTGATTGCCGGCACTCATATTCTTATATGAGGTGTTCAATTCATTATAACCTTTTTGCAAGCGGCCCACACTGCTTGACAATTCCCTGTTCAATCTGCCCATATTGGCGGTATCGCTTCTCAAAGCCGCCACTTGCGATTCCAACACCGCTTTGGCAGCAGCCAACTCTATGTTTTTATTCTTTAAGTCCAAATTCTCCGTAGTCAACTTGGATTTTTCCGAGGTACAATTTTTTAAATCGTTAGCACACTCTGTGTATTTTTGTTTGGTGACACAACTTGCAAACACTAACGATACCAATGCCGACAATAACAATATTTTTTTCATTTTATCTTATTAAATATGTTTAAGTATTTTGCAAAGAAATCATTTTTTTACACATTAAAAAACAACAAAAGACAATAATTATGAACATTTTATTTTTCAAAACATCTTTCTTTTTTCTTCCTTGTTCTACAAAAATTCATGGGGTTTGCCATGCGAAGAATTCATTTTTTTTACCTATCTTTGCAGTTCATTTTTTAATTTTGTAAAATGCAGACAATAAAGAACTTAATACTTCCGGTCGCCATTATTCTGGGGTTCTTCTTTCACGAATTCTTTGCCAAATTGGGAAATATTGTTCCGTATTTGATTTTCTGCATGTTGTTTATCACCTATTGTGATTTACATTTAAAAAATATCCGCATAGGCAAATTTCATATTTCCATGTTGCTGTTTCAAATCATTACCGGCGTGACGCTCTATTTTTCCATACAAGCCTTCAATTTGCCGCTGGCACAAGGATTGATGGTTACGGCATTGGTGCCTACGGCGACTGCCGCCGTAGTGGTGGCAGGCATGTTGGGAGCCGACATCGGCACCATGACCATCTACACCCTTATCTGCAATGTAGCCATGGCGGTTATCTGCCCCTTGGTTTTCTCTTTTGCCGGCAACGTGGACGGAAGCCTTGGCATAACCATGCTGACAGTTTTCAGAAAGGTTTTTCCGCTTTTGATATTGCCCTTGCTGTTAGCACTGTTCCTTAAACGGATTTTTCCAAAAACAGCTCATAAAATTGTTGAACACAAATACATTTCCTTTTATATTTGGTCGGTTTCGCTCACCATTGTCATAGGCAGAACCATCAATGACATTTTCACTCAAAGCGAATCGCAATACTCCTTGTTCATCATCATGACCACAGCGGCCTTGCTGTTGTGTATTTTGCAATTTGCCGTCGGCAAACGGATTGGCAAACGTTATGGTGACATTGTAGCAGGAGGGCAGGCGGTGGGTCAAAAAAACACCGTGCTGGCCATTTGGATGGCACAAACATTCCTCGCGCCCATGTCATCGTTGGTGCCTGCCATGTATATTATATGGCAAAATCTTTACAATAGCTATCAAATTTGGCAGAAAAATAAAAAGGAAAAAACGACTAAATAGTGTTTTTTGTCATGATGGTATGCAACATTTCTTTGGCACGGAACAGTTTTGCTTTCACCGTACCCAAGGGAAGATTCAATGTTTGAGCTATTTCTTCATACGACATATCTTCATAATATCGCAATTCTATTAATTCCCGATAATGCGGTTTCAACTGATTGACAAAATCCCGTATCTGCTCGTTTTTTTCTTTAAAGAAAAGATGCTCTTCCGGATTTAACCCGTCATCGTTAATTTCAAATACATAACTACTGTCTTCATCCTCTCCGTGACGGTCTATGGTAAATAGATGCAACTTCTTTTTACGCAAAAAATCCACACAATTATTAGACGCTATTTTAAACAACCATGTGCTAAAAGCATAGTCATCGGTATATTGATGCAAATTCTTAAAAGCTTTGTCAAAAGCTTCTATGGTTAGATCTTCTGCATCATAGGGGTCGTTAACCATTTTATACATCAGCATGTACAACGAATCTCTATAATTATGCAACAATTCGGTATATGCCCTTTGGCTTCCGGTATCTATGGCCGCCCTAACTAAAGCGTAATCTCTTTTGGCTTTAGGTGTCAGTGTTTCATTGCATCTCAATTCCATCTTGTTTGTTTTTTAATTAACAATTTTAATTGCAACAAGGGCATTAATAATACAAAGCATATATCCAACAACGGGATATAGGGGTTTAAGTGTGTTTCTTGTAACTTTTTACCCGATTGTGCAAATATGATAAACTGGGATAAAATTTTGATCAAATAAATACCAATTAAAACAACAAAAGCTTCTAATGTATGTTTACACAAAAATAAAGCCAAAATGAAACTAAAATAGAATAAAAAATTACTCATCCAATATACACCGAGCGTAAACTTGTTGTTTTTTCGGTAATATTTGCTTGCGCTAAGGTGTCTGCTTTTTTGTATCAACCACTGAGAAAACTTGAAATTTCGCTGCACCGATATGGTATGAGCCTCCGGTGCGTACATATACGTTGTGTTGGATTTGTTGGCTATAGAATTTACAAATAAATCATCATCGCCGGATATAGACTTATATGCCGACAAATAACCGTAAGATTCCAAATATAAATTTTTCTCATACATTAAATTACGGCCCACTCCCATATAAGGTTTTCCTTTAATGGCGAACGAAAAATACTGTATGGCGGTATGAAGGGTGTCAAAACGTATTAATTTGTCTAAAAAACCGGCCTTTTGTTCATATGCTCCATATCCCAGCACTATAGACTTGCCATTCTTATGTTCCGATACCATACTGCGTATCCATTGATTGGTGCGAGGCATACAGTCGGCATCGGTGAGCAACACCAAATCGTATTGAGCAGAGCGTATGCCTACTGCCAAAGCCAATTGTTTACCGGTTTCGGAGCCCATATTGGTGGAGATATGCACTAAATGCAAATTCGCATATCGGGTCATTAGCGGAGTTAAAGCTTCATTAATACCGTCATCGGAATTGTCGTCCACTACCACCACCTCGAACACAGGATAGTCTTGTTCCATTATCAACGGCAAAAAACGGCGTAAAAATCGCACTTCATTTTTGGCACATATTACTATAGAAACAGGTTCCTGTTCTTTATCGGACAATTGTACGGCGCGTTTTTGAAAGGCAAAACGAGAAAAAACACACCATAAAAAATACAATTGTACCACCAAACATAGCACTAACAAAACAAAGCAATAACTATTGACGTCAACAATAAAATGTTCTGTAGTAAACATTTTCTACAACAAATAAAATAAAAAAAATATGTTAATAAGTTAATGACAAAAATAGGCTGTGTTTGGAAATAAATATGTATTTTTGCCAAAATTTACTAACAAAATGAAGTTTATAATTACCCAAACCGATAGTAAAAGCTCTGCCCGATGCGGAGAACTCCATACTGACAGCGGTTTAATTCACACTCCCATATTCATGCCTGTGGGCACGGTAGGGTCGGTAAAGGGTGTGCATATTAAAGATTTGAAAGAACATATCGGTGCAGAAATCATCTTGGGTAATACCTATCATTTATATCTCAGGCCCGGCATGCAGGTAATAGCTGAAGCTCAAGGGCTGCATCATTTTAATGGATGGGCCAAACCCATATTGACAGATAGCGGCGGTTTTCAGGTGTTTTCTCTTAACGACAGGAGGAAAATCGCCGAAAAAGGGGTAAAATTTTCTTCCCACATAGACGGTTCCGTGCATGAATTCACTCCCGAAAATGTAATGGACATACAACGCACCATAGGTTCAGACATCATGATGGCTTTTGACGAATGCACCCCCTATCCTGCCACCAAAGAGTATGCTACCGAATCCATGCGACGAACACACCGATGGTTGCAACGGTGTATCACACAATATAACAACACCCTTCCGCTATACGGGCGATATCAATCCTTATTCCCGATAGTTCAAGGCAGTGTATTTACCGACCTCAGACAAGAATCGGCAGAATTTGTCGCCACCCAAAATTTAGACGGCAATGCCATAGGAGGAGTATCCGTCGGGGAACCCACCGAAATGATGTATGAAATCACCTCTCTTTGCTGTAACATATTGCCTAAGGACAAACCTCGCTACCTAATGGGGGTCGGCACCCCTGCCAACATATTGGAATGCATATCTTTAGGCGTTGACATGTTCGATTGTGTGATGCCTACCCGCAACGGCCGCAATGCGGTACTTTTCACCCGCAACGGAATCATGAATATGCGTAACGAAAAATGGAAACATGACTTTTCTCCCATTGACGCAGAAAGTGAATTGTTTGCTGACAAAGAATATTCCAAAGCCTATTTAAGACATCTGTTTATTAACGGAGAAATGCTCGGCTCCATGATAGGCAGCCTGCATAATCTGCATTTTTATTTATGGTTGGTAAAAGAAGCCCGCAAACATATTATCGCCGGTGATTTTGCATCATGGAAAAACGAAATGATTCCTAAAGTATCTCAAAGATTGTAAAAAAATATAAACGTGAATTTTAGAACAGAAATAAAGGACCTTCATTCCGCATGGAAAATTCAACATCAAGACACCTTGACGCTGATAGGTTCTTGTTTTGCCGAAAACATAGGCAACAAACTCACTATGTCAAAATTCACCGCTCTGACCAATCCTTTTGGTATATTATTCAATCCTTTATCGGTAAGCCGGTGTATCAAGGACATTGTGAATAACAAAATGCTGGTTTATTCCGATTTGGAATATAATAATGACGAATGGTTTGCTTACAGTCATCATAGCAAATTCAACCATAGCAATGCAGACTTGTGTTTGGAACAAATTAACAACAACACCCTGCATTGTCGCTCTATATTGCTACAATCTCAATATTTGATACTCACTTTCGGTTCGGCCTATGCCTATCGGCACAAACAAAAAAACATAATTGTAGGCAATTGCCACAAAACCGACAATAAATTATTTGAACGCATATTTTTATCTGTAGACGACATTACAGAACACACCCTCTCTGCCCTTACTGCCCTTAGAAATATTAACCCGAATATAAAAATTATTTTTACCATTAGTCCTATACGCTATATTAAATACCAACTTACCGAAAACACGCTTAGTAAGGCACATTTACTATGTGCTATAGAAAGCATTCGCAGTCAAATAGATAATACTGAATACTTTCCGTCGTTTGAAATCATGATGGACGATTTGAGAGATTATCGATTTTATAATAGCGACATGATACACCCGTCCGATATTGCAATAGAATATATATGGCAAAAATTTTGCGAATGTTATTTTTCATCCTCCACTATGAATATCATTCAAAAAGCTAACGACCTGTATTTATCCAGACATCATATTATCAAGAGTAATAGTAAAACAGAAATACAAAAATTCGCTCAATCTCAATTGCAAAAGTTACAACAATTACAATCGCTATGTCCGTTTATGGATATTACGGAAGAGCAGACCTATTTTGAATCGTTAATACAATAATTATGAATACCGATATTTCCCTGTCAGCACAAAAAATAGCACAAATGATACAAGGCACCGTAGAAGGTGATGAAAATGTATCAGTGAGCAAATTCATAAAAATAGAAAGTGACGAAGAAGGTGGTTTGTCTTTTGTAGGCAGCCCCAAATATGAATCTTATGTATATAGTTCTCAAGCTGCATGCATTATTATTTACGATACTTTCAAAGCCTCCCGACCCGTTAAAGCCACCCTTATAAGGGTTAAACACCCGCAGGTGGCATTTGTTCACTTAATGCAATACTACGCTAGCTTAGCCCCTGTAAAATTAGGGGTATCCAAACACGCTTATGTAGCTTCTTCCGCAAAAATAGGACAAAGAGTATATATAGGCGATGGTGCGGTGATAGGCGAAAACACGATAATAGGTGATGATAGCAAAATATACCCGCAATGTTATATAGGGGATAACGTACAAATAGGTGAAGACAACATACTTTATGCAGGTGTGAAAATATATCACGATTGCCGCATAGGCAACAATTGCATACTCCATGCCGGATGCGTAATAGGAGCCGATGGTTTTGGATTTATACCTAATGAAAACGGGGTGTATGAAAAAATACCGCAATTGGGCAATGTAATTATTGAAGACAACGTGGAAATAGGTGCTAACTCATGTATAGACAGAGCTATGCTTGACTCTACTATCATACGCCACGGTGTGAAAATAGATAATTTAAATCAAATAGCCCACAACTGCATTATAGGCCACGATACCGTAATAGCCGCTTGTTGTGGCATTGCAGGATCGGTGGAAATAGGCAGCAACTGTGTTTTTGCAGGACAAGTCGGCGTAAAAGACCATGTAAAAATCGGCAATCAAGTAATGGTTGGTTCCCAGGCAGGAATTCACAAAAATGCTGCCGACAAACAAACTTTGCTTGGCTCACCTGCCATGGACGGGAAAAAGATGTTGAAAATTTTTGCCGCCATGAATTTTTTACCGCAATTAATTGAAGAAAAATCAAATAAACAGTAAAGATATGAAACATAAATCAAAACTTTTGAAATTGGTTGTTCTTACAGTTGTAGGAATAACGTTGTTCTCCTCCTGCTGGAAGGACAAGACTCTGCGTGACAGAGAAAATCAATATCCGAATTTGGATATTACACCAAGTTACGGATTGCCATTGTGCACCTATGATGTAACTTGCGAAAATCTTCTTAACTATTTGAATGAAGAATATTTAGAAAAAATGTTTGACGTGGAATTCAAAGCAGATGAAGATTATTTGGGTTATTTTATCTACAATCAAACAACTGCTAATTGTACAATTGACTATACAGAGAATCCTCTGCATGTTTCAGGTGATTTTCCAATGATTGAGGTTGTTTCCAATGATACCTTTATTGTTCATCAAGCACAAATTAGAGGTTATGCTACCAATTATTCCAACAACTCCATTTATTTGGATAACGCACTGCTATATTATATGAATAATAACGGAGACAGAAAAGATATTTCCATATCTTTAGCAGAACCGCCCTATATTCCTAATCAACCACGCACAACACATGTGTTTAACGCAGTTGCCAACGAGCCTATGGATTTGCTGGGATACGGTACCACCGTATATTACGATTTCCAAGGTCATATTGATGAAGGAAGTGATACGAGCGGAACTATGGACATTACTCCGGAAATTCACGTTCCCGCATGGGTAACACTTTCCAATTGTATCGCTCACGACACTGTTTATTTAGACGAAGTTGATTTGGAAAATATTCTTTCTTACAATGACAGTATCGCTGACGGCAAGATAAGAATTACCGGTTTGTCACTAAGAACTTCTTTCATTAATTATTTTCCTTTTGCAGCAACTGTTACATGCATGTTGATGGACTCCAACATGAACGATTTAGGACTATTGATTGATCATCCCGTAACTTTGGATGCCGGTGCCACCAATGCCAGTTACAAAGTGGTAACTCCGGCAGAAAAGCGTGTTCAAATTGACATGAAAGAAGGAGACCAACTATACGAAAACCTAAAAAAGACAAGATATTTGAAATTGATTGAAATTTATGATAGTTACAATCATAAAGATGTCAAGTTGTTTAAAGAAAATTATTTACGAATTAAACTTAGTGTTGCCTTTAAAACAGATGTAAAAGGTAATATAAGTGATATAATAGAATCATTTTAGCCATGAAGAAGAATATATTTAAACGCTTAGCAATTGCAGTTTTAGCCATAGTTCCATTGGCTCAACTATCTGCACAAGAAAGTTATTTACTAAAAGATTTGCGGGTTCCGCAAATTTTAGAAGAAAATCCGGGCTATTCCATTCCTTACAAATTTCATATTGGTTTTCCATGTTTGAGCCACATTCAAGTGGGAGTAAACTCGCCTATCAATTATGGTCAATACATGACTATTGAAAACTCTTTGATGAAACATATAAGAAACAACAATAGACTTGCTTTCAACCTACAAGAAAATATTATTGACTTTGGTTTTAGAATTAAAAACAGCAACTATATTTCTGTTACCGTCGGTGTTAAAGCAAACGGACTGGTCAATCTAAAGAAAGATTTCTTCAGATTTCTTATAGAAGGAAATGCTCCCTACGAAGGACAAACTTTAGCATTTGTCAACGACAAATCGGTATATCTTAATGCTTTCATGGAATTCGGCATTGGCTTTCAACGTGAAGAAAGTGCAAAATTTTCATGGGGTGTGAAAGCAAAATACTTGTTAGGATTAGCCAACGCATATACCAAATCTGCTGATTTGAGTTTACAATCCGAGATGGATTTTGACGCCATCATCGCCAATTACGGCTTTGTTGCCAATGTTCACGATTTAGACCAAATGTTGGCCATAGCCGATACCAACAATAATACAACAGATGAACTTATACAATTGGCAAAAGATGCTATTGAAAATCCAAGCCATGGTGCTGCCATAGATTTCGGTCTTAGATATCGTATTAACAAAACTTTTGAAATAGATGCATCTGTTACCGATTTAGGTTTCATCCATTGGACAGCCGGCAAACAATGCTCTGTTACCGACAACACCATGAGATACGAAGGTGTTCCTTTTGAAGATACCGATATGGAAGCAGGAGAATTTTTAGAAAATTTCTTCGATTCCTTAGCCAATACTATGCAAGCCGAATTAGACACTGTTTCTATCGGGTCGTATAACAAAATGATTTCCACCAACATCAACATCGGTGGCTATATTTATGCATCACAAAACGATAGATTCGGATTGAACTTTAAAGCAAGAATCATTAATGGCAACTTTGTTCCTTCCGGAACTATTTCCTATCACCGTACCTGCGGTAAATGGTTCGATTTTACTATAGGTAATACATTCAAAAACAATTATCTATTCAATCCCGGCATAGGATTCGCACTTCATCTTGGAGCAATCCAACTATATGCCATGGTGGATTATATCAATAGTGTTTATATTGATAGAATGCGCAATGTAAACGCTGTAATAGGTATTAATTTCTTTGCTCGACGAGCCAAACAACGGAGTTTCAGCAACATCCGTCCAAGCTGGTAAAATTATATTTTTGTACTAAATACAAAACCGTATTGTTTCCAATGGTCAACCATAGGTTGACGATCAAATATACCATAAACGGTAGCCCCGCTTCCCGAAAGGGAAGCGTAGGCGGCTCCCTGACGCAATAGACGGTTCTTTATTTCTGCCAAAACAGGATATTTTGGGAATAAGGTATCTTCAAAATCGTTGTGCAATGTTTGTTGCCACTTTTCCAATGGTAAATTCAACCATTGCAGGATAGATGTATTCTCTTGTCTGCACCGACAATTATCATAAGCTTCTTTGGTGGAAATATGAATATCGGGTTTTACCAATAAAATATATTTTCCCTCTAGTTGAGGCAAAGTAACAGATGTGAGTTTCTCTCCTTTACCCTCGCCTATAGCAGGAAGATTATCAATAAAAAACGGACAGTCGCTACCCAGTTCGGCGGCATATTGCTTTAATTGCCCATCGGGTAAATTTAATTGCAACACCTCATTGAGCAACGTGAGAGCAAAAGCGGCATCGGCACTGCCACCGCCCAAACCGGCACCCATGGGTATACATTTATGTAAATGTATTTTCACCGCTGAGCATTGATGCCTTTGTTGTATTAAGCGGTATGCTTTTACTACTAAATTGCTTTCCTCGTCACCGCTAATAACTAAACCGCTTTGCGTGTAAACAAATGTATCTGACGGAACTATCTCCAATATATCAGACAAGGCCTTAACGGGATAAAAACATGTAAGCAAATTATGATAGCCATCACTACGTTTTGACAAAATGTATAAGCCTATATTAATTTTACATGACGGAAATACTATCATTGCTGCAAGGTTATTTATTTTACACACGCAAAGGTAGCATTTTTTTGAAACATAGCTCTCACACTTTCTTTTGGCAAATCTATATTGATTTATAAGTGTAATCGTTACTTCCGGCCATTACCTTATCAAGGTTACGGTTCCCTGCTTGTGCTCTATTTTTTGATTATTGAGTCTATACTGCACTCGATAGACATATACTCCCATAGCCGCAGGCTTTCCGTCTACATTACCGTCCCATGCTCCTTCCATATCGGTGGTTTTGAATACCAATAGTCCCCATCTGTCATAAACGGAAAACAAATAATCTTCCGTGCTTACATATGACAGTACCGGATGAAATGTTTGATTTTCAGCTATCTCACTATGCGGATGAAAAGTATTGGGCACCCATACTATCGGTGTTTTGACCACTTCTATTATATTGGAATAACTTTTATCTTGAAAGCCATAAGGATTTCCTTTTCCTTCTTCGGCGACTACCCTATAATAAAATTTAGCTCCGTCAGTGGCATAATCCCATACATTATCGCAATAATCCGATTGGTTTATATTAACATCGTCAATATGCTGCATGGCTGTTTCCGATTGGGTTTGGCGTTCTATACTATATAGCTCCAATCTACCTTGAAAACCTTCATAAGGTTGCCATTGCAGTTCTACCAAATCGGCAGACGACTCCGAAGAAGTAAGAATGAAATTGCACACTGTATCCGAAAGAGCAAAAACTTCATCACATTCATCGGTAATGGCAGCATAATAGTAAGCGTTTTGCGTACCGGTATTAACGGAAGTATCTGTGAAATAATAAGCACTACCTTTTTTGTTCAGCTGTTGAAACAGCGAAAAATTACTTTTCCCGTGTATGGTTTTATACACCATAAATTGCTTATAATTGATGGTATCGGGCACATAAAAAGCTATTTCCAACTTATTGCTGTCAACAACAGACACATAACGCAACAATACACTTCCTTGGGAATACACCCTGTTAAACTCTACGTCAATTTTGAGTGTTGAAGCCGAAAATCCGCTATCGGCATTAACAGCCTTTACATAATAAGTATAAACACTTTTCACATCAACATTGGCATGCGTAAACGACAATTGAGTGCCTGCCACCCTGCCTACTTGCATATATGGTCCTGCATTTTCGGAAGCATAAATAATATAGTCGGTAACACCGCCGGGCATGTTCTGATAAGCATTCCAAGATACTACCACTTTTTCTTTGCATTTATCGGGAAGGGCGGTAGTAAGTATGGTAACATGCACATCTCCCAATGGACTGGCATTTCTGCAAGTATCAATGGAACATATTCTGTATTGTTGAACTTGTTCGGAAGAGTTTTCCGTATCAATATAATGGGTGTTTTCAGCTCCCCATACGGTGTCCACCACATTCCATATTCCGTCTTGAAATACATACACTATATAACCCCAAATATCTTTATCCTCAGGCCTTTTCCACCCCAATTCCACTTGCTGGGTAACAGGGTTGATAGATACAGTATCCAATTGGGGGATGGAAGGAGATATAAAATCGGTAAATATATCGGTTTGCCACATGGATTGGTGATAACACCCTCCGCATTGGGCTCGCAATTGCACACAATAGCCCAATTGTTCCCCGCATTCGTGTATGGTATCTTTGTAAGCATATAGCGATGTAGTGTCGTACACTGTACTCTCATCGCCTCTTTGTTTTAATATATCAAAAACACAACTGCCTGTAGCATTCGGATAAGGAGTAAGCCAATCCAAATCGGCTGTGCCGATGCCGTTATTGGTAAGCACCATCAACAAACTTCCTATGGTATCGGAAGTATAGGTTGTGGCAGCATCTAAACTATAAAGTTGAACATAATAAAACCATTGTTGAATATCACCGTTTGCACCGGTATGAGTATATTCCACCCATACATTGGTATCCAATGCATTAGGATTATAAGCGTTTCCTCCTTCATAGAGGATGGCATAAGGCCCGTTCAGCGAATTAGATGCAAAAAGCCTATGCTTATAACCGACAGGAATATTACCCACCGCCCATTTGATGGTAATATTACCCGATGTATCGGTTGCGGTGCATCCCATAATGAGGCTTTGCGCACACATGCCTGCACCTGCCAATACAAAAACTACGGTAATAATCAGTTTTTTCATCCAATATGTTGCTAATTTGTTAAAATAACGACATTCCCTTCAAAATATTGTATGAGCCATGCTATTTTCTAATCTTCCGCTTTATCTTAGACGAGGTAGAATACAAAAAAGTTGCAATTTCACTTTTATGTGACAAAAAAAAAGCGTTATACTTGATAGAAATTTATTTTTTTTGTGTACATTTGCAAATTATAAAAAACATTATCTATCAAACTTTACTTTAAATAACATCAAATAAATAAATCTCATGGCAAAAGAAGAAAAAACAGACAACAATGAAAAACTGAAAATGCTGAATTCCACACTTGAACGTTTGGAAAAAGTATATGGTAAAGGAGCTATCATGCGTATGGGGGACTCGCCTGCCGAAAATATAGATGTAATATCCACCGGTTCGTTAGGTTTGGATATTGCTTTAGGTGTGAACGGGTTGCCTAAGGGAAGAGTAATAGAAATATTCGGGCCGGAATCCTCCGGAAAAACCACATTGGCCATACATGCCATAGCAGAAGCTCAACGCAAGGGCGGCATTGCAGCCTTTATAGATGCAGAACACGCTTTTGACAGATTTTATGCTCAAAAATTGGGCGTAGACATAGAAAACTTGCTGATATCCCAACCTGACAATGGAGAACAAGCATTGGAAATTGCCGATAACCTCATTCGCAGCGGAGCTATTGATATTATAGTAATTGACTCCGTAGCGGCGCTTACTCCTAAAAGTGAGATAGAAGGTGAAATGGGAGATTCCAAAATGGGTCTGCAAGCACGTTTGATGTCCCAAGCCCTTAGAAAGCTCACCTCCACTATCAGCAAAACCAATTGCTGCTGCATATTTATTAACCAATTACGAGAGAAAATAGGCGTGCTTTTCGGCAATCCCGAAACCACTACCGGTGGTAACGCTTTGAAATTCTATGCCTCCGTTCGTATAGACATACGCCGTCAAACACAAATAAAAGAAGGCGATAATGTAATAGGCAACCATGTAAAAGTAAAGGTAATAAAAAACAAAGTTGCTCCTCCTTTCCGCACTGCGGAATTTGACATCATGTACGGAGAAGGCATATCCAAAAGCGGCGAAATTGTAGATTTGGGTGTAGAATACAATATCATCAAAAAAAGCGGCTCTTGGTTTTCTTATGGTGACACCAAACTGGCTCAAGGAAGAGAAAGTGTGAAAACAGTATTGGAAGAAAATCCGGAATTGGCTCAAGAGTTAGAAAACAAAATAAAAGAAGCCATAGCTGCAAAAAAATAATATTCATGCAAAACAACATATTTATATATATCCTATTGCTTGCTTTATTGGCATGCAATAGGATATCCGATACCGGCAAATACGATGACCTGCCTATAGAATTGGCAGAAATACGCCAAGCGATAGATAAGGACCCTCATAATGCAGACTTGTATAGAGATTTATCCTTATATTTTATAAGCACACACGAACTTGACAGTGCCCTATCTGCCATAGGACAAGCCATACGTATGGACTCCACCAATGACAGCTACTACGAAACATTATCGGATGTATATTTTGCACAAACCAAAACCGATGAAGCGGAAGAAGCATTAGACAAAGCGCTATTGATCAACCATGAAAATAATAATGCCCGCTTGAAATTAGCGGAACTGCATTTTTTGCTTAAACGCTATAAATTATCACAAGAAACAGCACAACAGGCTATTATGCAAACAGGGCATAATCCCAAGGCCTATTTTATTTTAGCATGGAATTACAGAGAACAAGGCGATACCGCCAGTGCTATACGCAATTATTTAATAGCAGCAGACCAAGATGCAGGATATTATGATGCCTATATGGAATTGGGTATCTTATACCAATACCTGCACAATGCTTTGGCAGTAGATTATTACAACAATGCTTTAAATTGCAGACCTAATGATTTTCAAGCTTTGTACAATTTGGGAATGTACTACCAAGAAAACAAAGACTACGAAAAAGCATTAAGCAAATATAAAATGATATTGCAAAACGACCCGAATAATAAACTGGCATTGCATAATATGGGATGGAACTATTTGGCTACTGCCAAATACGAAGAAGCTGCCGTATTTTTTTCCAAAGCCATAGAACAAGATGAAACTTACATAGAAGCTATCTATAATAGAGGCATTGCTTTTGAAATGTTGCAAAAATATGATAATGCTCGTCAAGACTTTATGTATTGCCTTAAATTGCAGCCAAATTACGAGTTGGCCATAGAAAGTTTGAACAGATTGGATAAAATGGGCAAATAGCACATGAAAAAAAATACGCGAAACACCATTATTGGCAGTATCTCCATATTGATTGTCATTGCATTGATAATATATTTAGGGTGGTATTTTTCCCATATCACCATCTTTATAATCATAGCTTTGATAATCTCCCTATTGGCAAATCCACTCAAACTGCTATTGACCAAAATTCACATAGGCAAAAGCTATATAAGCAACGGTTGGGCCAGTGCATTGGCTTTATTGCTGATTATAGCTTGTATAGTAGGTCTTGTAGCGGCTGTAGCACCCACTATAGACAAACAATTGAATACACTCTCCCATGTCAATGTGAACACTTTGCAACATTCCTACAAAGAACAATTGGCACAAGTGGATGCGTTTTTGCACCAATACGATATTATCAACCAAAACGAATGCTTGGAAACCATTATTATAGACGGAGTGGTGAGCAATATCAAAAAAATCACCCCTTCTAAATTTTTCAACAATTTTATAGAATCTATAGGCATACTATTCTTGGGGATATTTTCTGTATTGTTTATCGCTTTTTATATACTCAAAGACATTCCCAAACTACAGAATGCCATCATTAACATGATGCCCGATAAACACCAAAATGAAACCTACCACATACTTTCCCGCTCCAAAAAATTATTATCCAACTATTTTATAGGTCTGGCTGTAGAAATAGTTTTGGTGGCTATGGTAGAATTTGCTTTATTGAGTATCTTAAAAATAGAAAATGCTTTATTAATTGCAGTATTGGGAGGTGTATTGGTAATCATACCCTATATAGGCTCCATTGTTGCCTGCGTATTGGGTTGCATATTCGCAATCATGACTGCCTACATTGCCAATCCGGACATTATGATAATGGAAATACTGCTGAAAGTAATAGGCACTTTTGCTTTTTGCCGTATTCTTGACAATTTCTTCTTACAACCCTACATTGCTTCCAAATCGGTAAAAGCACACCCGTTGGAAATATTTTTGGTGGTGCTTGTTTCGGGGCATATTGCCGGCATTCCCGGCATGATGTTAGGCATACCGGCCTATACCATACTCCGTATAGTATGCCAAGAATTTTTCGGCAACATAAATTTTGTTAAAACACTCACCCGCAGTTTATCCGACGACACTAACACAGAAAATTCCAATCCGCAGCAGCCATGAAAAAATTAAGCATGGAAGAACTTCATCGTATGGACGTTGACAGCTATAAACAATGTAAAAAGTTGCCCGTTGTCATTGTATTAGACAACATACGAAGCATGAACAACATAGGCTCTGTATTTCGCACTGCCGATGCTTTCAAAATAGAAAAAATAATACTCTGCGGTATTACCGCCACCCCACCACACAAAGATATTGAAAAAACAGCTTTAGGAGCTACCTTGTCGGTAGAATGGGAATACGTACCCGATACTATGACAGCCGTACAAATGCTGCAACAAAAAGCTTATACCGTTTATGCCATAGAACAAGTGGAACACAGCACCCTGCTACACAATATACAATGGGACGGTAACACCCCGATAGCATTGGTGTTTGGAAATGAAGTAATGGGGGTAAGCCAGGAAGTGGTGGACATATGCCAAAAAGCTATAGAAATTCCTCAATTCGGAACCAAACATTCGCTCAACATATCAGTCAGTGCCGGCATAGTAATGTGGCATTTATGTTATTTATCGCTTATACAAAAATAAAAAAATGCTCATATATAGCCCCAAAAATACCTCCCGCTTGCAATATGTATTGCAATTCATATTTGAAGAACAATTAGGTATACCCTATCAAATATGCACGCGACAAGAATATTTTGACCAATACCAAGGTGATAAAATGGCCTACAGCCCTATCCCTTGCTATTCTATACAAATTATAGCTTGTTCTTTATTGTCGGAACATGGGGTGCAAGAACACGATATACATAAAAAATATATCAACAACACCTTAGTACTCTACGGACATGATCATAAAGATTTATTGGGCTTTGACATATTTGCCGCCGTTTTTTATTGCTTAAGTCGCTACGAAGAATACTTGCCCAAAGCAAAAAAAGACCGACGGGGACGATGGATACCCTCCGATACCGCTCTACACGACAAAGCATGGGTAGACAGATGGATACTTTTATTGCAACAAATGCTACTGATGCATTTTCCGCATTTGAAATTCAAAGAAAAAAAATTTGTATTCATCCCCACTTACGATATTGACATAGCTTATTGTTACACCGGAAAAGGTTGCTTGCTTACCTTGGCGGGCTATATGAAACATTTGTTGAAAGGAAAATGGAACCTGATTCACGACAGGCATTCTACGCTTGCAAAAAAAACGAACGACCCTTATGACACCTTCAACTATTTGGAACAGCTCCACACTCAATACCAATTAAAAGCAATATATTTCTTTTTGGTGGCCAAAAAACGCACAACCATAGATAAGAACATCCCTCGAAATTATGCTCCGATGCAAAATTTGATAAGTCGCCTGGCTACAAACCAAACCATAGGCTTACATGCTTCTTATCATAGTTTTCAACAAGCTGACATACAACAGGAAGAAATAGCATGGCTACAACAATTCACGCCACAAAACATCAACAATAGCAGACAGCACTATTTATGTATTGCTATGCCGGGAAGTTACCAACAATTAATAGCGAATAAAATATGCCGTGATTTTTCTTTGGGCATGGTAGACACTTGGGGATTCAGAGCCTGTACTTGTAACACTTTCTTATTTTATAATATTTATACCGAACAAATTACTCCATTGCGTTTATATCCGCTTATTGGCATGGAAAACGGCATTAAAGGAGATACGGTTGAGGAAATGTGGCAATATATACTTCCCTATATTAACGAAACCATACAATTAAAAGGAACGCTCACCACCTTGTTTCATAATCAATCTTTCGGCATGTATGCTGATAAAGATTTCAACCGGTTGTACGAACTTTTATTAAAACACATTGCCGATAATCACCGGTAAAAGAAATTTTCCGGCATTACAGACAATTTCTTTTGTTCCATTTTATCCGTTAAAAACAAGACTATCCTTCCGGATGGTTTTCATCTTTTTCCGCTGATGCCTGCGTATTCAAATCCTCTTTTTTTTCTTCTGATTTTTTGGCGTTTTCGGCATATTTGAATCGACGTATTTTTTGTGTTGCCGTTTTTTCAAAAGGATCTTTCATGGCTTCCACCTTGTCTATCTTTGAATTTTTACCGACAGCTTTGTTTACAAATTCTTGTACCGACTTCTTTAAGGAATCCAATTTTTCAAAGAATTGATCTTCCGTTTCTTGGTTCCAATCCAAAACATTATCATCGAATTTCACCAAAGCAATCAAAGCTCCATTCTTCTCCATTACAAGCGATTCGTCCACGCCTTCTATGTCGTTTATCACCATCTCTATTTCTTCGGGATAGATATTCTCGCCTGACGGACCGAGTATGGTATTGTTGAGTCTGCCTTTAATATAATAATATCCGTCTTTATCCATGGAGGCGATATCTCCTGTTCTAAACCAACCGTCTTCATCCAATACTTTGATGGTTCTTTCAGGATCTTTGTAATATCCCAGCATGACATTATCACCACGACATACTATTTCACCTTCCCCTGTTTTGGGATCCACGTTATCCAAACGCACTTCCACTTTATAAGATGCCACACCTATAGAACCCAAGCGTTTACGCTTGGTAACAATAACATTACATACCAAAGGTGCTGTTTCGGTGAGCCCGTAGCCGACGGCATAAGGAAAATGACATTTGATGAGAAAATCTTCCACTTTGGTGTCTATTTTAGATCCGCCTACACCAAAGAAACGCAATTTACCGCCGAACTTGCTCACCAATTGACGACCGATGAACCAATATAATATTTTGGGCATATGTTGATCCATCCAACGTAACAAACGACTTTTCGCTATAGTGGGAACAACGCTATTGTGGTAAATTTTTTCTATTATCAACGGAACTGCCAACATAATAGTAGGCTTTACCTTATGCATGGCAGGAAGCAAAATAGACGGGGTGGGAGGCTTGGAAAGATAATAACAACAAGCTCCCACATACATGGAATACAAACTGGACACACACATTTCATAAGCATGTGCCATGGGTAATATAGAAAGAAATCTATCGCGCTTAAAACAGGGCTGTGCCTTGAAAGAAGCCACTAAATTGTGACAAATATTACGATGACTCAACATTACTCCTTTGGCTTTTCCCGTTGTTCCTGATGTATAAATGATGGTAGCCAAATCATCGGGCTGGGGAGATTTTACCCAACCATTGCACTGAAAATCCTCCTTGCGGCATTTCACAAATTCCAAAGTTTCTATATCCACCACCAATGTAAGCTTATCTATACACTCTTGGTTAAGCTTGTACATCAATTTCTTGGAAATGAAAATAACCTTACTCTCAGAATGATTAAGTATATTTGTAACTTCATTTTCGGAGCTGTCCGGAAGAATAGGTATAGCCACTCTTCCGAATGCTGTTGCCGCAAAAAAAGCCAAAGTCCAATTGGGCATGTTTTGGGACAAAATAGCCACTTTATCTCCGGCGCTGATACCGAAACGAGACATTCTGGTGGAAAGCATATCACATTTTTCTTTAAAACTGCTATAGGTATATTTTTGCTCTCCGTCTACAAATTGAGACATATCTCTATTCCAATATTTGGATGTGGTATATTCTAACACTTTTCGAAGTGTAGTACAATAAGTTTCTCTATATTTATTACGAACCCTATAGGGATTTTTGATTTTATCACTCATTTTTATTCTCTTTGTTTGTACATAGGAAAATAGATCCTTTTTTACATAGGAACATAGCCGTCTTTGTTACGGCCCTGTAATCCTAAAGTAGCATAATGCTCTTGTATCCGTTTGATATCGGCATTGGCATCATCGGTAAGTTCCCATTCTTGACCGACTGTTATTTCTTTACGTCCCCAATCATAATAACCGACATACACACGTGCCCCTGTTTGTTTTGCTATCAAATGAAAACCTGTTTTCCACTTTTTTACTGCCTTACGCGTACCTTCCGGAGCTATGGCCAGATGAAAAAATTCATTTTCATTAAAAGTATTAATAATGCTTCTTACCGAACTTGCCGCATTGCGACGATCTACCGGTACGGCCCCGAAAGCCCGCAAAATAGGACCTAACGGCCATACAAAAAACTCTTTTTTTACCATA
Source organism: Bacteroidales bacterium UBA1205 (assembly GCA_002309615.1). Taxonomy (GTDB): domain Bacteria; phylum Bacteroidota; class Bacteroidia; order Bacteroidales; family WCHB1-69; genus UBA1205. Next base: position 20,361 of record DBXT01000031.1, read on the forward strand.
ATATGGGCAAGAACTCCATATTGAGCATAGAATAAATAACATATCGGAAAATCCATAATAGAAGTGTGCGGTACCCCTAACACTATGGCTTTATTGCCTTCCATAGGCCCGCCTACACTTTTCCAACCCAACTTACGGAGCAACCAACCACAAAATTTTGCCCAATGCTTGTTAACTTTTGTTTTCACTTTTGCCATAAGTCAATTGTAATTACAACAATTTTTCTATACTTTTTTACCTTGTTTTTTAAGAGTTGCAAATGTACCATTTTTTATCAATATAGCTATTTCCTTAGGAAAAAGTTAATTCTTTCGTTTTCTTGAAAACCGCTTATTCTACTATTCACTTACCATATCATCGCACAAAGGTACATAAAAACAACCCCGCCTGTGGCGGGTTTGTTAAAATAAGTTTCTGATTCAAATATCACTTATCTGCAATGTTCCTTCCGCAATAAATCGTTGACGGTTTTAACAGGGGAAAACGTTGATATGGGCGTTGACACAAAAACGGTAAGCCAATTGGACATAGCACCATTCCATAACCCCGGATTTTCTATTGCTTTTAGTGTTTTCCCGTTAGAACTCTTGCTGCTGACAAAATATCGTTGATAATCAACAAAATCGGATAATTGAAATTTTTCTCCTTTATAATTTTTAATGGAACATGCTATATCTACCGGATTAAAATAGGAAGAACTTGATACTATTTCCTGTTGAGCGGTATCATTCAAATCCATTTCAGAAGTCTCCACTATTTGCAAATTACGCATGCCGTTATTATCTACCGTCCAAAACGGACCGCCACCGGGCTCACCTTCTTGTTTCACCACACCGCACACTCTCATAGGTCGGTTCATTAAACGACACAAATATTGAGCCCTTCCCTTTGTGTCCATTTCATAATAATAATGGGGCAACACTACAAAAAAGTTCTTGGAAAGCATTTCTTCGCAAGTTTGCAATTGGGCGGGCGTTGGATGTGCATTATTGTCCAACATGCGCATTCCCGCAAACACTTCTTGTTGCATATCCATTAATAACGATGCCAATACCTTTTTATATTTAATTGTATCGGCTTTATACATATCCATGGTTACATTGTCTATATTCTTGATAAATACAATGTCGGCATCTATATCATTCAAATTTTTTATCAAACTGCCATGCCCGCCCGGACGAAATACCAAATTACCTTTTTCATCTCTAAAAGGCTTATTGTCTTCATCAAAAGCCAAGGTATCGGTAGAAGGATGCTGGAATGAATAGGTGATATCATAAGTAACATTGAGCATTTGCTCATATTTTTCTTGTTTTTGGCTGATAAAATCCTTGAACAATTGCTCATGTTCGGGAGAAATGGTAAAATGCACATGGGCCTTTTTATCTCCGGACACTGCATACAAAGCCGCTTCCACCAAATGCTCTTCGGCAGCGGTACGCACTTCTTGGTGAGGATAGGAATGAAATTCCAACAATCCTTTGGGTAAATGGGCATAATTAAGCCCTTCTTTTTCCAAAAGATAGGTGAAAATTATTTTATAATTGTCTTGCAGTGCCTGCGTCTCCATATCCAATCCTGCCTTTTGCATACATTGTTGTAAAGATGAATAAAAGGCGAATTTGCTTAAACTATCTATCACCGCCTGCACCGATTGGGGAAGCTTTCCTTCATTAAGATACACATATATATCTTTAAACATACGGGTGGCAGCCCCTGAAGCCGGTACAAATTTCACTATCTTTTTGTCTCCTGTTTTTTTGACATAACTATTCAAACTTTGCTCTATATATTTATCGTTCACTTCGTACAATCCGTTTCCGGGCTGTATGGGAGCCGATAATTTGACTCTTGCACAATCGCACAACACCATACTGCATTGATTGTTAAGCGAAGCCATATCTATTTGATGTGCTTTTATGGCTGCATAATCTTGTTCTGTAAACATAATACCGACTTTTTAATTTCTATTAAAAAAGACAGGTTAATGCCTGTCTTTTTTTAACCTATAAAGAAGTTTTTTTAGTATAAATTTTCTCGCCTTTTGGATATCCTTCCAATTCCAAATCTTTACTTTTGAGTATCAATTTATCTCCTTCTATTTTGTATTTAAAATGAACATCACCTACAATTTCGCCGTCATCGCGTTTTTGATCAGAAAAATACATAGTATTATTCTTGCGGTCAAATGTGCCTACTACAGTCCAACGAGTATATTTACCTTCACTGCGCAACATATAGTTTTGAGTAAACAACTGCTTGCTTCCGGAATCAAAGGTAAGTATTTCCTTGCATGAATCCACAGCCAAACCTTTAGCTGCTTTTATATCCACTTCCCAAGAGCCTAAAACAGACATTTTGTCATATTTATTACAACTTGTTGCAATTAATGCTATCAATGCAAAAACTATTGCAAATGATAACATCCCTTTTGATAAATTCTTTATTTTCATATTATTATAATTTAATTGTTAATATTTCTTTAGTAACAGCTATGTTTTAATAAATAATTTTGTACATAATCTTTAACACCCTCCTCCAACGAAGTAAAAGGTTGCTCGTAACCGGCTTCACGCAATTTTTCTATATTTGCTTGCGTAAAATATTGATATTTATCCCTGATATCCGACGGAGTATCTATAAATTCTATATTTTCCTCTTTTCCCATGGCTGCAAAAGTGGCTTTTGCCAAATCCATAAACGAACGAGCCTGCCCTGTTCCTACATTGTACAAACCCGATTCCGGTCGGTTTTCCATAAGAAACAATATTACCGATATTACATCTTTTACATAAACAAAATCACGAGATTGTTCCCCGTCTGCAACATCAGGATGATGGGAACGGAATAAATGCATTTTGCCTTGACTGTTTATTTCATTAAAAGCATGTAACACCACCGATGCCATTCGTTTTTTATGGTATTCATTGGGACCATAGACATTAAAAAATTTCAACCCTGCCCAAAAAGGAGGCTCTTCATCTTGATCCAACGCCCATTTGTCAAATTCATTTTTGGATACTCCGTACAAATTAAGCGGTTTTAATTTTTCCACTATGTGATGGTCGTCGTCAAAACCATGTTCCCCCATACCATAAGTGGCCGCCGAAGAAGCATATATAAGCGGAATGTTATACAAACAACAATTTTCCCATACCTGCTGCGTATAACTGAGATTCAACTCATCCAACAACTCCCAGTTTTTCTCGGTAGTATCGGTGCGAGCGCCGAGATGAAGTATAAAATCCACCATATCGTGATTGGCTTCCAACCATGAAAAAAATTCTGTACGACTCACCTTTTCGGCATAAGTCTTATGCTCAATATTGCATTTTTTTTCTATTTTTGAAAAATCATCCACCGCTACCAAATTATGGTAACCTGAGTCATACAACTTTTGCAATAAGCAACTTCCTATAAATCCGGCAGCGCCTGTTACAACTATATAGTTCATCTCTATTTTCCTTAATTAAGAATATTTTGCAAAAATACTATTTTTTTTGTTATGAATATACTCTCCCCCTTTTTTTATATAAATTTGTTCATGCACAGCGAACAAAAAAAGTGCTTATAGGTTCAAAATTTTGACAACCAACTCTTTTAACAATTGCGGACCATCCACCGTGTAACCTCTTCCTCCCTTAAAATCAATGGAATATTGATTAATCAAATGAATGGCATTACGCATACTGCTAATGGAATATCTGCTGCTGGAATAAAAATTATATTCACTCCAAAACACCCCTGCCGATTTAAGAAAACTATCGCTCTTATCGGGAGAATAGTAACATTTCATTAATACAAAGAAAGCATCGTGAAGTACATTAAAACAACCATACGACCATTTGTGCGGATTGTTGACATAATATTCGCAAATAGCATAGGCTTTATCGTTGTTACGTGATATAACAGCCGTTTTAAGTTCAAATATATTAAATTCTCTGCTTATTCCTATATGCTGTTCTATTAGTTCACGCGTTACCTCTTGCCGTTGTCCTTCCGGTGTTAAAGCACTGATTTTATTCAATTCATTGCTGATACGTGTTAAATCTCCTACATTGGCAACCAACAATTGTGCTTCCCTGTCATGAATAATTAAATTTTTTTCATCTGCCATGCGTTTCACATGAGCGGCCATTTTGTTCTCATACACAACAGGAGAATCGAAAAACAATCCGTTTTCTTGTATTTGTTTACTCAGCGATGTTCTGCCGTTTAACTTTTTCCCCTCCATAAACGAGAGTACCAATACCGTTTGCTGCTGCGGATTTTTAACATAGGCATCCAATTCTTCTATTTTTTTCAAATTTTGAGCCTCCCTCACTATCACCAACCGCAAAGGTGCCATCATGGGATATTGACGGGCAGCGGCGGCAATTTCTTGAACGGTGGAATCAAGTCCGTAAAACAGATTAAAATTAAAATCTTGCATTTCAGCATCTTCAAAAAAAGTATTTTGTATCAGATGCGTAATTTTATCCACATAATAAGGTTCTTCTCCTTGCAATAAAATTACAGGCTTGTATTTTTTTTGTTTAATAAGCTCCAGCAAAACATCGTATTCTACTTTCATAGCGCAAGCAAATTTTGTATGTATTGTTCGGTGGCTTCGGATATTTCCACCAAAGGCAAACGCACATCTTTATTGATAAGTCCTTTTTGATAAAGCATATATTTTATACCGGAAGGACTTCCGTCCATAAAACAAGCTCTCATCAAATCCAATAATTGGAAATGCATGTTTTTAGCTTCGCTAAAGTTACCTTGCAGACCTGCATGCACCATAGAAGAAAATTCCTTAGGGAATGCGTTGGCAATAACGCTTATCACCCCGTCTACCCCGCATGCCAACAAGGGCAAGGTAAGCATATCGTCTCCCGATATCACCAGAAAATCTTTCGGCTTATTATGCAAAATATGCATAATTTGTAACATATTGCCTGATGCTTCTTTAATACCGATTACATTGGGAATGGTTTTCGCTATTTCCAAGGTTGTATCTGCGGCTATATTCACACCGGCACGACCAGGCACATTATACAATATTATCGGCAAAGAACTATGAGAGGCTATGCATTGGTAATGACCTATCAATCCTTTTTGTTGCGGCTTGTTGTAATAGGGGGCTACCGATAATATGGCCGAAACTTTGGATAGATCAAAATAATGTATTTGTTCGTTTACTTCCAAGGGGTTATTGGTACCTATACCCACCACTATCGGCACTCTTAATGCCGTACATTCTATGATGGTGTCCAATATCTGCTTGCGTTCTGCAAACGATAAGGTAGGTGTTTCTCCGGTAGTACCCAATGCTACTATATAATCCACACCGCCTTCTATCACATGGTTTACCATGCGACTGATACCTTCAAAATCTATACTTTTATCATTCTTAAAAGGGGTGACCAATGCCACTCCCGTTCCTTTAAGTATTTTTTTCATTCCGTATCGCTTATTTTTTTATCTTACTACGCACATCCAATATATAAGAAGCCATGGCTTCAATACCGTCTTTGTCAAGGAACATGGCTATTTGAGGCATAGACGGTAACAAGGCCTCGTAAATAACATAAGATTCAAAACAACGGTTATCCAATGCCGACTTTAATACTTTGGTAGCTATTGCCTTTTTGGCCTCCTTTTGGACAGATGCCATGGTCAGATACGCAGCCACAGCCTCTTTTTCTCCTACAACTATATTATTGTCCATTGCTTCCGCATAACCGGGTTCATATTTCCATACCGCCTTTGCAAATGCATACGACATCCAATAGTCCTTGTACACTATTCTGACTATGCTCACATCTTCCTCTTCATCGTAATCTTCTGAAAGGGAATATATGGGAGTAAAATACCAATCGGTATAATTCTTTTTATTCAAATGGTAAATTGTTGTTAATTGTGTTGTCAAACGGGGATTATTGCGGTTTAACACCTTGGCGATAGTTATCTCCCTCAATGCCTTGTCCGGATGCCCCAAATGCATATGGGCATTCGCACATGCCCAATGAGCCAAATAATCCAAATAATTGGAGTCAATGGCCTTTTGATACCAAGAAAGCGCTTCCGAATAGCGTTGCTGATGATAATAGGTGTCGCCGATATAAACCCAAACCTTATAATAGGAAGGATCTGCCTCCAAGGTTTTCATGTAATTATAGCGTGCCTGCTCCATATTCTGAATTTCGAAAAAAGACTCCGCTATGTCCATATAATAATTTGCACTATCGCTAGGCTCGTATCTTACTACAACATACGACCCGTCAACCTCTTTTTTATAGAAATCGTTGGTAAGCAGCAATTCCGAATAATCGGTAGGGGTAGGATTGCCCGTTTCCAGCGAATACCTGATTTCAGAAGCTTCCATTGTTTTAATTATTTCACTCATTGTATGAATGTTTTGTGCCGACATGGTAAGAAAAGCGACACAAAAAAAGCAGGTGGAAAGGATTGATCTCATAAAATATACTTTTTTAATATTATATTTGCAAAGATAACATTTTTTAATAAGTATTTCAATATAAAATCTCAAAATAAAACAAGGGGGTTTTTCTATATGAAATTCCCCCTTTGTTATTTATTCAAAATGAATATTTTACTTTAAAATACCCAATTCCTTGCCTATTTTTACGAATGCATTGATACATTTATCCAAATGCTCTTTTTCGTGAGCGGCGGATACTTGTACACGTATTCTGGCTTGTCCTTTAGGTACTACAGGATAATAGAATCCGGTTACAAATATACCTTCTTCTTGCAATTTGGCGGCAAACTTTTGAGAAAGCGGTGCATCATAAAGCATTACTGCGCATATTGCCGATTGAGACGGTTTGCAATCAAAACCTGCTTCTTCCATCTTTTTAATAAAGTAGGAAGTGTTAGCATGTAATTTGTCTTGCAATTCGTTGGTTTCCGACATCATTTCAAACATACGTATTCCTGCTGCCACCAAACCCGGAGCCATGGAATTGGAGAATAAATACGGACGTGAACGTTGACGCAACATGTCTATAATTTCTTTTCTTCCTGTGGTAAAGCCACCCATAGCACCTCCGAATGCTTTACCGAGAGTACCGGTAAGGATTTCCACTTTGCCTCTTAAATTATAATGTTCGGTAACACCTCTACCTGTGCGTCCTACCACTCCGGCAGAATGACTTTCGTCAACCATTACCATTGCATTATATTTTTGAGCCAATTCGTATATTTTATCCAAAGGACATACATTGCCGTCCATAGAAAATACACCATCGGTAACTATCAAACGGAAACGACATGATTGTGCATCTTGAAGTTGTTTCTCCAAATCTGCCATATCGGCATTGGCATAACGGAAACGTTGTGCTTTGCACAAACGAACACCGTCTATAATGGATGCATGATTCAAAGCATCGGAAATAATGGCATCTTCGGGCCCTAAAAGCGGTTCAAACACACCACCGTTTGCATCAAAGCATGCTGCATACAATATGGTATCTTCCGTACCGAAGAATTCGGCTATTTTGGCTTCCAATTGTTTGTGCAAATCTTGACATCCGCAAATAAAACGCACCGAAGCCATACCAAAACCTCTTGCATCCATACCTTTTTTGGCAGCCTCTATCAATTGAGGATTGTCGGCTAATCCTAAATAATTGTTAGCACAAAAATTTAAGCATTTTTTGCCTTTCACCATGATTTCGGCACCTTGTGCACTTTCTATAATACGCTCGTTTTTATACAATCCGTCAGCTTCTATCTGAGCCAACTCCTGCTGTAAATGTTTTTGAAAATCTATATACATAGTTAATATTTTTTATAATGTGTCAAATAAATTTTAATTTGCAAATATACTAATTTTTCTACTTTTATTTTTTTGTTCTCAAAATTATTTTTCATCTAAATTTTTGCGTTCCCTATTAGAGATATCATATATCGTTTCCACTGGCTCTTCATAAGCCTTATGAATGGCATAATTTCTCCATTTTTCCAACACCGTTGACATATCTTTCGGCAATTCGGAATCGAAAAACATTTCTTTGCCCGTTGCCGGATGAATAAAACCCAAACATTTGGCATGCAAAGCATGACGAGGCATGATAGAAAAACAATTCTGTACAAATTGTTTATACTTGGTAAATGTGGTGCCTTTAAGAATTTTATCTCCACCGTAAGTGGCATCGTTAAACAAAGGATGACCTATATAACGCATGTGAACCCTTATTTGATGCGTACGTCCGGTTTCCAGGGTGCATTCCACAAGAGTCACATAACCGAACCGCTCCAACACCTTCCAGTGTGTTACTGCATGTTTTCCGTAACTGCCGTCCGGAAACACATCCATACATTTTCTATCTTTGATGCTTCTGCCTACATGTCCTGTTATGGTTCCTTCATCTTCGGCAAAATCGCCCCACACCAAAGCTTGATACCTGCGAGTGACATTATGTTCAAAAAATTGTGCCGCCAGTTTGGCTTGTGCATACTCGTTTTTGGCCACTATCATTATTCCTGATGTGTTTTTGTCTATTCTGTGCACCAAATAGGGACCCGTTTCTACCTTATCGGTAGATTGATTTAAATGATATGTAACAGCATTGACCAATGTGCCGGTATAATTGCCATAGGCCGGATGCACCACCATACCCGCTTCTTTATTGATAAGCAAAACATCATCATCTTCATATACTATATTCAATGGTATGTTTTCAGGAATAATCTCTATTTCTCTCGGCGGATACGACAACACTATGGATATCTCGTCAAAAGGCTTTACCTTATAATTTTGCTTTACCGGTTGCCCGTTTACCAATATATTGCCCGCCATGGAAGCTTGTTTGATTTTATTGCGGGAGGTATGTGCCAACATACCGTTAAGAAATTTATCTATACGTAAAATAGTTTGTCCCTTATCCGCCACTATATGAAAATGTTCATACATTTCATCACCGCCCTCTTCTCCTGAAGAGGCTTCTGCTGGCAAGGACTCTAATTCTTCCGGATTTTGATTCAGCTCGTCTGTCTGCATAACTATCGGCTTAAACGACTATTCAACTTTTTAAGTTTTTCATCATTATATATTCTCGTAATTATCTTCTTGGTATACAACGGGAAGTCGGATTTCATCATCCAATCGTAATAAGAAGGCTCTACATTGAATACATCTCTTACCGATTTACCCTTGTGCTTGCCGAAATTCAACACTTCCACATCGTTTTCGTTGAACACTATATGACCGGCAAAATCCACATTTCGTCCTACTGCCGAAAATGCAGCTAAAGCTGCCACATCGTTTTTAACAGGGCAAATACCTGCTTCTCTTTCTTTATCATCCCACGAAAGCACGCCTTCGTATTTTTCTATTTGTGCTTCCAGCACCCTATAGGTGGCCATGGTATCTGCATCTGCACTATGTGCATTTTCTATATCACTACCGCAATAGAAACGATGCGCTGCCCTAAGCGTTCGAGGCTCCATCTTGTGGAATATGTTTTGTACATCCACCGTTTTCACTCCTCTAAGATCCAAGTCTGCATCTATTCTCAAAAACTCTTCTACCAATAATGGTAAATCGTATTTGAGTATATTGTATCCTGCCAAATCGCATCCGCGAATGAATTCGGCTATATTATGCGATACTTGCTTGAATGTGGGAGCATCTTTTACATCTTTATCATATATGCCGTGTATTTCTGACACTTGCTCCGGAATGTGCATTTCGGGATTGATAAGGGTGGTATATGTTTTATCACTGCCGTCCGGCATAACTTTATAAAAACATATCTGCACTATTTTATCTGTTCCTATGTTTAATCCCGTGGATTCTATATCAAAAAAAACGAGCGGTTTGTTTAATTTTAATTTCATATTATTAGTTTTATCGGTTAAATTATTCTCGGTGTTATTATATGCAAACTGTCAGGAAGTACTTTTACGTGTATTGTTTCTTGTCTTTCAATGGGGTCACCATCAATATGACACGATTGCAATGCTTTGTTTTTTTCATACAACACGCACTCCTGCACTTTATAAATTTGTTCTGCCCACTTGAGTTTGTCCAGTTGCCCTGCCAAAAGAAGGCATACTCTGCCCAACAAAGTGAGAAAAGGCGGTTTTTTAACCGCACAAATATCGGCTTTGCCGTCTTGTAAAGAAGCTTTAGCGGATATTTTAACATTGTAGCCCCATTGGGAAGAATTGGCAATGCTTATCATCAACACTTTCACTTCTTTGCTTCCTATTTGAGGCGATTGAATAATATAATGATGCGGCTTAAAAACAAAATATGTTTTCAATATAAATTTTAAATACGACAAAAAACCACGTTTGTGAGTATGGTCAAATTGCTCCGCCACTATTGCATCAAACCCTATTCCCGCCATGCTCACACATATATGATTGTTTACCGATAGCGTATCAATCGTCTCCACATGTGTTTGATTGATGATGTATATGGATTTTTTTAATGAGGCCGGTATATGCAAGTGATGAGCCAAGCCATTGCCGCTTCCCACAGGAACAATGGCCATTATCACAGATGTGTTTACCAATGCCCTTGCCACTTCGTTGATGGTTCCGTCTCCACCGACGGCAACAACTATATCGGCACCTTCTTGCACCGCTTGTGAAACTAATTCTACAGCATGTCCTCTATGTCGGGTGTAGAAAATGGTATGTTGAAATTTGGTATTGTCCAAATATTGCCCTACCTTATCTTCCAATTGTTTGTATTTACCCTTTCCTGAATGAGGATTTACTATAAAATATACTCGCTTCATTTTATTTCTTTCTAAAATATATCTCCATAGGAGCACCTGAGAAATCCCAGTTTTCACGAATTTTGTTTTCCAAAAAACGTTGGTAAGATTCTCTTACGTACTGCGGTAAATTACAGAAAAAGGCAAAGCTGGGCGTAGCGGTCGGCAATTGTGTAACATATTTTATACGCACCACCTTGTCTTTTTGAATGGGGGGAGGATTATATGAGATAATATCCAACATTACATCGTTGAGCTGTGATGTAGGTATTTTTCTATTGCAATTTTGATATACGGCTATAGCCGTTTCCAACACTTTGAATATTCTTTGCTTATTGATAACAGAGGTGAAGATGATGGGCACATCGTTATCGGGTGCTAATTTTTTCCTGATAATTTCTTCATATTGTAAATGAGTGTTGGCATCTTTTTCCACCAAATCCCATTTGTTCACCACCAGCACCAGTCCTTTTTTGTTGCGTTGTGCCAAAGAAATAATATTCAAATCCTGAGCCTCAAAACCATTGGTGGCATCTATCATCGCTATGCACACATCACTATGTTCTATAGCTCTGATGGTTCGCATGACGGAATAAAATTCCAAGTCTTCTTCTACGTTTTTCTTTTTTCTCAATCCTGCAGTATCCACTAAATAAAAATCAAAGCCGAAACCTTTATAGCGGGAATAAATGGAATCGCGAGTGGTACCTGCCAATGGGGTGACAATATTGCGTTCTTTACCCAAAAAAGCATTCACTATAGACGATTTTCCCACATTGGGCCTGCCGATGACGGTGATTTTCGGCAAATTTTCCTCCAATTGCTCTTCTTCAGCCGAAAAATGTTTTACCACATCATCTAACAAATCGCCTGTTCCGCTACCTGAAATGGCTGATATGGCATATAATTTTTCCACTCCCAAACTATAAAACTCCATTTGGTCGGAATAATTAGCAGGTGAGTCTATTTTGTTCACCACCACAAACACCGGTTTGTTACACGGACGCAGCAATTGGGCTATTTCATCATCCAAACTGGTAAGTCCTTCCCTGCCATCCAATAGAAATAATATTGCATCAGCTTCTTCTATGGCTAAATTTACCTGCTTGCATATTTCTACTTCGTAAATATCATCGGAATTCAATACATACCCTCCTGTGTCTATCACCGAGAATTCTATTCCGTTCCAATAGGCTTTACCATAATTTCTATCCCTTGTAACACCTGAAGTAGCATCTACTATTGCAGCTCTTGACTGCGTTAAACGGTTAAACAAAGTGGATTTGCCTGTGTTGGGTCTGCCTACCAATGCTAAGGTGTTCTTCATATCTTATTCTTTTGCTTTTATACTAAAAAAGAGAAATTCTCTTATTCGGACTACTTTTCCGCCAAATTGCAAAAATACCACTTTTTTTAATATTGCTTGTTCTTACCTGCCCTTTGCATAAATTTATTTTGAACGCTTATAAAAACAAATAAACAAAAACACCTGCCTTGAGGCTGGTGTTTAAAAAATAAAGAGAATTTCTATTCTCTTGTATTATCTGTTCTTTATTTTTTCCACTTTCAAACGAAAACCTATAGGTTCTGTTGCCGAGAGGATGCTTTTAAATTGCAACGTTACATTATTGCCTCCGTCTATTATCATATCACCGCCGGACAAATATTCAGCAACATTGTCTGTCAAACCGTAAATATGACGTCCTCTTTTGGTTTGTTGCAAAGAGGAAAGTGCCTTTCTTTGAGTGATTGTTGCATATTTTACCGCCGATTCATAATCTTTTTCAGCAGGTATGGAATACACAAAAGTATATTTTTTATTCGGTTTGTGCATGCTTTCTTTCCATTTACAATATGCCTCAGCCTGGCTATAAGATATACCTATCATAGGTAACATGGATTGCAATTGATTTATATAATCGGGACATTTTTCCATATATGCAAAGCAAAAATGATACTCTGACAAAAACAATGCCGTATCGGGAATCAAAACCTTATACTTATCAGAATCCTTCCCGTATTCTTTTCCTGCCATATACAAAAAGAAACTATAATCGCTCACCCTGATTTCTTCATTGTACAAATAAGTTTTACCATACTTGTTGGCATCTATCAGACGATATTTTTGCGTATCTTTTGATACGATAGTTTTGCCCTTGCTTTGAGCGGAAACCTCTAAAGATATGCTTATGTTAAGACACAAAAATCCAATCCAAATGAACTGTTTCATCATCTTCAATAATTTTGGTTATGTCTATTGTTATCCAATTTTTACTGAGTATTAAATTGCATTGGACTTCTGTTAGGTTATGTATTTGCATAATTTCAAGCATAGAATTACCTCCCAAGTAAACATCCCACGTTTTTAATTTAGCTCTTAATAACTCATAATTTTGTGATAGGGACGAATCATAAAAGCACAATCCTGCTATCCAAGCCAACTCGTTTTCTGATATATCATTTGTTGTAAAATGATGAAATGCTTGTGTCCATGGATTAATAATATCAAATCCTCTTAAAACACCATTTTCTATAGAAGCATTAATTTGAGGAGGTGTTATAATAGTTTCTATATTCGTCCCCGAAGGTAAACTTCCGTTAGAAATTGATTCACAAGTAAATTGATTGGATGCTCGTTTGGCATCTCTTTTGGTTTCTTCAACACATCCTGCAACCCATTGCCCATCACAATAAACATCCCATTTCCAACTACCATCACTTAATCTATGTATTCTTACTACTCTTTGCACTGACATAAGGCAACCTCTAATTTTTACTGATTTTTCCTTTCATCGCAGTTTTGGACAACCGAGGTCGCATTAGAACTATCCAAATCACAACAAAAGGGTTATTTTTCAATTTGCAAAGTTAATCAAAATTTTAATACAAATCCTCCTTCCTTCTATTTTTTTATTATATTATATGTCAATAAGTTATACTCATAATGCTTATGATTAAAAAAGTTTTAAACGTACTATTTGTTCGTAGCGACACATGTTATAAATCAAATTGTTCATTCTTGTTACCGATTTTGCCCTTGCTATCCCTATAGTACGAACAAATAACTTGTTCATAACACATTCCATAAAACCAAATATATGTTCTGCCCGGCTTCTTGTCTGGGATTTCAACCGGTTGTTCTCCTTCTTTTTTTCTATTAAAAGGTGAGCTGCAGATGCCGGCAAACAGAGTTGTAAAAAAATGTTATCTTTGCAAGCAAATAATAGTATTACATGAAAAGAATAGCAATAATAATTGCCTGCATATTCCAAATAACTTTGGTCGGGGCTCAATCCGATAGTGTGCCGCAAAAATTTTATTATCAGGACGGAACGCTTTCCAGTGAGGGCTTTATGCGTAACGGCAAACCTGACGGCTATTGGAAATCATATTATCCTAACGGAGTGTTGCGTTCCGAAGGCAACCGCAAGGATATGCTATTGGACAGTGTTTGGAAATTTTACGATGAAAAAGGGAATATTCAATCGGAAATCACCTATAGCAATAGCCTTCATCAAGGGCTGACCCGTATATACACCACTTCTTATATAGAAGAATACAACTATCACCAAGATACCATTGTAGGAAATGTGTATCATAAAGATTATAGAGGACACATAGTGGGAATCGTTCCTTACGAAGGCGGTGTGGAGCACGGTTGGGCTCGTATGCTGGACACCATGGGAAATATACATACGGTGCTGCATTATGAAAACGGGAATGTGATCAAACGGGAATATATCAATCGGTACAATGCCGCCGGCAAAAAAAACGGCATATGGAAAGAATTTAGCCCGCAAGGAATTTTATTGGCTGAAGGCGTATACCTCAACGGAAAAAAACACGGATATTTTAAATATTACGATTCTGCCGGAAATTTTCAATACATAGAAAAATACGAGAATGACATATTGATAGAAAATGCTACAGAAACCATGCATTTGGACCGCAAAGTGGATTATCACCCCAACGGAAGAATACGCACTATCGCTCATTATTTCAAAGGGGTGCCCGAAGGGGTGAGAAGAGAATACGACAGTGCGGGCAATGTTAGCAAAAGTTATATTTTTCATAACGGCATCAAATTGGGCGAAGGCATAGTGGATGACAATGGTAAGAAACAAGGACCATGGAAAGAATATTATGAATCGGGAGCTCTCAAAGCCAAAGGAAAATATATTAACAGCAAACCTGCCGGAGAATGGCATTATTATTATGAAGACGGTAAAACGGAGATAGAAGGCACCTATACTTCCAAAGGCAAAAAAGACGGGCAATGGTGGTGGTACTATGCCTCAGGAGCAGTGTTGGCTTTGGAAGAATACGATGACGGCGATTTAAACGGCTTTTCATTTTCCTTATCCCCCCAAGGTGATACCATAGAATGCGGAAACTACGATGCAGGCTATGAAACAGGAAAATGGTATTATATCAACGACAGCACCCGCATAGAAGGCAAATATGCCGAAGGCAAAAAAGAGGGTGTGTGGAAAACCTATTATCCTAACGGACGATTAAAAATAGAGGAACGCTATTTTAACGATTTATTGGACGGAAAAGTTATCTATTATTGGGAAAATGCTTCCAAAATGGCGGAATATAACTACAATAACGGTCTGCTGAACGGCAACGCCGTAAAATACGATGAAAACGGCAACGTTCTTTTCATCACCACCTATAAAATGGGCGTAGAAACACAATATGACGGAGTAAAAGTAACCCCCGTTATCGATATTAGTTTTGAATAAAACATGCCCGCCATTATGTTTGTTGAATAGCGATGTTTTATTTTAAACAACTTAATTTCAATACATTACAAAAGTATTCAAAGAAAAAACGGGTGGAGAGGAAAAAGGTATAAAAAAAAATGATACCTTTGCAATCCGAAAAATGCGGAAATAGCTCAGTTGGTAGAGCACGACCTTGCCAAGGTCGGGGTCGCGAGTTCGAGTCTCGT
>DBXT01000031.1:36079-39812 GCA_002309615.1 Bacteroidales bacterium UBA1205
GCCTTGGTGGTGGAATTGGTAGACACGAGGGACTTAAAATCCCTTGAACATTGCGTTCGTGCGGGTTCAAGTCCCGCCCGAGGTACTAAATGCGGAAGTAGCTCAGTTGGTAGAGCACAACCTTGCCAAGGTTGGGGTCGCGAGTTCGAGTCTCGTTTTCCGCTCTCTTTGAATAAAAAAGCCCAATCCTATGATTGGGCTTTTTGTGTGTTTTATACTTACCAATTTTACCTACTTCTTGTACTTTTAAGAAATTTTAACTCTTAATATTATTATTTGTTAACCGAATCAATACCTACTATATTGTAAAATTTGCGTTTTTCTTTTTGCAAGTGTAAGGATTTTTGAAAGCGGTTGTCTAATGTTACAAAATTTTAATCAGTCAAATGAAATATAAAAAAGAACAAGAATTTGAAGAAATTATTAAACAATATAAGCGGACTATCTACACCGTTTGTTATATGTTTTCTAACGATAACGAAGAAATCAATGATATTTTTCAAGAAATTCTCATTCGGTTGTGGATAGGATATGATCGATTTAAAAATCATAGTAGTGTAAATACATGGATTTATAGAATTGCACTCAATACGGCTATCAATTATGATAAACGGAGAAAACGTGAACAACACAATATTCCGCTTAATACAGACATAGACCCCTACAACCTTCAAGATAACTCCCTAGAACAAATACAACAACTTTACGCTATCATCAATCAGCTTGATGTAATAGACCGTGGCATAGTTCTACTTTGGCTGGAAGGAATCAGCTATGACGAAATTGCCTCTATTATAGGCATAACCGTAGCAAATGTTGGTATAAAGTTACATCGTATCAAGGAAAAATTGATTCAAAAAGCAAAATATAACAACAAATAAATATTACTATTATGGAAGAAAAAAATATAAAACAAGAAAAAAAATCGTTTTCTTTAGAAACACAGTACAGACAACTCCAAGAAAAAATCAACCAGCAGGAAATCACCAGTAATGACATAATTCATGATATACTACACACAGGTATTGCAACTATCAGATTTCATATTGGGGAAATTATTCTCATATACGGATTACTAACGGCTACTATCTGCTGGAGTTGGTACCAATTTAAATTGCAGTTTTATTTCATGATTGCGTCAATAATACTTTTCGTTATGATTGGATTAATGGAATGGTTTAGTTTTCGAAAATTAATAAAAATAAATACAGAAAATTCTGATATACAAACAATCGCAAATAAAATAAAAGAAGTTAAAACATTTTCTTCACTGATGTGGGTAATGGATGTGTGTTTGCTATGTATATGGATGCTATGGTTCATATTTGAAGTAGGCGACAAGCGAATGATTGTAGAATTACAGAATTCGTTCTCAATATTAACAATAACTCTCAGTACATTTATTATTTTGATAATATGGAATATGAACCGTCTTTCCAAAATGATTGACAATATTGTAGCACAAACATTGTACCTAAAGGGAAGTGCTAACGAAAAGATGCTCATATTCCATCATAGCGAAGCCTATTGGACAGGTATTTCAACGTTGATAGTAAGCCTAATCGGACTTATTTTCAAATTAATGTATTGGCCTTTCGGCAATATTATCTTACTACTATCGGGTGTGATGGAATTGATATTTATATGGCTCACTTGTCGCCGCTTGAAGTATATACTTCCTAAAGAATACAAAATTATCAAAAGTGTGGGATGTGGATGTATGTTTGTTATAGCAAGCTTGATGTTTAATTTGTTACATTGGCCTTTCGGAAATTTACTCGGTTTAATAGGTTTGTTTATTTTTGTTAGCATAATGATTATTGTAGGAATTAAATTTAATCGCATTAGAACACATTAAAAGAGAGATTTACAGACAGTATTTATCTGCTTTGTTATTCGCAAATAATAAACTCCTTTTTCTATTGACAGAAAAAAGTCAAATACGCATAAAGAAAACGAATACCTGCTATATATTCTTCAAAAATTACGGCTGGCATTGAATGGAGAAAAATTGCTTTTATGCAATAAAACAAAAAAAGAGGCGGTTTTTCCGTCTCTTTTTTGTTTTTGTTAAAAAATTTATTTATTGCACCATCACTTTATACGGCATTAAGCCGTTGATTTTAACTATATATATTCCTGATGGCTGCACAGGCAGACGCAAGGAATTGCCTTCCAAACGTCCTTTGGCAATTTCTCTGCCGAGCACATCATATACTGTCACCGGTTCGTTTTCGTATTCTTGTGCATGGGCAAGGTCTATTACTATACTATTTCCTGAAGCGTAAACTTTCACCTTGGAATCTTCCGAATCACTAATACTTGTCTTTTTTGTAAAATAGGCAACAAGGGAGGTATCCCCCGTAACATAGAGTGACCGCGGATTGTCGGTGTTGCCGTCACTCCAGTGGTCAAAATGGTAATAGTTACTCTTAGGAACCGCTTCTATCACTGCATTCTTATCAGAGCACGACGGATACTTGCTTATAAGAATCCACCCTTTGTTCTTATTTTCCGAGACAACAGAAAAAATATTTGACAACTCTATAACGGTTTCATCATTAAAAAACTTTTCAGCATACAAATCCAAAGAACCACACGGAACATAAAACATGGAAACAGAAAATGAAGCGTCTTCGAATTCAGGAGGTGTTGGTCTTTTAAACATAAAAAACGGTATGTTTGTACATCCGCTGAAAGCAAAATTGCCTATTTCAGTTACTGAATCCGGAATAACCACATATGAAGTGATACCTTTACAACCCCAGAAGGCATCTCTTCCTATACAGGTTACGGAATTAGGAATGGTGACGGATGTCAAACTTGGCAAAGACCTACAAATAAAACTTGGAATATAGCGGATATGACTGCCAAAAATAAAATTGGAAATTTTAGTGCAACTATCAAAGGCTGATATATTATTATAACCTGCGTAAGCAGAGTCTGCATTCCAATATACTGTTGTCAAACCACTACAACCGCCAAAAGACCTTGCTCCTACATAAGTTACTGAATCATGAATAGTTACCGACGTTAAACTTTTACAATTCAGAAAAGCATAATAATCTATATAAGTTACACTCCTCGGAATATCCACAGATGTTAGACTTCTACAATTTCCAAAAGCACTTGAACCTATACTTTTTACAGAATTGGGAATAGTAACGGATGTTAAACTTTTACAATTTTTAAAAGTCGAATTCGCTATAGATGTAACTTTATTCGGAATGGTTACAGATAACAAACTAATACAATCCTCAAAAGCAGCGCTCCCTAAATATGACACCGAATTGGGAATAGTAATAGATGTTAAATTTACACAAGATTCAAAAACGGCATTTCCCATATAGGTAACCGAATTGGGAATAGTGACGGATGTCAAACTGCTATCGTGCGCAAATGCAGCGTAGTCTATAAAGGTTACGGAATTAGGAATGGTGATGTTTGTTAAACCGCTGCAATATCGAAAAGCATATTCCATTATAACTTTTACTGAAGCAGGAATATTTACCGATGTTAAATTTTTACAATAAGCGAAAGTATTGGGTTTAATCGTATCTATAGTATTCGGAAGTGTGACAGATGCCAAACTAACGCAATTTGCAAAAGTTGCTCCTCCTAAAAATGTTACTGAATTCGGAATATTCACCGAAGTTAAGCTACTATCGCCTGCGAAGGCTGAAATACCTATATAGGTTACTGAATTGGGTATGCTTACTGATGTTATGCCACT
>DBXT01000015.1:0-31319 GCA_002309615.1 Bacteroidales bacterium UBA1205
AAAAAAACTACCAAACACACGCTTGTGGATAAAATAGCTCTCACCTCTTTGTGGTGCATATTTCCTCTTCGTCTTTTGGCAGAAAGCGTTACAGCAGGTATTAAACACAACGGAGGATTTCTCACCCAATCGTTAGGAAACTTGTTAAGCGGTTTACCGTTAGAACAACTGTTAATGCCATTCTGGTGGTTATATTCCATTGCATTGTGCGTATTTTTCATATTCATGCCTTTTACCCGGTATATGCACATTTTTACTGAAGTGCTTTTGGTATTTTTACGTAAATGGGGAGTAACGGAAAATAACAAGAAAACAGGATATACCGATATAGAACTTAACGCTTGTTCCCGTTGCGGTATTTGTATAGATGTATGTCCGCTTAACACCGAAGCAAATATTAATAATGTACAATCAGTTTATTTTATCAAAAACACGCGATATGGAACACTTACCAATGAAATAGCTAATAATTGTCTTATGTGCGGTCGTTGTGTACAAGCATGCCCTGTAGGAATAGAATCCACACAAATAAGACAAATAATGCGTAAAAAAGAATGGTTTAATAATAAAGACTATTACCAATATATTCCTGACGAAAATCATATTAATGAAAATGAAGAGGTAATTTATTTTGCAGGCTGCATGTCGCATCTTACCACTTCCATACCTATGGCCATGAAAAATATTTTCACGGCTGCCAATGTGAAATATTGGTATATGGATGAAAACGAAACCATTTGTTGCGGAAGACCGCTTATGCAACAAGGTTTGGACAAACAAGCAGAAACATTAAGACAAAAAAACACGGAAAAAATATTGTCTTCAGGCATTCGCACCTTGGTAACCTCCTGCCCTATTTGCTATAAATCGTTTACCGAAGAATATAACTTGCCTATAGAAATTTTACACCACACTCAATATATTGACAGATTGATAAAACAAGGAAAACTTAAAGTGAATCGTTCTGATATCAAAGTTACTTACCATGATCCTTGTGAATTAGGAAGAGGATGTAAAATTTACGAAGAACCCCGCAATATTTTACAGGCAATATCTGAGTTGATGAGTGTAAAAATGGAAAAAGAAAACAGTTTGTGTTGCGGCTACAATTTAGGAAATACACAATTGGAACTATCCGATCAAATAAAGATAAGAAATGCCGTTATAGACAATCTTACTGAACCTAAACCAAATGCTATAATTACAGCATGCCCTATGTGTAAAAGAGCTTTACAACACGGAACACATGTAAATATTAAAGATATAGCCGAAATAGTAAATGAAAATATAATTAAATAAACCTAATTATTTTGACCTAATTTAAACTTTTAAATGACATATTAACCCTTAAAAAGCAAATGTTAATAAATATATAAAGTAAAATAATAAGTATTTAAAAATCTTTTATTTATGCTAAATTTTTAAGCATATAATTTTCAATATTATAACTAAAAAAGCAATTTTAAGTAACTTTAATTAAGCGTTTTATTTTTTATTAACCAAAGTATGTTAAAACTGATGCTCATAATTTTTTATAAATTGTTTATATCTTACTTTTGAACCGACTTAATATTTTTTTCAGCAAATAAAATAAAACAAAAACAAACTTTAAATATTTAAATACAAGAAAGAAAAAAAATTTTTCAACAGTTTTAACAATACATATTACTACTAAATTTTTCTTAAATAAACAAAGATATATTATTTTTAGATATAGCGTGAATAAAAAAAATGTGCTACTTTTGCATCACTTTAAAACTTTTATACTAAATATAAACGTATGAATTACAAAGATTTGATACTTAAATTAAAAGAAGAACAAAATGCTGTTATTTTAGCACATTATTATACCTATCCCGAAATTCAAGATATTGCGGATTGTTTAGGTGATAGTTTAGCCTTGGCACAATATGCTCAAAAAACAAATGCGGATAAGATAATATTCGCAGGAGTTTATTTTATGGCCGAAACAGCTAAAATTCTAAATCCTGATAAAAAAGTTTTAATTCCTGATGTAAAAGCGGCATGTTCTTTAGCTGATAGTTGTAAAGCTGAAGATTTTATAGAATTTAAGAAAATGTATCCTGACTATAGAGTAATATCATACGTAAATTGCAGTGCAGAAATGAAAGCATTATCCGATGTGGTGGTGACTTCCAGCAATGCGGTTAAAATAGTGGAAAGTTTTAAAAAAGATGAGAAAATAATATTTGCTCCGGATAGAAATTTAGGAGATTATATTAATAAGCTTACAGGTAGAAATATGATATTATGGGATGGATGTTGTCATGTTCATAATTCTTTAATGGCAAAAGATATGATAGAATTAAGAAAAAAATATCCTGATGCCGAGTTGATAGCTCATCCTGAATGTACCAACATGGTACTGCAATTTGCCGATTTTATAGGATCTACTACCCAATTATTAGCTTACACACAAAAATCTGATTCGAAAAGTTTTATAGTGGCTACAGAAACAGGAATATTACACAAAATGCAAGCTATGAATCCTGATAAAACTTTTATAATTGCTTCCGATAATTATAAATCTTGCAGTTGTAACGACTGTCAGTATATGAAACTAAATACCTTAGAAAAAATATACAATTGTTTCTATTCTGACGAAAATGAAATTGTTTTAAGTAAAGAAATAATAGAAAAAGCGAAGGTTTCTATATTAAGAATGTTGGAGTTGTCTTAATTTTCAAGAAAAATTATTCTATCACTCCCCCACCTATTATTAGTCCTTGTTTATAAAACACGACAGATTGTCCCGGTGTAACACCCCAAACAGGTTCATTAAAATATATGTAAGCTTTTTGAGTTGTTTCAAAATTATTATCTAACAATAAAGTAGCAGAAGTTGCAGGAGATTTATAGCGTATTCTTGCCAATATTTCAGGAGAATTTTCTATCCATGCTCTATCTCGTATTTGTACTTTTTTTGCTATTAATTTTTTACAATACAAGTCCTCATAATCACCCAGTGTTATTTCATTGTTCTGTGCATTAATTTTTGTTACGTATTTAGGTGAGCCGAATGCTATTCCTAATCCTTTTCTTTGTCCGATGGTATAATTATAGTAGCCGTTATGTTGTCCTATAATATTACCATTGTTGTCTGTAAAATTTCCTTGTTGAACCTTACATCCTTGTTCTTCCAAAAAAGTGCGGTAATCATTATTAGGAATAAAACATATTTCTTGGGATTCGCTTTTTTTTGCCAATTGTTCAAAATGATGATTGAGGGCTATTTTTCTTATTTCTTGTTTAGAATATTTACCTAATGGGAAAATAGTATGTTTTAGATTTTCTTCTGTCAGCATCCATAAAAAATAGGTTTGATCCTTATGCGTGTCTACAGCTGTTTTTAAATAGATATGTTTATTATGTTTAGCAATTTGAGCGTAGTGTCCGGTAGCAATATAATCGCATTTAAATTTTTCGGCCGCTGTCAGCAATTCTCCCCATTTGATATGAGAGTTACACAAAACACATGGATTCGGTGTGCGACCGTTTTGATATTCTTCAATAAAATTAGTGATTACATAGTTTTTAAAAATTTGTCTGAAATCCAATATATGGTGCTCTATTCCCAAAGATTCGGCAAATTTTTTTGCTTCAAATATACTTTCAACAGAACAACATCCTTTTTCGCGAGCCATGCATGATTCTTTTATATAGTCAAAAGTACGAAAGGTAGCACCTACCAGTTCATAACCTTGTTCCAATAAAAGTAAGGCGGAAATACTGCTGTCTATTCCACCGCTCATGGCCATTAGTACGCGTTTTGACATATATTTTTTATATAAATTTGTTATGCGGCAAAAATACACTAAATTTTGTAAATAGAACGATTGTATTTTTTTATAAAATTTTCGGCAAAATGAGCTTTATATATCAAATAAAACAACTATCTTTGTAGGATATTTTTTGTTTTATATAAAATAGAAAAAGTATGTATTTTTCAAAAGTAATTTTAAAATCATCGTTGAGTCAGATAAATGAATTAGAGAAATTCATTGATAGTATTATGCTCAACTATAATATAGAAGAACAATACAGAGGAGTTATATCCGTACCTTTGGTGGAAAGTGTAAAAAATGCTATTATTCACGGCAATAAGAACGATATTTCTAAAAAGGTAACAGTAAATATGCAGGTAATGGATTCCAAACTGAATTTTTCGGTAGAAGATGAAGGGGCGGGTTATGATTATAGTTATATAGTAAAGCAAAGCATGATACAAAACAATGTCAGGGGATTGTATAAAATAGAAAAATTGGCAGAGGACATCAATTTTGAAAAAAACGGTGCATGTATCAGTTACAAAATCGATGTGCCTTTTAAAATGATGGTGCCCAGCAGAGAAAAATTGTTAAAAAATTCCAAAGCAGATATTACTATAGAACAATACGTATAAAATGAAAACAATATTATTTTTCAACGAAGATATTACTTTTGATTTAAAGAATAAAACAAAAATAAGAAACATACTGAATGTTTTGGCTCAAGAAGAAAAGAAGAATATAGGTCAACTGACCTATATTTTTTGTTCGGATGAATATTTATTGAATATAAACAAACAATATTTAAAGCATGATTATTTAACGGATATCATCACTTTTGACTATACTGTCGAAAATGAAATATCGGGAGATATTTTTATTTCCGTTGAGCGAGTAAAAGAAAATGCTAAAGAATTCAACCAAAAATATTTTTCTGAAACATTAAGGGTCATACTACATGGAGCTTTGCATCTTTGCGGTTATAAAGATAAAACCAAAGCTCAGCAAAAACAGATGAGAGCAAAAGAGGATTATTATTTGGAAAAGTATTCAAAAATTTGATAATTAATGTTTTAAAATAATGTTTCATGTGAAACATAATTAAAAAAATGGATAATACTTTTGATGTAATTGTAGTTGGTGCGGGTCATGCAGGATGTGAAGCAGCTGTAGCGGCGGCAAAATTATCATGTAAAACATTGTTAATAACCATGAATTTAAATGCTGTTGCTCAAATGTCGTGCAATCCTGCTGTAGGCGGTGTTGCAAAAGGGCAAATAGTTAGAGAAATAGATGCTCTTGGAGGGCTTACCGCAAAAATAACCGACCAATCCACGCTTCAATTCAGAATGCTCAATTTATCAAAAGGTCCAGCCATGTGGAGTCCGCGTGCACAATGTGACAAAGAAAAATTTTCATATAATTGGTTACAGGCATTAGGTGAATTTCCTAATTTATATTTAAGAGAAGACACGGTTACGAATTTGGACTTGGAGGGTAAGAATAAAAAAATTTTTACTAAATTAGGAATGGAATTCACCGCAAGAGCCGTTATACTTACTAATGGTACTTTTCTTAATGGAAAAATACATGTAGGGGAAATTAATTTTTCGGGAGGAAGAATAGGAGAAAAAGCAAGCACAGGCATAACAGAAAAATTAAAAGAATATGGTTTTGTTTCCGGCAGGCTCAAAACAGGAACGCCTGTAAGATTAGATAAACGTTCTATAGATTTTTCCAAAATGGAATGTCAAAAAGGAGATGATAACATTGTGGGTTTTTCGTTTTACGGGTCAAAAAAAATTACCAATAAATTGCCATGCTGGATATGTTATACATCTACAGAGGTGCATGATATTTTAAGAACAGGCTTCCGGTATTCTCCCATGTTTCAAGGAAGAATATCGGGTGTGGGTCCGAGATATTGTCCTTCTATAGAAGATAAAATAGAGCGATTTTCCGATAAAGAACGGCATCAATTGTTTTTAGAACCTGAAACCGAACACGGCATTTCGTATTATTTAAACGGTTTTTCCTCTTCATTACCCGAAGATATTCAGGTAGAGGCATTGCATCATATTGCAGGCTTGGAACATGCACATATACTCAAGCCGGGATATGCCATAGAATACGATTATTTTGATCCTACACAATTATATGCTACTTTAGAAACCAAAAAAATAGAAAACTTGTATTTTGCCGGTCAAATCAACGGCACTACCGGTTATGAAGAAGCTGCGTCACAAGGATTGATGGCAGGGATAAATGCGGCACGAAAGCTTCATAATCAGTCTTCGGTGGTGTTGTCAAGAGAGCAGTCATATATAGGAGTGCTTATTGACGATTTGGTTACCAAAGGAGTGGATGAACCTTATAGAATGTTCACTTCCAGAGCCGAGCATAGAATCCTTTTGCGCCAAGATAATGCGGATATGAGATTAATGCCTTTAGCTTATGAAATAGGTATGATAGATGATAAGGTATATAAAAAGTTCTTGAAAAAGCAACAGCAAATCAATACCGCAGTAGAGCAGTTTCGCAAGTGGATTATTGAGCCTTCTGCTATCAACGATATGTTGCTTGAAAATGAATTGTCTCCCATAGCACAAAAAATCAAATTATCTCAATTGCTTTTACGTCCCCAATTGAATTTGCTTCAAATAGTGGATCATTTGCCTCAACTCAAGACTTTTATTTCACAAAAAAAATGGAAAAAGGAGGTGCTGGAGCAGGCAGAAATAATGATAAAATACGAAAGCTATATCCAGAAGGAAAACGAGATGGTTAAAAAAATGCACGAATTGGAAAAAATACGAATTCCGGAAAATTTCAATTATATGGAGGTGCAATCTCTATCTACCGAGGCTCGTCAAAAGCTGACAAAAATAAAACCGGCTACCATTGGTCAAGCCTCCCGCATTCCGGGGGTATCTCCGTCAGACATTTCTGTTTTGCTGATTATGCTGCATAAATAGTTCCACGTGAAACAATCGCATAACACGCTATAAATCAACTATTAATATCAATTTTTAGGGCTTTAAAATAATTCTCGTTTTTTTGTAAAAACTCATTTTTGCCCTTTAGAGGCATTTTATATGCGGTGTGGTATTATGTATCAAATTTCGAAAAATAATGGCTTAAAATCGATATTTTTTGTAAGTAAATGATAATAAGCATATAACAAACGGTAGTGTTTCAGAAAAGCATCATGAGTTAAAAATTTGCCTTTCCTATGTTCTTTTATTTTGTAATCAGAAAAAAATTTTTAATTTGTATTTATTTTTTTGAATTTAGAGAATAGCAATTTTTGTCTGTTTTTTTTTCGTACTTTTGTATATTCAATGTTTGTTAACAAGATGAAAGAAAAAGTGGAGAAAGAGAATCACATAGAAATAATGGCGCCGGTGGGTTCGTATGAATCATTAATGGCAGCCGTGCAAGCGGGAGCCGATTCGGTATATTTCGGCATAGGCAATTTAAATATGCGGGCAAGGTCTTCCATCAATTTTACCATAGAAGATATGCAACAAATAGTGAGTATTTGCAAAGAGCATAACATTAAAACATATCTTACGGTAAATACTATCATATATGACGGCGAAATAGATGAAATGAAAAATTTGTTGGACAAAGCCAAGGCAAATAATATAACAGCTATTATCGCCTCCGATTTGTCGGTGATACAATATGCTCGCCAAATAGGCATAGAGGTGCATATATCCACCCAATGCAATATAACGAATATAGAAGCCGTGAAATTTTTTGCCCGCTATGCCGATGTGATGGTGTTGGCAAGGGAGTTGAATTTGCATCAAGTAGCGGCAATAGTGCAAAAAATACAAGAAGAAAACATTTGCGGACCTTCCGGCAATTTAATTAAAATAGAAATATTTGCCCACGGAGCTTTATGTATGGCTATTTCGGGCAAATGTTATTTGAGTTTGCATCATTTTAATTATTCTGCCAATAGGGGAGCTTGTTTACAGCCCTGTAGAAGAGCTTACAGAGTATATGACGCCGATAATGAGGTGGATGCTATAATAGATGAAAAATATATAATGTCGCCTAAGGACTTGTGTACTATAGGATTTTTGGACAAAATAATACAAGCAGGGGTTACGGTATTAAAAATAGAAGGCAGGGGACGATCTCCTGAATATGTTAAAACAGTGGCACGCTGTTATAAAGAAGCCGCTCAAGCGGTAATAGACGGAACTTATAACCGGCAAAAAGTGGAGCAGTGGACACAAACCTTACAAACGGTGTATAATAGGGGTTTTTGGGATGGATATTATTTGGGCCGACGATTGGGAGAATGGACGCAAAGATATGGTTCACAAGCAAAAACGGTAAAAATTTATGTAGGTAAAGTAAACAATTATTTTGCCAAAATAGGCGTTGCGGAAATAAAATTAGAGTCCGGAGATTTGTCAACAGGAGATAAAATATTGGTGATAGGTCCTACTACAGGTGTATATGAAGCACAATTAAATGAAATAAGAGTTGATTTAAAAAGTACCCTTCATGCTTTAAAAGGGGAGGATTGTTCCATACCGACAACAGAGGTGCTCAGAAGAAACGACAAGGTATATAAAGTGGTAAGCATTTGTGATAGTGATGTATATGAATAAAAAAAATTTTTTTTGGGCGAATAGTGGTTTGTATTAGAAAAAAAAATATCTTTGTAACATTATTAACTTTAAAAAACAATAACTATGGCAGGAATTAACAAAGTAATTTTAGTAGGAAATTTAGGGAGAGATCCTGAAGTAAAAACCACGGAATCAGGAGCAAAATATGCTCGTTTTTCGTTAGCAACCACCGAATCGTATAAAGATAAAAGTGGAGAAAAGAAAGACCGTACGGAATGGCATAACATTTTATGCTGGAGAGGTTTGGCTGAAATAGCCGAAAAGTACCTTACCAAAGGCAGCCAAATATATTTGGAAGGTAAAATAAGAACCAGCACATGGGAAGACAACGGTCAAAAAAGAAACAGTGTTGAAATTGTGGTAGATACTTTTACCATGTTGGGCGGAGCTCGTAAAGAAGGAGTCGTTACACCTCCGGCAGAAAAAGAAACGAAAATAGACGTAGTTCCCGAGCCCGAAGAAGATGATTTACCATTCTAATGACGGCACAAATTGAAGCTCAAGTATTTGATTTTCTTCAAAATATTGAAGAAAATAACAACCGAGAATGGTTTTTAAACCATAAAGATGATTATAATAAAGCGTTCACAAATGTTGAACGCTTTATTAATGAATTAATCGGTGAAATTTCCCGATTTGACGCTTCAGTATCGGGGCAAGCGGCTAATAAATGTATTTATAGAATATATAGGGATTTACGTTTTTCTCCGGATAAACGACCCTATAAAAATCACATAGGGGCCTATATTGCTATGGGCGGAAAATCGGCAAACACGGCAGGATATTATGTTCATATACAAAACAACATGTCTATGCTTGCTGCAGGTCTTTGGTGTCCACCGCCTGCTATGTTGAAAAAAATACGTGAAGAAATATACTATAATCCGGAAGAATTGCATAACATATTGCATGAAAAGCAGTTTGTGCAACATTGGAACGGTATGGACGAAGGAGATAATTTAAAGCGGGTGCCGTTGCCGTATCCAAAAGATTTTGAATATGCCTATTTGTTGAAATATAAAAGTTTTTGTACTTTAAAACCTTATTCAAATGCCAAGGTATGCGGAATGGATTTTATGCAGAAGTGTGTGGAAAATTTTAAAAGTGCAGTATCTTTGGTAAACTATATGAATTATGTTATACAATTGTAATTCATATATTTATATGGTTAGATAGGGTAAAAGTTTGTTATATAGTTCATCATAAAAATGCACGGCTTTTTTGATATCTTGCACAGAAGAAAAATCACCGTGTTTATCACGATATATCACCAATGATTTAGCAATAAAATAGTCAATATATGGATGTTTGACCATGGTTTTGATGTCGGCGGTATTAATATTTATCAGGGTAATATCAGCGGAATCAATATAGAAGAAAATTTTTATTTGTTCATATTTTAAACTATCTATACCATATACTTCTTTTAGTTGTTCTACGGAATAATATCCGCCTAATTTGTTTCTATAGTTGATAATACGACCGGCAATTTTGGGCCCGATTCCCGGAATTCGTTGCAAGCCGATACTATCTTCTGTATTGATATTTAAGCTGATATCATACATTTTGGAGATATTGTTTTTGTTGAAATATTCTTTTGAACGAGTGTCGGAACGAGAGGATGAGGGTTTTATTTGTACATAATTTTTTATTTGCTGATATTCTTGTTCGTTAATGCAGTATATTTTTTTCAAATCTTCGGCTGTATGAATTTTACCGCCTTTGGAAAGGTAGTTGTTAATTTGTTCTGCCTTTTTTTTACTGAAACCCATTTTAAGCCAATCGTTGGTTTTCATGGTATCGGGGCAGAAGAGAAAAGGTTTAAGCTGTTGTTGTTGTCGAAAAGAAGGAGTAAGAAATTTATTTTTAGCTATAGAATCTTGTAAATATTGCTGGTATGCAAAAAAATTATCTATTTCCACACTTTTATTTTTATCTGCCTTCCATTGTTTGTGCACGGAGATGTAACTGATGGTGCAGGTGATGGAAATAAGAAGGCATAAAATGATTATCAGCACTATCATTCCTCTGATTTCGGACATGGTGAAATCAAAGGCATCTTTTAATTTGGTTTTAAAATTGCGGGAAGGTTTAGCCATAAATATGCAAACTTTGGGAAGTGTATAAATATTTTGTCCCTATCCAAGTAAATAATAATATTGCAAATGCAATGATATTGACTATGCAAAAACTTTCAGGTCGGTTTTGTTTTTTCAGGCAGATGGTATATAGCAAGGCGGAGAGGAGAGCAAAAGTTTCTTTACTGTCCCAAGACCAAAAATTTCCCCATATATTCTTTGCCCATATACAACCTATAAAAAGTCCGCACAGTAGGCAGAAATACCCGACGTTAAAACAAATGTTGAAATAGCGGTGTATATTATTTTGACGGGTGATGATATTAAAAACACTCCATACAAAACATACACCCATTAGTCCGTAAGCAATTAAATAAGCTGTTACATGCGGAACAAACCACACGCTTTTTAAAGCAGGCGGCAGAGCGTGATCGGTTATTTGGAAAAACAATAAAGTATTGATAATAAAAATAATGCATATTATACAACAGCCATAGCATAGCATATTTTGATGAGTATAAGACCAAAGAAAATAGGTCAACAAAGTCATTAAAAAAACAAACCATACCAAGGTATGCCACATGGTGACAAAGGGAGGAATTTTAAACTGGCAAGCATAACCGGCTAAGATGGTTAAAGAGAGTAAGCTTGTGAGCAAAAGCAAAACTTTAACCGTTTTGTTATGGTGCAAATATAATAAAAGCATACTTAATACCAGCAACACCAGCTGGGCGTATTGTATGAAAGTAGATAGTGTAGTCATAAAGATAAAAAGTAAAAAAACGCTTTCATTCACGAAAGCGTTTTTGTGTTATTATTTTTTAAGAAATGTAAATCCGTAAAAGTTCTTAAGAGCAATAGCGGTACCTCTGGCTACGGCCTTCAACGGGTCGTCGGCTACATGAACCGGCAGTTTGGTTTTAAGGTTAATACGTTTATCCAAACCTCTCAGCAAGGCGCCACCGCCGGCTAAATAGATACCGGTTTTGAAAATATCGGCAGATAATTCAGGCGGAGTACGTTCCAATGCGTTCATTATCGCTACCTCTATTTGTGAAATGGAAGCATCCAATGCTACGGCTATTTCTTGATGAGATATCATTACCGCTTTAGGAATACCTGTAATAATATCGCTACCTCTCACCTCATACAATGGAGGAATATCATCAATATCGGATAAAGCGGCACCTACGTTGATTTTTATCAATTCGGCGGTTCTTAATCCTATAGCCAAATTATGTTCTTTTCTCATATAGTCCATGATATCTGCATTGAACTCGTCACCGGCTGTTTTAATGGATTTGTTGCTGATAATACCACCCAATGCGATAACGGCTATTTCACTGGTACCACCACCGATATCAACTACCATGTTGCCTGTGGGTTCCAATACATTAAGTCCTATTCCTATAGCGGCGGCCATAGGCTCGTGCAGTAATCGTATTTCTTTGGCTCCTGCTTGTTCGGCGGAATCTCTAACAGCTCTTTCTTCCACTTCGGTGATACCGGAAGGAATACATACCACCATTCTTAATGAAGGGGGAAGTAATATTTTTTGTTTTTGATTGAGCATATTCAAAAACTCTATTATCATCAATTCGGCTGCTTGAAAATCGGCAATAACGCCATCACGCAACGGGCGAATAACTTTTATATCATCAGGAGCTTTGCCTTCCATAAGCATGGCTCTTTCGCCTACGGCTTCCAATTTGCCGGTGTTACGATTAATGGCTACTATTGACGGTTGATCTACAATAACCTTGTCGTTATGGATAATAAGCGTATTAGCGGTTCCAAGGTCTATTGCTATTTCTTTTGTGAAAAATGAAAACAATCCCATATGTGTTATTTTTTATTAGCGAGTATTTTACGATATTATGTTTTAAAAAGTTTCGTTTTAGTGTTTAAAATGACGTTTTCCGGTAAATACCATAGCAATATTGAATTCGTTGCAAGCTTCTATTACTTCATTGTCGCGTATGCTTCCTCCGGGTTGAACGATATATTTTATGCCGTATTCATTGCAAGCTTCCACACTATCTTTGAACGGGAAGAAGGCATCGGAAATGAGTACGGATTCGTGTATAGAGCAATTCTCTTTTAAGTTAAAGCGAGGCACGGTAAGTCTTTGCAAACTATCTATTCTATTAGGCTGACCCATGCCGGCACCTGTGAGCCAATAAGAGCCGTCATCGGTTTGAGATACTAATGCCATAGCATTACTTTTCAGATATTTACATGCTTGTGTGCCGAATTTTGCCAAGTCCAACTGTTTATCGGAAAATTTGTTATTGGTAACAGGTGAGAATTCCGTATCTATGCCTTCATCTTCTTCTTGCACCAAAATACCGCCGTTGATGGAACGATAAACTTTTTCTTTTGTAATTTGCGGTTTGACAGGGGTTACCAAAACACGTAAATTCTTTTTACCGGCCAATATATTTAATGCATCCGAAGTGTAAGAAGGAGCAATAATGATTTCAATAAATTTTTTTGCAAACCATGAGGCTATTTCGGCTGTGATTTCGCATGTGAAACACACTATGCCGCCATAGGCACTTACGGGGTCTCCGGCCCAAGCCAGTTCCAAAGCTTTCATAGGACTACCGGCAACGGCTAATCCGCAAGGGTTAAGATGTTTTACAACCGCTACGGCAACCTTGTTTTCTATATGATCTACAGCATGATAAGCATCACTTGCCGCTTTCCATGCCACATCGGCATCCAAAAGATTGTTATAAGATATTTCTTTGCCTTGCAAACAAGGGGAGTTAGCTAAAGAAATATCGGTTTTGGTATTGGAAAACGGATAAAAAACAGCTTTTTGATGAGGATTTTCTCCATAACGGAGTTGTTTACCGCGGGTAAGACTTATTTTTTCACTTTCGTTATTATCTTGGTTAAAGTAATTGAAAATGGCGGAATCGTAATGAGAAGAGGTGTCAAATGCTTTTCGGGCAAATTCACGCCTTTGTTCCAATGAAGTTTCATTGCCTTGCGATGAAAGAATTTGAATGAGCTCATCATATTGATGACGGGAACTGACAATGAGTACATCTGCATAATTTTTTGCCGCAGCACGGATTAATGAAATGCCGCCTATATCTATTTTTTCTATAATAGATTGATTATCATTAGTCTGTTTGACAGTTTGTTCAAAAGGATACAAATCCACTATTACTAAATCTATGGGAGGAATATTGTATTTCCGGGCCTGATTTAAATCTTCTTCTTCATTCCGGCGATACAATATGCCGCCCATAACGGATGGATGTAATGTTTTCACCCGCCCCCCGAAAATGGAAGGGTATCCTGTGAGATTTTCTATTGCGGTAACTTCAAATCCTGAATTTTTAAGATATTCATATGTGCCGCCGGTAGAAAAAATATGAATATCCAGATTTTGTAATAAACGGGCTATGGTATCTATTTTTTCTTTGTTAAAAACGGAAATTAAGGCATTATGTATTTGTTTCATATTATATATGAATGGTTAACAATGATTTATAATTTAAATGCTATCAAATGATAGTATTGGCAAAAATACACTAATTTTTGAAGACATGTAATATTTAAAAAAAATATTTTCAGACTATGTAAAAAAAATGCTGAAAAGTTCAACAAACCGGTTTATGCTTACAAAACCGATATAAAAACATCTCCCTGACTTTTGTCAGGGAGATGTGGAGTTTTATCCGTAAAAGTGATTATCAACGTTGATTTTTTGCAAGGCGTATTGATAATCTCCTAAATACAACAAATAAATGCAACTTTATCACAAAGGAGAATAGGATTTTTTTGCGGATAATAAAAAAGTTTTCAACAAACATATTTTCGTATTGTTTTTTTTTTGTATATTTGCAACGTGAAAATGGTTAAGTCAAGAGACCATTGGATAAATTAGTAAGTTCTTGGCTCCAAAAACAAGAAAGGAGTGGATTTTATAGGCTTGATATTCATAGAAAAAAGAAATCGCTATGAATGGAGAGTGAAAGAAAGATATCAAAAGATTCCTTCAACTATCAAAAATTATTAAAATGAATAAGTTTAAATTAATAGTCTTATTGACCGTTTCATCAAGCGTGACAACAATAGGGTGTAAGAAAGATTTACTCCCTCCGCAGGAAAAAACACAAAAAAATATAATAATAGGTGGAAATATTGTTTCAGACGACTTGGATATGTCTTATTTACCTTATCAACAATATGTTATAGCAGAATATTTTGGTGAATTAATAGAAATGCTTATCAATATGCTGGATACAATAAATGAGAACGATTATTATATTTTACAAGCAGGATATATAAATGATAGTGTATTATTCTATGGATATGTCACACTCTATTCGGAATATTATAATGATAGTATATTTGATGATACTGAAACAAATCCTTATGTAGATGCTGACACTTTTACCAACGAAAACATGGTTTACGGGCATTTAAGAATTAAAACACGGAATGCAAATAGGTTAGAACGCTGGGTGAAAAGAAAAACAGATCAAGGATATGTAGTGACCATTTACAAGCGAAATAATGTCTATTATGTAACGGCAACACATAATTAAAAATAATTAAAAATAATATATCATGAGAAAGAAAGATTTAATCATTCTATCGTTAATAATAGTAATGAACGGATTATTTGCAAGCGGTAATGCTTGTTTTGTAAGTTCTCCTACAAGTATTGTTGTTTTCAAAACGTCAGATATGACAATTAAAATGAATAAAGATACCTTATTAAAGCATGCTTGTTTAAAGAGTGAAAAATGGAAAATGAATCATCTTATCGGTGCAATTATGTTAGAGTTTCAAATAAACAAAAAAGAAAAGGGTTACTGGTCGATATATATATTTTCTTCCGATAGTATGTATATGTACTATGGAGAATTTGATAAAGATAGTTTATTGAAAAACATAAAAGCAGATGCGAATGAATATATGGATGAACTGATGGTCTCCAATCGTACAAGCTTATCAACAATATCTGAATGGATATGGCAACAAACAGAGAAAGGGTATATGGTGACCATGGAAATGAAAAATAAAAGAAAATATATATGTAAAATTTTAAAAAATAATTAAAATGAGAAAAATAAAATTTTTTGGAGTCTTTATCTTTATTATTGCAATGATAGGATGTAAAAAAGATATTGAGGAACAAGTCTTAACTAATCCTGAAAAAATGCACAAATTTAATATAGAACAATATGACGTTGAATTATTATCTATAAACGATTTTCCTTTTGAATATGCTATAAGTGTTTTGTACGAGTCGGATTTTTATGAATTTATGAATTCTATATTATCAGTGAATCCTGATAGAGGAAGTTTTATTATTAAGTTACAAGAAAATAAAATATATTGTGCTTATTTAAATACTGTTTTGGAATCAGAAGGGAATGGAAATATTATAGTGCAATATGGGTTGGTAGAAGATTCTTCTTTTGTTTCCTCTAATTTTGAAGAAATAATGGAGTGGGCACATACTCAAATAGAGCATGGTAAAATAGTATCTATTGCATATTCACATTCCTCTGGGGTATATTCAGCAGTGTCTTATAGAAGAGATGAATAATTATAATCCTTAAAACAATTTACGTTTTGTTCCTTTTGTTGTTTCCTCTCTTGTGTAATCTGATTGGGTGAAGTTCATACTTCTTTCATAGTTCCGACAGGGTCGGACGCTCTTGTATTGCTTCTAAAGCGATCTTTGCCTTGAACTCCGCTGTGAATTTCCGTCGGCTCTTCTTTGTGGTGTTGTAAGCCTCCCCAAAAAATCGGACAGTTGAAAAGTGGACAAAAAATTATACCTTTGCAGAAAAAGTAAAATACACATGGAAGGTAAGCTAATTATATTTTCTGCGCCTTCGGGAAGCGGTAAAACCACTATAGTGAAAAAATTGTTAGCAATGGGTTTGCCCTTGTCTTTTTCCATTTCGGCAACAAGCAGGAGCAGGCGGAAAGGAGAGCAGGACGGCAAGGATTACTATTTTTTTTCAGTGGAGGAGTTTAAGCAAAAAATACAGCAAGATGCATTTTTGGAGTGGGAAGAAGTATATGAAAATCAATATTACGGCACACTCAAAAGCGAATTGGATAGAATATGGCAACAAAACAAGCATGTAATATTTGATGTAGATGTAAAAGGAGGAATAAATATTAAAAACAAGTATCCGCAACGTTCTTTATCTTTATTTATCATGCCGCCTTCATTAGAAGAATTAAAAAACAGATTGTTAAATAGAGGTTCAGAAACGGAAACATCGTTAAAACATCGTCTGGACAAGGCTGCATACGAAATATCTTTTGCCGATAGGTTTGACAAAATAATAAAAAACGATGATTTAAGCAGAGCGGTGCAAGAAACATACAATGCTATTATTGATTTTTTACAAAAATAAGCACCATGCCGTTGATAAGTATTATTACCGTAGTTTACAATAGTGAAAAATATATAGAAAGAACATTGCAAAGCATAGCTTCTCAAAGCGGAACGGACTATGAGTATATCATTATAGACGGAGGCTCAACCGATGCAACGCTTTCAATAATAGAGAAGTATAAGCATATAGTAAGTCTTTTGATCAGCGAACCCGACAAAGGATTGTATGATGCCATGAACAAAGGTTTACGTGCAGCAAAGGGAAAATATGTTTGGTACATCAATAGCGGAGACAAGCTTTATAACAATGATGTTATAAAAAATTTGGAGCAATGTTATGCCCTTCACAGCGATGCAGACATATTTTACGGACAAACACAATTGGTAGACGAACAAAATCATGTGTTGGGAATGCGAAAAAAAACAGCCCCTAAGCATTTGGATGCCGATAGTTTTAAATGGGGTATGGTGGTGTGTCATCAATCTATATTGATAAACAAGGCAATAGCGAATGAATATAATTTAAATTACAAAGTGGACGCCGATTATTTATGGGTACTGGAGGCTTTGGAAAAATCGCAAAAAAATGTTAATACAGGAATGATATTGTCCCAATATTTGGAGAATGGATTTTCTGTTAAAAATCGCAAAAAAGCCAATATGGAAAGGATGAAAATAATGATAAGTCATTATGGTTTTTTTGCTACCATATGGGCACATGTAAAAATTGCTTTAAAATACATACAATCGAAATGAAAGGAAAAGTTAAATTAGCCAGATGGATTTTAAAAACAGCGGGATTTACCATAGATTATGATGTTCCGCCGGAATCGCACAAATGTGTATTGGTGTTTGCCCCGCATACTTCCAAATGGGATTTTGTGGTGGGCAAATTAGCATTCATAGGCATGCAGGTGGATATTAAATTTTTTATTAAAAAAGAGTCGTTTGGCTTAATAAGCGGATATTTTCTTAAAAAATTGGGCGGGATACCCGTAGACAGGCAGCATGTAAAAAAATTGCCCATACATGTGGGAGATATGATAAAACAACAAGAAAAGATGTCGGTTTTAATAGCACCCGAAGGTACAAGAAAAAGAGTGAACACTTGGAAAAAAGGTTTTTATTTTATTGCTCAATATGCCCAAGTACCCATGTGTTTGGGATACCTGGATTGGAGCACCAAAAAAGGCGGTATAGGTCCGGTGATGTATCCCACGGGTGATTATGATGCGGATTTGAAAAAAATAGAAGATTTTTATCGCGGAATGAAAGGTAAACATCCGGATCAATTTAATTTGTAACATGCTCGGGTTATTGCAAAAAATGGTAAAAAAATGCATAGCATTATTGTCTGCCTCTTGTCGAAGAGTGGTGATATTGCTCATACGTTTTTATCAATTATGCATTTCCCCTTTATTTCCTTCCACATGCCGTTATACGCCCACTTGTTCGGTGTATGCCATACAGGCTGTAAAAAAATATGGCGTAATGAAAGGAGGTTTAAAAGCTTTAAAAAGAATATTGTCTTGCCGTCCGGGCGGGGGAAGCGGTTACGACCCTTTATTGTAAACATCTGATATTAAAACAAATAGAAAATAAATTCAAAAAAAACAATAAAAACAGGTGTTTGTATTGAAAAAAGTGGTACTTTTGCAGTTTGAAAACGGTGCGGTAGTTCAGTTTGGTTAGAATACATGCCTGTCACGCATGGGGTCGCGAGTTCGAGCCTCGTCCGCACCGCAAAATGGTAACTTCGGTTACCTTTTTTTGTTGGGTTCGGTTTAATTTTTCGTCTTCAGCAAAGATTTATTTGTCAAAAGAGTCTGA
Organism: Bacteroidales bacterium UBA1205; assembly: GCA_002309615.1. Classification (GTDB taxonomy): domain Bacteria; phylum Bacteroidota; class Bacteroidia; order Bacteroidales; family WCHB1-69; genus UBA1205. The sequence continues at coordinate 18,734 of DBXT01000015.1, forward strand.
TTAATTTTTCAATTGTTTTTATTTTTTTTCGTTTAGCGGACGGCATTCGTATCATTTATGTCCTTATAAGGTTATTTCTTTGAATTAAAAATGTTATCTTTGCCATGTTTTAAAATAAGCGGTAATGAATAGAATATTGGTTACGGGAGGAGCAGGGTTCATAGGCAGTCATTTATGTGAACGATTGCTCAAAGACGGTAATGAAGTAATATGTTTGGATAATTATTTTACAGGAGCCAAACGAAATATTATTCATTTGATGGACAATCCGTATTTTGAACTTGTGCGTCATGATGTGTGCAGTCCTTATTTTGCCGAGGTGGACCAAATATATAATTTGGCCTGTCCCGCATCTCCGGTGCATTATCAATACAATCCCATCAAAACGGTAAAAACATCGGTGATGGGAGCTTTGAACATGTTAGGGTTAGCCAAGCGTGTGAATGCAAAAATATTGCAAGCATCAACAAGTGAAGTGTATGGAGACCCCACTGTGCATCCTCAGGTGGAATCTTATTGGGGCAATGTAAATCCGATAGGAGAAAGAAGTTGTTATGATGAAGGCAAACGATGCGCCGAGACTTTGTTTGTAAACTATCACAAACAAAACCATGTAAAAATAAAAATCATCCGTATTTTCAATACTTACGGACCAAATATGCACCCGTGTGACGGCAGGGTGGTGAGCAATTTTATAGTACAAGCTTTACAAAACAAAGACATCACCGTGGCAGGAAACGGAATGCAGACACGTAGTTTTCAATATGTGGACGACCTTATAGAAGGCATGGTGCGTATGATGGATACTGCGGACGATTTTACAGGGCCTGTGAATATAGGTAATCCCGGTGAATTTACCATATTGGAATTAGCAGAAAAAGTAATATCGCTTACTCATTCAAAGTCAAAAATAAAATTCATACCATTACCTTCCGACGATCCCATGCAAAGAAAGCCGGATATTAGTCTGGCTCAAGAAAAATTGAACAATTGGAAACCTACCATACATTTGGAGGAAGGGTTGGAAAGAACGATAGAATATTTTAAAAAGATACTCGACATATAATACTATGAATCAATTTGATATACCTATATTGTTTGTGATATTCAACCGTATGGACACGGCTGAAAAAGTTTTTGAATCCATACGTCGGGCACAGCCTGAAAAATTATACATCGCTGCGGATGGTCCGAGAAAGAACAAAGAAGGAGAATATGAGAAATGTCAAAAAGTACGCAGTTTGGTTGATAAAGTAGATTGGGATTGCGATGTAAAAACATTGTTTAGAGAAGAAAATTATGGTTGCGGACGTGCGGTAAGCGGTGCCATTAGTTGGTTTTTTGAAAATGAGGAAATGGGAATTATTTTAGAAGACGATTGTTTGCCTCATCCTGATTTTTTTCCGTATTGTAAGGAATTGTTGGAAAAATATAAAGATGACAATAGAATAGGTATTATCTCCGGTGACAATTTGCAATTCGGCACCAAATATGGTGATGCTTCTTATTATTTTTCCGCCTATGCCAATATTTGGGGATGGGCATCTTGGAGAAGAACTTGGCAAGGATATGATTTGTATCTAAAAGATTATCAATTAGCAGAATTTAAGAAGAATATTAAAACGTATTTTTCTTCGTGGTGTGAACGTCAAGTGTGGAGAAATAAATTTTTGGTGATGAAAAAACAAGGTAACAATACTTGGGACTATCAATTTTCATTCTATAATTGGCGACATCACCGTTTGAATATTGTGCCAAATACGAATTTGATTTCCAATATTGGCTTTAATGCAGATTCAACACATACCGGCAGTGTGTCTGATCCGAATTCCAATTTACCTACTGCAGCCATCATGCCGTTGATACATCCTGTTGATTTCGTGCAAAATAAAGTAGCGGATAAAATCGTCTATAATCATAGTTACAAGAAAAATATATTACAATTAGTATGGAGAGAATTTTTGTATCTATTCCGCACAAAACCCACTTTTAGTGAAGATAAATAATTGATAAACAATATGAAAACAATCTTCTTGCATATATTGATATTTCTTCATCGTTTTCCATTGCGGATATTTTTTCGCAAAAAAACTTTGTCAGACACTATTTTAGTGATAAAAGTGGATGCAATAGGAGATAGTGTGATTTGGTTGGATGCAGCTAAAGAATTCAAAAAGCATTTTTCACAACAAAAATTAGTGCTTTTGTACAACAAGTCATGGCAAGATATTGCCATGCAACTACCTTATTTTGATGAACTGATAGCGTTTGATGCCAAACGTTTTATGCATCAACCGACATATCGTTTTTGTTTGTTGAGACAATTGAATCAATATCATTATCAAAAAGTGTTGAATCCCACTTATTCACGAAATTTTTTCCTTCAAGATTGGATAGTGCGGAATGTATATGCGGAAGAAAAATGGGGAATGGAAGGTGACTATCAAAACACCAACAATACCATTGCCAAATTGACACACAATTTCCAATATTATCAGCGTAGGTTGAAAGCCATTGGTAACAATTGGTACACTATTCTAAAACCGAGTGAAGAAGGTATAAAGATGGAACTTACTCGAAATGCAGAATTTATACGTGCCTATTTAGATAAAAATTTTCGTAGTCACTTACCTGTATTTCCTTTTGAAATTCGAAAAACAGACAAAGTAAAATTCGAGAAATATTTTGTTTTTTGTTTGGGAGCCAGTACTCCACGAAGGATGTGGTCGGTGGAGAATTTTGCCGAAGTAGCCAAAAATTATATAAATGAATATGGCATTGTTGTTTGCGGAGGTGCTAACGAGCAGATGCTTTGTGAACAATTTATAGCTTATGGGCTTCCTCAAGAAAAAGTAGTTAACCTATGTGGAAAAACCAACATATTAGAATTGATAAGTATAATTAAGTACGCAGATTTTATTTTATCAAACGAAACAGCTGCTTCGCATATTACAGTAGCTGTTCGCACACCATCGGTGTGTTTGTTGGGAGGAGGCCATTTCGGTCGGTTCCAACCCTATCAAGTGGAAGAAGTGCAGGCAGAAGATTTAACAATATTTCCAAAAGTAGTCAGCATACCAATGGACTGCTTTCATTGCAATTGGATTTGTCGGTTTCCTCTTAAAGACGGTAAATGGCAATGTATATATGATATAGATAAAAATAAAGTAATAGCAGCAATAGATAGCATTATTCATTAGTTATTGCTTTCATCACATAGAAAAAGCTTCCGAAAGGGAGCTTTGTGTTTGTTGTATGTGTAATCTTTGAAACTTATCTCTTGTTTTTTTATGATGATTAACGATTTTTTTTGATGAGATTGATAATAACGAAACTAAGACAGCTCCAATCAATATTATAACTAGTGCGACAATCTAGCCTTCAAGGAGAAACCCAAATTGTACTAAAGCCAACCGCTACAAAGCCACCGAGAATTTTCCAAAGTTCGTTCCGCCAAAACCCACCTTTGTTTTTGTTAATAATGAAGCCTTCAAGCCAACCATCTAACACCTATAAGAATTGAAATAATTAATGATAAAATCATGTTTAAACTTTTTTAAGATAAGTAACCTCTATATTTCATTCTTTATGCCTGTTTGTAGTAATGATAGCGGGGATACAATAAAATATTCATCACTACAATGTAGGGCATAATTTTATTTTGCAAAGAAAATAAAGTATCTAATATAGTTCTCTTTTTTTTGTAAAAATGGCGAAACATATTTAAAAAATATGCTACCTTTGCCAAATTAAATTAAAAAGATATTCAAATTAAACAAAAAATAGATATGAAGAAATTTGATCCGGCAACAGCAATAAACGCTGTTCAAAGTTTAAGTTCAGAAAGAGGTGTTAATCCTTCTATTAATGATTCAGCAACCTTTACCTTTCCTCACGGGCAAACCATGACAGATACTTTCCACGGAGAAACGGAAGGGTATTATTTATATTCTCGTCATTGGAATCCGAGCAATATGGCATTGTGCAAATCGCTTGCAGCCATGGAAGATACAGAGGCTGCATGGGTAACGGGTTCAGGTATGGCTGCCATCACTTGTGCTTTGTTGCATTGTGTTAAACAAGGAGACCATATAGTGGCAAGCATGACGGTATATGGCGGTACTTTTGCTTTTTTGAATAATTATATCAAACGTTTCGGAGTAGAAGTAACATTTGTGGATACCACCAATTTGGCTCAAGTAAAAGCCGCTTGTAAGAAAAATACAAAAGTGATTTATACCGAAACCATGTCAAATCCGCTATTGAGAATATGCAATGTAGGCGAATTAAGAAAAATAGCCGACAAATTCGGTGCAAAATTAATAGTGGACAATACGTTTACTCCTATGATATTCACTCCTCATCGTTTGGGAGCTCATATAGTGGTATATTCTATGACCAAATTTATCAATGGTAAAAACGATTGTGTAGCCGGTGCTATATGTGGTGATAATGAATTTATTAATGGTTTGATAGACGTAAATTGCGGAACGGCAATGTTGTTAGGTCCTGTATTGGATTCATTTAGAGCTACTTCAATACTTAAGAATTTGTATACCTTGCATATTCGTATGCAACAGCATAGTCGTAATGCCATGTATTTGGCTGAAAAATTCAATTCAATAGGAATAAAAGCTAATTATACAGGACTTCCTTCGCATATAGACCATAAGTTGATGAAAAAACAAATGAATCCTCAATTCGGATTCGGAGGAATGATAGCCATAGACCTCGGCACTGCCAAAAAAGCCAACAAGTTTATGGAAGCTATGCAAAAACAAGGTATAGGATTTTTGGCTGTAAGTTTAGGTTATTTCCGTACTTTGTTCTCCTGCTCGGGAAAATCCACCTCATCGGAAGTTCCTGAAGAATTCCAAAAAGCCATGGGTATGAGTGAAGGTTTGGTACGTTTCTCTGTTGGATTGGACAATGACATAGAATATACGTTCGAACAAATGTCCGAAATTCTGAAAAATGAAGGTTTTGTCAAATAGACATTTTCCGACAAACAATTGAAATAGTATTCAGGCAGTTGCGGGAAAACATTCCCGTAGCTGCCTGAAGAATTTAATTAACAAAACAACTTGTGTTTTTGTGAGGGAATGTATATTATAAAATTGCATTAAACAAGAAAAATCATGTTCACGATAGAAAAAACAATTATACCGCAAGTAAAGCATATTATAGTGGTGGCTTCCGGAAAGGGCGGGGTAGGGAAATCCTTTGTATCGGCTTCTTTAGCTGTGGCCTTGGCCCGCAAAGGTTATAAAACAGCTTTGGTGGATGCTGATATTTACGGTCCGTCTATCCCGAAAATGTTCGGTATGGAAGAAGAACAAATAACGGCACACACCGCAGGTGAAAACGAAATGATGATACCTATGGAAAAATACGGTGTAAAACTTAATTCCATAGGATTCATAGTGGATGCCCGGCAGGCGGTGATATGGAGAGGTCCTTTGGCTGCCAATATGATGGGACAGCTTTTTACCAAAACCGAATGGGGTGAAACGGATTATATGATTGTGGATTTTCCTCCCGGAACGGGTGATATACAGTTATCAATATTGCAACAATATAAAGTAGATGCGGCCATAGTGGTGACCACTCCGCAAATATTGTCTGTTAACGATGCCCGCAAAGGTGCGGATATGTTTTCGGCACAAAAATTAAATATACCGTTATTGGGGATAGTGGAAAATATGTCATGGTTTGTTCCCCGACAACATGCAGATGAAAAATATTATATTTTCGGTAAAGGCGGAGGTCAAACTTTGGCGGATGAATTGAACGTACGGTTGCTGTCACAAATACCTTTGGTTCAAGAAGTGGGCATAGCCGCAGAAGAAGGATGCAGCATATTGGAACAAGGAAATGAAGTTATTAACAATGTGTTTAACGAACTAACAGATTATGTGATAAATAAACTATCTGATCCTATGTTCGGCAAGCATACGGGAAATGTTAAAATAGCTGTTCCTGTCAAAGATAATCAAGTGGACAATCATTTTGGACATTGTGACCATTATACTGTTTTTGAAATAGACGACAACAAGAATATAGTAGGAGAAGAAACCCTGCCCGCCGGAGAAGGATGCGGATGCAAGTCCGGAATAGCTTCCGTTTTGCGTCAAAAAGGAGTGGGTATCATGTTGGCCGGTGATATGGGAGATGGGGCAAAGAATGTGCTTACTGCCAATGGCATACATGTAGTAAGAGGATGCTCCGGTGATGTACATCAACTGTTGAAAGATTATTTGGCAGGAAACATTGTTGACAGCGGCATAGGATGTCATTCCCATGAATGCCATTGAAAGCCACGGCAGAAAATGTGTGATAAAAATCGTCCGGTAAATGCTGGAAGAAATTAGTTTTTTGCTATTCATCAAAAAGTTTTAGCGGACAGTAATCTATTTAGATATACCTTCAATAACTTCCGACTCAATAACTTCCATTGCAATTGCATATTCTTTAAAAGAATTGCATTCGTGCTGTACTTTCACACCCAAAATGTGCATAGTGCCGCCGTAACCGGACAATCTATACGTTTCTGCTTTTTTCTCAATTTCAGATGGATATATAAAACCGCCATTCTCGGCTTTCGTGCAATGCATATACGAGACCACTTGATATAAATCTTCTCTCCCTACACCTTTGTCCAATCTTTTGTATTTAGCATCAAGGATGTAATTGTCCTTCCAAAAATCCGGATACAAACGACGGCTGTTTTTGGCAATTGCTTCATCATCTTTGCCATATTCAAACATTCTGATTCCGCCTGTATGTTTCTTATTTTCAGGATGTTTAAAATCGCACTTTTTCAAAATAGTATTCAAATATTCTTCCCATAACCATGCACCGTCAAACAGAATGCCGTAGATTTTGTCTTTTTCTTGCCCATATTTGATTGATTCGTGGCGAAGGATTTGCAAACAAATCTTCTGCAACTCTGTGTAGGCCGAAAAATATGGATGACGCACTGGACGAAGATTTTGATTGATAACACGTTGACGATCTCTGATACTGTACGTTGGCGTTGCCATAACAATCTGACTTACACCATCTTTCGTTTCCTTATCATTATTCAAAATAGCCGCACCCTGCTCCTTTGTTCGGATATACTCAATTGTGTGGCGAATCAACTGCGTGAGCTCGTTGTCGTAGGTATGTTCGCGCGTAGAATATGCCACTGTGCCGCGGAACGGAATATTCTGCCGGATATGACGGCTCACGTCAATTGGCCCGCGAATATTAGCATCGTTATACTCAAAACGGCGGTATTTCTTGAAAATGCCCTGCGCCACAGCCTTTTTCAAAAAATGCGGAAACATATATAGCAAAAAATCGAAAATTTGCTCATTGCTGGTGGCATGTTCAATTTTGAACAAATTGATACTGAACACTTTTTGCAACATATAGTGCAGAAAGTAATCTTCGCCATCGTTCTTTGCGAAGCGAGAACGGATGTCAATTTGCGTATCGTTCACGCCCACAAAACCCATTATGTTGTTGGTGTTTATCTGATTGTTGTCCAATTCGATGATAACGCCTTCGCCAATATTGTCACCGTGATACCCCAGGGCTTGCGGAAAAACAAGTAAATTGGGGTTGTCATCAAGTTTCAGATTGGCGATTTTAATGTCGGCAATCCGTTTGATGTCAACTTTGGCTGGCAATTCGCTGTCAGTCAGCGTACGCGTTGAATTATCGGTTATCGGAATCCGAATCATTAGCGGTTGCGTTGATTAGATTATATGCGTTTTCAAATTTTTTCATCTTCTCGTCAACATCTTGTGTACCACGCAGATACTCACGCAATAGACCTTCTAAATGATATTTCCAAAGTTGTTCGAAATCACCGTTATAGTTCTCCAATTTTAAGAAATAACTTGCTCCAATGTGATATGCCGAAGATAACCCGTCAATCTTCTCTATTTCATCATTCAGGCTGTTCATTCTCTCAATAGCTTCGTCCTTCCACTCCATTCCATCAAACATTCCTGTGTTTTCACCAGCCTTAACCTCGACAAACGCAAACCGACGACGGAAAGCAAAATCCATACTCTCGACGCTTCGGTCGATATCGTTCATTGTGCCAATTATATAAACATTTTCGGGGACGAAGAAGTGTCCCAAATTCTTACCTTTTTCACCTAAAGCTTCATCAAAATCGTTTGGTTCAGTTTCCATATTGGCATATTGGGTTTGAACCTTACCTTTTATACCACGATAGCCTGGGTCGATTGAAAAAAACAACTCCCCAAAAATTTTTGAAATTTCACCACGGTTGATTTCGTCAATAATGAAGACATAATTCTTCTTTTCAATCTTGATTGGCCTTTCTATTTGTATAGTTGGATTTTGTTCGTACATTAAGTGTAAAACTGCCCAATATGCAGATTCATGACAACCACCAATAGTTCTCTTTACAGCTTCACTAATATTAGATATTTCCTCAAGAGATTTTTTGTCAGGATACTGTTTAGATAATTTCAATATACGTTTTAAAGATACCGTATGTGGTGTTGTTGAATTTGGACTCTTAAGTATGATGTTATTAAAATTAGACACCTTCTCAACCTGCAACGTTTTCCCTTCAGTTTTTAATGGAATATTAATTATTTCTTCGCTTTCTATCTTTGATAATAATTGTTCGTATAGTTTTTCTACAGAATACTCTTGTGAAAGAACGATTTCACCCTTTTGACTATTTTCAAAATTGTCTAACGCTTTTACGCAAAACTCTTTGAAAACACCGTCTTTACGTTCAAATCCAACTGCTCCACTTTCGTCTTGCAACGGACGCAAACCTTCAACAAAGTCGGTGTAGTCGTACGACGGATGGAATTGGACGAAACCGATTTCATTGTCCGAGCAACCCATTGCCTGTGCAATTTGTTTTGCCAAATAGGTTTTGCCTGTGCCTGGGGCTCCAGTCAGGATTAAGTTGCGGTTTGTTTTCAATAATTTAATATATTCTTGAATTTTAACATTTTGCATAATAGATTCGTTTTGATCATTATCAATTCCTAAAAGTTTTTTGATGTTTGCCGCTTCGGCTCCTTTAATCAAATGAAAGAATAGTGAATTACTTGTAGTTGTTTCTTTTATAGGTTCTGGCAATAGTGGCAGGTGCCATTTAACTTTTCTTTGTATAGGATTGTTGTCGGTCGACACAAATTGGCAATCAGAAGTAAACCGTCCCCATCCATACAACAAATGATTTTGTTTGCTGTTCTCCTTGACTGTTTCAAACACAACAACAATGTCGTTTGGTTTAACTTCGTGCATAAATTGCCAATACATATTTGGCATAGCGACATCGGTATTCCCTACTATTTTTTGATATTCATCACGCAAATCTTCCTTCGTTTCAATAGATTCGAAATTCAACTTTCCTTGTGCGGAATTGCCCATTTTCAAAATATTTGTTGAAAAAACATCAGAGCCATCATTCCAAATTTCATTTTTATTCCACATCCAAAGCCTATCGGTTTGCATCTGCTCTTTTATGTAATTGATGATTTTAACATCCTTGCATTCTTGAATGGTCCTTTGATATTGCCCGTATGTTTTTCCTTCAAAATCTTTTTTCGCAGTGCTAAAATAATTGACACTACATATTATTCTTGTTTTTCCGCTTTCTGTTATTTCTTTTTTGTTTATAACTGAAGCAAGAGCAGAAATACGCAAACAGGGCAAATCGTGGTTTGTTCCTTTTGTAAATGTTGATTTTAAAATCAATATATCACCTACACTTATTTTTTGTGCATATTCTATCTGCTTCTTGTCTTTCACATCGTCAAATCTGCCTTCCCAAACATTTTCGTTGATAAACCGTTCAAGTTGCGGCTCATTTCCACTAAAATTATGACCAGCGCACCAATAATTTGCTTTTTCTGTTTTCACGCTTACAAAAGCATCGTATGATAATTCCGCAGGTGTTTTTTTATCCATTTTTGCCTTTATATCATCAAGTAAAGCAATATAGTTAGATGATGTTATTTCTTTGTCAGAGAATATTGAAACACTATTCTTTAACAAAAACAGTCTGCTTTTTTCATCAAGTGGCATATATTGGTTTGGTCTTATCCAAAACAGTCCAATGGTGATATTCCACTTAATTCCATTTGTATTTTGAAGTCTGTCAAAAAAGTCAGCAAAAGTTTTTTCATCGTCAGTTAATGCCGCTTCATATAAATTCCACAAATAAGGAATTTGTATGTCAGCAGAGTTTCTCCAATAAAATGTTGATTGTTGTGCGTTTAATACTGGTATACCATCAAAGTCAACAGGTAAATCTGCTTTAATGCCAAAACAATTCTTGAAATGAGACAAGATAATTCTTCGATTATTATCGGTGTTCCCTCGGTTAAATATTGCAAACACAGAAAAAGGGTCAATGTCCGAGACATCGCTTTTGTCGTCATTATGAATGTAATCAACATATTTCCTATCTAATGAATATACTATCTTGACAAGTTCGTCTCGTCTGCTCTTGTATTCAAGTAATTTGCTTGCTAATTCCTCATAAAATGGAATCCAAGTAAAATTATCGTTTCCCATATTTTTGTATTAAAACATTTTCAAATCTAACAAAAACCTTCTCTTCTTCAAATACTCAAAACAACTACGAACGAATCATGCGTTCATCTATGGCATTGAGTTTTTGCAACCTTTTGGGCATGAAGTTGAATCTGCAAAAGTAATAAAATTTTTGAAAAAAACTATTTTTTAGAAAAAAAATCTTCCCTATTCTACTTGGTATATTGCAGGTAGCGTTTTACAGCCATCATATAGGCGATTTTTTGATCGTTCTGTTGGTCAAGCGACTGCTGATAAATGGTTTGTGCCTCTAACAAATCACTCAAGCTGACCAGTCCCGCCTGATAATTTTTTTGGGAGAGAGCAAGGTTTTCCCGTGCATTTTCCACGGCAGCGTTTGCCAATAGGAGCTGGGCGTGGCTTTCTTGCAGTTGGTTCCATGCCTGCCGGGTTTGCAGTTGCAATTTTTGGGTCAAATCCCTGCGGTTGTTTTCCGCCATTTGCAAGGCAATAGACTGTTGTTTGATTTTATGACTGTTCTCCCACCAATCCGTTATGGGTACTTGAAGGGTGGCGAACAGCAATCCGTTGAAGGTGTTTTTTTCAAACAAATTGCCATAGCCATAACTGGCGCCCAAGGCAATTTGAGGCAAGGTTTTCCCCACGGTCATTTTCTTTTGCAGCTTTTCCGCTTCCACACTCAAATTCAGCAGTTTTGCTTCCGAGCGGTTATCGACAGCTTGCTCTGTCGGCCGGAAATATTGCGAAGGCTCCATAAAAATTGTCGGCAAAGTATCCGCCAACAAAAGCGTATCGGAATATTGCAGGCCTGTCAATTGGCACAAAGCCATGGTTGCCAAACGAATGCCGTTTTCCACCTTTAGGTTGTTGCTGTTCAATTCATTTTGTTTAAGTTGCACTTTCAAAATATTGTTGGAAGTGGTCAACCCCGCATGCACCGCCCCGCAAACATCCCTGTAGAGGGTATCCAACAATTCTTTGGCCGTTTGTATGGTTTTGCGTTTTTCCTGCAGCGACACCACCAGCCAATAACTTTCTTCCACTTGCAACAGCAAATCCCGTTCTACAATTTCCGCCTTATATTGAGAGGCTTCCACCCCCATTTGTGCCAGACGGTTGCCGTTGACGATTTGTCCGCCGGCAAAAAGCGGCTGCACAGCCGTCACTCCCGCCACCGTGCCGTAATGAAACAGTGACATGCTCTTATCCAAGCCGAGGGCTTCACCGTATTCCGCATACAGAACGTTGAGCAGATCACGGGCATGGGCGTTGCCGATATCGTCTATGGAAAACTCCACCAGGGGACGAAGGGCATGAAACGATGCCGCCTCGGCGGATATTTTGGGAAAATATTTTGTCAGGGCTTGTTTTTTCACCTGCTGTGCGGACTGTATCTCCAATTGGGCATTCTGCAAGGCCGCATTGTTTTGCATGGCCAATGCCAAACACGAATCCAAAGTGACGGTTTGTGCCGATATGCGGCAAAATAGAAATACTACAATGGTTGCCAACAGATTGTACCGTTTCATTCTTCCCCCTTTCTTCTATATATCTGCCAATATGTAACCGGCATCACACTCAACACTATCACCAGCGACAGCACCACGCCGAAGCAGATAACCACACCCATCGGCATCCAGAGAGGATTGTGGCTGATTATCATCGGCAAAACTCCCAAGGCGGTGGTGGCGGATGTCAAAAATATGGGCCGCATACGCCTGCTGCCGGCTTCCATGGCGGCGGCTTTGGCGGTAAAACCTTTTTTGAACCGCAATTCTTCCGCATATTCATACATAATGATGCCATTACGGACAATAATGCCTATCAAACTGACCACTCCCAACACCGATGTCATGCCAAAATCCAAGCCGAACAGCCATTCCCCGAAAAATGCCCCGAACAAACACAGCATACTTGCTGCCAAAGTCAAGGTGGCAATATCTAACTTTTTGAAATACAATACTAAAAAGAAAAACAACACAACCACGGCAGCAATAAAACTCAATAAAATTTGCGGCAC
>DBXT01000015.1:31346-31633 GCA_002309615.1 Bacteroidales bacterium UBA1205
TATTGTATTTCTATTCCTTTGGGCAAATCCGGTTCAATCTCTTTTTGAATAAAGGTTTTAATTTCTTTCATGGCCACTGTTTGCGGCTTCCAGAATTTCATGTCGGCGCTCACGGTGATACAATTTCTGTCAAAGCGGTGAACGATTTGTGCAGGATTCCATTCCGGCTCTATGCCGGCCACTTGCCGCAACGGCACCCATACACCCGGTATGGTTGTCGGAATCAGTTGATTGCCGATATCTTGATAATTTTCCGCATGGAAATTGTCATAATACAAAGTAACAGG
>DBXT01000015.1:31742-32114 GCA_002309615.1 Bacteroidales bacterium UBA1205
ATTGATGGTGGGCAAAAATTCGTCATAGCTGCTGTGCACCCACCGCAACTGGCGGTTCATGGCAAGCATTTTTTGTTTTATCTTTTCCGCCACCGCATTCATTTGTTCCTGATCGTTGCCCAAAACATGTATCTCCACAGGATTGGTAACCGCCTGATAATCCAGTTGGCGAATGCGGACATGGGCTTCAGGGAAATGGTTGGAATAGGTTTTGTCCAGCAGGGGCAGCAATTCTTCCGTGGCTTTCACGGAGCGGGTGTTGACGATCAGCTGGGCCAAATTTTTGGCAGGCATACTCGGTGCATAAGTAACATGAAAACGAGGTGCGGATTCGCCGATAAAGGCAGTTACTCCGGTAATTCGCTCATCTTG
>DBXT01000043.1 GCA_002309615.1 Bacteroidales bacterium UBA1205
TTCATTGAAAACCATTCTACCATCTGTCAAATGACGGCTGTCTTAGAAAATGGGACTATCTTTTGACTGTTTTTGTTTCTTTTTTTTGTCAGAATAAAGAAAAACGCTTATCGATTTATCTATGTACGAAAAAAAATGCTATATTTGCAATTATATATCATGATAATAATACAGCGTTATGGCATTAATTTTTAAAAACGAACCGCGGGAAAAAAGAGAATTTAACTACACTCCCCGATACTATGACAAGAATACATCGGATATTCGCAAACAAAAAATAGAAGAAGGCGATGACAATACCAATGTGGATTTTTCGGACAGACTGCACCAAAAATTAAATGCAAGTCGTAAAGCTCAACGCTCTTCCACTCGAAGACTCGTTATCATGATAGTACTTTTAATAATATTATTATACATATTATTACATTAAGCCATGGCAGATATCATTAATGTCCTACCCGATAGCGTAGCCAATCAAATAGCGGCGGGAGAAGTGATACAACGGCCTTCTTCGGTGGTAAAAGAGTTGATGGAAAACGCTGTTGACGCAGGAGCCTCTTCTGTAGAAGTGATTATCAAAAACGCCGGACGTACACTCATTCAAGTAATAGACAACGGTAGCGGCATGAGTGAAACCGATGCCCGTTTGTCGTTTGAGCGGCATGCCACTTCAAAAATAAAATGTGCTGACGACCTTTTCCATTTGCACACCAAAGGCTTTCGTGGTGAAGCCTTGGCCTCGATAGCCGCAATAGCTCACGTGGAAATGCACACCAAAATGCGGGATGCCGAAATAGGCACATGCGTTTACATGGAAGCATGCAAATGTACCGAACAAACAGCCTGTTCCTGCGATGACGGCACATCCATTTCGGTAAAAAACCTGTTTTTTAATGTACCTGCACGCCGCAATTTTTTAAAATCCGACAACGTTGAATTCGGACACATACAAGAGGAATTTATCCGCATCGCCTTGGTGCATCCGCAAATAGCATTCAAACTTTATCATAACGATAAAATAGAATACAATCTGCCTGTTAGCATGCCCAAACAACGTATAATCAACATTTTCGGCAACAATTACAACGAAAGACTTATCCCTGTAGAACAAAATAGCGATGTGGTGCATATCTTCGGCTATATCACCAAGCCGGAATATGCTCGCAAAACCAAAGGCGGACAATATTTTTTTGTCAACCAACGGTATATGAAACATGCTTATTTTCATCATGCCGTGGTATCGGCTTTTGAAGCCTTGGTGCCCGAAAACACCACCCCCGGCTATTTCATCTATTTTGAACTGGACCCCGAAAAAATAGACGTCAACATTCATCCTACCAAAACAGAGATAAAATTTTTGGAAGAAAAATATATCTACAGTATATTGCATTCCGCTATAAAACACAGCATAGGAACACACGACATCCGACCGGCACTGGAATTTGGAGACAATGCCCCCATGGAATTTAACATCAATTATAAACAAACTCCTAAAGAGCCTCTCACCTACTCCAATCCGGATTACAATCCTTTTGATAAATCCACTTTCAAAAAATCATCTTTCGACCGCCAAAGCAACTGGAAACCCCAAAACACCAACGCTAACGGATGGGACAAAATATACGAAAGCCTGTTGGAAAACACCCGTGAGGAAACCATAGAAGCCGCTCAGACCTCCTTGGAATGGGACGAAAAGGAGGAAAATGCCGCTGAGGCCATTGAAACCGACACCCCGCATGTATTTCAGGTACTCAATAAATATATAGTGGGCAAAATCAAATCCGGATTTGTCGTCATAGACCCCGATGCCGCTATGGAACGTATATTGTACGAACAATATTTATTGTCTTTGGAAAAAAATCAAGGGGCTACACAAAAATTGTTATTTCCCGAAACCGTTCACTTTACGCCGAACAACGCAGCAACAATAAAAGACCTTTTACCCGAATTTATCGCATTGGGATTTGAAATAGAAGAATTCGGTAAAACCACTTTTATCATCACCGGTACACCTTGCGACTGCCAGGGTCAAGATATACAAACCACCATGGACAATTTGTTGGACACTTATAATAACAACTTGTTATCACTGAAAATAAGCAAAAAAAACAATTTGGCACATTCTTTTGCCCGTTCTATCAAGAAAAAAAATACCGAGAACCTACACCCTGAAGAAATGCAACAGATTATTTATCAACTTTTTTGCACACAATCGCCCCAAATATCGCCCAGTGGAAAAAGAATATTTGTCATTTACGACGAAAAAGAATTATTACGTATATTTCAATAAATAGATATATGCCCATAAGAAACAAAAAAATCATCAACGATCCCGTTTACGGGCTTATCAATATCAACAGCGAACTGGTGTTCACGCTGATACAGCATCCCTATTTTCAACGCTTAAGAAACATTCACCAGTTGGGATTGTCGCACTTGGTGTATCCGGGTGCCACCCACACCCGTTTCCAACATTCCATAGGTGCCATGCATTTGATGCAAAACGCCTTGAAGACATTGATAGAAAAAGGCGTTGACATCACCACAAAGGAGCAGGAAGCCACTTTGGCAGCCATATTGCTGCACGATATCGGGCACACGCCCTTTTCGCATGCGCTGGAAAACTTTTTTGTCCCCGGTAGCAGCCACGAAGCGTTCACCCACCTGATTATACAAAGGCTCAACCAAGAACTGCATGGGGCTTTGGACCTCACCATACAAATTATCGACAATCAATACCACAAACACTTTCTGCACCAATTGGTAAGCAGCCAATTAGATGTGGACAGGTTAGACTATCTCAACAGAGACAGTTTTTATACCGGCGTGTCGGAAGGAGTGATAGGAGCGGAACGCATTATCAAAATGCTCCATGTAAAAGACGGGCAGTTGGTGGCAGAAAGCAAAGCCGTATATTCCATTGAAAAATTCATTATCTCCCGCCGTTTGATGTATTGGCAGGTATATCTGCACAAAACAGTGCATGTGGCGGAACAAATGCTGATAAAGACATTGGAAAGGGCTCTATGGCTCTATCGGAACCGCTGTCCGATATTCACCACAACGGCTTTGGCGTTCTTTTTTGACCGCAGCCGCACCTTGGAAGAATTCAAACAGGAGGCTTGCTTGGAGAATTATCTTGATTTGGACGATATCAATATCTGGTTTTGCATCCAGCAATGGCAACATGCACAAGACGCCATTTTGGCGGAACTGAGCAAAAGACTTTGCCAACGCCGGCTGTTTCACATTGACATACAGGAGCAAGCATACGACGAAGCCTATATCCGCCAGAAGCAAATGCTTGCCTGCGAGCACCTTCATATTCCTTTGGACATGGCACACTATTTTGTCATAGACGGGGAAATGGAAAACAGAGCCTACAATGCCCAAGTGGAAACCATCTGGATTATGGACAAACAAGAAAATTTGCTACCCTTGGAAGCTATTTCCGACCACCTGAACCACCGCACGCTGTCTGAAACTGTCAGCAAATTTTTCGTCTGCTATCCCAAAGAAATATTGGTATAAACAAAAAAAACATCCCCTAAAAGAAATTTCCTTCAGGGGATGTAAACACTTCTTTTACCTTTTAGCGTTGGTTTTGCTGCAAAGCATTTTGATAATCTTCTTCGGTAAGCGTATAATAATAATAGTATACGTGATTACACTTTGTATCCACTCTTTTTTCTATCTCATAATTTCTATAGATATTTTTGGCAAACGTATCGTTCACAGAATATTTTAAAGTCAGTGTATCATCGAATATAAAACTTCCGAAAATAGGAGGAATACCCTCTCCTGGCTGGTCTGATTCATCAATTTGCGTTTTTTGACCGTAAGGAAGCTCAATATTAATATTATAGTCGCTACTATATGAATTTTTTATATATTTTACATTGTGCGAGGTTTCATTTGTAACATAAACAACATCCGACCAAAATGAGTCATAATGACATCCTATACAAACAAATATTAAAATTAGACTTAATACTGATAACTTTTTCATATCTTTTCTCCTTTTTTAATTGCCACATTCAAGTCACAAATGCTAATTGACTAAAAAATTATTTCTGTTTCATTGAGCAAGAACGGAATAACACCGACATAAACAATGCCATCCTCGTCTGTCCAAGCCTTTGCGTTTCCGTCAAGGATGACTATCTTGCGGAAAAAGTCTCCCGAGTTTTTGAGAGAAAATGTTTCTTGGTATCTTTTTTCTTCTGTATTTACATTCATAGCCGACTGTATATACACTTTTTCATGTTCTGTATTGACGATAAAGTCTATCTCATACTGCGATTGATGTCTTTTTCCGTCTTTCATACGGACAATTTCTACCACTCCCACGTCCACATTATATCCACGGCGAAGGAGTTCCAAGAAAATCATGTTTTCCATCAGATGCGATTTTTCTTGCTGCCGGAAATTCAATTTGGCATTTCTCAATCCCGTGTCCATGGCATAATACTTTTGAATATTCTCAAAATATCGTTTACCTTTCACATCATAGCGTCTGGCACCCGCAAATAGGTAGGCATCTTCCAAATAGTCCAAATAGTTCTTTATGGTATGATCCGATGTATTACGTTTCATCAGTGTAGATGCTGCATTAGCAAGATTGTGAGGATTGGTCAGCGAACCCACTGCAGATGAAAGTACATCTACCAATGCATTCAACAATTCATCATCCTTCAGTCTGTATCGTTCCACAATATCCTTTAGATATACATTTCGGTACAATCCTGCCAAGTATTTTCTTTTGTCAACTTCCGATTGTTCCAATACCGCAAGCGGCATGCCTCCATACATTAGATATTCTTCCCATGCATCTGCCTTTTCGAGTCCGGAAACGGCATAATATTCCTTGAACGACAACGGGTAAACCTTTATCTCTGTCCCACGGTCGCGGAAATTGCTGACAATATCTTTAGAAAGCATCCTGCTGTTGGAGCCGGTAACATATATATCAAGATTAGTGCGTATCATCAAATCATTCAATATGTCATAAAAAGTTGTATAAAGCATTTCCATGTCTTCTTCAGAGACCACCGCATCGTCTGCATTTTCATTTTTCACCTTGTATGAAAGTTGTATTTCATCAATGAAAACATAGTAACGCTTTTCTGTATTTTGTGTCTGACTGACTATGTAATCATAGAGCATATTTGGATTTCTGTATTTTACGAATGCCTTTCTGTCTAAGGCGATTTCCACAAAACAATCTTCAGGAACCCCTTCTGCCAAAAGATAATTTTTGTAAAGGGTGTACAACAAAAACGATTTTCCGCATCGTCTTATACCTGTAATGATTTTTACCTTATGGTTCCACCGCTTGTTAAGCAGTTCTTTCACATACCGTTCTCTATTGATAATCATATTTATACATTATTTTCACTGCAAATTTACTCGTAGTATTCAATGATTTTTGCAGTGCAAAAATATAATATTTTATGTTATCTTTAGCATTCTTTTGAAAAAAATCTCAAAAAAAACATCCCCTGAAAGATGCTTCCTTTAGGGGATGTATGCAATTTTTACCTTTTAGCATTGGTATTGCTGCAAGGCGTTTTGATAGTCTTCCAATTTTAATCCATATCGTATTATC
>DBXT01000040.1 GCA_002309615.1 Bacteroidales bacterium UBA1205
AAAGGAGCCTTCGGGCTCCTTTTTTTATTGATAATCCATATGGACAATGCTCATTTAATGCTGAAATCAGGGTAATTACATTTTATCCTATAGGCAAGGTTAAACGGGAGATGTCTATACCTTCATGTTCAAGCAATAGAATCTTTTTGTTGATGCCGCCGGCATAACCCGTAAGCGAGCCGTGTGCCCCTATAACGCGATGGCAAGGGATGATGATGGAAATATTATTGTGCCCGACGGCGCCGCCAACGGCTTGTGCGGACATTTTGGCTATATTTTTTTGTGTGGCTATGATGGTGGCAATTTCTCCGTATGTCATAGTTTTTCCATAAGGAATGGTGAGTAGTATTTCCCATACCGCTTTACGAAAAGGAGTGCTTAACATTTTTAAGGGGGGTATGAAATCAGGTTGTTTTCCGCTAAAATAGATATCAAGCCAATGACAAGTATCGGCAAGAACGGGCAACATTTTGTCATTTTGCGTTTTTTCTCCGGCAATGCTATCGGCAAAATATTTTTGTTCGTCAAACCAGAGTCCTATAAGCGAACTTCCGTCAGATGCAAGTGTGATGTTTCCCAGTGGTGAATGATAATGAGAGGTATAGTATGCTTGCATGCGTTGTTATAAATTATTTTTGCAACATATCCTTTAAGGTTATTTCCGGATGATGGTATTGACGTTCTTTGAGTGCTTCACGACCATTGGTCGTGATGGCTTGTTGGGGGCAAAAGTGTACGCAACCGAAGCATAAGGTGCAGTGTTTACCGATATCAGCTTTTTCATTCACCACAATATTGTTTATAGGACACACTTTCTCGCAGATACCGCAACCGATACATTTATCGGTATTTACTTTCGGGCCTAAAGTACGAATCATCCCTTTTTCCAAGAATGTTTGTCCCATTAACCAACCCAAGAAACTCCAGCCGTTAAAATGCAGTTCATGACGTTCAACTTTTACATCGGCAATGATACGTTCCAAACGGAAAGCAAAACGCTCAAATTTCCATATCTGGTTGTTAGGATTGCGACCAAAAGCGATAGCACTGTTATCCGGCATACGAACTTTATGGCTATAAGCTAACCGTACACCTTGTTTGCGGAGCAAACGTTTTGCCGTCCAGATACAGTTTCCTGCCTGTGCACCACAAGAGATGATCACAAACACATAGGCATCTGCACTGATTTTCAGTTGGGGTAAAAGCAGGCGTACAGCCGGCGGCATATTAAAATCATAAGACGGATAGACCAGCCCGATGCGTTTTTCGGCAGTTAAATCCTGTTGTACCGCTTCGGTGAGCGTCATCACACGGTCGTTTGTGGATTGTGCTATATTTCTTGCTATAGCAAGGCTATTTCCCGTTCCTGAAAAATAAAGTATCATAATGATATCCGTTTAAAAATACAAAAGTACTCATTTTTTTTCATCTTTTTTATTCCTCTTTAGGGAACATAAGACTTTGATATCTTTCCAGCAGGTTATATATGCCGTCTTCTGAGAGGACACCACGGTTTAAATCTTTTGGAAGCAGACTATGCTCATCAGCTTCATAATCTTGTTTCCATTCGTTACTGACATAATAATCCTCTAAAGCAGATACCAATTGCTGCATTCTATCTTTCATTTTCGGTGTTAAATGTTTTTTATGCAGCAATTGCTCCGTTTCTTTCATTATTTTTTCGTATCGGCTTATTCTATCAAGTTGTTCTTGCATAATTTTCTGTATTCATTCAATAGGGTTTATCGGGATGTTTGTTCCGGCATAACAGCCAATCCGCTATCGGTCATCAATCCTCGTTGTATAAGGTCTTGACAGCGTTGTTTGTTTAAATCCGTCCAATGGCTGTTTTTTCGGCGAGGTGTGAGTCGTTGGGCACACCGCCCGTCGGGAAGCCGTTTAAGGGTGCTGTCTATCCAGCCGAAACAAAGCGCTTCTTCCACCACTTCTATGTAGGGAATGGAATCGTTGCGGGGCTGTTTGGTGCGATTGATAGTAACCCAGCATTCCCGTATGGTATCATGGTTTTTTATCAACCATTGACGAAGTTGGTCACGTGTAGTATATTCCAAAAGGTTAACAATTTCCATAGATGCAAAGATATGGTCTTTTTTTGTTATAAGTATACTATTTATTGATATTGACCCTTATATATTCTGCCGTCCATCAGTGTTCGCGTGCGTTCCTTTTGGTAAGAGGGGTGAAACAAACTCCTTTCTGGTTTAAAACACGGGGTGTATATATGGTCCAAATCCAGCAATAGATGAAAAAGATCGTCAGACATAAAAGGCCATGAAAGTCTTGATTGCACTTGATGATAAAAAGCGGTATCTTGCAATGTGTCTTGTCGGGAAAGCCATAATACAAAAGGTATTTCCACATTGGTATAAGGAATGGTGTCTGCATAATCATGCCCGGCATTTTCACCTTCGTCATACACATTTTCCCCATGGTCGGAAAGATAGATAGCATGCACTCTGGTTTGCGGATGAGAGGAAGCGTATAGGGCAAGAAGCGAAAAAATACTATCTATCAGGGCATCGTTGTAGAGTATAGAGTTGTCATAAGCATCAATGGTTCGTTGTTTTTTATCTTTACCGCCTTTGAAATGAGCATACAAAGCGGGATAGCGTTTGTCATATCGGGAATGGCTTCCCATTAAATGCAGTACTATCCATTTGCGTTTAGCGGTGTCGTTTTTTAGTATATGATTCAATACGGGAAGTAAAGATTCGTCATACACTGCCAATTGTGTGCTTTCAAAAGAGGAATTGGCGGCATGGTTAACAAATATCGGATGGTCGGCTATTTTGGCAAAATTGAATATTGCGTTGTCCCATACCCCGATAGGCGATTGGTTGGAAAGCCAATAGGTAGTGAAACCGGCAGAACGATAAACATCCAAGGCATGAATGCAACTATCGGTGGCAACGGGATAATCCATATTTTTTTCTGTCAAGGAATTTAATATTGCATTCAATGTGATGGAATAAGGTGTTATCACATCGGTAAAGCAAAGAATATCGTTACGTTTGGTCAATTTCGGAGAAGTAGGGCGATGGTAACCGTATAAAGACAGGTGATTGCGGTTGCAAGATTCTCCCATTATCAGCACAGAAAGGCAGGATGAAGTATCGGAAACGGTTTCCACCGTTTGAATTTGTCTTTGCTTTAATTGTTTATAGGTTTTCATTTCTCCTGAAAAAGAGCAAAGCGTTCTTTCTGTGTCGGGCAAAGCGGTACGCACCAGTCTTCCTGTCCATATTGCTTCCGAGTAAAAGAGTATTACAAACAATAGCAGTGCAATACGTACTATTCTCAGCCACGGCATACGGGAAGGAACATCCGGCACGAATAAGAACGACGGTACGGCAAGCAATAGATACGGTAACAGCAATAACCAACGAAGTGAAGCTTTTAACGAAATAAACTCCGCTGCTTCGTTCCCGTTGGTATTCAATAATACAAATAGTGAAGATACGTTCAGCGGGTATTTTAACAATAACCAATGTATCAAATTCAACAATCCACCGACAAAAAGCAGTGTTACTGCCAACCTATAGCATATTTTTTTCTTCAAAAACAAAAATGGGAGCATCCATAATACCAGCCATGCTATGACAATTAGCATATTGCGGATTTCAAATAGTGAAGGACGCAGCAACAATGCCATACAAGGAACATACAACACCATGGCGGCAGGCCATAGAAAATGAATCGTTTTTGAACGTTCCGCCTTCATCGTCGTATTTTTGTCGCTTGTCATCTGCATTTGTTTGTAAAGATATAAACAGGTCGCAAAAATACTCATTTTTCAGTTAATTGCTTTCATTAGATGAAGAAAATCGGAAAAATACGCTGAAAAATTTATTAATCGGGCATACGGAGAAAAAATAGTAGTACCTTTGCATCACTGATTAAAAGTTTAATAATACCAAACAATGGATACTATGATAAACAACCCGTCAATTCTCCGCCTTGCCTTTGTATATATTATTGTTATCAATATAGTTACGTTTTTCTTGTATGGTGTTGACAAATTCAAGGCAAAACATGCAGGATGGCGTATACCCGAAACGGTGTTATTAGGGTTCGCTATGATAGGCGGAAGCATAGGGGCCTGGTTAGGTATGATAGTGTGGCATCACAAAACCTTTCACAAAAAGTTCCGCTATGGGGTTCCGTTGATATTGTTAGCACAAATAGTGGTGATACTATTCATATCCTGCAAGCCGGAACAAGCCATTGCCAGACCTATACAAATAGCAGATAATCAATATATTCCAGAACATTCTCCGGATGTTTTTTTGATATTGTATGATGCAGAAACGGGAAAAGAGCCCATACTGAAAGCCATTAAAGAATACAACTGTGAAATTAAATATGATTACCATGGTTTCAATGGCATGGCGTTGAAGAAACCTGAGAACAAAACACTTGAAGAAACCATGCAATATTTCAGGAATGTGAAAGGTGTTTTAAAGGTGGAGTATGACCATATAACACGACTTGTTGACCCCGTTAAACCCAAATTGGAAGAAAGATAGATTTTCCTGTAGATAGTTTATTCAGGAATATTGCTTGAAACAGCCGTAAAACCATTTTTCAGGGCTATATGAAAAATAACACATAGCTTTTATTTTTTGAATTTTTCATCTTTTTCCGAAAATTTATTATCTTTGCATTTTAAAAATTAAGACAAGATGAAGATAAAAATCCAACTATTGTGCATTGTGATGACAATGCTTTTTACCGTTGCCCGTGCAGATGAGGGCATGTGGCAGCCTTATTCTATCAACGGACAGAATTTGGCAGAGATGCAGCGTTTGGGCTGTAAACTTACCGCCGAGCAAATTTTCAGTTTCAACCAACCTAGCTTGAAAGACGCTATTGTGCAATTCGGCAACGGTTGTACAGGAGAGTTGATATCTCCCGAAGGCTTGTTGCTCACCAACCATCATTGCGGTTTGGGACAAATACAAGCACATTCATCGGTGGAACACGATTATCTGCAAAAAGGTTTTTGGGCTGCCGATAAAGCACAAGAATTACCCAATGAGGGACTTACCGTTTCTTTTCTGCAATATATAGAAGATGTTACGGAAAAAGTGCTCAAAGGTATTACCGACCAGATGTCGGAAGAAGAAAGAGGTAAAATGATTCAAAAAAACGGTGAAAAACTGATAAAAGATCGCAAAATAGACGGCAAAAACAGAGCGGAGATAGTGCCTTTTTATCATGGCAACCAATACATATTGTTTGTTTACGAAGTATATAAAGATGTTCGTTTGGTTGCCTGTCCGCCTTGGGGAATAGGCAAATTTGGTGCTGACACCGACAACTGGACATGGCCGCGTCACAAGGGTGATTTTTGTATATTCCGCGTTTATACCGCCCCTGACGGTTCTCCTGCTGAATATAGCAAAAACAATATCCCGATGAAACCCAAACATTTTCTTCCTATTTCGCTTAAAGGGGTGCAACCCGGTGATTACACCATGATACTCGGTTATCCCGGCTCCACAGATAGATATTCTTCTTCCGGAGCGGTGAAAAATGTGATAGAATTGGAAGGCCCGTCCATAGTGGATTGCCGCACCACCAAATTGGAGCAATATCGCAAGCACATGGATGCAGACCCTGCCGTTTTTATTCAATATGCTTCCAAACAGGCAAGCGTAAGCAACTATTGGAAATATTATATCGGTCAGGTAAAACAATTGCAACGCAATAAAGTGTACGAAAAACGAGTGGAACAGGAACAAACTTTCCGTGCCTGGATGAATGCCGATAAAGAACGTCAGGAAAAATACAAAGGTATTTTCGAGGAATTGGATGCCTATTGGCAACACCAATCCAAATATACCAAGGCTTTGATTTACCACCGCGAAGCCGGATGGCGTGGCGGCGAGGCAGTGGCTTTCGCCTCCCGTTTTTTGCGTTTGAACAACACCATCAACCAAAAGTCCGCAACACAAGAGCAGTTGGTAAAATATGCTCAAGGCATGAAGGAATCGGTAAAAGATTTCTTTAAAGACTATAACAAAAATTTGGATAAAGATGTTACCATTGCATTGTTAAACTTGTTTTACAAAGAAGTGCAACCCGACCAACTGCCGGCTCTTATGAAGAAAACGGGAGATAAATCGGGAGGCGATTTTACCGGTTTTGTCAACAAGGCTTTTGCCCAATCTGTTTTTGTAGACGAAAATAAGTTGAATGCATGGCTTGACAATCCGAAATCCTTGGACAAAGACCCTGTCTATGCTTTGATGTTTGATATAGTAAAATCGTATCTGACATTAGATGAACAAGCCGAATCGGTAGGGAAAGAACATGCTGAAAGATTGTATATGCAAGGTTTGATGGACATGCAAAAAGATAGAAATTTCTATCCCGATGCCAACTTCACCATGCGTCTCACCTACGGTAGCGTGCAAGACTGCAAGCCGTCGGACGGTGTCACCTACAACTACATCACCACTCTGGACGGTGTGATGGCCAAATACGTACCCGGCAATTGGGAATTTGACGTACCACAAGAGTTGATCAACCTGTGGAAAAAGAAGGATTATGGAAGATATGCCGACAAAGACGGACGATTGGTAGTGAATTTCATCACTACCAACGATATCACAGGCGGTAATTCCGGCAGCCCTGTCATTGATGCGGAAGGCAATCTGGTAGGTTTGGCTTTTGACGGTAACTGGGAAGCTATGAGCGGAGACCTCTCCTTTGAAAACGAGGTGCAACGCACCATTTGTATGGATGCCCGCTATCTGCTCTTTATTATCGACAAAATGGCTAATGCACAAAATTTGATGCAAGAGTTGAAAATAGTGGAATAGCCGCTAGGTGGAAACCTTAAGGTTTATAATGACGGGTATCGGCAAAAAGAAGTAAAGTTGCCATACTTGGCAAATGTCCATTGCAAGGTATGGAAAGGCAGGTCAAATTTCAACATCCTACTCTTCTATCACCAAGTACTTACGTTTTACTCAATAAAAAACAAGTTTGTCTTGTGCAAACTTGCTTTACCACCGACAAACGCCATTGTCAGTTAACGGATACTTATTTGTCAGAAAATTAGAATAGTCTTACTATAATTGCGAATATGCGGGAGAGAAGGTATCACCATTTTGGATGTTGCCGGTGGCGAGACCCTTTTTCAGCCATTTCACTCTTTGTGCGGAAGTGCCGTGGTTAAAAGATTCCGGTACAGAGTAACCTTGGGCTTTCTTCTGCAAATAGTCGTCACCGATTTTGGAAGCGGCGTTCAAGCCTTCTTCTATATCTCCTTCTTCTAACGAACCGAACATTTTATTGTCGTGATAAGCCCATATACCGGCATAGAAATCGGCTTGTAATTCCAATCTTACGCTAATTTGGTTGCGTTCTTTTTCGCTTACGCGGTTCATTTGCTGATGTGCGGCACTGAGGGTTCCCAACAAATACTGCACATGGTGTCCCACCTCATGGGCTATTACGTAGGCATAGGCGAAGTCGCCGTCCGCTCCCAGCTGTTTTTTCATATTCATAAAGAAAGACAAGTCTAAATATACACATTGGTCGGCAGAACAATAGAAAGGACCGGTGGAGGAACTTGCTCCGCCGCAACCCGACTGCACGCTGCTTGTAAACAGCACCAGTTTCGGAGCCACATAGGTTTTGCCCATTTTTTTGAACTCGGCTGTCCATACATCTTCCGTACCTGCCAAAATCTGTTTGGCAAACTTGGCTAATTCTTCTTCTTCTGCCGAAGGTTCATAGGCAGAAGCTTGAGATATACCGCTACTCAAGTTGCTATCTTGTAGCACACTCAACGGATTGCCGCCCATGAGCCACACTATTAATCCTGTGATAATTAAACCACCAATACCTCCGCCGACAGCTTTGCCGCTAACACGGCGACGGTCGTCCACATTCGAACTTTCTCTTCTACCTTTTAAATCCATAACTTTAGTGTTAAATTTTTCGCAAAATTATCATTTTTTTTGATGCCAAAACTTTTTCTCATCTCTTGTTTTAATCAAGATGATTAAAATTTTCATTATTATTTTCATGCAAAAAAGCTTGTGTTTATTGGTAGAAGTTATAAAAGAAAAAAAGCTCGTTGTTTTTTTTGTTGAAATTTTTATGAACTTATGCTTGCATGTATTCGGATTTTACGTATATTTGCATTTTAAATCAAAGTGGAATACGGTTTAAAAGAAAAAATGTAAGTAATTGTAAATAAATATAATATAATATAGAAATGAAAAATACAAAAAACATTATCATTCAAGCATGCCTTATTGTTGCTATTGTAGTATTGGTGTTATTGATATATCGTTCGGTAATGCGTCCTCAAAAATTCAATGTAATATATGAAGGCAGAAAATCGGAAGTAGTAGCAAAGTTAAAAGATATCAGAGTTTTACAACAATTTTATAAAGCAGAAAAAGGTTCTTATGCCAAAAATTTTGATCAATTAAGAGATTTTTGGAACAACGGCACCATGACAGTAGTGGTGAAAGAGGGTAATGTACCGGATTCTTTAACGGAGGCACAAGCTTTAAAGATGGGAATTATCAAAAGAGATACCGTATTGGTAAAGGCAAAAGATGAAATGATAAAATCTTTACCTGATTTTGATATAGAGAAATTTGATGTTATTCCTTTTTCAGGAGGAGAACGTTTTATAATGGATGCCGATACCATCACACGTGCCAATATTTCGGTGTTTGTATATGAAGTTCGTGCTAATAAATCGCAATATTTAAAGAATATGGACAATGATCCTCGTGTTAAAAATGCATTCATGGGAACCTTACTATATAGCGGTTTGCAAGAACAATTTTTAGGTCCGAATTTTGATTTTAAAGAAAACGTAAAAGATATAGTATTGGGTTCGCTTACCGAACCTTCTACCGATGGAAACTGGGAATAGCATGTCAAGCCATCGTGTAAATTTATTGTATTCTTATACATCCTCAATCGCACAATCTTCTTGTTTTAAGAAAATTGTGCGATTGGTTTCGGATAATTTCTGTTTGGTATATTTAGATGCAGAGAATACCATCTTACAATTGCACCATTATGATTTTGGCAGCAATGTGTTGTCTATGGCAGAAAAAATACAGGCAATACGGGACATAGATGAAACTATCAATTGCAAAGCCGAGAAAGAAATATTTGTTTATCATGCTTTTGCCAACATACAATTGCCTTCGCATTTGTATTCAGCGGCAGTGGCAGAAGAAAGTTTGCATTTAATGGTTCCTCAAGCTGAGAACTATGCTATAGTCAATCAAAAAAACGAAGAGTATGATATAGAAAATATATCGGCATGGCCTAAAGAACTATTCCAAGCCGTGCGACAATATTTTCCTGATGCAAGTTTGCAAAATACAACCAATGCACTATTACGAAAATTGCACCAACAACAAGAAAATGTGCTTATTTTTATTGATAATGAGTGCGTAACCATATCGGCAAAAAATCACCGACAATTTTCGGGAATGAATAGTTTTGCATTTAAGCATGTGGAAGATTGTTGTTATTATGTAATGGCATTTTTGAGAAAAATGTATGAGAATGTAGATTTAGCACAACCCGTATTGTGTGGTAATTTCGTTCCCAATTCGCCTATATATGATTTATTGTATCGATAT
This sequence comes from Bacteroidales bacterium UBA1205, assembly GCA_002309615.1. GTDB lineage: Bacteria > Bacteroidota > Bacteroidia > Bacteroidales > WCHB1-69 > UBA1205. The sequence goes on from DBXT01000040.1 coordinate 9,654, forward strand.
TTTACGAATATAAAAATCGGTGAATTGGCACAGCCGGTAGAAAATTCTTATCGGTATTATGAGATAACATTCTATTAATATGAGGATTATTAGTGGAAATCATAGGGGAAAACATATAGTGGCACCGGATAATTTACCGGTGAGGCCCACTACCGATTTTGCCAAAGAAGGATTGTTCAATGTGTTGAATAATTATTTTCATTTTGATGCAATACAGGTGTTGGATTTGTTTGCGGGCACAGGTAATATAAGCTATGAATTTGCCGCAAGAGGAGCTCTTTCTGTGGTATCGGTAGATGCTTATGCAGGATGTGCAAATTTTATTCGCAGAACGGCGCAGACTTTGGATTTTAAGAATATGGCGGTGTTTAATTTGGATGCAGTACTATTTTTGAACAATTGCAAATCCAAATACAATATCATATTTGCCGACCCTCCTTATGATTGGGATGCATATCAAAAATTACCGCAATTGGTATTTGATAACAATTTGTTGTTGCCCGATGGTTTTTTAGTAATAGAGCATCCTATTACAATATCATTTAAAGAGCATCCTAAGTTCTATCAGCAGAGAGCTTACGGAAAGGTGAATTTTTCCATTTTTGCAGAAAATTTATAATATAGAATATATGGTAAAATCAATGACCGGTTTTGGGAATAGTGTGTGCCAATGTCAGGGAAAAAACTATTCCGTAGATATAAAGTCTATTAATTCAAAATCTTTGGATTTGTCTATTAAATTACCCAATGAATTTAAAGATAAAGAATTGGAAGTGCGAAATATGGTCGCTACTTGTTTGGAAAGAGGAAAAATAGATGTAGTAGTGGCAGTAGACGGCGTGAGCGTACCGCTATTTGAATTGGATACCAATATTGTCCAAGCTCATTATCAAGAAATAAGACAAATGGCTGATAAAATGCACATAAATATTTCTGATGAGGCTATTTTGTCAAGTGTGTTGAAAATGGGTGATGTAATGGTTCAAAAAAAAGATGATGCAGATGACGATTTATGGCAAACTATTGCTGCTTCAATACAAAATACTTGTTTTTTAGTAGATAAAAACCGTATAAGCGAAGGTGTTACTTTGGAAGCTGATTTTACACAAAGAATACAACTTATTAATAAATACGTAGATCAGATAGAAGCTTTAGAAACCAATAGAGTGGATTTGGTGAAAGATAAATTGATAAAGCAGTTATCCTCATTAGACCAAGACTATGATAAAAATCGTTTCGAGCAGGAGCTGATATTCTATTTGGAAAAATTTGATTTTACAGAAGAAAAAGTACGTTTGCGTAAACATTGCAGTTATTTCATCGAGACTATGGCTCAAGCGGCTTGCGGTAAAAAATTAGCATTCATTTCTCAAGAAATAGGTCGGGAAATCAACACATTAGGCTCCAAGGCATCGGATGCGGATATCCAAAGATTGGTGGTGCAGATGAAAGATGAATTGGAGAAAATAAAAGAACAACTGGCGAATGTATTATAAGTTCAAAGCATTTTTTATTGTAATATGTATGTTGCTGCTTTGTGATGCTATGTCACAGGAGCCTGACTCTTTGTATTATGCTCAAGGAGTAAGGCAGATAGCGGTACAAACCTATCAAGTAAAAAATGCAAAAATAAAACATGCGCAAGTGTACAGTATGGATACCGTATCGCAAAAAGACTATCGAAAATTCGTTTTCAATGCAGATGGTGATATAACAATGTCTGCTCGTTGTTTGCAGAACGGCACTCCCGCAGAATTTTATAGCTATGAATATGACCATAAGCAACAATTGACAGAGCGTGTGCATACTTTTCAACTTTCTCTTTTCGGAGGAAGGCAAAAATATGATTACGACCGTCAAGGCAATAAAATAAGGACGACTATATATAACAATAAAAATGAACTATACCGTACCATCACTTATAAATACGAAAACGGCCGTATAGTAGAAGAAAAAACATTTAATTCTGCCAATATGGTGATATATCATCGCAATATGCGTTATGATACAAACGGAAATTTGGTGTATTTTATCAATCGCAAAACAGCATTGGTAAAAGATAACGATCAATATAGTTTTCGTCAGGAATTTATTGATAATAAGTTGGTGAAAAAAGAATATTATAATGCCGGAGATACCTTGATAACAAGGTGGGAATACACTTATGACAACCAAAAGAATCTCTTATCGGAAAAGCAATATGATATAACCGACCTTGTAATAAAGGCAGAATATAAAACATATAACAAAAAAGGGGATATGATTACGCATCAAATTAATGATGTACAGAAAAAATCTCGCGTAAAAATGCAATACACCTATTATAAAAATCATCAGGTAAAAAGCATGAAAGTATATGTCAATAATGATTCCCGTCCTCAATATCAAAAACAATGGTATTACGATATGTTCGGCAATTGGGTGCTATGGGTGGAAAAAGATAGTAAAAATACTATTATTGCTTTATCCCAAAGGCAAATAGAATACGAGCAAAAGACCAAGTAAAGGAAATTATTTTTTAGGTGTAAGACCTAATTTTTCGGCTTCTTTTAACATAAATTGATAGGAGGGTTCATATTGGTTTTCTATAATTCCATCCAATATGGCTTCACGGATGGCATTTTTGATAGTACCCACTTCTTGGCAGGGAGGTAAGTTAAAAGTCTGCATGATAAGTTCTCCGCTAATAGGTGGTTGAAAATTGCGTATACGGTCTTTTTCTTCTATCTCTTTTAATTTTTCACGTACTATTTCAAAATTATGTAAATAGCGAATCACTTTTGCTTGTTGTTTTGAAGTGATATCGGCTTCACACAAAAGCATAAGGTCGTCAATATCATCGCCGGCATCAAAAAGTAACCGACGTACAGCGGAATCGGTAACTTCATCTTCTACCAATGCTATCGGTCGCAAGTGCAGTGCTACCAATTTTTTTACATAGTCCATTTTTTCGTTTAAAGGTAATTTGAGCGAGCGAAATATCTTCACCACCATTTTGGAGCCGATATATTCATGTTGGTGGAAGGTCCATCCTATGTCTTTTACATATTTTTTTGTGGCAGGTTTGCCCACATCGTGTAATAATGCTGCCCATATCAGCCACAGGTTGTTGGTGTGCATAGCCACTTTGTCCGTCACTTCCATGGTGTGATAAAATATTTCTTTATGTCCGTGTCCGTCTATCACCTCCACTCCTTTCAGCTGGGCTATCCAAGGTAAAATTCGGGGAAGTATATCACATTTGTCCATAAGAAGAAAGCCTATGGAAGGTTTAGAAGATAGTAGTATTTTATTTAATTCTTCTACAATACGTTCTTTGGATATAATATCTATGCGGTGAGCAGCCCGCTGCATGCCGGAAAAAGTATCGGAGTGAACGGAAAAATGCAGTTGGGTGGCAAAACGTATGGCACGCATTATGCGGAGAGGGTCATCCGAAAAGGTTATTTCGGGGTCAAGGGGGGTGCGTATGGTTTTGCTTTTAATGTCTTCCAAACCATGAAAGGGGTCTATGAGCTCTCCGTAAGAGTCCGGCATTAAGGAGATAGCCATGGCGTTGATGGTGAAATCCCGACGGTTTTGGTCATCTTGCAGGGAGCCGGCTTCTACGTGCGGATTCCGAGAATGGTGTGAATACGATTCTTTACGGGCACCTACAAATTCTATTTCTGCTCCCTTATAGTGAAACATGGCTGTGCCATAATTTTTAAAGTAGGCTACATTTTTGGCAGCAATACCCAATTGTTCGGCCACAGCCAAGGCAAAATCAATACCATTACCGAGAACTACGATGTCAATATCGTGGTTATCTCGCAAAAGAAAAATATCTCTTACAAATCCTCCTACCACATAAGCATCTATCCCTAAACGTTCACTCGTTTGGGATATGCACTGAAAAATAGGATGTTTAAGTTTATTTTTTAGATTTTGCATATATCACTCTTACTATTTGCAAAAATACTATTTTTTTTCTTGTTATCGTAAGATAGTTAAAAAAGTATGGTAAAATTCGGAATGTTAAAAAATAGAGTATTTTGTGAACTCGCATATAAAAAAATGCTATCTTTGCATCGTAGAAGAAATGCCGCATTCGTCTAGTGGTCCAGGACATCAGATTCTCAGTCTGAGGATCAAGGGTTCGAATCCCTTATGCGGTACAAGTTTGATTTTATGCATGCCGTTGTGGCATGCTTTTTTTGTTTAAAGGAAAATAAAAAACGTCGCTAACAGCGACGTTTTTTATGTGAACAGACCGGTATTTATTCTGCGTCAGAAATAAATGGATATTTATAATCTTCTGCAGGGCAGAATGTTTCTTTTATTGCTTGAGGACTGGTCCAACGAATAAGGTTAAGATAACTACCTGCCTTGTCGTTTGTACCGGAAGCACGGGCACCGCCGAAAGGTTGTTGACCTACAACGGCTCCGGTAGGTTTGTCATTGTAATAGATATTACCGGCAGCATATTTCAGTATTTCAGCTCCTTTGCGTAAAGCTTTACGACAATTGGAGAAAATAGCACCTGTTAGAGCATAAGGAGAGGTGGTGTCACACAAATGCAAGGTTTCTTCGTATTTGTCATCATCGTATACGTATATGGTGATGATAGGTCCGAAGATTTCTTCTTTCATGGATTTATAGTCAGGTTTTTTTGCTAAAATAACAGTCGGAGCAATAAAATATCCCACCGATTTGTCACCTGTACCACCGAATACTATTTCTGCATCTTTACTCTTTTTAGCATGGTTGATATAATTCATGCAGTTATCGAATGAAGTTTCGTCTATAACGGCATTTACAAAGGCACTAAAGTCACGAACGTCACCCGTTTTTATTTCTTTGAGCATTTTGCCGATTATTTTTTTCACATCGTTCCACATGCTCTTAGGAATATAGGCACGTGAGGCTGCCGAACATTTTTGTCCTTGGAATTCAAAAGCACCTCTGACTATAGCAGTGGCTACTTGATGTGCATCTGCCGAATGGTGAACAAAAATAAAGTCTTTACCGCCGGTTTCTCCCACTATTTTCGGGTAGGTATTGTAATTGGCGATGTTATCACCTATCGATTTCCAAAAACCGTTGAATGTTCCGGTGGAACCGGTAAAGTGAACGCCTGCTAAATATTTGTTGGCAAAAGCCACTTTGCCGATAACAGCACCGCTACCGGGCAAGAAATTAACTACGCCATCGGGAAGACCTGCTTCTTTGTATATTTTCATCAAAATATAATTAGAAAGCAAGGCAGTAGTAGAAGGTTTCCATATACAAGTGTTACCCATCAACACAGGGGACATACACAAATTAGATGCAATGGATGTAAAGTTAAAAGGAGTGATAGCAAATACAAATCCTTCCAACGGACGATAGGTGACATAGTTAAGGGTACCGGCATCCGATATGGGTTGGTCGCTGTATATTTGGGATGCATAGTAAGCATTGTAACGCAAGAAGTCCACCAATTCGCATGCGGAGTCTATTTCTGCCTGCATGGTGGTTTTACCTTGACCTAACATGGTGGCGGCATTAATAAGATAACGATATTTGCCGGCTATAAGGGTAGCTATTTTTTGCATTACAGAAGCTCTGTCTATCCATGGGGTGTTGGCCCATTCTTCGTGTGCAGCCATAGCGGCTTCAATAGCCATTTTTACTTCTTTTTCACTTACTTTATGGTAATGTGCCAATACATGTTGGTGATCGGTCGGCATCACCACTTTACCCATGTTACCGGTGCGAATTTCTTTTCCTCCTATGATGATAGGAATTTCGGTAATCATGTTGAGTAGTTGGTCCATAGCTTCTTTTATTTTTTTTCTTTCAATACTACCCGGCTTATATCCTTGAACTGGTTCGTTGGCCGGTTTGGGAAAACTAAAAACAATGTTATTCATAGAAAATAAATTTTATAATGTTAATAATTGTTAATCAAGTTTAAAAATTGAATGCGAATCCGATATGCAGGTCAAAAACACCGAATTGAGTAAGTTGTTTAGTGGTTTTGGCAACAGGAAGTTCCCAATTGCGTTCATAAGTAAAACGCAAATAAGACCAGTCTATACCCACTTTCAGTTCGGAGTGGCAACTCAGGGCATAGAGCATATCCGTTCCTATACCGCCGACAAAGCCGAATTTCATGCCTTTTTCATCGGCAAATTTGTATTGAGCTTCTAAATAAGAGCCATCGGCTTGCACTTCTTTTTGGTAATAAGTGGCGTTATTCCCCGGAACCATAGCTATAGCCATACCGAGGTTTAGTTTTATTTGGATGTTAAAACGTTGTAGCGGGTGAAAATTACCCAAGAAACTGATTTGTGCCGTAGGTATAAGCCAATTGTTCACCGATATTTCAGGTGCTGTTCCTTCGGAACCGTCTCTGTTGGAAGAGGTAAGGAGACGGGTGTATTTATCTTTGGAGGTGAGTAAATAAAACACACCTAAATCAGCACCCATGGCAAAAGTTTGCGGTTTGGCAAAAATACCATATACATACAAGTTGCCGCAAGCTCCGAATATACAAGCTTCTTTTTGAACGGCATCCATATGAGCAAGAGCTCCTCCGGCTTGAAATCCGAAAAATACTTTTTTACCTTCTATTCCATTGGCTCTATTGGCAAAACCGCCATGGCTGGGTACTTCGGAAACTTTAGCTTTGATACCGCCTTTTTTCTTTCCTCCGAATTCATTATCTGCTTTGGCAGGCATGGCCAACAGAAGTATACTTACTATTAATATCAAACAATTTTTCATATATATGCTATTTTATTGTTATTACATAATAATTTTTTTTGCCTTTTTGTACCAAAAGATATTTATTGTTGATAAGGCATTCGTTGTCAATAATTTTAGCGTCCGATACTTTATTTTTGTTTACCGAAACTCCATTGTCTTTCAGCATTCTACGGGCTTCTCCTTTGGAGGCGAAAACATTGGTTTTTTCAGCTAACAATTCTACTATATTGATACCGTTTGCAATTGTTTCCGCATCAATTTCGTATTGGGGCACTCCTTCAAAAATGGAAAAGAACATATCGGGAGAAAGTGCTGCCAATTGTTCTGAAGTTCCTTTTCCGAAGAGGATTTCACTTGCCGAAACAGCAGCTTCATAATCTGCTTCGGAGTGAACCCTGCATGTTAAATCTTTGGCTAATGCTTTTTGAAGCAAACGCAAATGGGGAGCCTCGTCATGCTCTTTTTCCATTGTTTCTATTTGTTCTTTGGAAAACAAAGTGAAAATACGGATGTATTTTTTTGTGTCCTCATCCGAGCAATTCAACCAAAATTGATAAAAAGCATATGGTGATGTTTTTTGCGGGTCGAGCCAAATATTACCTTTTTCCGTTTTACCGAATTTTCCTCCGTCCGATTTAGTAATCAAAGGGAATGTAAGCGCATAGGCGTCTTTATCGGCACCTAATTTTCTACGTATTAATTCTGTCCCCGTGGTAATATTGCCCCATTGGTCAGAACCTCCTAATTGGAGTTTGCAATTTTTATGTTCGTAAAGATATAAAAAGTCGTATCCTTGTACCAATTGATAACTGAATTCAGTGAAAGACATCCCGTCACCGTCGCCGGAAAAACGTTTTTTTACACTATCTTTGGCCATCATATAGTTAACGGTAATATGTTTGCCTATATCGCGGATAAAATTCAAAAAACTGAAATTCTTCATCCAGTCGTAGTTGTTGACCAATTCGGCTCTATTATCTGCTGTGCTGTCAAAATCCAAAAATTTAGATAATTGTTTTTTGATGCAATTTTGGTTATGGACAAGCGTGTCTTCATCCAATAGGTTACGTTCCATTGATTTACCCGAAGGGTCCCCTATCATTCCGGTAGCTCCGCCTATCAAGGCTATGGGTTTATGTCCGCAACGCTGAAAGTGTAATAGCATCATCACTCCGCACAAGTGTCCGATGTGTAAAGAATCCGCTGTGGGGTCTATACCCAAATAAGCGGTGGTCATTTCTTTGTTCAGTTGGTCTTCTGTGCCGGGCATCATATTATGAATGAGACCTCTCCATTGGAGTTCTTCAATAAAGTTCATATGTTATATTAATTTTTTTTGTTTGTTTCTTTTTTTTGATTAATTATTTTAATTTGTTCTAAATCCAGCCTTACCATCAACCATTGTCTTAGTTTGGATACTTCATTTGCAGAGGGTTGTTGTGCCCATGTAATGCAAATGGTGGGTATGGTATCCGTTTCAAGGGTGGCAATATCGGTATATATGGAACGAGTTACGGAAAAATTCTCAATATCAGGAAATTGTATAGCAAATTCTTTAGCCAATTGCTCGTTGTTAATAATAGATTGTTGCAATTGTGCAATTTCTGCTTTATATTGGGTGATTTGTTCGGAAAGTTCTATATTGTGGTGATAAAGGTCTTCTGCAAATTCTCCTGTAAGTTTTACATCATGTTCAAAAGGTTGGTGAAGTATCAGGGTGGTGTTTTGTAATCCGAATTCGGGTAAAGTTTTTTCCAAATGCTTTTTTTGTTCATCAGAAATGGCATCGCCTACTAAGGTGAAAGCGATGGTAGACCCTTTTTTGCTATAATTGTGTTCCGATTTGAGTATCTGTATATTTTCCATTATAGGATTTTCTTCCATACTATGAATGAATTTGATGGCATTGGTATGAAAAGAAGATTCTTTAATCATGGATATGGCCATAAATATGCTCGGAATACATACTATAATGGTAAAAATGCTTACATAACGTTTGGCTTGTGTGGATTTTTCTTTATCCATAAAAGAACGTTTGGGCAACTTAAGGTATACGGCTAAAATGGCGGTAGCCAAAGCTATAAAGAAAGAGTTGATGAAAAATAAGTAAAAAGCTCCGAAGAAATAAGAGAATTTAGCGTGAGCTAAACCATATCCTGCCGTGCACAAAGGAGGCATGAGTGCAGTGGCAATGGCAACACCTGACACTAAAGTTATTTTTTCTCCTTTTCTACTGCAGCCTATCATACCCGCTGTGCCTCCAAAAAAGGCAATGAATATATCAAACATAGAAGGACGTACCCTTGCTAAAAGTTCCGATTGAGCATCGCTAAGAGGCGAAATCAGAAAATATAATGTAGCAGCAATTATGCTGATAATCATCATTATAAAATAGTTTCTAAGGCTTTTGTGTAGCATCAAACTATCGTTAATGCCTATAGACAATCCTATGCCCATAATGGGACCCATAAGAGGGGATATAAGCATGGCACCGATGATTACAGCGGTGGAATTTACATTCAAACCAACCGATGCAATGATAACGGCGCAAAATAAAATCCAAACATTGGCACCCTTGAATTCAATATCTTTTTCTATTCTATTGATAGTTTCTTGATTGTCATGGTCTATAGATAAATTGGCAAATCGCTCAAATTTCAATAGCCACAATCGAAAAACGGATGTCCATTTTGAATGTTTTTTATTCTGATCTTCTGGCTCTTGCAATATATTATCCATGTGAATATAATTATTCAAGCATACATAAAAACTAATTGACAAAGATAGCATTTTTTTTCGTACATAGATAAATCGATAAGCGTTTTTCTTTATTCTGACAAAAAAAGAAACAAAAACAGTCAAAAGTTTGTTCCATTTTCTGAGACAGCTGTCATTTGGCAGATGGTAGAATGGTTTTCAATGAA
>DBXT01000077.1:0-22446 GCA_002309615.1 Bacteroidales bacterium UBA1205
CACTATGCACACGTTGACTGCCCGGGTCACGCTGACTACGTTAAAAACATGGTAACAGGTGCTGCTCAAATGGACGGTGCAATTTTGGTGGTTGCAGCTACAGATGGTCCTATGCCTCAAACTCGTGAACACATCCTTTTGGCAAAACAAGTTGGTGTGCCAAAAATGGTTGTATTTATGAACAAATGCGACATGGTGGATGACCCTGAATTGTTAGACCTTGTTGAAATGGAAATCCGTGATTTATTGTCATTCTACGGTTTTGATGGCGATAACACCCCTGTTATAAGAGGTTCTGCTTTGGGCGGATTGAACGGAGAACCCCAATGGGTTGAAAAAATTATGGAATTAATGAATACGGTAGATGAATACATTCCTCTTCCTGTTCGTGATAAAGATAAAGATTTCTTAATGCCTATCGAAGACGTATTCTCCATTACCGGTCGTGGTACTGTTGCTACAGGTCGTATCGAATCAGGTATTATCAAAGTCGGTGATCCCGTTGATATCATTGGTATGGGCGCTGAAAAATTGAAATCAGTGGTTACAGGAGTTGAAATGTTCCGTAAAATATTGGACGAAGGTGAAGCCGGTGATAATGCAGGTTTGTTGCTTCGTGGTATAGACAAAGACGAAATCCGTCGTGGTATGGTTATTGCCAAACCGGGTTCGGTTAAACCTCACAAACATTTCAAAGCTCAAGTTTACGTTTTGAAAAAAGAAGAAGGTGGTCGTCACACTCCGTTCCACAACAAATATCGTCCTCAATTCTATTTCCGTACAACCGACGTTACAGGTGAAATCACTTTACCTGAAGGTGTAGAAATGGTTATGCCGGGTGATAACTTGACTATAGAAGTTAATTTGATTTCTGAAATAGCTTTGAATATGAACTTACGTTTTGCTATCCGTGAAGGCGGTAGAACTGTAGGTGCTGGTCAAGTAACCGAAATCTTAGACTAATATTTAATAGTTGAGATATGTGAGACTCCCCATAGCGGGAGTCTCTTTTAGGAGCATAGTTTAATGGTAGAATGGGGGTCTCCAAAACCTTTGATGTGAGTTCGATTCTTACTGCTCCTGCAGAATAAGAGGTTTGTAAAATGAAAAAGATAATTGCAAATATTAAAGAAGCTTATGATGAATTGGTTCATAAGGTAACCTGGCCTTCATGGGCAGAACTTCAAAACAGTGCCGTTGTGGTATCGGTGGCATCTTTGGTAATAGCACTCATCGTGTTTTTGATGGATGTGTTGTTCGGTGTGCAACATATTGCATTCGGTTCGTTTATCTGGAAAGGTCTGTTAGGCTTTTTATATGGTGCATAATCAATTAAGAAATTAAAGTGAAAACAATTTACCCTGCTTCCATAAGGTAACACTTATTAGGGTATGTTTTATAAAGAAAGGTAATATAAATGGAAAGTATGAGCGAGACAAACAATTTACGATGGTATGTGTTACGGGCCGTTACGCAGCAAGAGAAGAAGATAAAGCTTCATATAGAAAGTGAAGTGGCTGCTTCTAACTTGCAAGCATTTGTATCGCAAGTACTCATCCCGATAGAAAAAGTATTTCAAATACGTAACGGTAAAAAAGTTACCAAAGAAAAAAATTTCTATCCGGGATACGTCTTTGTAGAAGCCGATTTAACACAAGGAGAAGTGAAGCACTTGTTGCGTCAAACCCCCGGTGTGTTAGGTTTTTTGGGAGGCGATCAAAATCCTGAAGCTTTACGTCCCAATGAAGTAATGCGTTTGTTGGGCAAAGCGGACGAACTTAACGAAAATGAAGAAGAAGTAGTGGGTTCGTTCATGGTAGGAGAATCCATAGTGGTTACCGACGGACCTTTTAATAGCTTTACCGGTGTGATAGAAGAAATTAATCACGAAAAGAAAAAGTTGAAAGTTACGGTGAAGATTTTCGGCAGAAAAACACCTTTGGAATTGAGTTATTATCAAGTATCCAAAGATGCGTAAAATTTCTTACGGTGAAGCATTGGAAGTATTAGTTAATTAATTTAAAACAATTAAAACAAAATGGCAAAAGAAGTAGCAGGACTCATTAAGTTACAGATTAAGGGCGGTGCTGCCAATCCATCTCCTCCTGTAGGACCGGCATTAGGTGCTAAAGGTGTGAACATCATGGAATTTTGTAAGCAATTCAATGCTCGTACACAAGATAAACAAGGAAAAGTTATTCCTGTTATTATCACCGTGTACTCTGACAAGTCTTTCGATTTTATCATTAAGACTCCGCCTGTTGCTGTACAAATAATGGAAGTTGCCAACGCCAAAAAAGGTTCTTCAGAACCTAACCGTACCAAAGTGGCTACCATCACTTGGGATCAAGTGCGTACTATAGCAGAAGGTAAAATGGTGGACTTAAATTGTTCTACCGTGGAATCGGCTATGCGTATGGTGGCAGGTACCGCACGTAGCATGGGCGTAACGGTTAAAGGCGGACAAAATCCATTTGAAAATTAGTCGTTTAAATTCAAAAAGTAAAAAACAAAATGGCAAAAGTATCAAAGAAACGCAGAGAGGTAGAGGCAAAACACGACTTAAGCCGTAGTTATCCTTTATCCGAAGCAGTTCAAATAGTAAAAGATATTACCTTTACCAAATTTGATGCTTCTGTGGATATAGACGTTCGTTTGGGCGTAGATCCTCGTAAAGCTAACCAAATGGTAAGAGGTATAGTTACATTACCGCACGGAACAGGAAAAGTTGTACGCGTGTTAGCGTTAGTAACTCCTGATAAAGAAGAAGAAGCAAAAGCAGCGGGAGCCGAATATGTTGGTTTGGACGATTATGTTCAACAAATTAAAAATGGTTGGACAGACGTAGATGTTATAATTACTATGCCTAGCGTAATGCCTAAAATAGGTGCATTGGGAAAAATATTAGGCCCTCGCGGTTTAATGCCCAATCCCAAAACCGGTACCGTTACCATGGAAATAGGTAAAGCTATCCAAGAAGTAAAAGCCGGTAAAATTGATTTCAAAGTTGATAAATATGGTATCATTCACACTGCAGTGGCCAAAATTTCATTCTCCAATGAAGCCATTTATGATAATGCAAAAGAAGTGATACAAAATATCATCAAATTGAAACCGACAGCAGCTAAAGGTACTTATGTGAAGAGCATTTATATTTCTAGCACTATGAGTCCGGGAGTACAAGTAGATGTAAAATCAGTTACATTATAAATACAAGTTGTAAAATGAGAAAAGAAAATAAAGCACTTATTATTGAAGAGATAACAAACATTCTCTCTAGTTACAACACAGTGTATGTAGCTGATATTTCGGGTTTAACTGTTGAAAAAAGCAATGCATTGCGTAAATTATGCTTTAAAAAAGGCGTAAAATTAAAGATGGTGAAAAACACTTTCTTGAAAAAAGCAATGGAACAGTGTGAAACCGATTATTCGGAAATGTATCCTGTGTTGCACGGAACTTCTGCTATCATGGTATCGGAAACAGGAAATGCTCCTGCCCGTATCATTAAAGATTTTCGTGGCAAAAATCCTATCCCCGCAATCAAGGCAGCTTATATAGAGCAATGCGTATATGTGGGAGATCAAGTAGACATGCTCAGCAGTCTTAAATCAAGGGAAGAACTTATCGGCGATATCGTATCTTTGTTACAATCTCCGGCACGCAATGTGATTTCCGCATTACAATCCGGTGGCGGCAAATTAGCCGGTATAGTGAAAACTCTTTCCGAAAAATAGTTAGTTAAATAAAGTTAGAAACATTTAAAAAGAATAATAAAATGGCAGATTTAAAATCATTTGCAGAACAATTAGTTAACTTAACAGTTAAAGAAGTTAATGAATTAGCTCAAATTTTGAAAGATGAATATGGTATTGAACCCGCAGCAGCAGCAGTTGCTGTAGCAGCAGGTCCGGCAGCAGCAGGAGCAGCTGTTGAAGAAAAAACATCTTTTGACGTTATCTTAAAAGAAGCCGGTGCTCAAAAATTGGCAGTGGTTAAAGCTGTTAAAGAATTAACCGGTCTTGGCTTAAAAGAAGCTAAAGAATTAGTTGATGGAGCTCCTAAAGCTATTAAAGAAGGCGTTACAAAAGACGAAGCTGAAGGTTTGAAAAAATCTTTGGAAGAAGTAGGTGCAGTTATAGAACTTAAATAATAACTTACTTTTTTACACATAAGACCCCCCTATAATAGTGGGGTCTTATGTGTGTTTTAAAAATAACGTTCTTAAATTTTTTTATTCGTCAAACATTTTAAAATCCAAAGCATTGATTAACAATAAAAAACGAATCAGTTTTGGCACTGTGGACACCCCTGAATATCCCGATTTTCTGGATATACAGTTAAAATCTTTTAGAGAGTTTTTTCAAGTGGATACCAATCCCGAACTCAGATGCAAAGAGGGTCTTCACAGAGTGTTCATGGAGAATTTTCCTATTTCTGACACACGTAACAGTTTTGTGTTGGAATTTATGGATTATTATGTAGATGCACCTCGCTATAGTATAGAAGATTGCATCGAGAGAGGTTTAACCTATAGTGTGCCTCTCAGGGCAAAATTACGACTGTCTTGTACAGACGTTGAGCATGAGGATTTTGAAACGAGAATACAGGAAGTGTATTTGGGTCTTATTCCTTATATGACCCCTAAAGGTACTTTTATCATTAATGGTGCCGAACGTGTAGTCGTTTCTCAATTACACCGTTCTCCGGGTGTGTTCTTCGGAACCTCATATCATACCAATGGTACGCAATTATATTCTGCCAGAATCATCCCGCTCAAGGGGTCTTGGATAGAATTCACCACAGATATCTCCAATGTGATGTATGCGTACATTGACAGAAAGAAAAAATTACCGGTTACAACATTATTGCGTGCTATCGGTTACGAAACCGATAAAGATATCTTGACCATATTTGATATGGCCAAAGAGGAAAAAGCAACTAAAACCAATCTGAAAAAATTGCTTGGTAAAAAGTTGGCAGCCCGTGTTATTAAAACGCGTAATGAAGATTTTGTTGACGAAGAAACCGGTGAAGTGGTAACCATCCAACGTACCGAAGTGCTTATAGAACGGGAAGAGGTGTTGGAGGAAAAACACATAGAGTTGATAGTAGAGAATGGAATCAAAACTATTTTGGTTCATAAAGATGATCCGTCTCAAATAGATTATTCCATTATTTTCAATACATTACAAAAAGACCCTGCCAATTCCGAAAAACAAGCAATAGAATATATTTATTTGCAATTGCGTAGCACCGCTCCTCCTGATGAGGATACGGCACGTCAGGCCCTGGATAAATTGTTCTTCTCGGAAAAACGTTACGATTTAGGCGAAGTCGGTCGTTATAGAATTAACAAAAAACTCAACTTGAGCATTCCTATGAATGTGCGAGTGCTGACCAAGGAAGATATCATTTCCATCATCAAATATTTGATAGAACTTATCAATTCAAAAGCAGAGGTGGATGATATTGACCATTTGAGCAATAGAAGAATCCGTACCGTGGGTGAACAATTATCGGCACAATTCGGTATAGGTTTGATGCGTATGGCCAGAACCATTCGTGACAGAATGAATGTGAGGGATAATGAATTGTTTACTCCTATAGAATTGATTAATGCCAAGACATTAACCTCGGTTATTAACTCTTTCTTCGGAACCAACCAATTATCTCAATTCATGGATCAAACCAATCCTTTGGCAGAGGTTACCCACAAACGAAGAATTTCTGCTTTGGGACAAGGAGGTTTGTCAAGAGACAGAGCCGGTTTTGAGGTGCGTGACGTACACTACACCCACTATGGACGTCTTTGTACGATAGAAACACCTGAAGGTCCTAACATCGGTTTGATATCTTCTTTGTGCGTATATGCCAAGGTGAATCATTTAGGTTTTATCGAAACTCCTTATCACAGAGTAGTAGACGGTAAGGTAGCCGTAAATGAACCCTTGATGTATATAGGTGCCGAAGAAGAAGAAAACATGACGATAGCCCAGGCTACTACCGATTATGACCACAAAACAGGAGAATTCAAGCAAAGCAGAATAAAAGTTCGTAGAACGGCTGATTATCCTATTGTGGATGCTTCCGAAGTGGATGCAGTGGATGTGGCTCCTAACCAAATAGCCTCTATAGCTGCTTCATTAATCCCCTTCTTGGAACACGATGACGCTAACCGTGCTTTAATGGGATCGAACATGATGCGTCAAGCAGTGCCGTTGTTGCGTCCTGAAGCACCTATTGTCGGAACAGGTATCGAGGAAAATGTAGCTCGCAGTTCTCGTTCACAAATCTACGCCGAAGGCGATGGTGAAGTGGATTATGTAGATGCTACACAAATTCGTATAAAATATGACAGATCAGAAGATGATGATTTGGTAAGTTTTGATTCCAATATTAAAACTTATCATTTGATTAAACATCAAAGAACCAATCAAAGTACTTCCATCAATATTCAACCTATAGTCCGCAGAGGTCAAAAAGTAACCAAAGGTCAAATAATGACAGAAGGTTATGCCACCCAAAATGGTGAATTAGCTTTAGGAAGAAACCTTAAAGTTGCATTCATGCCTTGGAAAGGTTACAATTTTGAAGATGCTATCGTGATATCCGAAAAGGTGGTAAAAGACGATTTGTTCACCTCTATTCACATAGATGAATATACTTTGGAAGTGAGAGAAACCAAACGCGGAGCAGAAGAACTTACCAACGATATTCCCAATGTAAGTTTGGACGCCACCAAAAACTTGGACGAAAACGGTTTGGTTTGTGTCGGTACTCATGTAAAAGAAGGAGATATCCTTATAGGTAAAATCACTCCTAAAGGAGAATCTTATCCTACACCGGAAGAAAAATTATTAAGAGCTATATTCGGTGATAAAGCCGGTGATGTTAAAGATGCATCTTTGAAAGCACCTCCATCAACAGAAGGAGTGGTGTTAGATAATAAACTGTTCTCTCGTATAGTCAAAACCCGCAAGGGCAAGATGAAAGAAAAAGAGACGGTAAAAGATGTGGAGGACCAATTCGATAAAGAGGCAGCTGCATTGAAAGACAAATTGGTTCAAAAATTATACAAGAAATTGGAAGGCAAACTTTCACATGGTGTGAAAGACAATGCCGGCAATGAATGTATACCCAAAGGACCTAAGTTCTCTCAAAAGGCTTTGGCTGCCATAGATTATAGCAGCGTGGATTTGAGTTGGTCACCCGATGGTAAAAAAGGTTGGACAACCGATGCTAAAGTGAATGCTTTGGTAGAACGTATTGTTCGTAACTATAGCGAAAAATACCGTGAATTGGTTGCTCGCACCACCCGTCAGAAATTTGCCATCACAGTAGGTGATGAGCTTCCTTCGGGCATAGTACAAATGGCAAAAGTATACCTTATCAGCAAACGTAAATTACGTGTCGGTGATAAAATGGCAGGTCGTCATGGTAATAAAGGTATAGTGGCCAAAATAGTACGTGAAGAAGATATGCCGTTTATGGAAGACGGAACACCGGTAGATATAGTATTGAACCCGTTAGGTGTGCCTTCTCGTATGAATATAGGTCAGATATATGAAACCATATTAGGTTGGGCAGGTAAGATATTAGGTTTAAAATTTGCTACTCCTATTTTTGACGGAGCTACATTAGAGCAAGTAAACGGATATCTGAAACAAGCCAATTTACCTGAAAACGGCAGTGTATATCTCTATGACGGAGGTACAGGCGACAGATTTGAACAACCTGTAACCGTAGGCTATATTTATATGTTGAAACTGCACCACATGGTAGATGATAAAATGCACGCACGTTCCATAGGACCGTATTCACTCATAACACAACAACCTCTTGGCGGTAAGGCTCAATTTGGTGGTCAGCGTTTCGGTGAAATGGAAGTATGGGCTTTGGAAGCATTCGGTGCTGCCAACATATTGAGAGAAATTCTAACAGTAAAATCAGATGATGTGATGGGTAGAGCCAAAACCTACGAAGCTATTGTAAAAGGTGAAGTCGCTCCGTCCCCGGGATTACCCGAATCATTTAATGTGCTGGTAAATGAATTACGCAGTTTGTGTTTGGAAGTAACATTTGAATAAAAGCTTCCTTCGTTAAATTTAAATTTTGAAATTTATTTATATAAAATAAATTATGGCTTTTAGAAAAGATAATAACGCAAGAAAAGATTTTTCACAAATTACCATCAGTTTGGCTTCCCCTGATTCCATACGTAAAAGGTCGTATGGCGAGGTTACCAAACCGGAGACTATTAATTATCGTACCTATAAAGCAGAACGAGATGGATTGTTTTGTGAGAGAATTTTCGGTCCCATCAAAGATTGGGAATGCCATTGCGGAAAATATAAACGCATTAGATACAAGGGCGTAATATGCGACCATTGCGGTGTAGAAGTAACGGAACGCAAGGTGAGAAGAGAGCGTATGGGACACATACAATTGGTAATACCGGTGGCTCATATCTGGTTCTTCAAATCTTTGCCCAATCGCTTGGGCGCTTATGTAGGACTTCCTTCCAAGGCATTGGATGCGGTGATATACTACGAAAAATTTGTGGTTATACAAGCAGGTATGGCTGCCGATTTGGATACACCGGTTAAGAAAATGGATTTGTTGGATGAAGAGACTTATTTTGAAATATTAGAAAAATTGCCCAAAGACAATCAATTATTGGACGATACCGATCCGAATAAATTTATTGCCAAAATGGGTGCTGAAGCCATACAAGACCTTATCATGTCAATAGATATAGATAAGGAATCGTATGAATTGAGAGATAAAGCCAATCATGAGACTTCTCAACAGCGAAAACAAGAAATTCTTAAACGTTTGCATGTATTTGAATCATTCAGAGACAGTCGTAAACGTATGGAAAATCGTCCGGAATGGATGATAGTGCAAGTTATACCGGTAATACCACCCGAATTGCGTCCGTTGGTACCTTTGGACGGAGGCAGATTTGCCACTTCCGATTTGAATGAATTGTATCGTAGAGTGATTATCAGAAACAATCGTTTGAAACGATTGATGGAAATTAAAGCTCCCGATGTGATTATGCGTAATGAAAAACGTATGTTGCAAGAAGCTGTAGATTCCTTGTTTGACAATTCTAAAAAATCCACTTTCAAAGCCGAAGCCCGTCCGTTGAAATCCTTGTCCGATAGTTTGAAAGGAAAACAAGGACGTTTCCGTCAAAACTTGTTGGGTAAACGTGTGGATTATTCCGGTCGTTCGGTTATTGTGGTAGGTCCCGATTTGAACATGAACGAATGCGGTTTGCCTAAAGATATGGCAGCCGAATTGTTCAAACCGTTCATTATAAGAAAAATGTTGGAACGCGGTATAGTAAAAACCGTGAAATCCGCAAAGAAAATAGTGGACAGAAAAGATCCTGTAGTATGGGATATTTTGGAAAACATATTAAAAGGACATCCTGTATTACTTAACCGTGCTCCTACTTTGCACCGTTTGGGTATACAAGCATTCCAACCGAAATTGGTAGAAGGCAAGGCCATCCGTTTGCACCCCTTGTGCTGTACTGCTTTCAATGCTGACTTTGATGGTGACCAAATGGCTGTACACGTGCCACTCGGCAATGCTGCCATATTGGAAGCACAAATGTTGATGCTGGCATCACACAATATTTTGAACCCTGCCAACGGCGCCCCTGTTACCGTACCTTCTCAAGATATGGTTTTGGGTTTGTATTATATCACCAAACCATTACATTCCACACCCGACCATCCTGTGAAAGGTGAAGGTATGAAATTCTATTCTGCTGAAGAAGTGGTAATAGCTCATAATGAAGGAAAGGTACATACCAATGCGGTGATTAAATGCAGGGTGAATCTTAAAGGCGACGGTAAAATGGAGTTGATAGAAACCACTGTCGGAAGAGTATTGTTCAACAGAGTGGTACCCGAAGAATATGGTTATATCAATAAACTTTTGACCAAGAAAGCTTTAAGAGATATTATAGGTGATGTGTTGAAAAAAACAGATACGGCCAAAACTGCCAAATTCCTGGATGATATCAAAAACATGGGATATCAAATGGCATTCAAAGGCGGTTTGTCGTTCAATTTGGGTGATGTAATTATTCCTGAAGAAAAAGAAGATTTAATCAACGAAGCTAATGAGCAAGTTGATGAAGTGTCTATGCAATATTTGGGAGGTTTGATTACAGATACCGAACGTTATAATAAAGTAATTGATATTTGGACACATACCAACGCTCGTTTGAGTAAAATTCTTTTGGAAAAATTATCCAAAGACCGTCAAGGATTCAATTCCGTTTACATGATGTTGGATTCCGGAGCTCGTGGATCTCAAGAACAGATACGTCAGTTGTCAGGTATGCGTGGATTGATGGCAAAACCTACCAAGGCAGGTGCCGCCGGCGGTGAAATTATAGAAAACCCGATTTTGTCCAATTTTAAAGAGGGCTTGTCGGTAATGGAGTACTTTATTTCTACTCACGGTGCTCGTAAAGGTTTGGCCGATACCGCTTTGAAAACCGCTGATGCCGGTTACTTGACCCGTAGATTGGTTGATGTGGCTCACGATGTGGTAATAGTGGACGAAGATTGCGGAACCTTACGCGGTTTATTGGTTTCTGTATTGAAAAAGAATGATGAAGTGGTGGAATCACTTTATGATAGAATACTCGGTAGAACTTCATTGCATGATGTATACAATCCCACCACAGGAGAGTTGATAGTAAAAGCAGGCGAGGAATTGACCGAAGAAATCAGTAAAGCAATAGAAGATGCCGGTATAGAAGAATTGGAAATTCGTTCCGTGCTCACTTGCGAATCAAAACATGGTGTATGTGCTAAATGTTACGGACGTAATTTAGCTACATCCAAGATGGTTCAGAAAGGCGAGGCCGTTGGTGTGATAGCCGCCCAGTCTATCGGTGAGCCCGGTACACAGTTGACATTGCGTACATTCCACGTCGGTGGTGTTGCCGGTAATATGAGTGTGCAAGCTGATGTGAAAGCAAAAGCCGACGGTAAATTGGAATTCGATGAATTGCGTTCCATTCCTATAGTGGTAGACGATAAATCATGTCAACGCGTAATCGGCCGTTCCGGCGAAATGAGAATAGTGGATCCTACAGGATTGGTGTTGATGACAGCCAACATACCTTATGGTTCGTATTTATATTTCAAAGCCGGTGATGAGGTAAAGAAAGGTGAAGTGATTGCAGAATGGGAAGCTTTCAACGCTTTGATAATATCTGAAGTATCGGGTGTTGTTCGTTTTAATGATATTATAGATTCCATCACCTATCGTACCGAAACGGACGAACAAACAGGTATGACTTCCAAGATAATAATTGAAAGTCGTCAAAAAACCAAGAGTCCGTCAATCCGTATAGTGGACAATGAGGAAAATATTTTGAAAGAATATGACATCCCTGTTGGTTCTCGTTTGGAAATAAATGACGGTGACACTATAACAGCCGGCGGAATATTGGTGAAAATACCTCGTACTTTCGGAAAAACAGGTGATATTACCGGAGGTTTGCCGCGTGTAACGGAATTGTTTGAAGCACGAAATCCGTCCGATCCTGCTGTAGTAGCAGAAATTGACGGTGTGGTATCGTTCAGCAAAAAATTAAAACGTGGTAACCGTGAGGTGATTATTACCCCTAAAGCAGGAGAGCCTAAACGGTATTTAATCTCTACTTCCAAACAAATTTTAGCACAAGAAAACGACTTTGTACGTGCCGGAACTCCTCTTTCAGAAGGTGCTTTGACTCCTGCAGATATCCTCTCGGTGGGCGGCCCTATGAAGGTGCAAGAGTATATCGTAAATGAAATACAAGAAGTATATCGTTTACAAGGTGTGAAAATCAACGATAAGCATTTTGAAGTAATAGTGCGTCAAATGATGCGTAAAGTTGAAATTGAAGACCCCGGTGATACTCGTTTCTTGGAAGGAGAATTGGTTAATAAGATAGATTTCCAAGATGAGAATGATGAAATTTGGGACAAAAAAGTGGTTGAAAATGCCGGAGAATCAATTAAATATCATTCCGGACAAATATTAACCGCTCGGGAAGTAAGAGACGAAAATTCGTTCTTAAAACGTCAAGATAAACAAATAATGGAAGTAAGAGATGCTTCTCCTGCCACAGGTAAGCAAGTGCTTCAAGGTATAACCAGAGCTTCGTTGCAAACACGCAGTTTTATATCGGCAGCATCATTCCAAGAAACCACCAAAGTGTTAACCGAAGCAGCCGTAAATGCAAAAGTAGATAATTTGGAAGGTTTGAAAGAAAATGTAATAGTCGGTAAATTAATACCTTGCGGTACGGGATTGAAAGAATATGAAAATATTCAAGTAGGTTCAATGGAAGAATACGAAGCATTGCAAGCATCCAAGGTAAATAAAAAATAATAATTATGACTGAAGAAAATCAAAACGGAACAAGAATGGATATCGCCCTGAGCGATGAAGTGGCAGAAGGAATATATTCCAATTTAGCCATTATCACACATTCACATTCGGAGTTTATTGTGGATTTTGTATCCTTGATGCCGGGTTTGCCCAAAGGAAATGTTAAATCTCGTATAATACTCACTCCTCAACATGCTAAACGTTTGTTAGTAGCGTTAGAAGAGAATATTAAACGTTTTGAATCTACACATGGTCATATACCCGATTACGGAGACCCCACAAGAGGTATTCCTATCAATATAGGTAAATCGAAAGGGGATGCTTAAAAAAATTAAGAGTACCTATCCCAAAGGTAGGTGCTCTTTTTTTTTATAACACTAATAAAAACACAAGATGGAAATATTGATAATAATTCTACTCATTCTTTTCAATGGTTTTTTAGCCTTGTCCGAAGTAGCTCTTTTATCTTCTAAGCAGATAAAAATGCAGACTATGGTGAAAGAAAAAAAACGCGGGGCAAAATTAGCCTTGTCTTTGTTGGAATCTCCTGACAAGTATTTATCCACTATACAAGTCGGAATTACATTAATAGGCATACTCACCGGTGTATATAGCGGTGATACTATAGCTGCATCGTTGAAAAGTTATATTGCGCAATATGCCCCTATGAGCATATATGCCGGTGCTATAGCCAAAACGGTGGTAGTGGTAGCGGTTACCTATTTCACTATAGTGTTGGGTGAATTGATTCCTAAAAAAATAGCTCTGACCTTTCCGGAAGGTTTTTTAAGGTCGGTAGCCGGTTTTCTTAAGTTTTTCTCCGTATTGTTTGCTCCCTTTGTATGGATATTGGTGAAAAGTATAGATTTGGTAGCAAAATTGCTTAAAATCCAGCCTTCTGCTGATGCAAAAATAACAGAAGAAGAAATATTGGCAGCGGTGGAAATGGGAACCAAAGAAGGCGAAGTGCAAGATGTGGAACAAGATATAGTGGAGCGGGTGTTTGACTTAGGGGATAGAGATGTGGATTCTGTTATGACACACAGAGGAGATTTAACATGTATAGACATACACGCGGAGAAAGAAGATATTAAGACCCTGATTAACGAAAAAATTCACACCTATTATCCCGTCATAGACGGAAATATTGATAACTTGTTAGGGGTGATATCACTCAACGACCTTTTGGATTGTATATTCCGAGATATATGGGATTTGCGTTCAAAAATAGAATCTCCTGTGTATATGCCTGAAAATACGAGTGCATATAATGCCTTGGAACAATTTAAGCGTACCAAAATATATTATGCACTTATCACCGACGAATTCGGATGTGTGCAGGGAATGATAACCTCTGCCGATATGATGGAAGCCTTGGTAGGGCATATGACCGAGCCCGATGAAGATGATGAAACCATCATACAACATAGCGATAATACTTGGATAGTAGACGGACAATATTCTTTCTACGATTTTCTTTCCTATTTTGACATGGAAGATGAATTCCAAGAATATGATTACAATACTTTGAGCGGTTTGATATTGGATATCTTAGAGCGTCTTCCCCAAGAAGGAGAAAAGGTTGAATGGCGCGATTTCCAATTTACCATCTCCAAAATGGATGGAGCAAGAATAGACAAAATGTTGGTGAATAAAATTCAGCCTCAACCGGACAATAGCGAAGAGAACTAAATAGAGTGCTTTAATAGTTGTTGTTCCAACAAGTGTATATCTTCCGCTTTTCCCATGTCCATCCAAAGCCCCTGATTGTGCTTGTATGCCGCAATTTTGTGGTCGGATGCCAATTGTAAATACCAATCGGTGATAGAAAAAACAGTCTGATGTGGAAAATAACGGAAAATTTGTGGTGATATTACATGTATTCCGCTAAATGCCAAAGGAAATAAGTCATCAATATTATATTGATTATTAATTATTTGTGTTTCATTTGTTTTTGTGTTTATGCGTCCGCAAAGTTGGTGTTGTGCGTTGAAAAGCAAGTAGCGGGATGTATTTCTATTGCGTACGGCCAAAGTGGCAAGATGTCCGTTTGCACAATGGTATTGATACATTTCTTGTAAATTAATGTCGCTGATAATATCAACATTGTGTACAAAAAATGCTTGTTCGTTGTTGAAAAACCATGCAGCCTTTTTTAGTCCGCCTCCTGTATCCAAAAGCATATCTCTTTCATCGGAGAAGGTGACGGATATACCGAAATTTCCGTTTTTTTCAACATAATCCATAATCTGTTCTCCGAAATGATGAATGTTGATAATGATATCATCCACTCGGGCATCTTTGAGTTTGTTGATACATCGCTCTAATAGCGTAACCCCGTTTACCTTTACCAGTGCTTTGGGTTTATCGGCGGTGAGTGCTTTTAATCGGGTACCTTTACCTGCTGCTAATATGAGGGCTTTCATGTTATACAATTTTTTTTTGCAAAGGTAGAACTTTTTATTATACTAAATTAAATTCAACAAATAAATGCACCTATATTCAACAAAAACTATCGGAGCCGGATAATAATCAAACTATCCTAAATTTGTATTATTCTTTTAATCTGTACAATATTCATAAACATTACTATTGTAAAAGAACAAAGATATTACAAGCCCCTGCAATCAAAAAAGGATAACTCTTTTAAGTTATCCTTTTAGTTTGTTTTAATGATAAAACAGCAGTTATCTTTATTCTGCAGCTACTTCTTCTATTACTTCTTCCTCTACGGGAGCTACAACCTCTTCTACCACAGCTTCTTCTACCACTGCTTCTGTAGCTTGTTCTTTATGGAAAGGCAACCCTACTTTTGCTAAAGTGTCGGTGAAATACAATGCAGCAAATATTCCTCCTAACAATGCTATCCATATCAAAGCTTTTTTCCACCATGCCAGACCTTTGTCTGCAAAGGGATCGGATACGGTTACTTTGGGATATTTTGCCATTTGGGTCAAAGTAGCGCCAAAAGGTATGTTCACCAATGCTTTAGCATTGATAGCCCAACCGTTTGCATTTAAAATAGGGGAGAGGTTGCGTTTGCGTAATTTCAGCCATGCTATAATCATAGACGGCCCTGATATTACCAATACGATAGCTATCAATACCAACACCATTTTGTACCATTGGAGTTTGGCAAAGCCTTGTACCAATTGTAATAAAAAGCCGCAAATAGTGCCCAATGCCATGCCTATTACAGCAAAGAGACCTAAAAATTTGCTCATATCAAAAGCTTGTTTCCCCGCCGATTCTTTAGGCTGTTGAGCATTGGCGTCGGTGAGTGTTGAGCCTGTGTCGGATATGGTGTTGGTTAAATCTCCTGTCATTTTTGTATCCTTGTCGGCTGCAAATTTGTTGATTTGCTCTGTTATAAACCGGCTGCATTTACGATACGGAGACCAAAATGCTTGTTTGATGCTGATAGGATTGTCCACAATTTTGGTCACCACCGCATCCCAATCCAAACCGTGTCTGTCGTAGAAAATGGCATTTTTACCTACTACCAACTCGTCTACCTCTCCTTGTGTCATGGCGGCAACTATGGTCATGGTGGCGTTCTTTTGTTTGGATGTACAATCACAATAGATTAAAAACATACCGCTGTCGGCAACCATGGCATTATGTTTGGACATGTCGCTGACTTTCAAGCATAAGTCGCAACTGCGTTGGTCTATGTACAAAGTTCCGGCTTGGAAAATGCTTTTTAGCGAACGATCCTTGTCATAGAAATCGGCAAAGGTTACAAAATTCTTGATAAGTTGGTAAATGTCTCTATAAAAGTGTAAAAATTTATCTACTGAAGCAATTTCGTTGGCTTCGGTTTCCAATGCTTTATCTTGTTCTATCAATGCCAATAAAGCCTCTTTTTCGTCGGCAGATAATATTTCATTAATTCTGTCCAGTCCCAAAGTCTCCACTTGTTCGCCTTTTTTGTCGGCTTTCCATGCAATATATGGTTGGAATTTTTTTTCCAATGCCAGCCATTCGTCTTCGGTGATAAAGGCTTTGCCTGCAAAGTCAGTATCCAATATCAGTCGTTTAAGGTCTGCAAAAGCAGCTTTCCACGCAGGGTTGATGCCTTCGTTTAAAGGCAATTCGCAGCGGTTATTGGCTCTTGCCAACGGGTAAGCGGCAATTTCGTCATTACATTCAGCCAAATTTTTGCCGCTGATTTCCTCAACTTTTGACACTTGTACGTCTAACACTGAAGATGTATCGGCATTGAAAGCAATGAGTTTGCAACGCATGAAAAAGTCGTTAACTTTATCTTTGAGTGCCATATAAGCATTCAAAGCATCTTCGGTGTTGTCACCATAGGGATATACATGTTCTGCATCGGCAGTTCCTGCATCTCTCCATACTTTATATTCGCCGCAAAGAGTGTAAAAATCTTCTATTTGTTGTGAATCTATACCATCAGCTCCGCTACGGTCAAGCTTTGCACCTAAAGTGGCAATGCAATCTGCTATTACTTTTTTTAACTTTTCATCATCGGTGGAATTTTCCACTATTATGCCGTCACCATTGAATTTAGTTTGAGCAAATATCGCCATACTGTCAGCGGTATCGGCAATAGAGATGTGAGGGGTGTTTAGTCCCAAATTGTTCAATATCTGTTGAGCAGAATTGTGAATTTTTAAGCCTTCTTCGGTATCACAATTGATGTAGTCCAAGGGAACAAAATCTTCTTGACGTAATAATACATCAGGTTTTTTAACCACTTTTAGCAACCATTGTACTGCATCCAGCACTTCTTGCACACGAATTTTTCCGTCCTTATCACCGTCCATTAAGGAAAGTGTGTTTTCGTCCAGTTCCAAACCCTTTACCGGACAACTGAGCACTGTCCATAACTTTTGATCCAGTTCGTGTAAGTGCTGTAAGTCTTTTCCGCTTTCTATACTTACGCGTGTAGTACCGCCTATGGTAACAAATTTCCAATCGTATCCTGTCTTTTTCTTTTCTGCCATAATATAAAATTCAGTTTAAAATGCAAAGATACTAAATATTCAAAACATATCAGCTAATTTCTTTAAAATAGTTGTGTGTAAAGAGTATATTTTTTTTATCTGTCTTTTGAGGTGAATTTTTTTCATTGCAATTATGCCGTTAATGTTTTTAAATTTATTGTAATTAATTGATAATTACTTATTTTTTTTAAAAACAGCGATATTTAAAAAAAAGTTATATTTGCACAATGAATTCATGTTTGGGATGATAAAAAAATAGTATCATCATTAAAGATGAATGGTTAAAATTTGTTTGGTGTAACCATTAAAAACATAGGATATGAAAAAGATTTTTTTAGTAATGGTATCATTATTAATATTGATATCAACAGGTTGTCGTAAAGAATACCGCATAGAGGTGAAATCCGGCTATGAGCCTTTTGGAACGGTTGCCGGTTCCGGAAATTTTGCCAAAGGAACCATATTGGAAATAGCTGCGATACCTTCCGATGGTTGTGAATTTTTGAAGTGGGATGACGGGAATACCTCCAATCCCCGAAGCATAAATGTAGAAGGAAATGCGACCTATACGGCCATATTTGTCGTTAATATCCATACCGGTATAGCTTGTATAGACGCATTGGCGGAAGATATGATAAAGGTGCAAGGGGGAACATTTAAAATGGGAGCAGCCTCCGATGACAATGATGCGTTAGAGGATGAAAAACCGCAACACAGCGTAACCATAAGTGATTTTTATATTTGTAAGTATGAGGTAACGCAAGAATTGTGGCAGGCGCTGATGGATAGTGCGGAAAGTTGTTGGCGGTGGCAAACGGGAAAAGGTACTGAATATCCTGCTTATGGCATCAGCGGGAATGATTGTGATACTTTTATCCAACGCTTGAATGCCATTACCGGTTTGAAATTTCGTTTGCCCACGGAAGCGGAATGGGAGTATGCCGCTAGAGGCGGAAACAAAAGCCGGAGTTGTAGATATGCCGGTGGTAATGAGATTGGTAACGTGGCTTGGTATACCCGAAACAGTGATGATAAATCGCATCCTGTGATGCGTAAAAATGCCAACGAACTCGGAATTTACGACATGGCGGGAAATGTATTTGAATTGTGCAGCGATTGGTATGATGCTAAATATTATGCACAAAGCAAGGCGGTGAATCCTCAAGGCCCGTCAAGCGGCATCTACAGAGTGTGCCGAGGCGGTTGTTGGTGTTTTGGCGATAATTCATGCCGTGTCTCCGGTCGTTTTTATATTTTTCCCGAAGGTGCTAATGAAATTGGCTTCAGACTTGTATTATAGATTTTTTAGCATAGGCTTTGAACTAAAAAAAAACAACATTTTTTTCCGTTACAAATACAAACGAGTAAGGAATAAACGGTAAAAAACGTAAAAAAGAGATAGCTGATGTGACGAGTTTAAGCACGAAAGCTTAATCAAAGGTTTTAAAAGTCATTCCGTTTTCTTTTGCCATACGAATAAACTGCGGCAACACCTGCAGCATATTGTCAGCCGCTTTAGGATTGTCGTGAAATACTACTATTCCTCCGTGTTTTGCCGCTGATTTTACTCTTTTAAAGCAACGTTCAGGAGTCATTTTCGGCGACCAATCGTAGCTGATGTCAGTCCATAATATAATATGAAAGTGTTTTCGTAGTTTTAGCCATTGGCATAGCGTCAGTTTTCCGTATGGAGGACGAAAATATCTTGCATTCAAATAGGTTTGGGCTTCTTGTACATCTTGCAGGTATTCCTTTAAAGGAGTTCGCCATCCGTTTAAATGATGCATGGTGTGATTGCCTATGCTGTGCCCTTGCTGGCGAATCTGTTCCATCAGGTGAGGATATCTTCCGGCTGCATCCCCGACACAAAAAAATGTTGCTTTGATGTTTTCTTGCCGGAGAATTTGTAATATTTCTTGCGTCAATTCCTCTTGCGGACCATCATCAAAAGTGAGATAAACAACTTTTTCATGGTGAAAAATATGCCAAATCCAACTTTTTTTTAGCAGGGCAAATATCAATAAGACTAGGAGAGAAAATGTAATAATCACAATTTTAGTATTTTATATTTTATTCGTATTATTTGTTTTTTTTCGGCAAAAATACGTAATTTTGCTCAAATTTTTACATAGATGATAACATTAAATTTTTTAAGAGAAAATCCTCAGGTGGTAATAGAACGATTGCAAGTAAAAAATTTTGATGCCACCGAGCAGGTACAACAAATATTGGAGTTGGATAATCAAAAACGTGCTTTGCAAAAACAGCTGGATGACAATTTAGCTCGGCAAAACACCATAGCCAAACAAATAGGAATTTTGTTTAAAGAAGGCAAAGCCTCCGAGGCTCAGATTTTGAAGGATGAAAATACTTCTTTAAAAAACGCGGCGAAAGATTTAGAGCAGGATTTGGCTGATACCGAAACGCGTTTGAATGATATTTTAGTGCTCTTGCCCAATATGCCGCATAGTTCGGTACCTAAGGGAAAGTCGGCCGATGACAATGAAATAGTGTATGCTCACGGAGAAGCCGCATCGCAAGGCAACTTGTTGCCGCATTGGGAAATATGTAAAAAACTGAATATTTTGGATTTTGAAACCGGTGTGAAAATCACCGGTGCAGGATTCCCTGTCTATCGTAACAAAGGAGCTCGTTTGCAACGTTCTCTCATCAACTTTTTTATCGACGAAGCTGTTGCCGCCGGCTACGAAGAAGTGCAGGTGCCTTATGTTGTAAACGAAGCATCGGCCTATGCAACCGGACAGCTGCCGGATAAAGAAGGACAAATGTATTGTGTCGATTTGGATAATTTGTATCTTATCCCTACAGCAGAAGTCCCCGTAACCAATATATATCGCAATGTGCTGTTGAAAGAATCGGATTTTCCTATTTGTCATTGTGCCTATTCGGCATGTTTCCGTAGGGAAGCAGGCTCGTATGGTAAAGATGTCCGCGGGCTGAACCGTTTACATCAATTTGATAAAGTGGAGATAGTACAAATAGTGCATCCTGACGTATCGTACCAAGTGTTGGAAGAAATGAAGGCTCATGTGGGGGCTTTGTTGGAAAAATTGGAACTGCCGTATCGTATAGTGCGATTATGCGGAGGGGATATCAGCTTTACTTCCGCCCTCACTTTTGATTTTGAAGTGTGGTCGCAAGGTCAGCAAAAATGGTTGGAAGTAAGTTCTGTGTCCAATTTTGAATCTTTCCAAGCCAACAGAATGAAATTACGTTTTAAAGCCGAAAACGGAAAATCACAGTTAGCCCATACCCTCAACGGCTCTGCTTTGGCTTTGCCCAGAATAATGGCAGCTTTGATGGAAGACCATCAAACCGAGGACGGGCATGTTCGCATACCCCAAGCTTTACAAAAATATACAGGCTTTGATATGATATAGTATCCGTACTATATACATCACCATAATTTTGGTTTTATATCATCGGCTCGGCAAATATTTTTATGCCGAGCCGATTTGTAATCTTTTGGGGATAGTAATCTTGCGTCTATTCAAAATATTGTTTGCATGCCATTTTTGTTTGGCAGACACAAAAAAATCCTCCCATGACAGGAGGATAAAAAAAATAAATTTATTATGAAAAATAGATTATAAAAAGAATCGTATTATTCTGCTGCAGGAGCATCTTCTATGTTACGGGTGGGCAATACGCTTACCAATACTTTAGAAGGTTGTTCCACTATGGAAATGTTTTCCAATTGTACGTCTTCTACACGAATACAGTCCAAGATATCCAATTTGCTAATATCCAAAGTGATATTTTCCGGAATATGGGCTAACAAACCGTGTACTTTTACTTTACGAACTTTTTTGGATAATTTACCTCCACGCATAACACCAGGGGAATTGCCTTTTACCATTAAAGGAATAGCTATGTTAATAGCTCTGTCATCGGCAACTTCTAAAAAATCAACGTGTAATAATTTATCTGTTACAGGATGATATTGTGCTTCTTGAACAACGGCTCTGTGTTCTACACCATTAATGTTTATTACTGCATAACGTACTTCCGGTGAATAGAAAAAGTTATGGCATGTTAATTCGTCCACCAAAAAATGTATTTGTTCACCTTTACCATACATTACGCATGGAATCATACCCGATGCTCTTTGTGTTCTGGCATCTTTTTTCCCTACGTTCTCTCTGAGAGAACCGCTCATTGATACTGATTTCATTGTATTTGTGTTAAATGTTTTGTTAAAAATTTAGGTTGCAAAGGTAGTAAAAAAAACAATACAAAACCCAAACGAGAATGTTTTTTTTATTCTCCACCGCTTTTATTCCTCTACATGTATGTTGTCAATAGCTCTTTGTATGCGTTGTACAGTTTCCTGCACGCCTAACATATCGATAATTTCAAACAAATCGGGACCTTTGGTCTGACCTACCAAGGAAAGTCGCAGTGAATTCATAATTTGACCGGTGTTCAATTCCTTGTCGGCAATGTATTGCATGGTGAGGTCGTGGGCTTTTTGTTTGTCAAAGGGTTGTATATTGTTGAGAATGCCGGCAATTGCCTGCAGATGTTGTTCTGTATTCGGTTTCCAGCGTTTTTTCACCGCTTGCGGGTCGTATTCGGTGGGTGCTAAGAAAAAGAAAGCACATTGCTCCCACAATTCGTTGACAAAATTCACTCTTTCCAGCATCAAGGCAACCACTTTTTGTATGTATTCCCGCGGGGCTTCTATATTTTTACTCCGGAGTATTTTGGCAAATTCGTCACTGACGGTTTCCAAAGGCATTGCCTGTAAATATTTATGATTGAACCATTTTGCCTTTTCGAAATCGAATTTTGCTCCGGATTTGCTTACGCGTTCCAACGAAAATGCCTGTACCAATTCGTCTAAAGAGAATATTTCCTGCTCGGTGCCCGGATTCCAGCCCAAGAGTGCCAAAAAGTTGATAACGGCTTGCGGCAGATATCCTTGTTCACGATATCCTATGGCTGTGTCTCCCGTTTTGGGGTCGGTCCATTGCAAGGGGAAAACAGGAAATCCCAAGCGGTCTCCGTCTCGTTTGCTGAGTTTGCCGTTGCCGTC
>DBXT01000077.1:22485-26458 GCA_002309615.1 Bacteroidales bacterium UBA1205
CCTAAATATTGATACAGCAATACATGTAGCGGTGCCGACGGCAGCCATTCCGAACCTCTGATAACATGGGATATCTCCATTAAATGGTCGTCCACTATATTGGCTAAATGATAGGTGGGAAGGCCGTCTGCCGACTTCCATAGCACCTTGTCGTCCAAAACAGAGGAATTGATGCATACGTCCCCGCATATCATATCGTGTACCACTATATCGTGGTGCGGTTCTATTTTTATGCGTATAACATATTGGTCTCCACGTGCTATACGGCTGCTGACCTCTTCTGGGGAGAGGGTAAGACTGTTGCACATGTCCATACGGGTGGAACTGTCGTATTGAAAGTTGGGCAGGGTATGGCGTTTTTCTTCTATTTCTGCCGGCGTGTCAAATGCAATGTAGGCATGACCGTCTTTTAAGAGTTGGTCGGCATATTGCCTGTAGATGGGTTTCCTTTCCGACTGGCGGTAGGAGATGCCTTTGTTGTCGGGAATGTGAACGCCTTCGTCAAATGCTATGCCCAACCATTGGAACGATTCTATAATATATTCTTCCGCTCCCGGAACAAAACGGGTGGAATCGGTGTCTTCTATTCTTAATATAAATTGGCCGTTGTGCTGGCGGGCAAATAAATAATTGTATAATGCCGTTCTTACGCCACCGATGTGCAAGGCTCCTGTCGGACTGGGGGCAAATCTTACTCTTACTTTCGTGTCCATTGTAGTGTACAATTAAAGTTTTTGTTTGAAAATGCAAAGGTAATATTTTTTTTTCACATATTCTCTGCCGTATTTTGATACCGCATATCGTGAAAAGAATGAAAAAAAATGACGCATTATTTATGTGAATTTAAAATGCTGTTCTATTGTAGCAAATTATTTCCTATTAAAAAAGGTGCAGTATTCTGCACCTTTAGATTTGCTGCATTGGGAATGCACATTTTTTTTATTTGGTAATGATTGGAATGCTAAAATAGTTGTAATTCTTCTATGGTAAAAAGGGATTCTCTTGCATTGATGTAATCAATAATTGCATAGTAGTCTAACAAAGCTTGTTTGGTATTCAAATGGTAACCGTAAGTGTTGATTAAAGTAACAAAATCATCCAGTTTGTCGGCTACTTCAGTTGCATAGGTTTTGTTAAGAGAATAAAGCACTTCTTGGTCATTTGCAATTTCTGTCAGAAAATTTTCATTTAAAATGATATGTTCCCTTCCGTCAAAAAGATTATCAGACATAGCTGCTACATTACTACTACTACCATGACAATCCGGTTTGTTTAAAAATGTACACGCACAATGACATACGTCTGCGTATGAGTAACAGCTTCCTTTTTCACAAGTTATGGAACAACACGGCTGATTATTACCTGTGGAATGCGAAGTTAGTTTTGTAGGTGTTTCATTATGAGTTTTACTTTCTTTTTTGCAGGCAACAAAAACCAAGCCTGCAACTACGAATGCTGCTACAGCAGCTAAAAAAATTTTTTTCATATCTCAATTATTTTTTTATGTTATCTTTTCGCTGCCATGAAAAGGTGGCAGCCTCCTTTTTCTTTCACATGCAGTTAATAAACCGCTTTTGGCACAAGGAATGGAAAAGAAAAAAATCCCTTTGCTGCATAAAGCACTCAGGTTTTGGGAATCATGCCGCTATTGCCACCGTGCCCAGACAATAACGGTGAATGTTTGGGCACCTTTATCTTGCACAAATACCATACTGCATGGCGCAGGCGGAACAAATGTTCACTAATTAAATTTTGCTTTTCAATATCATGAAAAGAGCAAAAAGAATCTGTTTCTTTGCGTTTTTCTCCTATAAATACAATACTGAACGGAAGACCTGAACTCCGCCATATCCATTGAAAAACTTGTGCTAATTCCTTTTTAATTTTTCTTTTCATGATATTGAATTTTTCATTTTGCAAATAAACAAAAAAAAATAATACGAGAGGTAAAAATGGGGGAAAAATTTTGGCATCAGTCATGGAAACGTCCGCTGAATTAAAGAAAAAGCCATTAAAAATTAAAACTTTACGCACAACAATTAGATAGAAAAAAGTGACCTTTAAAGTCACTTTCAAACATTTAATCATCTTGCCATTGCTTAGCAATTGCGAAATATTCATTTCTACGCTCATCATAAGAAACAGATACTACCAAACCTCTATTTATTTGTTGATGTGCCCATTCCATGATAACATCAATACTATCTGATGTAGTTGTATCTCTAATTATCCATCCAGTAACCACACTTCCTTCTCCTTCAAATATAGGTTCATAAAAAACATCTATTTCTGATACATATCCATAACAAATAATGGAATCTTCAATTAAATAAGAAATTTCACAATAACCCAAGCCGTTTTCAGTTGATAGTACATTCATTACATAATTAAATACAACATTAATATCACTTTCATACACAGCATATCTAAACGGAAGGTCTCCTTCTTCTAATATAAACGGATAAGTATCATCTCCCAAATTTTTCTGTTGATTTTTTAGTGTCAATGATTCTTTATCACATAATTCAACTACACTCTTTTCACATGCAGTAAATCCAATAACAATGACCATACCTAATAAGTAAACTATTTTCTTCATATTTTTAATTATTTATATTATTTTAGAATTATTTTAGACTATTTTCAAATGATTTACAGATATACTGGTGTTTGTTTTTTCTTCCAATACTTACAATATTTCCTTTTTCCATTTCTGTTGCCACCCAATTGCAAGCATGTTTCATATTGGACATAAAAAAAGTATAAGAAGAATTTTTATTTTCAGTGATAGGTAAATAATTTTTATATTTATCTGTATCAGAATATCTTACAGATGCATATTTCACATACTTTTTGTCTGAAGAAAAAACAAAATACATACCTTTTTCAACAGGGACCTTGTTTGATTGCTCTTGCAACAACTTTATAATTGTTAATTGCATCAGGTTGTGATAGTCGTAACTATTTTTGTAAATGGCAGCCGTAAACAGCGGATCGTTGTGCAGTTGAATATGATAGTTTTTGAGTTCCTTGCAGATATTACTGTCGGTATAAATTACCAAAGCATTTTCATCTACTATGCTATCCGTATAAATTACTTTCTTTTCCCATACCAAACTGTCGGTATAAACCGTTTGTCCATTTATTACAGAACTATCGGTATAATAGACATCAGAATTTCCAATTAAATAAAACGGTTTTTCCGGAACTTTATTCTTTTGAGCATCTACTTTTACACAAAGCAACATAAGTGCTATTATCACAATTTGTTTATTCATAATACATTAATAATTAATTTAATATCTCATTACACATGCACAATAATAATCACCTTCCTTCCACATATTAATTTCAGTACGTCGACCCATCTTTCTTTTAACCCACCTATCAAATCTATTTTTATTATTTGTCCTTATGTGATTAATTCCATATATCAACTCTTCATCCATACTATCAATATCTATAATATCAATTGATATAAGTGTTGAATCATAATATGCACTTGTTATATCAACATAACCATAACCACACATTCCATCTTCTAATATTGTAGCTATGCAATATCCTAATGTTGTTTCTGAAATTATAGAATGAATACCTTCAAAAAAAATTAGTTCATCATCACCATATACAGCATACTGAAATGGTAAATTTTCTTCTGAAAGAACAAATGGATAACTACCTTCATCTAACAAATTTTTTTGCTGCTTTTCTATCTGAATCATTTTATTGTGAAGACTTCTCTCTTCTTTCTTGCAGGATACAAATAACATTCCTGCTATAACTAATGCCATTATGGCTATTGTTTTATTTGATTTCATCTCTTTAATATTTTATGTTAATAATAATTTTTTTGTCGTTTTCTTCTTGGTTTTTCCGTGTATTAAAAATGTTTGTTCGCCCCCCTTGCAGGGGACAGAAGAAAGCTATTTTTTCATAAGTATATTTTTGATTGGATATTACATAATCGGTT
>DBXT01000077.1:26529-30852 GCA_002309615.1 Bacteroidales bacterium UBA1205
ACCAAGCCAACAAAAACAACCGATAAGAATCCAATTAAAAGCATTGTTTATAAATTTTCGGCAAATATACAAAAAAAAATAATACAAAAGGAACAAAATGGAAAAAAATTTTTGCATTTTCTCTTTTTTCACAAAAAAGACACCTAAAAAGTGCCCTTTTTAATATTTAATTATTACAATTCCTATGAGTTGTTTTATGTTTATTCAGTTATTTCTTTTCAATAGTGTAAAATTCTTTTACTTTTACTATCTTATGCAATGCGGAGCGAGCCCAGCACCACCAAGCCAACAAAAACAACCGATAACAATCCAATTAAAAGCATTATTTATAAATTTTCGGCAAATATACGAAAAAAAAATAATACGAAAGGTAAAAATGGGCAACTTGCTTTTAAGTTGCCCATATTTTAATAATTTATAAGTTTTACATGGAGAACAATTTATTCTTCTTGCATATATTTGCGAAGATTTTTCTCCACCATGTCGTAAAGATAAAATGTTACGAAAAAGAAAGACCACAAAAACGTAAGGAGTTTAATAATATCACTTGCATTTATATTACTCAAACTGCCTTGCATAAGGAGTCGGTCTATGATAAACGTAGTTACACCCATGAAAATATCAGTGATTGTGTAACAAATATACCTATGGTTTAAAACAAATTTTTGAATTTTGGTTAATTCTTTTGCCATGATTAATTAAAATTTAAAGTTTTTGTACTAATTCAGTTGCAGCAGAACCTGCTGAAGCGGATATTCCAGTTATTAGAGCACCTGCAGCGAATAATAACTTTTTCATTTCTTTTGTTTTTTTATTAATATTATTTACTTAATTTTCTCATATTACAAAATTTTTTAATACTTTTGTAACGTTTCTGGGCTTTGTGAATTAACAAAGACAAAGTAAATGAATTTTCATTATTGTTTTGTGGGTGAGAATCAAGGATAGTCGTTTGTGTGGAGACTATCCAAGGTAATCACCTTTTTTATCCCTATAGCACTAACCCTACACTATAGGGATAAATTGCCAAATTTTCTAAAGTATTTTTGAGACATTTTCTATTACTTTAAATTACTGCACAAAGATACAATTTTTTGGACTTAATAGTTGTTGTTATTTCCTATTATACAATTCGGTGTATTTTATTTTTTTATTTTCAAATACCATCACTTGTGGAACAACTTGCAAAATACCATATTTTGTCATCTGATGATGTTTATCGTATAGAAAATATATGTTCGGATATGCATATTGCTGTAAGCGTGTTTTAGTTTTCGGAGTATCTATTACCACATAAATGGCATGGCTAAAATATTTATTACACACTTGCCTGTAGATACTATCCATTGGAATACGATAACAGTTTTCACATAGAAATTTTTCAAAACATGTAAATACTACATAATCCTCAAATGTTATTGCTTTGTTAAAGTTATCATTTACATAGCGCTGTAATAATCTCATATCGGCATTAGTTGACAATTGACCTTGTGATATTCCACCACAGGAAAAGAGCAATAATCCTATCAAGAATAATTTAATAGTTAAATTTAATGGTAACAACTTCATATCCAACAAATTGTTCGTTTTCAAATTTCTTTACCAACCTACAGATGCCTTTTGAAGTAACTACACTATTTGCCGTATATAGAAAAAACTGATTTTCTGACAAATAATCACCTATGTAATTAAAATTTTTATCAAAAATTGTTACACCTGCCAATTTTGTGGTAATATCATTTTTCAAACCATCTTTAGATTTTTCTTTCTGTGCTGGAGAAAAATATCTATAAAATACTTTTCGATATTTATCGTATACAAGAGCTGTATTATAATAATCATAATACATGGAATGAATTTTAAACTGCATCAATTCTAAGGAATTACGAGAATCTAATGGTGGCAGGTTGTCATATTGCTTAGGATAAGGCGTATAATGCTTACTTTTAACATAAAAAGAATCTATTTTTTGCGTACTTGGATTAAAAGAAAATATTACTTGAGAATTACTCCATGCAGCCACATAATTACCTTCGGCATAACAATATAACATATCGTATTCTAAATTAGAATATCTACCTGTAAATTCTTTCACTTTAGGCATACGCATAGCATACAACTGATTTTCTCCCGTATAAATATTTTTACCTGCCAACATAGGATAATCTGGCAATAAAATATCTCTTGTTATAAGTGGATGAAAAATTAGTTGACCACAATTATTATCATAAAACAAACCTGCTTTTACATTGCACGGCAATTCAGAAATAAACACACTATCATCATTTTGCATAATTTGTTGATGAAGCATTTTTCCTGTTTGAATGTCATATACAGAAAATACTTGCGCATTAGCTGTAATAAGTAGAGTGTTGGAATCCATCATATTAAAATATGATGATTTACCCGCTTTATCCATTTCTTCAGCAAACAAATACTTTTTGGTATTATCATCCAAAACAAAAGACCGTATGGGTTCAAATACACTATCTTTTTCTACCAGCACATAAATAGAAGAATCCTTTTCTGATAACACTATCAATGAACGAATTCTGTTGTCATCTTCTATTATTGTCCACAATGGAAACTTATGAGCAGTATCTATCATTAACATAGAATAAGTAGTTTGCATGGTCACTTTTTTATTCCCGACACAAGCATTGAATGTCAAATAGATAAGTAAAAGGATAATCAAAGTAATTTTTCGCATAACTATAAATATTTTATTAATTAATATGTGAACTTATATATTCGTTTATAGGAATTAGCAACCCTCCGTCTTCATATAATTGTTCCATGGCGGCTCTTATCAATTCAAATCCGTCTCCATTCAAGGATGTATCTTGCCCATCATCTGATATAGTAATATAATTTTCTAAATAATCACAACGAAACCAAATGTGGTTGCCATGTTCATCATATAACGGCATTATTTGATTTCCAGGAGTAAATGAACTGTTAGGGTCACACTCATTTCTATATATAGTGGCGTTTGCTATACATTTATGGTAAGCATAACATCTCCCGTTTTCTTCAGGGACTAAAAACACACGCCATTCCCAGTGTATCTCCGGTGGTTCTTTTCTTATTTTATCTACACAAGTACTGACTTTTTCAATTTCAACTTTCTCTTTCTTGCAGGAAACAAATAACATTCCTGTCATAACTAATGCTGCACATGCAGCGAATAATAACTTTTTCATATTCTTAAATTTTTTTGTTAATAATTTTTTTTTACCGTTTTTCTTCTAATAATCCTACTAAAAACATAGAAAACTAAATTTTCTACAAAGATACGAAAAAAAATAATACGAAAGGTAAAAATGGGGAATTTTTTTTATAAACTAAAAATAATATGTTTCCGTTATAATTAATGCCAATTTTGCTGAAATTTC
Organism: Bacteroidales bacterium UBA1205; assembly: GCA_002309615.1. Lineage (GTDB taxonomy): Bacteria > Bacteroidota > Bacteroidia > Bacteroidales > WCHB1-69 > UBA1205. The sequence goes on from DBXT01000077.1 coordinate 29,925, forward strand.
TTTCTTACATAACGCACCATTTGGAAATATTTGTTAAGAAAACTTTTCCCAAAAACGGTAAAAGAGCAACAAAAGTTGCTCTTGTGTGATTTACCTGTTTGCTTGTACTTATTTAGTAGATTTTTTTTCTTTTGCTCTGAGATATAATTCAGCAACAATAAAAAAATATATCAGAAATACGATGCCTTTTAAAATACATCGCCAGATAGGGTGTTCCGGAAAAATAAAGAAATAATCACATAAAACAAAAAACAAAAAACCAATAATCACGGTTATAATTAGTTTTTTTATACCACCACCCTTTTTTGCGGATTCTACAATTTTCAGTTTCATACTATATAAATACAAATTTTAATTATTTAGTTCTGCTTGTCTATCTGCTCTTGCAGCAGCTGAGTCTAATGCAATATCAATACCTGCCAAACCCGAACCGAATGGAGCACCTATTAAAGCTCCTGCTACTGCCCCAATACCTGCAAATGATGTACCTATTCCAGCTCCAGTTAGTGCTCCTTGCACATCGCCTTTTATAATTTTTTTAAATGCTGTCCAACCTCCTGTTGTATAGCATAAAGAATCGTTATCTGGATTAGATAATAGGTTACACCAGTCTATATAATTTTCTTTCCAGTAAAGGTAAGAGTATCGGCAGATATCACATGCCATACGGACATTTTCATAACATAATGTATCAACTACACTTTGTTCTATATCGGTTAGCAACAAATCAAGTTCTTCATATGAAGCAATACTCCCTTCAAATACATTGTAAATAGAAGTAAGTGCAGTTAAATATATTTCATCATCTACACCACTTGTAAAATCGGATAATGTAATTTCTTCAGCATACTCGTTTTCATTCATTTCATTTAAAACTTGTCCACTCATTTGTAAATCAATATTAGGCAACCTCTAAATTTTACTAATT
>DBXT01000064.1:0-3607 GCA_002309615.1 Bacteroidales bacterium UBA1205
ATTTCCACGCTGTCAATCGGTCGTTCTTTGCCGGCACCAAAACCCCAAGCGTCAATTATAGGTGCTAAAGTAATGTCAAACTTACCTTCCGTCTGTTCACTCACTTGCATAGCGTAAGTGAATAAGTCAACAAAATCTTCATTAAGAACCACATCGGTTTCGTTTCTATTCAAACGGGAAATGATTGACGAAGAAATATAAATAGATGCCGTGGCGTCGAAATCTGCTAAAATACTGTCAATTGCCGACTGCAAATCTCTATTTTGGCTGTCAAAATAAGTAATTTGATAATATGTTCCTTGCGTAAATCCTGTTAAATGCATGGGCTCGCTATAACGATTACATGCACAAAAGGAAAATATGGCTATCAATACGATTATTATATTTCTCATCTTCAGCATTTTAATCATCTACAGATAGTTTTCTTGTCGGGAAATAGGTTGCCGGAACCGTTGTCAAAAACACAACCAACAAAATCATGACTACATCCAATATTTTAATCTTCACCGGATATGCCGACAATAAATACGAACCGTCTCCAAAGGTAATAAATTCGAATTGACTTTGTAGAAAGCAAAACAACAATCCTATCACTATTCCTATCAACAAGCCGATGCCGGTGATGAGCAATCCTTCGTAAAAGAAAATATTTTTTATCATTGTCTTGTCGGCTCCCATGGAATAGAAGACTTTTATTTGCTCTTTCTTTTCCAATATCAAAATGGTCATCATACTGATAATATTAAACATAGCTATCACCAGAATGAACGACAATATGGCATATATTCCCCATTTTTCTGATTGCATTACCTTGTATAAATCTTCTTCTTGTTGATAGGCATTGCGAACATAGAATTTATCTCCGTACATTTCTTTCAATTTTCGTTGTACGGCATTGACTTTTCCTTCTTTACATTTAATTTCTATAGAGGTATATGCAGAATCATAACCTAACAATTGTTTGGCAAAATCTATCGGCACAAAAACATATTCTGCATCATATTCCGTATAAGTATAAAACACGCCGGATGGAATGATTATTTGCGAATTGAGAGAAGATAAATTATTTATAGACACATTTTTACGCATCCTGTCAGGATAATACACCTTTAAGAATGTGTTAGGGACACCTGCAAAACAATCCAAACGATAGGCAATATTTCCGCCTAAAACGGCAAAATCGTTGTCATTTTCATGCAAAACAAAATGCCCTTCCACCATCGTATCCAAACGATTCATCTTGGTATAATCATTTCTAACGCCTTTCAGTTTAGCAATAAATTGCCTGTCTTCACAAGCAAAAACCACTACATCGGACAATACTTCGCTACAATATTGCACATCGTCCCAAGCGGCAATTGTTTGCAAATCGATAGCCTGTTGAGGAAAAACTTTTCCTTCTCTGGATGTAATTTCCAAATCAGGATTAAAGGCATTGACCGACTGAGCAATAAAATCTTGTAAACCGTTGAAAATTGACAAAACTATAAGCAAAGCTCCGCTTGCCACAGCAACACCTATTAAAGACAACATGGAAATAAAGTTGATGATGTTGTGTGATTTTTTTGCAAACAAATATCGCTTTGCTATATATAGAGCGGCGTTCACGATTTTAACAATTTATCTATATTTTCCAAATAATCCAAAGTATCGTCAAATACAAATGTCAATGCCGGCACTACCCGCAACTGGTTTTTCACCTTTTGTCCCAGTTTGAAACGCAAATCTTTCTCTTTGCTTTCTATGGCGGCAAAAACTTGCTGTTTGTCTTTTACGGCAAAAATACTCAGATAGACTCTTGCGTATGCCAAATCTTTGGTCACTTCCACTCTGGTGATTGTCACCATGGCAGATGAATATATATTTGGTCCTTCCTTTTGCAAAACTTCTGACAATTCTTTTTGTATCAGTTTTGATATTTTTTGTTGTCTTGTTGTATCCATTTATTGTTGTTCAATGAGAAATTAAAAATTTATTGTCATACCAATATGATCTATGCCCGTATTCATATTCAACGATACAGCATGCAATTGGTTATAATTTTTTGCTATTTTATTCAATTGTGTAGTACTATATATAGTTAATGTAACAGCAGGTATCAGGGCAACTACTGATGAAATGATAAAAATTGTTCCCATGGCATACATGAGAGTAGTTCCTATTACACCGCCGATAACCGTACCGGCATCCCCGTCTGATGAAGAGTTGATGATAGTCTTGCCTGTTCCATAACAGAATATTGAAGCACCCAACAAAGTCCCTGAAACGGCATACAATGGAATAGATGCCACAAAACAATTGTGACTGACCCTATATCGTTTATATTGCGTTGCATCCAACAAAGTGCTTAATTCCATTTTAGGTATTTTCTCTCCTGTCTGCCAACTCAAATGTCCTAATTGTCTTTGCATGACACCCGCAGCCGTTGATGCAGACTGGGCAACAATGGAATCTTGCGAATAGACATTTCCCAATACAAAAAACAATAATGACAATACCAAACATTTACTGAATTTCATAGTGATATTTTTTATAAAATGCAAAGATAGTATTTTTTTGCTGACCAATTCATTGTAACGCATAAAAAAAGCACCCGTACAGGTGCTTTTTTAAATGTATTACATACTTTGATTACAAAGTATATACAGGTTCTATGATACCTTTTCCGATTTCTATTGCCTCTTCATTTTGAGGTATCAAAGCATGGTGACGTTCAGGAAGGGATTTTTCGAGTCCTTTGTGAATAAATTCAGGAGCTACGATAGGTTTCAATTTCAAGAAACCACCTAATACCACCATATTGAACACCTTGGAAATTCCCATCTCTTGAGCTTTTGCTGTTGCTGCAATTTTGTAGATATTGATATCTTTACGGGTTGGTTCATGAATAATACCATTAGGGTCGTATATTAAAAGACCTCCCGGTTTTACAGTATGTTCAAATTTGTCAAGAGACTGTTGGTTAAGAATGATAGCAGTATCAAATTGATTAATAATAGGAGAACTGATACGTTCATCACTGATAATTACAGATACATTTGCAGTACCGCCACGCATTTCTGGACCATAAGAAGGCATCCAACTTACTTCTTTATCTTGCATTACACCTGAATAAGCAAGAATTTTACCCATTGATAGAACACCTTGTCCTCCAAATCCGGCTATAATTATTTCTTCTGTCATGATTATCTGATTTTAATGATTATTTAACTGATAACGGACTACTTACAACTATTCTATTTAGATCTATACCTTCCACTATCTTTCCTTCAACTTTTATATCTCCAATAGGATAGTTAGGGAACATATTTTCTTCCATCCATTTGTTGGCTTGTACCGGAGTCATTTTCCAACCGGAGTTGCAACTGGAAACTATTTCTACGAAAGAAAGTCCTTTTTTCAACTTTTGATTTTCAAATGCCTGTTTTACGGCAGCTTTTGCTTTGCGAACTGCAGCCGGTGTATGTACTGATTGACGGGTTACATAATATGTTCCCGGCAATGTTGCCAACATTTCGGTAATTCTCAATGGATAGCCATTCAAACCTACGTTACGACCATAAGGAGTGGTTGCAGTCTTCATACCTACCAATGTAGTTGGAGCCAT
>DBXT01000064.1:3652-6073 GCA_002309615.1 Bacteroidales bacterium UBA1205
TTACAAGCGTGAATAGTTTCTGCGGTACCAATAGCTGCCAAGTCGCCATCACCTTGATATGTAAATACAAACAAATCCGGATTCAAACGTTTTGCGGCAGTTGCCAAGGCAGGAGCACGTCCGTGTGCTGCTTCTTGGAAATCTACATCAAAATAGTTGTAGGCCAATACTGAGCAACCAACAGGAGCTATACCGATAGTTTTATCTTGAATACCCAATTCATCGATAACTTCTGCTACTACACGATGAGCAGTACCATGTCCGCAACCCGGACAATAGTGCATTACTGCATCAGTCAAAACTTTAGTCTTGGTATAAACTAAATTTTCAGGTTTTATTATATCTTCTCTTGTCATAATTATTCCTCCTATTTTATAATTTTGTTTTCTAAAGCATCCAACACTTCTGTAGGAGTAGGTATAATACCACCGAAACGACCGAAATGTTCTACTTTTACTTTACAATCTGTTGCTAAACGAACGTCTTCTATCATTTGTCCGGCACTCATTTCCACTGTCAAAATTCCTTTTACGTGTTGTGCAACTTCGTTCAATTGTTTTGTCGGGAATGGGAAAAGGGTTATCAAACGGAACAAGCCGACTTTCAAACCTTTTTCACGTGCCATTTGCATTGCTTTCATAGAAATACGAGAACTTGAACCATAAGCTACTATGATATAGTCTGCATCTTCACAATTCAATGCTTCATAACGAACTTCTTTTTCCTTCATTTCTGCATATTTTGCCTGCAATTTCAAATTGAAGACTTCTTGACGGGCAGAATCCAATTCCAAAGAAGTGATTATATTATGACCACGGTTAGCTGGTTTTCCCCATGTTGCCCATGGTGCATTTTTTCTGCGTTCTTCTTCTGTCCAACGTGGAAGATAATCACGTGTGTACAATTTTTCCATACATTGACCGATAGCTCCGTCTGATAGAATTAATACAGGATTGCGATATTTGAAAGCAATATCCCATGCATCAAATACAAAATCATACATTTCCTGAACGGATGCCGGTGCCAAAGTGTACAATTGATAGTCACCATGTCCGCCACCTTTTACAGATTGGAAATAATCTGATTGGGAAGGTTGGATAGTTCCTAAACCGGGACCTCCACGCATTACGTTAACTACCAAACATGGAATTTCAGCTCCTGCCAAATAGGTTAAACCTTCTTGCATCAAACTGATACCGGGAGAAGATGAAGATGTGGCAACTTTTTTACCTGTTGCTGCACCACCATAGACCATATTGATGGAAGCCATTTCACTTTCGGCTTGTAGAACTGTCATACCTGTGGTTTCCCAAGGTTTTTCAGCCATTAATGTTTCCATTACCTCTGATTGCGGGGTGATCGGATAGCCAAAATAACCATCTGTTCCGCTGGCAATCATTGCACGGGCAATTGCTTCATTACCCTTCATTAACTTTAATTCTTTTGCCATTTTATGTTACTTTATAATGTTTATAACTTTACTTTATAGACGGATATTACACCATCAGGACATACTAATGCACAACTTGCACAGCCGATACATTCGTCCTCTTTTACGGCCTCGGCATAATTATAGCCCTTGCCATTCACATTTTTTGATATTGATATCACTTGCTTTGGACATGCTCCTGTACATACTGCACAGCCTTTGCATCTTTCGGTATCAATTACAATTGCTCCTTTTATCATATTATTTGTTTTTTTGTATAAATTATATTATTATTTGTATCTAAATTGACATCTGCAAAGGTAGCATTTTTTTTCTTTAGTATTTCATTTTTTTTCTTATTTATTTTAACAAAAACAATATCATTTTTTTACCATATTGACATACTCATTGAAAACACTAACAAAAAAAATTGTACATTTGCAAAAAAACAATTTTATGAAAAAATTAGTCATTTTTGATTTAGACGGTACCCTTTTATACACCTTGGAAGATTTAGCCAATGCTGTAAACCACGCTTTAAAAAAGCACCGTTTACCCACCCACGAATTGGAACAATACAAATATTTTGTCGGAAACGGAATTCATCAACTACTGCTACGCTCCACACCGCAAGATATACACCAAACGCCCGTTTTTGAAAGCATCACCAATGATTTTTTACAATACTACTCCGCTCACAAATTCGACACCACCCGTCCTTACAACGACATCCCCGAACTATTGCATGCACTTCAGGAACAAAGCAAAATGATAGCCGTTGCTTCCAACAAAATGCACGAAGCCACCCTGCCTATCATACAATATTATTTCCCGAATATCATCTTCAATGCCGTCATCGGCTTAAACGCCCGACGACAAGCCAAACCGCATCCGCAAATGATTAATGAAATATTGGCAACATGCCAAGTTGCAAACGAACACACCATATATATTGGTGACAGCAATGTGGACATGCTCACCGCCCGCAATGC
>DBXT01000034.1:0-241 GCA_002309615.1 Bacteroidales bacterium UBA1205
TTATCTATTTTTAGAGATGTCCTAAACTTTATTCCCATTGCCAATGACTATACCACCACGAATAAAGAGAGGCGTCCAATACAAGTACTTGCAGTTCTATAGATGCATCATCCGGAATTTTTTCCATCGGTTGCAGTATGGGCAGCCACGTTAGAAGGACATCGGACATGGTATCAAATAGATTCACATGAAGTATATAATGCTTGTCTTTCACCTTTTCCATGTAGCAAACAGGAACATT
>DBXT01000034.1:328-3087 GCA_002309615.1 Bacteroidales bacterium UBA1205
TCTTGACAATTGATTAAACCAAATCTTACCATATATGGTCTATACCAATTACAAGTATTATATTTTTCTTTAGAATAAAGAACATCTTCATTGTCAAAGTCGGGCATATTTGCAGATTGATGGAGTGTATCATATAAATTTGCATAATAATATCGTATATCTATTGTGTCAAAACTGATATTAAAATTGGTGTCTGACTCTAAAACAAATTGTATCTGTTTGAAGAATGTATAACTTTTAGTGGAGTCTATGGTTTTTATTACCACCAAGTTCAAAGTATCGCCTATATGTCCTTCCATTGTAGTATAAGCTTTCTGGACAGGAGTCGAAGTTTTATTTTCACAACCCTCATATTGCAATCGGTTATAGGTACAGGATGTGGTATTGATGATTTTTTGTGTATAATTATTTTTATATGTTTGTACTTGTACGCAATAACATCCTTGAGAGGATAAATTCAAACGGTAAAAATGCTCTCCGGCGCATAAATCATATTGTCCGCTGAGCACAATTTTTCCTGTCAAATCAAATACTCTTATGCTGACGGGTTGGGGTTCTGCCAAACTGAATTTAAGTTTCGCCTTACCTGATATGGGATTGGGGTATATTTTTAAACAAGGCTCGCTTAATTCCGGATGATTGATGCCCGTAACGTCAATTTGCCACATTGTGTCAGGATAGCAAATGGTTTGACATTGCGAACTGCTAAAATTTTCTATCACTACACTGTCCGGTGCGGTCCATTCTCCGTTTAAAGTGCATGTCCAAGATATGCTAATGCTTTGACCGTAACTTTTACCCATAACAAGTAGAAAGAACGCTGTTAAAAGAGATAATTTTTTCATTTTACGCAATCATTTTGAAAGATTCTTTCTTATACGGATACTTTTTTCCTCCTTTTTGTTGCCTGAGGTAGAAAAAATTTTTTTAACAAGAAAAAACAGATGTCATTCCGTTTTTTTTTGTTTTACACAAGCATGTGTTTTATTTTAGCCCGCCATTATTTTTCAGGGACCTTTGTTGCATTATCTTTCGTCATGTCCACAGGTTTTGCCTGTTTGTTTTTCTTCATTTTCCATACCAAGAAGCCTATGCAGGCGGCAAGTGTTATCAATCCGCCAAGCAGATATGCTACCGTGTGGGAAAGGTTAAAACCGCTGTCGGAGATAAGTATAAAGGTGCTGCATACCATGGTCATAAACAATGCGGGTATCAGCGTAACGGCATATACTTTTTTATTAATGGCCAAATAAACGGTTATTGCCCAAAGTGTTACCATTGCCAAAAGTTGGTTAGCCCATGCAAAGTAACGCCAGATGGTCTGGAAGCCGTCAGCGTCGGCAAAGGTATATACCAATATGGCTCCTGCCAGCATAAAAACAGGCAGTGCCACAAGGAAACGTTTGTAAACGGGCTTCTGGTCAATATGGAAAATATCTGCCACTATCAGTCTTGCCGAACGCAAAGCGGTGTCACCCGAGGTGATGGCGGCGGCAATAACACCCAGCACCGTAACAACCGCCAAAACAGGCGTAAACCACTCGTTGGCGATAACTCCCACCATGGCGTCTCCGCTCTGTCCGGCACAAAGGTCTGCCTTGTCGTAGAAGAAATAGGTGGCGGCGGCAGCCCAGATAAGTGCCACCAAGCCTTCGGCTATCATGGCTCCATAGAAAATAGGACGTGCCTGTTTTTCGTTCACCATACAGCGTGCCATCAGCGGCGACTGTGTGGCGTGAAAACCGGAAATGGCACCGCAGGCGATGCTTACAAACATCATCGGGAAAATGGGGTTGGTATCGGCTTTGGGATGGCGGTTGGCAAGCCCTTCCCACACCTCGGTGAGGTGCACTTCGGGGCGGAAAAAGAAGGCACACATGACAAACACTGCCATCAACAGCAGCAAGATGCCGAAAACGGGATAAATGCGTCCTATCAGTTTGTCAATAGGCAGCATAGTGGCAAGCATATAATAAACAAAGATAATTGCCGGCCATATCCACAACTGCCAGTCGGGCGTATAGTTGTTGATAAGCAGTTGTGCGGGGGTTTTTACAAACACTGCCCCCACCAAAATCATCAATATGACCGTAAAATAACGCATAAACTGCTTGACGCCGTTGCCGAGGTATCTGCCGTGGAGCTCGGGCAGGGAGCATCCGTCGTGTCGCAGCGACATATATCCGGAGATAAAGTCATGTACGGCACCGGCAAAAATACTGCCGAAGACTATCCACAGAAACGAGGCTGTACCGAACTGCGCCCCCATAATGGCACCTACAATAGGTCCCACACCGGCAATATTTAAAAATTGTATCAAAAATATTCTCCAAGGCTTCATCGGCACATAATCCACACCGTCGGCCATGGTGGTGGCGGGCGTAGCCCTTTGGGCATCCACGCCTATCATACGTTCTATCCATTTGCTGTAAAGCAAATATCCCAATAACAATAAAATGATTGAAATAATAAACGTTATCATATATTTACTCCTCCAAATAAACTCTTTTTACACGCGGTGAAATGCTTGTAAGCAATTCATATTCTATCAATCCGGACGAACTTGCCAAAGACTGCAAAGGCATTTGCTCTCCGAAAATAATCACTTCGTCACCTTCTTTGACATCTATATCGGTAACATCCACCATACACATGTCCATACAAATGCTTCCCACAATTTTTGCCTTTTGATGATTGATCAAGACATCGGTTTTGCCATAGCCGGCACTTCTGGGCAGCCCGTCTGCATAGCCGATGGG
>DBXT01000034.1:3229-16437 GCA_002309615.1 Bacteroidales bacterium UBA1205
CACCATGTCGAAATGATATTGCGGGAAACGACACAATCCTGCCGTGTTGGCAATATGTTTCATAGGACGGTAGCCCAGTTCTTTGGTGATATAGTCATGACACTGCGTAAGCAGAGCTGCCTGATGATGTGTGAAGGCATCTTCGGCGGGGTCGTCGGCGGCTACAAAGTGCGAGAACACACTTTCGACCACTATCCGCGGATTGTTTTTCAATTTGTCTACCAATTTCTCCAACTCTCCGGGCATAAATCCCAAACGATGCATGCCGGTATCTATCTTTAAATGCACATGCAGGGCGTCCATGGCGGTGTTTCCCTTCAAAGCATCTTCCAACATCTCCAGCACACTGAAACTATACACCTCCGGCTGCAACTGATATTTCAACAAAGCATCTATGGCCTTGCTTTCGGGATTCATCACCATAATGGGCAGACGGATGTTTTTTTCTCTCAAAGTAGCACCTTCGTCGGCATAGGCAACTGTCAGATAGTCAATTCCGTGATATTGCAAAGCATTGGCCACTTCCACATCTCCGGCACCATACGACCACGCCTTCACCATCGCCATGGTTTTCACCTGCGGCTGTATCAAGGAGCGATAATAGTTGACATTGGCAATCATTTTGCTTAAATCCACTTCCAGAACGGTTTCGTGCGTTTTCAACTCCAAGCAGCCGGCAATGCGTTCAAGATGATATTTTCTGGCTCCTTTTATCAAAATAATTTCCTTGTCGATGGTCTGCCTGTCGAATTGCGACAGAAAATCATCGGTAGTGGCATAAAATTCTTTCTGCATGCTGAACAAGTCTGCCTGCCGACGGACAGACTCCCCTATTCCTATCAATCGGTCCACACGGCTGTTTTTCAGCAATTGGTTTACTTCCCTATACAAATCTTTCTCCGAACTGCCGCTTTGCAGAATATCCGACAACACCACCGTCCTTTTTTCATATTGCCGTTGATGACTCATCAAATCCAAGGCTATTTGCAAGGAATTGATATCAGAATTATAGGTGTCGTTGATTATCAAACTGCGATTGATGCCTTGTTTCATTTCTAAACGCATGGCAATCGGGGTGAGTTTTTTCAACCTATTGAAAATAATATCGTTATCATAATTCAACACCAACATGGCAGCCCAACATTGTATGGCATTTTCTATGGAAGCCTTGTCGGCAAAAGGTATCTCCACTTTTATTTCCCTGCCTTGGTAAACGGCTGTCATGATCGTTGTATGATTGTTGCTGTCAATTTGTTTTACCGACAAATTCACCTCTTTTTTAGTTCTCGACCAGCTGAAAAGCTGAATACGGCTTACAAAATCGCTTTGTTGCAGGTTTTTGCCGATATAAGGGTCGTCGGCATTGTATATCAATGTCTGCACATGCCGGAAAAGTTGCAGTTTTTCTGCCGTTTTTTGGTCAATATTGTCAAAACCTTCTCCGTGGGCACTGCCGATATTGGTAAAAATGCCTATGGTTGGTTGAATAACGGCCTCCAAAGCCGCCATTTCGTTCGGTCGAGAGATGCCTGCTTCAAAAATTCCCAATTGGTCGCCTTCCGACATATTCCACACCGACATGGGCACCCCTATTTGCGAATTGAAACTGTTGGGAGAATACACCACTTTTTTGTCTTCACACAACAATTGAAACAGCCATTCTTTGACGGCGGTTTTTCCGTTGCTGCCGGTGATACCGATAACGGGAATATTGAACCGGCTGCGGTGGTATTGTACCAACTTCTGCAAAGCTTTTAAAGGACTATCTACGAGGATAAAGTTGGCTTGCTGAAAATTATTTATCTGATTTTCAAAACTTTTCTCTACCACAAAATTCTTTACTCCTTGTTGGCAGGCATTTTTTATGTATTTATGTCCGTCGTTGGCGGGTGTTTTGATGGCAAAAAACAAGGCATCCACTTTGCCGGCCGCCTTACGGCTGTCATAGAGCAAATCTCTTATCGGGGCATTGCCGTCTCCACGGGCTTGCAAAATGCCGTCAACAATTTCCGATATTTGGCATATGGTATACATGATGCAGGGTTAAAAAAAATTATTCCGCTGTACTGAAATTCAAACGATTTCTATAAACATCACAAGCCAAATAAATAGCATTTCGCAAAGACTGGGCCGAAGCACTATCCGTACCTGCAATATCATAAGCCGTACCATGAGCGGGCGATGTTCGCACTATGGGTAATCCGGCAGTATAGTTTACGCCTTCACCGTGCGACAATATTTTAAAGGGCACCATGGCCTGATCGTGATACATAGCCAAGATGGCGTCAAATTTAACATATTCTCCGCTACCGAACAAAGCATCGGAGGCATAAGGTCCGAAAGCATAAACACCTTCTTCAAACATTTCTTCAACGGCAGGAATGATACACTCTTGCTCCTCCTTGCCGAACATGCCGTTTTCTCCTGCATGCGGATTCAACGATAACACTGCTATGCGGGGAGAAGTGCAATTAAAATCTTGTTTGAGGCTGTTGTTTAAAACTTTTAATTTGCGTTTTATAATTTCTTTATCTATTCTTTGGGGCACATCCTTAAGAGCACAGTGAGTGGTAACGGTGCCGATACGCAAACCATCGGCTATCATGAGCATTAAATAATCTTTTACATTACACATTTTTGCCAGATATTCGGTATGACCGACAAAAGAGGCATCTATGGCATGGATATTATCTTTGTTGACAGGTGCCGTTACCAGCACATCTATTTGATGATTCAACACATGCTCCACCGCCTTTTCCAATGCCAAAAGGGACATTTGCCCTGCTATTTCAGTAGAACGACCTATTTCTATTTTTATTTCTTTATCCGTAATATTAATCATATTAGGCTTTTGAGCTAATGCTTGTGCCGGAGATTTCACCATGTTAAAGGTAAATTCCGAAACATGTTTCATCATCTTTCTATGATACGACGCCACCTTGGAAGAACCATATACTAAAGGGGTGCATAACTCCAAAAAAGTAGGGTCAGTTAAAACTTTTGTGATAATTTCATAACCTATACCATTCACATCACCATGGGTAATTCCCACTACAATTGAATTTCCGGACATAATTCTGCTAATTTTATTATAGGTGCAAAGATAACATTTTTTTGTTTATGAAAAAAACATCGGTAAAAGGTAAAAAACATCCGTTACGAAGCATTGTTATAAGGGTGATTCATAACAACATTCACGGATGCTCACACGGACTGACCTCAAATTCTTTCAATTATACTGCGACATTTCATAAAATGTCATTGCAGGGCACGTGTTTTCGAATGATGAGCAAAGCATAGGTAATGCCTTATCAACTTCTCCTGATTTTGTGTATATCATCAGCATCCCACGACTGCTGTATCAGCAGCTCTTGTATGGTGTTGATAAGAAAAATATATACTTTCAAATTGTTTTCCACAAAAAAACGGATAGCGGGCGTTTCCTGCCTGCATGCGGCGGCAAATACCGACAAAAAATCCAAATGATATTTTTGCAACCACGCTATGGCCAACTCTTCTCCGTCTATGGCATTGCTCAACACCCCGAATTCAGGGTATCCGTTGTCAAAAAGCCATTGCAAGGCATCGGTATCCGATTGTATTGCCAAAGACAATGCGGCCAACTCAGGATATCCGTTATTGATAAAAAAATCGGTACACTGCCTGTGCCCACGCAGACTTTCGTTTAATGCCACCAATAATTTTATATCATAATCCGTCAAACAATGCATAACTTTTTATTTAAAATGCAAAGATACTTTTTTTGGGTATATTCTTTTCAATGACTATCTTTTTTTTTTTGCATTTTACCGTTTAAGGTTTATGTTGTAAGTAATAATAATGAAAAGTTCCGTTTTTTTTACCTTGACCTGTATTCTATATTGATAGTTGCTTTTTCAAAGATGCTTTTTATTTTGGCAATATCGGCGAACAAATATTTTTCACCGTCTTCATTCAATAAATAAAAAAATGGTATCTTTGCTTTTACATAAATATAATTACATACCATGAAACGCACTTACCGGTTCACCGACGGAGAATGTATTGTTGCAGACAAAGCCCGATTACAACAATTATTAACAGATTATACTTTATATCTGCAAAACTATACGGATATAGACCTTGAATCCCCTGAATACATAGCCAGAGGAAACGGATTTTGTGAATCAAAATATAGTGAAAACTTTATAGAAAGCCAAATATCCAAATATCGCCAGCGGATAACAGACATACAACAATGGATATCTTTAAAACATTAAACTTCTTATTATGAAACGTTTGATAATATTCAGCCTTTTTAGCATTTTATTATGCCGTTTGCCTATTCAGGCCCAAGCCTTGTTATGGCAAATATCCAAGCCCGGCCACCACACCTGCTACCTCATGGGTACCATACACATTACCGATGAGGAGATAAAAGAGGTAAACGATACGGTGTGGACCTGTATGCAACAATGCTCACTACTGGCACTGGAATTAGACCTGCACAAAGTGGAGAATATCATGGAATATATCACCATGAAAAACAACACTATAGATCAAATACTAAGCCCCGAAGACTGCCATATTCTGGATAGTTTGTTAAGAAAGAAAACACGCATGGGACTAACATTTTTCAACAAAATGCAACCAATATTCTTCTATTCCATCATCATGATGGATGATAAACATGGCACAGCCATGGACCTTTTATTACAAAACCATGCCGATAAAATCGGCATAGCCACCATGGGCATGGAAAGCATGAAAGATCAGATAAAAGCCTTTCAAAGCATCAGTTTGGAACAGCAAACCAAAGGATTAACGGAAATGTTGCACAATTTGGGTCAACCCAACGAATTGGACTCTCTGATAACACTCTACAAGCAACAAGACATTAAAGGCATGTCACTTCTCATACAAAACGACCCGTCGCTTACCAAGGCGTTAATAGAACATAGAAATAAAGGCTTTGCCAAACATATTCACCGATTATCCGCTGATAAGAGTGTTTTCTTTGCCGTCGGAGCAGGACATTTGGAAGGCAAACTAGGAGTGTTGAACCTATTACGCAAACGTAACTACACCTTACAAGCCATTAGCATATATACGGAAAAATAAATAGAAATATCATACTGAATATCAAGATTTTTATTTTTTTTTGTCATTTTTAATGCAAATAGTTTGTTTTTTTCAAAAAAAAATTGGTATCTTGGCAGATTGAAAATTCATGGTAATTTACAAGAACAAAATGATGATAAGTAATTGTAATAGAAATAAGTACGCTTTTTTAAGTATAATAGTTTTTTCGGTGTTGGTCGGTTTTTTGTTGCCAAACGCCCAAGCACAGAATGAATCGGAAGCCCTTACGGCAAACCATGCAGGCACTACGGAAGCGGCAAGCGAAGAAAAAGAGTTTAATGCGGGAGAAACCATTATCGAACACGTGGTAGACGCATATAGTTGGCACATACTCACCTATAAAGACAAACATGTCGCCATCTATTTACCTGTGCTGATTATTGATAACAACGGCTTTCATGCTTTTTCTTCCAAGCACTTTCACCATGGAGAAGCATCGTATATGGGTTATGCCGTTTGTAAAGAAGGCGCCATGAAAGGTAAAATTATCAAAGTGGATGAAACCGGCATGAAAGATCCCGATGCCAAGTTTGTGGATATTTCCATCACCAAAAATGTATTAGCATTGTTTATCAGCATTATTTTAATGTTGTGGATGTTCATAGCGGCAGCTAAAGGATACCAAAAAAGGGGTGAAGGAGCCCCAAAAGGTGTTGCCAGAATATTAGAACCGCTTATTTTGTTTGTCCGCGACGATGTGGCTCGTCCGGCTTTGGGAGACAGAAGCGATAAATATTTACCCTATTTGTTAACGGTGTTCTTTTTCATTTTCCTTAACAATTTAATAGGCTTAATTCCTATTTTCCCCGGCGGTGCCAACCTTACGGGTAACATAGCCGTAACATTGGTATTGGCTGTTTTCACTTTTGTTATCACCAATATCAACGGCACCAAACATTACTGGAAAGATATAGTGAACACACCCGGGGTGCCATGGTGGCTTAAAATACCCCTTCCGCTTATGCCCGTAGTAGAATTAGTAGGTGTATTCACCAAGCCTATAGTGTTAATGATACGTCTTTTTGCCAACATTACGGCAGGGCACATCATAGGTTTGGGTTTTATATGCCTTATATTCATTTTCGGACAGATGAACGTAGGTTTGGGATACGGAGTATCCGTAGTATCGGTATTCTTTTATATTTTTATGGGAATATTAGAGTTATTGGTTGCTTTTATCCAAGCATTCGTATTCACCCTCTTATCTGCCATTTATATAGGTATGGCTACAGAAAATCCACATGCACATAGTCAAGAAATTAAATAACGAGAATTAAATATTTTATAACTAATTAAAATTTTAAATTTATGTCAGTATTAAGCATTCTATTAGAAGGTTTAGCACAAATGGGTGCTGGTATCGGTGCAGGTATAGCAGCGATAGGAGCAGGTCTTGGTATCGGTAATATCGGTAAAGCCGCTTTGGAATCATTAGCTCGTCAACCGGAAGTTGGTGGCGATATTCGTACCAACATGATTATTGCTGCAGCACTTATTGAAGGTGTTGCTTTCTTCGCAATAGTTGTGTGCTTATTAATCTTATTCATCTAAGATAAAACACAACAAACCGACAAGTGGAGTTTTTTCCACCTGTCGGTTTTTTACCGAAAAAAATTGATTAAGTAAAATATAAAACATAAAGTATGGAACTTGTAAATCCGGGAATAGGCTTAATTTTTTGGATGCTTTTGTCGTTTTCTATCTTATTGATATTATTGGCAAAATTTGCATGGAAACCTATTCTGAATATGTTATCCAAACGGGAAGAGAAAATCACCAAAGCCCTCAACGAAGCCAATGAGGCACGTGAACAAATGAAACAGCTTACCGCCAATAACGAACGGCTGTTGGCACAAGCCAAAGATGAACGTGATGCCATATTAAATGAGGCTCGTAAGATGAGGGACAAAATGTACGAAGAGGCCAAAATAAAGGCACAAGAAGAAGGACAACGTATTATTGCTGACGCAAAAGAAAGCATCAATATAGAAAAACAAAAAGCTATTGCAGACATCAAAAATATGATAGCCGAATTGTCTATAGAGATGGCTGAAGATATTGTTAAATCCGAATTGTCGGACAAAGACAAACATACACGATATGTCAATACTCGTGTAGAAGAAATGAAGTTAAATTAATAGCACACGATGAAACGAACAAAATTAGCATCTCGTTATGCAACAGCTCTTTTTGAATTTGCGGAAGAGATGAACAAAATAGAAGAAGTGTATTCAGATGTGAGCACCATTGACCAAACTTTTGACGATAACAAAGAATTGCGTAATGTTATCAATAGCCCTATTATTCATGCAGACAAAAAAATAGCCGTTATTGATTCCTTGTTTCAACATCAAATTAATGAAATTACGCTCAAATATTTGCACCTTATTATCCGCAAAAGCAGAGAATTACAGTTGGATGCCATCTGCAATGAATTCGTGAAACTATACAAAAAAAATAAAAACATAGTTACCTTGGTTATCACCAGTGCTAAAGAGCTTTCTCAAGATAGTATTAACACCATTGTTAATAAGGTGAAATCGTTTATTGATGCAAATATAGAAATAGAAACACGTATCAATCCCGCCCTTATAGGCGGCTATCGTTTGCATTTTAACGACTATTATGTGGATGCCACGGTAAAAGGTTGTTTGGACAAGTTGAAAAAAGAACTTGTGGATAAAAGTTATCAAGTGAATTTTTAAATTAGAAATATAAAACATATAATAATATGGGAGAAATAAAACCATCAGAAGTTTCTGCTATACTCAGACAACAGTTAGCCGGCTTTACCGATAAAAGTGAATTGGAAGAAACCGGTGTTATTTTAGAGGTGGGCGATGGTATTGCCCGTGTTTACGGACTCACCAATGCTCAATCGGGAGAGTTGATTTATTTCGATTCTGCCGATATTCAAGGAATAGTACTCAATTTGGAAGATGATAATGTAGGTATAGTATTGTTAGGCGATCCTAAAAGTTTAAACGAAGGCGATATTTGCCGTCGTACCCGTCGTATTGCTTCCATCAAAGTAAACGAAAACATGTTGGGTCGTGTTATCAATACCTTGGGCGAACCTATAGACGGAAAAGGTCCTATAGAAGGTGAAACCTATGAATTACCCTTGGAACGTAAAGCCCCCGGTGTTATTTTCAGACAGCCGGTAAAAGAACCGCTTCAAACCGGTATCAAAGCTATAGACGCCATGATTCCCATAGGAAGAGGACAACGTGAATTAATTATCGGTGACCGTCAAATAGGCAAAACCGCTATCGCCATTGATACCATTATCAACCAAAAAGAATTTTACGACAAAGGAGAACCCGTATATTGTATATATGTAGCCGTAGGGCAAAAAGGTTCTACCATTGCCAATATAGTAAAAACCTTAACCGACTACGGAGCCATGGCATACACCACCATAGTGGCCGCTACAGCATCAGACCCTGCCGCTATGCAATTCTATGCTCCTTATGCAGGTGCAGCCATAGGCGAATTCTTCCGTGATACCGGTCGTGCCGCCTTGATTATCTATGACGACCTTTCCAAGCAAGCTGTGGCTTATCGTGAAGTCTCCTTGCTGTTGCGTCGTCCCCCCGGACGTGAAGCCTACCCCGGTGATATCTTCTATTTGCATTCCAGACTTTTGGAAAGAGCTGCCAAAATCATCGAATCGGATGAAATAGCCCGACAAATGAATGATATTCCAGAATCGTTGAAACCGATAGTGAAAGGTGGCGGTTCCCTCACGGCACTCCCTATTATAGAAACACAAGCAGGTGACGTTTCCGCTTATATTCCTACCAACGTAATATCCATCACCGACGGGCAGATATTCTTGGAAACCAACCTTTTCAACTCCGGTATACGTCCTGCTATCAACGTAGGTATTTCCGTATCGCGTGTGGGTGGTAATGCGCAAATAAAATCCATGAAAAAAGTTTCGGGTACATTAAAACTCGACCAAGCTCAATTCACCGAATTGCAAGCATTTGCTAAATTCGGCTCGGATATTGACGCTGCCACACAAGCGGTGTTGGACAAAGGTATACGCAATGTGGAAATATTAAAACAACCGCAATATACACCTTATAAAGTGGAAGACCAAATTGCTATTATTTTCTGCGGTACCAAAGGGTTGCTTCAAAAAGTTCCCGTTAAGAGCGTAAAAGATTTCGAAACAGAACTTTTGAACACCCTGCACGAAAAACACCAAGATTTGATGGACCAATTGAAAGCCGGCAAAATTGATGACAATATTACCGCTCAATTGCAACAAATATGTGTAAACATAGCAAAAAATTACGAGAAATAATATCTTTTAAATAATAATTATGGCCAATTTAAAAGAAATCCGCATCCGCATAGCTTCTGTTCAATCTACACAAAAGATAACAGGAGCGATGAAGATGGTAGCTGCCGCAAAATTAAGAAGAGCCCAGATGGCTATTCTGCAACTACGCCCCTACTCCAAAAAATTGTCGGAAATAGTTAGCAACATAGCCTCTGAAGACACAGAAAACAACCCGTTGGCAGAAGTGCGTCCCGTGGAAAATGTGGTATTCATACTCATCACTTCCAACAAAGGTCTGTGCGGTGGATTCAACAATAACATCCTTAAACACACCGAGCAACTGTTGTCCACCGAATATGCCGCCCAACATGCCAAAGGCAATGTGCATTTTATATGTATGGGCAAACGCGCCAGCGATTATGTAAGGAATAAAAAATATCCTTGTATCGGCAATTACGACCACCTCACCGAAAACACATCGTTTGATGCCGTTGCAGATATAGCCGTCCAATTGATGAATGACTATACGGCAAAAAAATATGATAAGGTGGTTATCGTGTACAATGAATTCAAAAATGCAGCTACGCAGATATTAACACACGAACAATATCTGCCCATACTGCCCGCTAAACAAGCTGAAAATGCAAAAAATAAAGTGGACTATATTTTTGACCCTGACAAGAAGGAATTGTACAAGGCTCTTATACCCAAAGTGATGAAAGTACAATTGTTTAAATGTTTACTCGATTCTGTAGCATCGGAACATGGTGCCCGTATGACGGCTATGCACAAAGCAACAGAAAATGCTACCGAACTCATTAAACAACTCAATCTCACTTACAACAAGTTGCGACAAGCGGCTATTACCAACGAAATTATTGAAATTGTCAGCGGAGCTGAAGCCCTCAACGGCTAACAATTTCTATAAGCATAAAAAAAGGTGCCTTCGGGCACCTTTTTTTTATTGGTTCAAAAATCAGGAATTATTCACCTAATTTTTTAGAAATAGCTCCTGCTGCTGCTTTTACACCTTGATCTGCGGCTTCTTTTGCAGCTGCTGTAGCTTTTTCTTTAATACATCTGTCATATTCAGCTTTCATTTCTCTTTGGAAATCTTCATCATTTTGATAAGCTGCATAAGATTGTTCCAAGATAGCTTTGATACAAGCTTCTACGTGTGCAGCGTCTTTTTGATAGCAATTGCATTTGTCTAAACCTGCTTGACGAGCTTTGGACAATATTTCGTCTTTGTTAACGGTTGCAACTGTAGCCTCTGCTGCCGGAGCGGCTTCTTCTACAACTTCTTCTTCTACTACTGCTTCTTCTTCTACAGCTTCGGCTTCATTATTACCGCAAGAGAAACATACACCTGCCAAGAACATGGCACAACTTAAAGTTAAAAATAATCTTTTCATTTTTGTTTTGTTATTTGTTAAATAATTTTATTAAAACATTACTTGTATAGGCAAATATTATGCCACACTCATATTATTTTTCTTATTGTCTTATTAACAATGAAAAAGCCCCAAGTAGAATCGCTATTTGGGGCAATTGCTGTTAATTTTTATTTTTGCGGGGACGACCCGGTCTGCGACGAGTGGTAATATCCTCCAAAGCGGAACCTTGGGATATGGATATATCATATTTACTCGGACGACCCACCTTGCGTGCATCAACATTTTGCTGCATTCTTTCACGCATCTTTCTTCTTTCTTCTGCTATTTCTTCTTCTGTGGCATTGTGATATCTACGATAATAATCCAAAGGAGTCATGCCTACTATTTTCTTAAAGAACGAACTTAAATGAGCAGTTGATGAAAAACCATATTTAATAGACAAACCTTTTATGGTGATATCTCCGCGACGAACATCTTCTTTAATATAACCGATTACCATATCGTCCAATATAGTTTTCACACTAGTGTGCAATTCTTCTTGTACAATTTTATTTAAATACCCCGGAGACATGGCCAATTTGCGAGCATAAAAAATAACCTTACGATTGGTTCTTACATTTTCGTCTGTAAGCTCTTGCTTGAGAGCATTTATCACACCTTCTCTGGTGATTTTCAAAGGAGCCAGATTGATAGTATCTATATGTATCAAGGCAAACATATCCATTGCAAAAGAGGTTAAAATGCTTAACAAGACAGCCTTCTTATAATCTTGTGCAGAACGATACTCCATGCGGCGGTTTAAAATGGACATGTATGATTGTACCAAATCGGCTGTTTCATCAGACAACTTTGCAATAGGGTTCTTAATAAAATAAGTACGATACTCTAACGGAAAACGCGAAGTGATTTCATGAGCCAATTTACGAGAAACCTGCATGTAATCACAACGAAAATCTACACTGCTGGAAACCATCTTAGAAGGCTCATCATATGCAAAATACATGAATTCCCCTTTTTTCAAATTGCATTCTTTGCCTCCTGCCCATACTTTTAATTTTCCTTGCCTGCAAAATACTAAAATATCTTCTGTCAATATTTCAAATTCCTTCTTAGGCAAGGGTAAATTTCTAACGTTGATTTCACATAAAAAGTCGGCATCAATTTTTTGCCGATAATGCTCTGTAACAATGTACTCGTAAGAATCGTGTGTCATAATCTATTAATTTTAAAATCAAATAGCAAAGGTAGTAAAAAAAATTTAAATACAAAAAGTTACACGGAATTTTTTTTAATTAATTTTGCTTTCTCGCTTATAATCAATAAAATATTTTTAGAAAAAAAACAATTTATACGACTTACTCCTACTCATTTTTTATTAAATTCATAACATTCTTCTATTCTTCAAACAATTGCATGGTTATTTTTTCGCATTAAATCTATTTTTTAATGAAAACTTCACTACTTAACAAAAAATTAACAATCATCGTCAGTTTGATAAGAAAAAAATAGTTAAATTTGCATTTTTAATTAATTTTGAAAATTAAATATAATATATTGAATATGAGTACAAAATATGTTTATACCTTTGGTGGTAAGACTGCAGAAGGTAAAGCTGACATGAAAAATTTGTTAGGCGGAAAAGGTGCTAACCTTGCAGAAATGTGTTTATTGGGACTTCCTGTACCGGCAGGTTTAACTATTACAACCGATTGCTGTACAGCTTATTATGCCAATAACTGTCAGCTTCCTAACGGTTTAATGAACGAAGTATGGGAAGCTATGAAAAATGTGGAAAAAATAATGGGTCTTAAATACGATGATGCTGAGAATCCGTTATTAGTTTCTTGTCGTTCAGGTGCTCGCAGTTCTATGCCCGGCATGATGGATACTGTGTTGAATATAGGTTTGAGTTCAAAAACCATCCCCGGTTTGATAAAAAAGACCAACAATCCTCGTTTTGTATATGATTCTTATCGTCGTTTGATTATGATGTATGCCGATGTGGTAATGGAAAAGGCAGAAGGTATTGAACCTGCTGACGGCAAAGGCATCCGCAAGCAATTGGACGATATGCTTGATGAATTCAAACATAAAAAAGGCTATCAATCCGATACTGAAATAACTGCAGAAGAATTGTTGGAATTGGCCAATGCTTTCAAACTAAAAATAAAAGAAGTATTAGGCACTGAATTCCCAGATGATGCAAAATTGCAAATGGAAGGCGGTATCAAAGCCGTGTTCAAAAGCTGGAACGGTAAAAAAGCCATTGCATATCGTAGAATAGAAGGCATTCCTGATGACTGGGGTACTGCCGTAAACGTACAAGCCATGGTATTCGGCAATATGGGTGACAACTCCGCTACCGGTGTAGCCTTTACCCGTAACCCTGCCACCGG
>DBXT01000034.1:16494-18804 GCA_002309615.1 Bacteroidales bacterium UBA1205
AATCCTTTGAACGACGACACCAAAAACGAACAAAACAAACACATGCATTCCATGCAAGAGTTGATGCCGTCCACTTATAAAGAATTGTGCGACATTCGTCATATATTGGAGCAGAACTATCACGATATGCTGGATATAGAATTCACCATCCAAGAAGGTAAATTGTTCATGTTGCAATGCCGTGTGGGTAAACGTACCGGTGTGGCTGCTTTGACAATGGCATTGGATATGTTGCACGAAGGTTTGATAGACGAAAAAGAAGTGGTAATGCGTCTCACTCCGGCACAATTGGATGAATTGCTTCACCCCATTTTGGATGCTGCAGACGAAAAGAAACACCAAGTGATTGCCAAAGGTTTGCCGGCAGGTCCCGGCGGTGCTGTCGGCAAGATAGTTTTAGACAGCGAAACTTCCAAAGCCTATACGGCACAACATATCAAAAATATTCTTGTTCGTGAAGAAACCAACCCTGAAGATGTGGAAGGTATGCGTTCCGCTACCGGTATTCTGACTGCTCGCGGCGGTATGACATCTCATGCTGCTTTGGTGGCTCGCGGATGGGGTAAATGCTGTATTGTAGGTTGCGATGCTATCAAAATAGACATGAACGCCCGTACTATTTCCATAGACGGCAAAACTTACAAAGAAGGCGACACCTTGAGTTTGAACGGTTCCAAAGGCTGGGTTTATGCAGAAGAAGTGAAGATGATAGATGCAACGGAAAATCCGCTCTTCCAAGAATTTATGAAATTGGTGGACAAATTCCGCGTAATGGGTGTGCGTACCAACGCCGACAATCCGGAAGATGCACAAAATGCCATCAACTTTGGTGCGGAAGGTATAGGATTGTTCCGTATAGAACACATGTTCTACGGCAAAAACAGCGAAAAACCGCTTGAAAAACTCCGCAACATGATATTGGCCGACAATCTTGAAAGCAGAGTGGCAGCATTGGCGGAATTGGAACCTTATATGAAAGAAGCCGCCAAAGGTACTTTGAAAGTGATGGACGGAAAACCATTAACTTTCCGTTTGATGGACCCGCCATTGCATGAATTTGTTCCGCAGACAGAAGAAAAACAACGCGAAGTTGCCAAAGAACGCGGTATGGATTTGAACGACTTGAAAAAACGCATTGAAGACATGCACGAAGTAAATCCTATGATGGGTCTTCGCGGTGTGCGTTTGGGAATTATCTATCCGGAAATCACCGAAACACAATTCCGTGCCTTGTTCAGTGCCACTGCAGAATTGAAGAAAGAAGGCTTCAATCCTATGCTTGAAATCATGGTGCCGCTCACCATCAACGCTGCAGAATTGCATCACCAGAAAAATATCGCCAACCGCATCAAGGCAGAAGTGGAAAACAAATACGGCATCCAATTTGACTACAAATTCGGTACGATGATAGAAATTCCGCGTGCCGCCCTTGTTGCAGACCAAATTGCAGAAGTGGCCGAATTTTTCTCTTTCGGTACCAACGACCTTACCCAAATGACATTCGGTTTCTCTCGTGACGATGTCAATGCCATAGTTCACAAATATGTGGACGAAAAAATCATCCCTGCAGACCCGTTCAACAACTTTGACCGTGAATGTGTGGGTGAATTGGTAAAAATAGGTATAGAACGCGGTCGTAAAACCCGTGCCAACCTCAAATGCGGTGTATGCGGTGAACACGGCGGAGACCCGACAGCAGCAGAATTTTTCTTCACTGCCGGCATGAACTATGTATCTTGTTCTCCGTTCCGCGTACCGGTAGCCCGCTTGGCAGCCGCTCAAGCCGCTATCAAAGCAGGTGCAAGCAAATAATAGACGGAATACATATATTTTTTCAAGCTCGCCATCCACGATGACGAGCTTTTTTTTGCTATATAAAAGAAATTATCTACATTGTAAATATAGATAAAAAGACAATTTGACAAAAACTATTGCCTATCGCACAAAATACAGCAATACAGCGAATTGACAATTGTGCACTCGGGAATTGACAAATATGCACTCCAAATTGACAATGGTGCACTCCTATATAAACGGAATGTTTATGTTGTTTCTGTAATCCTTTGGACTGATGCCGGTTGCTCGTTTGAAAAAGCGGGTGAATTCCGCCTGATTTTTAAAACCAAGGCAAGAGGCAATGTTGCCGATAGATAGTTGGCTGTTTTGTAGCAATACCTTGGCTTGCAATACAAGGCGTTGGTGAAGCCATTGCATGACAGTTTTCCCGCTGTAAGCTTTGATGACAGCCGACAGCCGGTTGGGTGAAAGATTCAACTGTCCTGCATAGAAAGATACATTGTGTTCTGTTGT
>DBXT01000012.1 GCA_002309615.1 Bacteroidales bacterium UBA1205
AGATTTTTTCTTTACTTTTGTCGTGCAGCGATAAGCATCCTCTGACAGTTTTTTTTGATTTTAAAGAAAACACTTGTCATTAATTGTATATGCTTAAAAATGTAATACGTTCAGTATGGTTTAACCATTCAGAACCATTTTACCTATAGTAAGTATGACAAGACAAAACAGGCTTTGCTTCGCTCGCCTAGAAAACAAGGCTGGCGCCTTAGAAAACATAAAGTAAATCATCTTTATAGTAGTATCTTTGTATTTCAGCATTTGGATAAGCACCAAAATTAACTAAGAGAGCAATAGGAAAATTCGTTCCACGAAGATATCCAAAAGTTTGAAATTGTTCTCTGTTGGAAATTTTTGAAATAGCTTTGCATTCTATAATCACATTTCCTTTAGGTAAAATAACAACAATGTCAATTTTAATGTAAGAATCTAATCGTTCATCCATAAATATAGGATGATGTTGATATTCTTTTTTTACATTGAAACCTTTAAATATTAGATATTTAGCTAATGCTTCTTGATAAATGGATTCCGGCAGTCCATTACCTAAATCTCGATAAACGAAGTGAATACAAGCAATGATATCGTATACATGAATGGCTAATTGTTTTTGTAAAGGAGCAGAAATGCTATGCTTTGAGAATTTCATGATAGTTTGTTTTATTAAGGTTAATAATCTTAAAACGAAATAGAGCAAAAAATATTGTAAATAGACAGTAGATCACTGTTTTCTGCCACCTGCGGTGGCTGTTTTCTCGCGAAGCGTTTTTCTTGTCAAAGGATGTGTAAATGGGAAGTGAGTGGAAAATTTAGCTGCAAAGCTTGCTTTGCAAGGAAATTTTTCTCGCTTCCCTCGTCGTGCAACGACAAACATCCTCTGACAGTTTTTTTTGATTTTTAAGAAAACGCTTGTCAAATTATGTATGCTTAAAAATGTAGTACGTTTAAGTAAGATTGAACCATTCTGAACCGTTTTACCAATACTAACTATGACAAGACAAAACAGGCTTTGCTTCGCTCGCCTAGAAAACAAGGCTGACGCCTTAGAAAATATAAGAGAAAACAATAGATACGGATACCATTCTATACGTATTGCGTTGGCAGGTACCATCCATCCGCATTAGGAAAAAATCGATAAAGAAAAGAGGAAGACTGCAGCGTTAAGAAACACAAGTTGTCTGACGAACGTTACAGCCATAGGCTGTAAAAGGAGGAGTTTTGTGTTTTAGCGAAGTATTCCTCTTTTCCGATTTTTTTCTGCAGCGGTGATTTTTCTTTCGCATCCTTTCTTTTCATGGTTGGAAAAGAAAGGATGAAAGAAAACGCTTGCTAAAAGAATGAGCATTTAATATTAGATAACTTTTTTTCTTTACTTTTGTCTTGTTACAAAAGTAACAAAAGAACAGGGCAGCAATGAAAAAACTAAAAAATGACTCATAAAGCTAAA
The DNA here is from genome assembly GCA_002309615.1 of Bacteroidales bacterium UBA1205. Lineage (GTDB taxonomy): Bacteria > Bacteroidota > Bacteroidia > Bacteroidales > WCHB1-69 > UBA1205. The sequence continues at coordinate 1,448 of DBXT01000012.1, forward strand.
GTCAGTAAACTCGCACGCGTTACCGATTTTATAGGTATTACTATCACATAACACTATTACGAAAGAATCCTGTTTACCATTCAAACGCTCAGACAGTACAGACTTCTTAACGCTTTATTTCATCATTTTTCTTAACGCTTTTTCATTGAATGCCAGGGTGGTATGCTGTCGTTATAACGTAAAATAATCATTATAGGATAGTATATGCAAAACCACTTTTTTCTGCCACCTGCGGTGGCTGTTTTATCGCGAAGCGTTTTTCTTGTCAGAGGATGGTGTAAATGGGAAGTGAGTGGAAAATTTAGCTGCAAAGTTTGCTTTGCAAGGAAATTTTTCTCGCTTCCGTGTCGTGCAACGACAAACATCCTCTGACAGTTTTTTTTGATTTTAAAGAAAACGCTTGTCAAATTATGTATGCTTAAAAATGTAGTACGTTTAAGTAAAATTTAACCGTTCAGGACCATTTTACCTATAGCAACTATGACAAGACAAAACAGGCTTTGCTTCGCTCGCCTAAAAAACAAGGCTGACGCTTTAGAAAACATGAAAATAAAAAAACAATGTTTTTTGCCTCCCCTTTTCCCCGCTCATCATTTTTTTAGCTATCTTTGCTTGATTAACTTTTACCGTAAAAATGGAAGACAATTGCACACCGCAAAAGAATAGTAAATGGAAAAGACCATTTAAAATATTGGGAATTATCGGTCTGATTTTTATCGCCGTATTATTGGTATTGTCTATAGCAGCCTTTGCCTTTGAAGACAAAATAGCTGATATTTTTTTACAAAAACTATATCAATACACCACCGTTGAAATCACCCACCGTAACGTATCCTTTTCGCTTATCAAACGTTTCCCTGCCGCCTCACTGGAGGTAAACGAACTGAATGTTCAATCCGCCAATGGCGGTCAGCACCTGCTGGAAGCACAAAAAGTATATCTCCAATGCAACCTGCTGGATGTAATAAAAGGCAACTATACCCTGCGAAGAGTGGAAATAGACCACGCCCGTTTAGCCCTTGCCGTTAACAAGCAGGGAAAAAACAATTGGGACATATTCATACACCAAGACAGCGTATCGGACAATAATTTTAAAATAGCCCTCAACTCCATACTACTACACCAAGTACATGTGAGCTATACCGATATGCCCGCTAAAGTGAATGTGGAAGCTTTCGCAAAAAAAATACAAGCCAAAGGGGATTTTGACACTGCCATATTCAGCGCGCAAATAAAAGGAAATATACTGATAGACAATATTAACGTTAAAGAAAAGACCATCCTTAACCGCCAAAATGTCAACCTCAACACCACCATGCATATCAACACCGAAACAGAACACTACTCCTTTACCGACAGTGATATCAAATCCGACTTTCTGCATTTTGCCCTGGACCTGATTATAAAAAGAGAAAAAAAATATTTCCGACTGGATATCAACGCTCATGCTCAAAATGCCTCTATAGCCAATATCACATCGGTATTTCCCCGTCAATGGCAGGAAAAATTTGCCGACTTCGCCCCCGACGGATTGCTCACCTGCAATGTGAACATCAACGGACTGTTAGATAAAAAAAGCGACCTGAACATAGATGCGGAATACCAACTGAAAAAAGGAAAAATAGCCAACATTCAAACCAACGTGAGCATGAACGACATCACCTTGTCGGGCACCTGCAAAATGCACACCTACAACATGGACAATACCTTGGATGTCAACATTCAACAACTTACGGCAAGGCTCAACAAAGGCTATATCAATGCCAACGCATCATTAAAAGGGTTGAACCAACCCCTTATTACCATTAACGCCGATGCCGATATCAACCTCAACGACTGGCAACGGTTTATTCCCGATAATTATATACACTACGCGGAAGGCAATGCCAATATGCAGATACAATTTAGCAGCAAAATACCTAACATACACAATGTTACCGCTACCGATTTAAACAATAGCTTTATCAACGGTAAAATAGAATTTTTTGATGCTACCCTGCAACTGAAAGACAATGCCACCACCCTCTCCGATTTGTCGGGAGTGATCAATATGGACGATAAAATCATCTACACCCGCCAATTGGAAGGAACCATTAAAAACAATATCTTCTCTCTCAACGGTCGTATAGAAAACATATTCCCCTATCTATTGGACAGCAACGAAAGTCTGCAGATTATAGCCTATCTGAATGTGGATGAATTCTCTCTGGACGAACTGCTGAAAAATGATGAATCCTCCGGCAATAAAAAGAATAAACACGACGACCTGAAACTTACCCTGCCCTCTAAACTATATATGGACGTGCAATTTACCGCCAAACATTTGGTATACGGCAATTTTGAAGCCCGCAAAACATCAGGAAGAGTTGTTCTGAACAAACAAACACTTACGCTCTCCGACTTTGAAATCAACGCTTTGGACGGAAAAATGGAAGCCGACTGCCAACTTAAACAACAAAAAGACAGTAATTTCCGCATCAGCTGCCATACCTCATTGCAACATATAGATATACAGAAATTGTTCTATTCGGTCAACAATTTCGGACAACAATCGCTCACCCATAAAAATATACATGGAATAGCCGATTGTACCGCCGATATCAACGCCACCCTGCAAAACAATATGAAATTAAAGGAAAACAGCATACTTTCCACCATCAAACTACGTATAAGCAATGGACAGCTTATCAATTTTAAAGCCTTGGAATCGCTTTCCAAATTTATATCCATCAACGAACTGCGTAACATACAATTCGAAACGCTGAATACACAAATACAAGTTGCCGACCGCATTATTACCATACCGCAGATAGATATCCGTAACAATGTGATAAACCTCAGCCTTAACGGCACCCATAGCTTTGATAATGACATCAACTATCATATCCAACTTTCTTTAGGTGACCTGCTGTCCAAAAAAGCACGTGCCAACAAACGCAACAAAGAAAATTTCGGAGAAATTATTGATGATAATGCAGGAAAAGCCAACCTGTTTATCTTTGCTACCGGCAATCTGGACAAACCCGTGTTCAAATGGGATTCCCAAACGGCACAGCAAAACAGGAAACTGCGCTGGGAGGAACAAAAACAAGAAATACAAGAAGAAAGGCAAAAAAAGAACGACAATACATCCTCCACCCCTCACCTCAACACCAACCATGGCACCCACGACCTGGAAATAGATGACAATTGGTAAGCCAACCTATTTTCCCCTTTTGAGGAAAATAGTGCCATTTTATGCCTTTTTTTGACTTAATGAGAGACGTTTCCTGAAATGTATCTTTAATCCGAAAATTATGTAAAGCATTAGCTATTAACAGATTCCGCAGTTCCCCTCTTTAGGGGGGCTAGGGGGATTCTGGCATTGTCCTACAGATATTTTCTTTACTTTTGTCTTGATACAAAAGTAACAAAAGAAAAGAAAGTATGAAAAGAAAACGCTTGTCATTAATTGTATATGCTTAAAAATGTAGTACGTTAAAGTAAGATTTAACCATTCTGAATCATTTTACCTGTAGTAACCATGACAAGACAAAACAGGCTTTGCTACGCTCGCCTAAAAAACAAGGCTGACGCCTTAGAAAATATAGGAGAAAACAATAGATACGGATATAATTCTGTATGAATCATGCCGGCAAGTCCCGCCATCCGCATTAGGAAAAAAATCGATAAAGAAAAGTGGAAGAAATGAAAGAAATCCCCCTTATCCCCCTTAGAAGGGGGACTTCGTGATTTACAAGTATTTATCGTTTTTTTGAATCGCGTTCCGTATTAATAATAAAAATAACGTAAAACACTTGAAACCAACGGATTCCGCAGTTCCCCTCTTTAGGGGGGCTAGGGGGATTCTTACGTTGTCCTACAGATGTTTTCTTTACTTTTGTCTTGATACAAAAGTAACAAAAGAAAAGAAAGTATGAAAAGAAAATGTAAACATCCCCTTTTTAGGACAGTTCTAAATTGTACTTGCAAACATTCCAAAATCTCAAAACCTATAAATGCTGTATTATCTCCGCCAACTGCCCCACTCCTGCACGGCGGGAATATTTAGCGGTATTAATTAAGTGATAGCAATGTAACAATACCTACCCTCTTAATCTGAACATAGTTATCTTCAATCTATTCTTCCAAAATTCCCTATTATAAAGATTGTATCTATGATAAATACAACTATTGCTTTCGGTGACAGGTTTTGCGTCACAAGTATATAAGACCTTGTATCCGGTAGCGAGTGCCATTTCATTTATTTTGTCATTATACTGACCATTGGGATAGGCAATAGAAAAAGGATACTTTCCTAAATTTCTATATATGCAATTGTATGATTCAGCAAGTTCTGTCTTTATCTCTTCATCAGACAAGGTCATCAAATTTCGATGCGTCTTGGTGTGCGAACCTATCGACACCAAATTGCTATCAAGTTGGGCAATTTCATTCCACCTTAACATTCGTGTCTGCATCACTTCCCTGCCGAGTTCTCTTTCTAAATCACTAATAATTGCATCCCTATCAGGATTCTCAAGTAGATTCAAATACACATTTAGAGCAGTCCTTTCAACATCAGCATCACTATTCATAGAAAATTGCAGAATATCTCCACTTTGACTATCTGGCAACTTCAAAACTTTCTTTTCTGCATAATAACCTTCTATCACCTTATTTAATCGTTGTGTCCAGAAAATTTTACCTGTATCGGCGACATCGGATATTATATGCAATGCCACCTGTACTTTGTTCTTCTCAAGAACAGGCAATGCACACTCTGCAAAATCATTATACGCATCATCAAATGTAATTACACACAAAGATTTGCGTGACTGAAAATGCGTTTTCTCACACAATTCTTCCTGTGGTATGATTAAAAAATTCCTACGTAAATGTTTAATTACCTTATCAAATGTTTTTATTGGCATAGGCGGATATGCAGGAGAATATTCATCCGACACACGATGAAAGGCAAATGAAAATATCTTAGACATATAAAAGATGTTTAAAATTCCATGATGAAGGAGAATCGTGCTTTAAATCTCCTATATACTGCTTATTTGGCTTATCAATTTCTATCGGTCGTATCATTATTGACTTTATAGGAGAAAAACTCTTTTTAATCTTTTTCAACCACAAATATTTATGATAGCCATTTCTTTTCATTATATGCTTATATTCCTTTTCCTGATTGTAATATAATGGGAAGTTTACATATAACTTTCCTATTTTATGAACATAAGACTCCACAAGTTTCAATACATCTCTTAACGAGTTCCTATATCCAAAGTCAAAAATCTCCACATTCTTACTACGAATCTCAAGCAAAGCATAAGACGAGTGTTCGTTATCCGTTATAAAACGAAACTCTTTTTCCGGTTCCTGCATCTTCCATTGGTAATACTCTTTGGTTATTACTGCATCCAAACAATTTGACGACTTCTCTTCAAAAGACTTTCTACACTCCCATATATCATCGATACTATTTAATACCACAGCATCCCTTTTGCCAAAAACAATCGCACACTGCTTCTTATAATAGACGAAAGATGTAAAGAATTTTGTTCCAATCGATTTATATACACTTCCAGACCTAACATTAGGAGACAATACTAGCAAATAATCATATCTGTCCTTTATATTTTCAAGAATAAAAGTAGTCAACTTTGCCATTATCTTCAAACCTCTGTAGTCAGGATGAACAACAGCATCTGTGGGAAATACAGTATTTGTAATTATGCCATTGCATTTCCATTTTGTCTGTATAAATCCACTATATCCGACAATATTATTATCACATATTGCTACAGCACCCAAACATTTACTAGGAACGAACGAATTAACATATTTCCAAAAAAACATTTGCTCCCTATATTCATGGGTATTTGCCCACAAAAACTCTTCAAGGTCAACTATTTCTGCATAATGAGAAGAATTAACCAATTCTATTTTGATTTCCTTTTCCATCTACAACTGTTTTATTATATCCGCCAACAATGAAGTCTGCTTTTCTCTTGAATAATTTTCTATGCCAACAGAATTACATTTTACAAAACCATTCTGCACAAACTCCTCGTATATTTCTTTTAGTATTTCAGCCAATTGTTTTGTATCCTTGACAACAACACCAGAATGAGTACTATTTATCAAATCTTCTTGAAGATGGGTACTCAAACCCTCAATTTCCTCAATTGGATAATATTTCTTTTTAAGTATATTAGCTTCTTCGTCATCAGAATAACAAAGCAAAATCTTTCGTTTCGACCCTAAATAATCATATATCTTGGTACCCATGATGGAATAATCATTAAACAATAACATTACATTGCTATATCGTAAAATTCCATATAAACTTTGGTTGTCTATTCGAGGATATACATGAACATATCTCTCAATATGTTTATTCTTAATATAACTATTGATTTCTTCAACTCTATTTATTCCATAAAAATTCAATTCTGATTTTACTTCATTATTAGCTATAACAAAATTACTAAAAACAGACAACACACTTTTATATGGATGCCAATTATAAATACTTCCTACTAAAGCTATACGCAATTTATCTGACTCTTGCCCTATAGAAGAAACATTCGGAATAAAGTCACAATTATAACCATTGGGAATTATATGGAAAGATTTATGAACATTAGTTTCTATCTGTTTTTTAAAAAATTCACTAACCGTAACTACACATTTAACGTTAGCAGTAAATATCTTCTCATAGTATTTATTCAATATACCTAGTCTCTTACTTCTAATTTTATTCTGGCTCCACGGATCCCTATAGTCAGCCACCCACGGAATATTAAATTTTCGGCTTAATGCTGATGCATATTTAAACAATACAAAGGGTTCCCCTGTTGCAATTATCGCATCTACCTTATTCTGCTGTAAATACTCTTTCGCTCCACGATATAAACCTGATTTGGGTCCGACAAAGAAAATAAACTGCATCAACTCGTACCATGCCGTCACTATTTTGCGTACCAAGGCAAATTTACTGCGACCATACTTCAGCATTATGCGATTGGCAAGATTAGGTTTGTAGGGTGTGCGAATGATTGTGCCGTACTCTGTGGTCTCAACTATGGTTGCTTTGCTTTCACCGGGTGCAATATAATCCAATTCGTTGCCATACTTATTGCCCCATTGCCGAGTAACAACTATAGGTTCTATTCCATATTCCTTTAGATACCTGTACCATGCGTAGGGTCTTAAGCCGCCAACCGAAACGTATGGCGGAAAGTCGTATGCCAATATCAAGAGTTTCTTCATCATATATTCACTTTCCAATAGCCGTTTTTATCAGAACCAACACGTTCAATGATGCCATCCTGCTTCAATTTTGCCAAATTGCGTTTTACATTCCTTATGTTTATCCCAACTTTCAACGCTAAATCTTCCGCAGAAACACTGGGTAGCTCCTTCATAATCTCAATAATCGACATCTGTCTATCATTGACGTTTAATATTATGTCTTTTACAGTGTCTTTTACAGTG
>DBXT01000078.1 GCA_002309615.1 Bacteroidales bacterium UBA1205
TTGAAATACAAGTTACAGCACTGGAACTTTCTCCAATGGTGGCATATAGTTTTCCGCTATTGTTCAAACCAACGGTAAATTGACCATTGCGCTGGGCTAATACGATATCGGCAGCTGATGGATCTTTGGTTTTAAACCACATTTGCACCGAAAAACCACTGGCAGCAGTATAAGGTGTACGTTCTTTTACACTCATATAACTATTAGTGCCATTAAATTCAAAAGCTTTTCCTTTTGTCAAATAGGGTGATTCTTCCAAAATTTCAGCGGTTACCGTTACTCCTTCTACTGCTGCTCCTGAGCCATAAGTAATGGCACCCATGACAGTACCGGTGGTTTGTTTAAAACCTATAGCTGTTATTTCCGGTGAGTAGAAATTAGTATTACCACACATGGTTTCTCCATATACCTTATATTCATACATAATACCCGGCAAGGCATTGTAGTCCTCATAGTTAACGGTAGTATTACGGGTATTGTTAAATCGAGCGACCATGGTGTAAGGTCCGTTGGGTAAAATACGCCTTTGTACCACCCAATAATCTACTAATCCCGGTTGGGGGGATTTCCATTCCAAACTTATTTTGTCTTCATAATAACCTGTAGAGGCGTCCAATTCTTCTCCTATTTGCAATTCATCATTAATTACCAAAATATCACTATAATTACTGATCAAATCACCATATTCTATGGTTTCGTATTTGATGGCAAATCGATATTCTGCACAAAAACGAGCATTTTCCAATACATAAGAGGAGTCTCCGTCTGCCAATGTTCTGGTATCGGTAACACCATCTTTTTCTATTATCAATCTAGGAGTGGTATTGCCACAATAGTCAGTCGGATTTGTCCAACTGACAATAATATTGCTTTTGATGTTGTTATCCTGTTTGGCAGTTACATTAGTCGCTTTGCTCAACCCGAAATTAGTAGTAATGCTACTTGATTTGTTATTACACGACATTGCCCACGGGTGGCATTTTATTTTATACGTGTATGTGGTATCCTTTCCAGCAGTATTATCCTCATACCTATAGTTGCCATTGGACGGAGAACAACTGAATGTAGTAGTTTGTGTTCCACGATAGGTTCGTTCTATATCAAAAGTATTGTAGGAGGAATTGGTTTCGGACATTGTCCATGTAAGTGCCACGGCACGTTTGCAATTGTCTATTTGCACCGTATAGTTCTGAGGTTGAGGATAACCTTGTACCTCAACTTCGTTTGTCGCTCTTGAATATGTTGTCAAAGAACCTCTAAGCACTTTTCTTTTTGCATAGTATTTTCTTGTAGCGGTAAAATTGGAATCAGTAAAAGTAATTTCTGTTCCATTGTATGAGCAGTTTCCTAATTCTTTACCACTTTCATTATATATGTAAATCTTGCCATTGGTTTCATTATCATCATTAGCCTTGGCTACAGTTGCTTTATATTTATAGCAGGTATTTGCCAAGGGCTGAATATTGGTAAGCACTGGTGTTTTGGGATAGGCATCGTTTACATCATAATTTACAGATATACTCGAAGTTTTCCAACTGCCATGAGGTACTAATATTATAGTATTGTTACCTACGGTTTGCGAGATTCCCTTATTTAGATCTTTGTCATCACGATCTCCCCACCATATTTTGAAATTTAACTGTAACTGCTTAGGAGAAGCATTATTCTGTTGCAGTTTTTCCAGCAATTTGCTTCCCATTTTAATGGTATAAGTTACCACATCATTGTTGGTATTCCAAGTATTTTCCTGCCACGGATTGCTCGCACTGCCAAAAACGTCATAATTATCATTAGACAGACGACTTATAGATGGACTATAAGAATTACCACCATTCCAAGTTACCGGAGAATAAACAACGGTTCCTACATCTGTACCACCCACTTTTGCGGTTATCTCCACATATTGGAATATTGAAATAAAACCTCCCGGAGAGCAGCGATATGCATTAAATGAAATCGTGCTATTAGTAAAATTGATGATTAGATTACTGATACTCGGATCCGAGACGGCGCTAACCCTGTTAAACAGGGAAATAAACATGAGCAGAAGTATAATACTTCTGCTGAACTTCAGATAGTTAAATTTCAGTTTCATCGTTTTTAAAACTTTAATTATTATTATATTAATACTTTATTTTCTTTATATTTATAAGATTGCTTATTGCATGAGATGTTATATTTCATAAAAAATTGACCAATTTTCCTCCAAAATACCGAACGCAAAAGTAATAATTTTTTCTTTAGAAACATTTATTTGTTAATAACTTTTTGTTAATTTACTGATTTATAAGTATATTTTTTTAATGAAATAAATATTTTGTTAAAAAAACGCAATATTTCCTATAGCATTTGTCAAAAAAAATGTTACTTTTGCAAAAAGTTTGTTTATATGAAAAAATTATATTTGTTAATCATTATTTCATCCCTTGTTCTTACAGGATGTACTAAGAAAGTGGAAAGCGTGACAATCTCTCCGGAAGAGATAGAACTCAATGCTGACAATCATGAAACCTACCAATTAAAGGCAGTTGTGGACCCCAAAAGTGCTACCAAACAACTAACATGGACATCCAGCAATACCTTTGTTGCCACCGTCAACGACAACGGCATTGTCCAATCCAAAGATATCGGTGAATGTACCATTACTGCCCAGGCAGGTGACAAATCCGCCAATTGCTTAGTTATAGTTTACGATGCTACCACTACCCTGCAAAGCATCACTTTTACCGATGCAAGCAAAACTATCTGTGTAGGACAAAGTGAAAAACTGACCTATAGCTTAAAACCCAGTTTTCTAAATCCTAAACTTACATGGACATCATCGGACAATAATATAGTAAAAGTAAGCGAAAACGGTACTATTACCGCTTTGGCAGAAGGCACTGCCACTATTACCGCCACCCATAAAGACATTACGGGGACTTGTAAGATAACCGTTAAATCAACCACCATCAGTTTGAACAAAACAAAAGACACCTTAGCAGTAGAAGACAAAATGCAATTAACAGCTACCACCTCGCCTTCCATATCTTCCTCTTTTATCAAATGGACATCCTCCAATACCGCTGTGGCAAAAGTGGACAGCACAGGAAAGGTGACAGCCATTGCCAAAGGCGACGTGGTGATTAGCGCCAAAGTCGGTCAGTCAGAAGCCAAATGTAATATTCATATAGCCAGTGCCGTTATTTCTCTTCCTGATAAATTATCATACTATGAATGTCGTAACAAGCAAATTTCATATACCATACGGCCTGCCAGTGCAGACAATTCCGTAGTATGGACGTCTTCCTCCGACTCTCTGATAGTAGGCAAAAACGGAAATATGACGATAAAACATTGTACGTCTAACGGGCTAATAACAGCAGTAGTAACAGCAACTTATAAAGAAATAGTACAAAAATGCACTGTCAGTATTCGTCCTGCAAGCGTAAATATTTCTCCATCGGAAATAAACATGCTAAAAAACACATCAAAAAAAATAACTTACACGACTACACCGTCCAATGACAGTGCTTTGGTAACATGGTCTTCTTCCAATACTTCTGTTGCCACCGTCAGCAGCAAAGGTGTGGTTACCACAGGAAATGTAACGTCCGGTACTGCCGTGATAACTGCCAGACTACACGACAAACGCACTGCCACCTGCAATGTGAATATTGTTTCAGCACTTATCACACTGAATAAAACCAGTATCGGACCTATGCTAACCGGTACCAAAGATACGCTTAAAGCCACTGTGAATCCATCATCTGCAGCAAGTTCAATCACATGGAGCAGTTCCAATACCTCTATCGCCACTGTCAGCAACAATGGTATAGTTACTGCAAAAAGTGCCGGCACTGCTGTCATCACCGCCACAATCGGTAATTCATCTGCTCAATGTACAGTTACGGTAGATAGTCGAAATGTATGGATTTGCGATGGATATAAAATTTATAAAAATAACGAATTATATTTAACGCTATCTTCTAATGCAGAAAAAATGGTAAGGTACAACGGATATTGCTATACCATCAGAAGAGAACACATTTCAAGTTATGGCAATACCATTGCAGTTTATAGAAATAATACTCGTATGGACACTTTAGACGAATCTAATGGCGGTGTAAGTAGCCTTGCTATTTCTATTGCTGATGTGTATGTATATTCCGGAAAAATGTATATTGCGGCCTATCTAAATTATTCGGATTCTAATGCATGTGTATACGAATTTAATTTTACAACCAATAAATTGTCGCGGAAATATTATCGACTACCAATATATGTATCAAACACTAACTATATAGATCAGGGTGCCAGTGTTGCGTTAATATCTGCATCTTCAAGTGGAACTATATATACCGCATGGGCATCACATAGCTATGGAAGCGGCAAAATGACTCGTTATATCAAACGTTTTGAAAATAGAAATCAACAATATGATTGGAGCTACACAGAAAATTCCAGTACTTGTACTTATGCTTTACTATGCAAAGCATATAATACGTATGGTGATGGAACAGATTTCTTTATGCAAAAAGGTAGTAGCAAAGATAGTTGGAGTGTTGGTAACACTCGCGTAGTTGACGGCACTACACCGGTGTACAATGCTGCTTATGACAATAGCGGAAACTTGTATGCAATTCGCTCAAATGGAAGTGTAACAAAGAGCACTACTTCAGGCACTACTACTATCCTTCCATCAGGTACAGTTGGCTATTTTGCAAAAATTGCCACTTATAATAGTGACTACTATATATATGATGCCGGCAAAATATACAAAAATGGAAGCATTTACGCTTATTACTCTGTATTTACATATAGTGGATATGATGCAAAAAGTTTTATAGTAGAATAAAGGTATAAGATTTATAAATGGAAAAGACGGCTGTATAACCGTCTTTTTTGTTTTCAATTAATAGATAGTAGTTGTTATTGAAAACAAGCATGCTTCTATTCTAATAATAAAGGTATAATTTACAATAAAAAAATAAGCGTTTGTTTAGACAATCGCTTATTTTTTTATATAGGTGATATTTATTACCTATTTTTAATTCAATGCGGGAATTTGTGCTCCATAGCCTTTTTCGGCTCCGAAAAGTTGAAATGTTTTTTCCATGTTGTACCTATTTCCATACATAGATACTCTTACAATTTCCGTACCTTGCATATTCAAGCCATGAGCTTGGCGATATTGATTGGCAGCGGAATTTCTGTCAAAAGAAGAAGATTCCATTTTCTTGATCTGTGCAAAGCCTTTCAAATATGCTTCGTCTATAGCTTTCATAAAATTACTGCTTTGAGACAATTCTGCATTGTTTTCATATTTTACCAATTGTTCAACATCTTCGAATTGGCTGGCTTTTACGTATGTCCACGTTCCACCACCGGGAGTAGGCAATAACAAATCGCAACGATTCATAAAAAAACGATTGTCGTATGCCGATGTTTTACGTTTTGCTTCAATTTCTTTATTTGAATTAGCGTGCGTACGTTCCATAGCGGCATAATTGCTACATCCGAAAATATTGTGATGAACATCACTATCTACATTGGAGCGGAAACAATATCCATATCCCATATCTTCCATTAATTTGGTACGGCACCAAGAAAACAATACTGTATTATGATGGAAATCTACATAGGATTGATTGGCTTCTTTATTCCAACCATCAATACAACAAGCAGCAAATAGATTGGAAACAAAAACATTGTTATAAATTTCCCAAGCACCACCTATATGGTTCATCTGTATGCCGAAATAGTCTCCATTGACAAAGACACAATTTCGCACTACCAAATGACCTTCCACATTGCCTTTCATGAGTTGGTGGGCAATGTTTCCTTGGCTGGTTTCCAAAATAAGACCTGTTTCACAACCCTGAGGACATCCGAAAGCGGGATCGTTAGTATTGGCAGCCTTATAATTGTTCTGCAAACCCATATCCAAGCAAAAACCATCTATCAAAATCAATCCAGAGCGATTGCCTTTTACATTAATGGTAAAATAACCTCTTGACCCGTTGGTGCCGTCTTGCTCATGAGTGGGTTGGATACAAGTAATATATTTTATAGGATTTCGTTCCGAAAAATTGTCATTATAACCACCTACTACCGAAAGATATTTATCGGTGATTTCAATGTAACCGCAATTGAGTTTTCCTAAATAATTGCCCTGAGCTACACAAATAACAGAACCATTTGAGGCTAAATCTATCGCTTTTTGCAAATCTTTTAACGGAGCTGTTTTATCAGTTCCTTCGTTGCGATTGGAGCCTGTTTCTGCACTTACGTAGTAGGTTTTGCCACCCATGGATGGTTTTACATTGTTATCTACCGGTTTGGTGCTCAAATTGGAATTCCCGCTATTAAACAATTTATTCGCTGTTGAAGTGGCAGTGGTAGAATTTGTTGAAGTTGTAGAACTTCCTTTACTAACCGCATTCTTCAACTTATCAAATATTTGTGCTTGGGTACCATTTACTATAAATAATGCCAAGCATAGTATTGCCAACTTTTTCATTTCCTGTTATTTTAAATAGTAATGTAAGGATAATACCAAACCTATATTTTCGGTTCCATAAAGTAAAGTAGTACTTCCCGGACTGATTAATTTATTGTATTCCACAGTAGCACCTTGTGCTTTAGAATAACCTTCATAGATGATATAAGTTTGCGGTTGGAATGCTACTACTATCGGAGCAAATGTTACATTAGCACCCAAAGACAAGCGTTCTGCAAAAAACCATTCTATTCCCAAATCGCACATGATACCCACACCATGTTCCACACCTGTGGTATAACGTTTAACAGGACGTGCGTAGACAATATCTCCATTAGAAGTATAATCATTTAAAGAATCGGATATCAATTGAATACAAGACGGGTGCTGATTGGCGGCTGTGACAGCATTTCCGTATTTAAACAACATACTGCCACCTCCGAAAGAATACATCAAACTCAATCCTCCGGTAAAACGCAGTTTGCGATTTCCGCCGGTGAATTCCATACCAATTAACGCTCCGCCACCTGCCATGCTAAAACGAATGTTATCTTCTACTACATCTTCGCTTAGAGGATTGTTGAAACGTGCTACATCAT
>DBXT01000036.1 GCA_002309615.1 Bacteroidales bacterium UBA1205
TCTAATGCAGCCTCTGCTGTCAAAAACTACAATGAAAGGAAAAATTAGTAAAATTTAGAGGTTGCCTAATTTTATCATGATTGACAATTTTTTTTAGAACTATTAAAAAAAATGAAATTACCATATCCTATTATATTTTTTTCTATCTTTGCAAAAAAAAATATTGTTTAACAAATTTGCATTTGAGACTTGAATGTAGCACTGAAAATATTTGAAATATGAAAAAATTATTCCTCACCGTTTCTATCATGGCCATAGTATCAGTTTTGCATATACCGTGCAGCGGACACCCGACAGCAAAGAATGTCTTGCAAAAAGCATATCAAAAATGTCAATCCATACAAAGCGGACACTATGAAATGGTCAAACGAGTAAAATCCACGTCAAGTAACGATACCACCCTCTATCGTTCTGCCTGCGATTTTAAAAAATTATCCGATGATACCGTCTTCGGAATGATATTCACCTTGTCGGGAGTATATGCATACAACGGCTCCCATAACAATTACCTTTATACGGGAAAAGAATTGGTGAACTTTGATGACAGCACCGGAACCATACAGCCATGCAATTTATGGGCTAACGATATTTTTAACTCTAAACACAATATCCCGTTTTACACACCTTTGACAGATAAAAATAGTCACCCGCTGTATATCAATAAATTGCAAGATGAAGCTTATACCTACTCTTTATCGAAAACTATTTTGGACGGAAAACCATGCTATCTTGTCAACATATGCTGTCCGACAAGCAACATCGAAACACTAAACATTCAAACAACCCGTCATGAAATCAACATCTGGATAGATAAAAAAGACTATATGCCCCTGCAATATGCTATCGCCCTTGATATACTATCCATGCAAGACACTTTGCATCAATATGAAGAATATAAGTTGACTGCTTTCACTCCGAACGCAGATGAGTCAAAATTAACCATGAAAACCATACCCGAAACGATCATTTTGAAAGAATATGAGCCGTACAAGGTTCCGACTCCCCTTCCCAAAGGTGCTGCCGCACCGCAATGGTCACTGCCGACCCTTTCGGGTGATTCTGTCAGCCTCGCCGACTTAAAAGGAAAGGTGGTGGTGCTTGACTTCTTCTTCAAATCGTGCGCCCCGTGCTGGGAAGCTATGACCGTTTTGCAACGTCTGTACAAAAAATATAGTGACAAAGACTTTGTAGTGATAGGAATAGACCCTGTTGATGCCCCCCAAAAGGAAGAAATGGAAACGTTTTTGTCCAAACGGGGTATTACCTATCCCATACTTTTTGCCAATCGAGAGTTGGCAGCCGCCTATCATATTTACGGTTATCCTATGTTGTTCCTACTCAATCGCGACGGCAAAATTGTTGCGATAGAAAGAGGTTTTTCCAAGGAATTGGAAGAAAATTTGGAAAAACATCTGGATGTATTGCTCAAGCAGTAAACTATTTTTTTGCAATTTTTATAGATAAACAACCTTGTTGTCTTTTACGGCTTCTTCTCGCGGTATCGCAATAAAAAACAGTTTTTTGCGTTATATCAGTAAACAAAATGGAAATGACAAAAGGCAAAATCATACGCAGGACAATAGGAATCGTGGCATTGGTGATGTTGGTGATGGGATTAATGTGCATATTCATCCTTAACGACGGCTCACATTTGATTCATCAAATTGATGTGTGGATTTATCGGGCCGCTTTCTTCATGGTGGTAATTTATGGAATATTATGCCTCTTCTACGCAATCAGAAATTTGCATTGGGGATTGAAACTGCTCATCAGTGTTATCGCTGTTTTGGGAATATGTTATTTTCTCTTTGTAGCAGCCATTGTGGGTATTTTTGGCAAAGATACCCGAATTTGGAGTACTGAAAGCTATGTGGTATATCATGAACCCAATTTTATGATTGAGCCGGGACGCTTTGTCTTGTATGAACAGGATGGACTCATTGAAAAACGATGCTATGCGGTAGGTTCTGAGTTCGTTAATCCAGACAAATATGAGTGTTTTTTCGATGAGGAAAGGGATTTCATACGCATCGAGGCAGACTGGACATTTGACGGGAGAAGTTGGCATACCACCACGTTCTATAGGCTGTCAGATGGTAAACTCTATGTGCATCAGAATCCGATGGACAGTTCCTTGTGGAGCGGCAGATATTCATCGTATGACAAAAAAACATCCCTTCGTCAACAACTTGAGGTGGAGTCGGTACACGACACATTGATTTTCAATTATTATATTGATTTGCGCGATGTGAAGTCGGATTTGGAAGATGTGGAACAAGAATACACATTGAAAGGCCGGGCGTTTCTGAAAAAAGGCGATGCCGAAACCGATGAGGATAAGCAAGGAAATGCCTATTTGGTGGATGAGTACATTTATGAAGATAACGTTCATATCGCCTTCCGCATACAGGCGGTAACCCATGATATAATACGGGTGGTCGTTGATGACGCCACTGCCGCCCAATACCATATTCCAACTTCATCGATATTTGACTAACACTCATTTCATTATAAACTATGAAACACGAAATCAACCCGCAAGAAACCAACAGGGCTTTTGCCTTTGAGATGTGGCTGAATGCACCCATGCCGATGGTGACATTGGTGAAAACGATGAATGTCAATCATTTGTTGCGGTTCAGCAAAAAGCAACACATCAAATTCAACACACTGATGTGCTGGTGCATCGGCATGACCGCCAACGAGACAAAGGAACTACACCTGTTGCCGGAGAAGGGGAAATTGTTCCGATACGACCAAATTGCCGTCAATGTGGTGGTACGCAACCGCAAGGGCGGCATCAACTCGTGCGACATCCCTTTTTCGACCGACCTCCGGCAATTCAACCAAGACTATATAGAGCTGACCACCAAGGTAGCAGAAGAGTGTCAAAGTTCGTTTCTTGAAGGTTATATGGTGGTCGGCACCTCGGCAATGATACAAACCGAACTCGATTGTGTGGTGAACCAATACACCGACAAATTTCTCAACCCGATGGTGATGTGGGGCAAATACCGGAAAAGCTGGTTCAAAGCCACTTTGCCCGTCTCATTCCAGTTTCATCACGTGCAGATGGACGGCGGCGACGCAGCCCGCTTTCTTGAGGCGTTGCAGAGGACAATAAATTCTATATGAAGTAGTTGAAAGGATACTGGATTTAGCTTTGTAGAATAATGAAATTATTTGATTTTTTAATAAAACACAAAAATACAATGAATATGAAGAAAACAATTTTGACACTCATGGTGTTATTTGTCCTCGGAGCGATGACCGCCTGCAAGAATATGTTACCAAAAGACGATCCAAATAATACGATGATATATAGAATAGTGGAGACTTTGCCATGTTTCCCTGGTGGAGATGATTCTTTATTCGCATTCCTGAACACGAACGTCCGTTATCCGGAAGAAGCTGTCGAAAAGAAGATTGAAGGAAAGATTTTTGTCTCGTTTGTGGTTGAGAAAGACGGCAGCATCACTAACGCGCAGATACTAAGAGACATTGTTTACGGCAGTGAAGAGGCTGACAGTTTGGCCGCCGAACTTGGCTGTGGCACAGAGGTTCTCCGTGTGATAGATATGATGCCCAAATGGGAACCGGCTGT
The DNA here is from genome assembly GCA_002309615.1 of Bacteroidales bacterium UBA1205. Taxonomy (GTDB): domain Bacteria; phylum Bacteroidota; class Bacteroidia; order Bacteroidales; family WCHB1-69; genus UBA1205. Next base: position 3,605 of record DBXT01000036.1, read on the forward strand.
AATACATGGTTATATTGTTCGTTGTCTATACCACTTGCCTGTAAGATTCTCCTTGACAGAAGGAGAAGGAGTAGTTTCCCCATCTTCTAAGCATTAATATATTCGTGTAGCTCTCATCCCAGCAGCACGTCCATAACCTTCATTAACACGAAATCGAAGGCCAGCAGGTAGGGCAATGCCACGCCGAGCACACCGGCAAGCAGCAGTATAGCCACAAAAGAGAGCGAATAAACAAAGGAAAAATTTTTTGCTCTTATTGACCCATAGTCTTGGATGAGTTAATCAAATAGTTTTGCCTTTTATTACCAAATGTAGGCACTTTCATGCAACCATTTGTTCTGAGCACGTAAAGTTTGCTCAATAATATCTCTCACACAGCCTTCCCCGCCTTTGTAGATGGATATATAATCCGCTATGGCTTGTATTTCAACAACAGCATCAGCGGGACAAGTTTTCAACCCTGATAATTGCATTACCTTGTAATCGGGGATGTCATCTCCCATATAAACCACGTTTTGGGCTTGTATATGTTTAGCTTTGATATATTGCCGGAATTCTTCTATTTTATTGTTACTATGAATGATTTCGGCACCTAAATTATCTTCAAATCTATGTTTGCCACACAAGTACGCATCTTGATTACCCGTAAGTATGCACACATTGTAACCTTGTTTAACGGCGTATTGTATGGCATAGCCGTCTTTTACATTGGTTACCAATACCGAAGTGCAAACCACATTTCGGTTTACTTGTAAAGGAAGTGTGACAACCTTGCCATTTGTCAACACCCCGTCGAAATCAAATATAAAAGTATTGATATATTTTAACTTTTCTTTATAATTCTTCATGCTCACGTTTGGATTGCTGTTCTTGTATTGTTTGTGTAAGGTACCTGTACAAATTGCGTTGATGATCGTTGTCAAGCATGGCTATTTGCTTATTGATGATATTCCAATCTTTACGACTTGCCGGACCAGTTTGAGCATCATAAGGATGTAAATAATCCACCTTTGCGGCTGTTTCCTTTATCAGAGGCTTAATAATATCAAAAGAAATATTTTCTTTATCCAATATTTCTTTTGCCAAACCATAAAGTGCATTGGTAAAATTGCTGGCTATCACTCCTGCCAAATGCAAATGGAGCCGCTGTTGCATATTTAGGTTATATGCGAAATTGCCGATATTTTCGGCTATAGACTGTAACATTTGCAAGGTGTTAGCATTAGAAGCTTCCACACATACGGGTACGGCGGAAAAATCAACTTGCTTAGCCTTGTTAAAAGTTTGAAAAGGATATAATACACCATAATTTTCACTTAATTTTGACAATATTTCGGCATTCATACATCCGGAAGTATGCACATAAACGGCCTCCGTGTGCTGCATTTGGGCTATTATATCCACATACACTTCGTCTTTGAGGGATAGTATGTGAATATCTGCGGGCGGTAATTTTGCTATATTATTTATAGCCATGGCTTTAACTTGTTGAGCTAATGCTTCTGCATTTTTTTCGGTACGACTATAAACGGTTTTAATGGTATAACCGCATTCATAGAGTCTGTGAGCCAAATGCCATGCCACATTTCCGGCACCTATTATATTAATATCCATATGTTTTATAAATTCATTAAAAAATCTGCCAATTTTGCTATGGCTCTACCTCTATGACTGATAGCATTTTTTTGTTCCAACGACATTTCCGCAAAAGATGCGTCAAAGCCGTCGGGCAAAAACACAGGGTCATAGCCAAAGCCGTCATTTCCGTGTTTTTCTCGCAAAATCACTCCGTTGACTCTTCCTTCAAATAAATATTCTTTACCATTGAGAATGAGTGCGATTACTGTTTTAAAACAAGCCTTGCGATTTTGTTGGTGTTGCATTTCGGTAAGCACTTTCTGCATATTGTCTTCAAAAGAACAATGTTCGCCGGCATAACGTGCGGAATATACTCCCGGACGCCCCTCAAGAGCTTCTATTTCCAATCCTGTATCATCGGCAAAACAATCTTTATGGTATTGTTCATAAATCACTCGGGCTTTTTGCAGGGCATTGCCTTGCAGTGTATTTTGATTTTCGGGTATCTCTTGATTATATCCTATTTGTTTTAACGATATGATATTATATTTTACTCCCAGCATGGAACGCACTTCTTCCAATTTATGCATATTATTGCTGGCAAATATTAAATCTTTCATTCTTTTAACGCATTATTACCATTTTACCATAACCTTTTTTAAAGGCTTTGGCATTGTTAGATTGACTGTTTAATTCCACCTCTTTATCTTGAATACGGGTTATCACTCTGTACAGATATACGCCGTTTGCCAATACATTGCCATACATATCGCAACCATCCCAAGCATAATCGGTAATGTTATTACCTATTTTAAGCGGTCCCAATTCGCTCATATCTATCTCTTTTACCACCTTGCCGCCAATGGTAAGTATTTGGATTTTCATATAAGTGGGCAATTGCGAACCGGTAAGGGTGAATACAAATTGTGTGCGGGTGGAAAAAGGATTGGGATAATTATATATTTCGGTGATAGTGGATTTGTTTACTATTTTAAACGATACCACATAAGCATTGGCACCCGAAGCATTATTTGATTTATCGTTAGCCTCCACTCTCAAATAATATACTCCGTCTTGCATAAATTCGGCAGGATAATTAATTTGACATTTATTCTGAGCATTTTGTGCAGGTACAAATTGCATTATCTCAATATTATCGGCAAAAAATGGCACATATTGGTAAGCAGAACTACCGGGTGTTTTAAGATATACTTTTATTTTGGAAGTATCGCTGATATCATTGAGCAATAGAAATTTATTTTCATCTTTTAAGGTTATTTGTATATACGGCTTGGCAGATATCAGTTCTCCGTCCATGATATGATATCCGTCAAAAGTAACGTCCAACACAGGATTAACACTATCTCCTACAACATAAAAAGGAACTTCTATATAATTGTTATAGTGATATTTTTCCTGCTGGTCGTTATCGGGATTATATTCCACTCTCAACAAATTATTACCAAAGAAATTCGTGGTTGCTATAGACAGACTATCGGTAAGTATGGTACCTGCCGGATGTGCTTTTGAACGATAATATTGAGAATAGACTTCATTATTTTGATGAATGACGGAATATTTGATTAATAAATCGCTCATATCCACACTGCTTACATTTTTGGTAGAGGTGATTATACGCAAACTATCACCTTGTTGCAAGGTGTCGTGATAAAAATTAAAATTATCACTGCACACCGATGTTTCGGCTACATCTTCATAATACAATTGTAATCGTTTGAATTGAGGGAGACTACGATTCTGATAGTCGGTAAAAGATACCTCAACTCTTGCGTAAGGATATTGATCGGCATCAATTTTATTTACCAAATTATAATTTTTATAAGCGGCATAATCTATATTGGGGATTAACAAGATTTCATTTCCTTGTTTGTCTATACCATAAACTTTTGCTTTAATGGTATCGCTGTTCGTAATATTTGCATTTTGAAATTCCCAACTGAAAGTCAGCCATTTTTTAGCGGGACCGAATATTTCGCTCTGCATACTTGCCTTTCCGATAGGCACCTGCATTTCGGCACCCACCATGGTGAGATATTGTCCGTTGTTGCTGCCCACCATCTCTCTAATGCAAGTATCGCCTACAGAAGCTCCTTTTTTACCGAAAAGAATGTAATTGTTTTGTGCGGTAAGCGAACGTATTTGTGTGCTTCCCACCGATTCCCATGCTTGATATTGTTTTTCGGTAAACAAATGTGCGGCGGTATGATTAATAGACATGATAAGCACATAATATCCTGTAGGAATATTTTCTAAAAATATGGCTACATCTTCTCTTGATGTAGAATCGTCCATGTAGAAATGAAAACCGTTGGTGGCATAATTTCTACACAACACTTGGCCGTATTTTCCCTTGCTTCCGTTGGCGGAGGTTTCGGTATTAACCCAATTGGCTCCCGTTACGGGATCAAATACTAAAATATGAATAAAGGGGCGGCTTACCATAACGCATTGCACCTGATCGAATATTACATTGTTGCGTTTTATATATACTTCTGTTTCGTATGCAGCTTCTTCCGACAAGGAATTGAAAAAACGCGTTTTGGCGGTATAGGCATAACTGCCGTGAGTAAAATTGAAAGAACGGTTGACACTATCCACATCTATATTCAGATAGGTATTGTCGGCAAATTGAGAAAAACGGGCTTGCGAGCAACCCGAACGCCATTTTATATATTGGAATGAATTTATTTTGCTCTCAACAGTATCTCCTGCCTTGCACACTTTCCAATAATATACCATGCTGTCGGTTAAAAGGAAAGGCAGCTCCCATTCCACTATTCCGTTGTTGGCGGTGATATCGGCTGTTCGCAGACTTGAACTGTTAAACGTATTACATGTGTCTATCATAAACCGGCACAAATAATGGTTGTTTTGTATATCCGTGGAAGCCACAAGTGTGAGCGTATCATGGGGAACGATGGCATATTGATAAGGATATATCGGCAATATATCGGTAGATGCCACTGTAAACGATATGGTAGCTTGATTGTTGGATTCATTGTGTTCTTCTATTTCATTTAAAACATCCAATGTGACGGTAATATCGTTCTTACCGAGGGCCAAAGATTTTTCCAAAGCAAATTTTACCGACAAAGATGTTTGGAAAGCGTCGGTTTTTAAACGTACATATTGTTTTACCGATGTTTGATCGGGATAAAAACGTTCTATGCACACGTAAAACGAGTCATTGGTTAATTTTCCTTGGTTGATAAATTGAAAATTCACTACAAAACTATCCAATTCCGAACTGATGATTTCGGGAGAGGTTTTAACATCGGCTTTGACAACGGCATAATCCGGTTTATCTGCGGCACATATTATCAAACACGGGTCTCCGTTCAAAGTATAATCCATATATTCCCTGCCGAAATTGTCGGTAACATATTTTAATGCTTTTTGTATGCAATATCCCAACGATTTTCCGTAACTTTTGTTACACAACTGGCTATAGAATTCTGAACATGTGGCATTAAGCACCACGCTTTGCCCCGTGGCCGAAGGCGACACATAAGCTATGGCTCCTTTGCCTGCTATGTTAATAAATTTTTCGCTGTAATTATTGCTGCCTTCAAAAATATTGCCTGCATAGCATGAATTGCCCAACATGAGAAAATATTTTCCTTGGTTGTTGTATTCCTCGGGGTCGTCTATGCTGATATCAAATCCTGTACCTCCGGCATGTCCGAAGAAAGTCATCATTGCCACGCCGTTATTGATAAGGTTACGCAACGAATCCGACATATTGATTTCTATCGGGTCGGAATTGGTTTTTAAGAAAGTGTTCACCTTGGCACCCATGAACGGGCGGACGGCTATGTTTTTATAATTATTCAAATAGGCGGAAAACGTACGTTGTTCAATAGCACTGCTGCCTCCTCCGAAATGCAATATTTGTTTCATCCATGCCTGCGGAGTGCGTTGTGCCGTTTCAAATTCTTGAACTTTTTGCTTGTACCAATCCACTTGCAAGGAAGAAGATGTGCTTAAACGACCGGTGGGAATGCAAAAAAATTCAGAAGTATCTCCGAGACCCATGGTGATGGCATAATCACTGGGGATAGAACCCATAGTGGGGACCATAGTGGCATTAAATGTTCCGGAATTTTTACGTCCGGCACTGGTAGCATAGGCTCTTCCTATCAAGAAAAGATATTCGGGACGTGTGTTGAAAGCAGCACCGGCATAGTTTATTAAATTACGAATTGCTATAGGATTGTTTTTAATACCATAAGCAAATTCATCATACAATTCATTTACATCAAAAACATTAGCTGTAAAATGATAAGGCGACAGGTGGTTTCTATAATCTGCATACGACTGTGCTTTAGCCATTAGCGAGCCTCCGCTGATGATAAAATAATTGGTATTGGTATAATTGTGAATATTTGTAAATTTTCCGTTAGTGCCGACAGGATACAACTCTTGAACCGAAAGAATTTCATTAGTAGAAGTTAAATACCCGTTCAGACTGCTATTGTAATTCGGCACAACCGCTTTAAGCGTGTTGCCGTTTTTTATTACCGGTATTCTCAAATGATGTGTTAAATCGTAAAGTACAATTTCATCCTTTTGAGCGCCTATGGAAGATGATATGAAAGGGAATACCGTTTTGGCTCCTTGCAAATTTTCAGCCGTAAAAGTATAGGATACTACACCGCTTTCCAATTGGAATGTATGAGCATAGGTCATTTTTGCATATACCACCGATTGGTAGCAAGTGGAATTGCCTTGGTCGTTAACAGATTGAAAATTCAATACGGTGGATGTGGCACCCAACAGGGTTGAAGGTAATACTGCATTGCCCCGTATATAAGACACCCCTTGGTAGAGCGTATCCATAAGCAGGCTATTGCCTATGCTCACCTTCATGTGATGCTTATGGTTGGGATTGTTAACACCGGCAAAGGCATATTCTACATTTATGGCAGAATATGTATTATCGGCATTAGGGGTGGAGAATGTTTTTTTAGATGTTCCGCCTAACGAAATTCTTGAGTCCATCCAACCCTCTGCCGGTTTGTAAGGAGTGACGGTATATTTGTGCTTATAAGCACCTGTGCAGTAATAAGCATTGGAATATAGTGTACGGGTTACAAATATGCGATTATGTTCATTATAAACGGAAAATTGGGTATCCGTTTCCAAGGTATATCGCAAGCCCGATGAGTTTCCCCAAGTGAGAAAATAATAAGCCGTATCGGTGAACAAACTATAATAGGGGTTCACATGATTGTCGGCTGACGGGTATAATTTTTCATCGTACCATCCGTCATTATGTTGAGCATAGAATTCTATAAAATCGCCGGTATCAAACTTATTATCGAATTCTCCTGCAATATAAAGGGGAATTTCTACTCCTCTGCCGTAAATTTTTATATATTGAGGATTAATATTCGACAACGACACTCCTATTTTTTGCAAAGCCGAATTGAGTGTGTTATAATTGATGCGATACACCTGTGTTTTAACCACAGGAAATTTCAAATACACTTGATTATAGTCTATCCATTCATTTCCATAGTTTTGTGCTTTTGTGGATGAAATATTAAAAATATTCCACATGCTGATTAATAGCACTATAATTATATAATTTTTCATATTGCTTACTGATTAGGTTCTGTGCTATTCTTTTTAAAATGATTGATAGCCACTTTAAGTGAAAATATATTGGAATACAAGGCTGCTGATACGTCACCTACATCACAGAATGCATAATCTATGGTAACTATATCTTTAATGCCCACTCCTACACCTAAATTAATTTGGCAGGTGAATTTTTGCTTGTTGTCAAAATTGGTTTCTCTTTGAAAATTACCCAATCCTGCTCGAATATAGACTATGCTTTTGTATCCGAATTGCAAACCCATATGCGGGTCTATATTCATTGCTTTGCTGCTTATCAAGGTATTCCGTTTGCCGTCAAATGTCATGTCAAAATCAAGGGCTACCATGCAATTGAACCCTTTCCCTAATTCAAAATCTCTGCCGGCACCTATGTTAAGATGTGGTAATGTATATTCCAAACCGTTTTCGGGTAATGCATTGCCGGTAGCAATAAAAACTTCTTGCATGGCCTCATCCATGTTATAACTCCATGCGTTGAAAGTGCTGGTGGCATCTTTGAGCACCAAACCGAAACTCCATTTTTTCAAATGATATTGCAAACCTGCGTCCAATCCGAAACCCCATGCACCGGCAAAATCGCCTATTCTTCGACGCACTATTTTAACATTGGCGCCAAAAGCCAGCCCTTCTATCTGACGGAATGTCCGACCATAAGAGAGCAATATTCCCCAATCGGCAGCCGTGAAATAGGTGATTTTATCATAGTTTATATTTCCCTGATTATCTATTAATTGTGTGGTATTGGGAATGCCGTCCACACCGAACCGAAGCACGGTGAATCCTATGGTTTGGGTTTCATCTATTCGAGCGGATATGGCTGCATAGTCATATTTTGCAATGCCGGCAAAATATTCGGCATGCATCAGTGATAACTGATAATTTTTATCCACCCATGCCAATCCGGCAGGATTCCAATAACCGGATGTTACATCCGTACACATTGCCGTTTGTGTATTAGCTAAGGCCAAACCTTTTGCCCCCACTCCCAGTGAAAAAAATTCATTGCTGTACGTGCTTTGCCCGAATAAATATACCGGATAACTTAGCAATATCCATACTAATATTTTTATATATCTCATCTTCTTTTATTTATGAGGCTATAATGGTTATATAATAAAATGCAAAGATAGCATTTTTAATGGAATAATAACCGTTTCGCATTTTTTTATCTCTTTTCCTTCGAGAAATTGAGTGTCTTTGCTCTCATTAAAATGTTGAACTTATTTTTCCATGAGAACACCAAGGTGTTATTTTTGTTGTATTCCCTAAAACCCCACCTTATATTTTAACTGCATTCAAGTCACAAATGCAAATTTGTTAAACAATAATTTTTTGCAAATATATAAAACGGACTTACTGCAAAAAAGTTTTTAACAATAATAAAAAAAACGCTGATTAATGGTGTATAATAGCAAAAAAAACTTTTTGAATACTATCCATAAAAAAGTGCAGGGCAAGATACCCTGTTATCCTCTGTGTTCTTAAAAAAAAACCACAAAAAAACATCCCCTGAAAGATGCTTCCTTTAGGGGATGTATGAATCACTTTTTTACCTTTAGCGTTGGTTTTGCTGCAAGGCGTTTTGATAGTCAATATTATCCACTTTATAATATGCTTTTTGTTCAGATAAATTTTTGTTTTTTGTTTGTCTGTCAAAACTATTTGTACTTTCATAATTCCTATAAAAATTCTTTATGTAATTATCTGAATAATCATATTGAATTGCTAAGGAATCGTCAAACAGCAAAGTTCCTAATTGAATGTCTCTTAAACGGATAATATGCTCAATATTTTCACCTTTTGCTCCCAAAATATGTACAGCAAACACAATTAAAGTATCACCCTTTTCCAAATAGCATGTGGTATCCTTTGTTCCTAAACAATGTGGTGAATCTATATAACCTTTATATGCAATAGGTCTATCAAAATTATTAATTATATTGTATTCATAATAACATTCCTTTTGACATGATTCTAACATCAAAATAATACTCATTACTGCCATTAATTTCACTAATATCTTCATCTTTTTATGCCTTTAAAAATTTCTACTAAATGTTACTATTTGTGTAAGCATACTACCAATTGGCGTTGGGCTTCCTCCTGCAGCCGAAAAGTTAATTCGACTTAATGGTATTGCACAACTATATAATACTTTTTTTGTTTGTCTTTTTCTTGTCAAACGCGTATTGTTTTAATTATTACAAATTATTTATTTACAAATGCGATGTGTGCCCTGTTTTTATTGATGCTCATCATTTTCAATCAATCTTTTATCCTAAGAACCTTTCTTTTTTCTGTAAAAAAAGAAATACATGAGAACAGATGATATAACCATACCCAGCACATAGCATAATACTATTTCAAGCACCGACCAATGAAAAAACAAACCGACGAACGGGAATGTCAACATATCGGTTATAGCAATATTTCTGCATATTTGCCAAAACTCTTTATTTTCCGGCTTCATGATTATCTGTTTTTATAGTAATATCTATCGTTAGTAATACTATTTAAATGCGTTTTCACTCAAACCTTTACCGGAAATTTTCAAATCTTCCATATACGAAGGCACGTTTTTACCAAGATATTTATCTACATATATTTTGGCTAAATATTGTCCTAACATAAAACCATGACCTCGTAATCCTACCAATAAGCCCGCATCAGGATCCACAATGTAACGTGGTTCGGTATAATATCCCGACCACACTGCATGGAAGCCGACATTGGCCAAATTAGGAATCCAGTCAGCAAACACTTCAGACACTATTTCCAGAAATTCTTTGCTATTATATTTCAAATTCTGACGGGCTTCATAAGCATCCGTATCCGGCGAAGCGCAACCGATGATTTGCCCTGTATTTAAAAATTGTTGTCCGTACACTGCAGTAAAACCTTTGTAATGTCTGCGGTCGATTATCATATCCAAAGAATCTCCCATTTTTCCCATATTGGGCAAACGACGAGTGATAAATGCTTGATGCTTAACAGGATATAGATTTGTTTCCAATCCTAACATTTTCGCAAATTTTTGAGCTCCCGGTCCCAAAGAATTAACAAAATGCTCGCATGTATATTCTATCCATTCATTATCATGTGTGTGCACCAAAGCAATATATTTATCTCCTTGTTTGGCTACATATTCCAATGAGCAATCTTCCATAAGCGTACCCCCGTTTTCCATGGCTAAGCCTCTTACATAATCTATGGTCAACCCCGGGGTTGCCTGCCAACAATCATTGGATATTAAGGCATGGGAGTAAACATTGTTTGTAGTGCTCCACAACGGAGATATCTCTTTTTGGAAATCTTTGCGTTCTATCATATAAGCATCCGACCATGCTCTGGAAGCATCCAAAGCATCGTAAGTGGCTTGGTCATGCACCAAATTGACATAACGAGTAGGCTTGTAATTAATATTATGAACTTTTTGTATGCTTCTGAATATATCTTGATTATGATTGGCTATATCGGAAATATCGGGATTGGAAAATGCGGGTCTGCCGCCGCCTATACAACGCCACGAAGAACCTCTTTCACTATTTACCAATACTGGTTTTAATCCCACTTCGGCAAAATAGCGGAACAGTCCGCTACCGGCCATACCGCCGCCTGCTATCAACACTTTTACTGATTCTTTACGAACTTTTTGAGACGGAAATACAAACACCTCTTTAGCTTTAGCGTTGTATACATCTCCAAGTGTTATTTGATTGGAAAGAGGAGCTCTGGGAGTAGCATCTCCGTACACTTCTATGCCGTGGGCACGCAATATCTGACGTGCACGAGGGATGCAACGTTTACCCCTGCACGGACCCATTCCCATACGGGTAATGTGTTTCAATTCATCTACCGAGATAAACTTTCTTTCTCCTATCACCTCAAGTAGTTTTTCCAATGTTACATCTTCACAATGACATACATATGTTTTTGACGCTACGTCTTGCAAAGATTTATAATCCAAAGGTTTGGGATATTTTTCTTTGAGAATAAATCCTCTCACCTGCAACATGTCGCCATTTTGCAAATTGCAGACCTCCACTTGGGCAACATGGGTTTTATTTTCTTTCTTTAATATATTCTTAATGACACCTTCACCTACTTTTTGCCCGTTGTTATTTACCAAAAATACTTCCTTGCCTGCTTCTGTATGATACTCGATGGGCAAGAATACTTTGTTTTTATTAAGGTCGTACCCGAATATGGCCAAACCCGGACAATGATTTACACATTGCATACAGCCTATACATTTATTATAGTCTACTACGGGAGTGGTATTGGTACTGCTTTTGGTAATGGCTCCTTGTGGACACGAGAAAGAACAAGGGTTACAAGCAAAACCATATAAACAATCCATAATTACAAAAGGTTTTGCTTTGCGACGTTCTTCGGTAGGAATGTTCGGTTGGTTGAGTATTCTGACCGGTCTTTGTTGTGAATCGATATATTGGCGGGATATTTCCAAGTATTCTTCTTCAGGGAACCGCACTTTCATTTGTTGTGCCAATTCGTAGGCGGCCTGTTTACCTCGCAATACGGCACTGGTGCCTTCTCCTATGCGGATGGCATCACCTATACCGCACACTTTATCGCCAAACACTTGCTTTCCTTTAATAAGCAATTGATCATCAGGTATTAAACCCGTGCAAATGTTAATAATGTCTATATCATCAATTATTTTTTCTGTTCCGGGTACAGGTTTGAAGTTTTTACATTCTGCTATTACAGCACCCTCTATGCCTGTATTATCTTTATTAGGAATAGCTTTAAGCAATATGTGAGAAGTAAGTATAGGTATACCCAAACGACGAACACGATTGGCTTGTACGGGAAAACCTCCTTCATGATCCATACCTTCTATAATACATTTGATAGTGGCTCCTGCCTGCATACCTTGATATGATGTAAGATAGCCTATATTGCCGGCTCCTACGGTAAGAACTTTTTTTCCTAACAGGGTATGTTCTTGATTCATCATTTTTTGGAACACGGCAGCGGTATATACTCCCGGCAGATCATCATTTTCAAAAGCAGGCATAAAAGGAACAGCACCGGTGGCTATTACTAAATAATCTGCATCTATATATGACATTTCTTGTGTGAGTATATTTTTCAATGCCAAACGTTTGCCTTCCAACAGGTCCCAAACCGTATTGTTCAACAATATACCTTCGGTATTGTCCCCTGCCAATGTTTTGGCTATATCAAAACCACGCATTCCACCGAACTTTTTCTCTTTTTCAAAAAAGAAAAATTGGTGTGTTTGCATATTGAACTGACCACCTATGCTGCTATTATTATCCACCACTAAATTGGCAATACCCAGTTCATTTAATTTTTCTCTGCATGCCAAACCGGCCGGACCGGCACCGATGATGGCTACTTGTGTTTTATATATTTTTATCTCCGTTTGCGGATTTTCTGCATATTCAGGTTGGTAATCTTTTGGCAATTCCCGTACTTCGTGTACATCATCTACTTTGGTGATACAAATACGTCTTATCCGACCATCCACCAACATTTCACAAGCACCGCATTTTCCTATGCCGCATTCCAAACTACGGTTACGACCATCCAAACTATGGCTATGAACAGGAAAACCGGCTTGATGCAAAGCGGCTGCTATAGTATAACCTTTTTGAGCTTTTACTTTTTTTCCTTCAAAAAGAAATTCAACATTCTCCGATTGCGGAATGTCTAAAATGGGATGAATATCTATTTTGTACATATTTAACTATTTAATTGTTAAGTATTTAATATTTTTCTTTTGTTAAATTTTGAATATGCAAAGTAAAGCATTTTTTTTGAATATCCGCAAAATGGCGGATATTTTTTTCTTGTTTCCATATTCTATGTTAAACCCGCCTATTCATTATTCATATATTAATTTTGTAGCATAAAACACTATCTTATTATTGTTTCTTCTGCTACTATTTCTGCTTATTATCTTTTGATAGCCATAGCATAAAAATTTATTTTGGTACCAATGGCAACAAAAAGAAGTATAATCTTTGCTGATGATATCATTATTGGAGCTTGATATGATACGTTCAGCTTGCGCAGGGCGGGTGGAAGATTGCGGCTCGTACACTATGGAATAGATATTTCCGTCGTAGGAAAAAAACACCAATAAACGCTGTTCGTCCACATAAGCGTTAAGTATGCGTGTTACTCGAGGCAAGGTAAGTCCGTTAAAATTGAAAATATCACATTTTTTAACACTTCCGTCTTTTTGTATGGTAGTGATAACGGCATTTAAATATTTATACCCCGATATACGCATGTTATTCGTATACATTCCGGAATAATACATACTCATGGGTGTTGTCATATCTTGCTCGTAGTCAATGGAAAAAAACTCTGTAGCCAATATTTGCATGCCGGCATCGGCATAAAGCAATGATGTGTGATTATGCGAGGTATTGGCTGTAAATATCTTCTTTTGATAAGAACTTAAGTTTTCGATGTCGGTAAAATCGAAATACGATGCTTTTATTTCATCCTGCGGGTTAAATGCAAAACTATAAATTCCGGTTGAGGCTCTATTTATTTCCGATGCCGACATATTATTACTTAAATAATAATCTCCTGATAATAAATACGATTGTCCATCCGTAATATGCAACTTTAAAGAAGAAAGAAAGTATTTCTTATTCAGGTTGATAACCCTTTCGTTTTCTATACTTTGATTAGAAGAATTAATGGTTAAGAGTTTGATATATGTTTCATATTTAGCCTTATAACCTATTAATCCTATTAATATGCACTGATTAAAAGTATCGGTTTGAATACATTCTACCGAAAAACTATTTTCGCATACATCCAATTTTTTACATATTGAAGACGCACAATCGAACAAATATACCTGTTCTTCATTTTTATTATTAATAGTGGAAAATACTATTATATTGTCTATTTGCGACATATAGCAAATAGATTCTTTTTCCCGAAGCGACAAAGCATATACATTAATCGTTTTTTGCAACATATTGTAGCACAAAAAAGAACAATTATAGGCACTAGCTGAAGTATTATAAGTCTGAAAAGCAGCACAATATATATTATTGCTATATGAATCTTGACAAAAATTCAGTTTGTTATTGAAAGTAATTTGTTTGTCAGTTATCACTGAAAAATTGGTATCATAGTGGACTATGTTCCATGTTTTTTCATCGTGATTATCAATAAGAATTATGATTCCGTTTTTATCAACGGGTGTTAAAAAACAGGTGTTGTTTTCTGAAGGAACAGGAATTTCTATTCTTATGGGAGGATCATATTTTTGAGCATAGCCTTGCCATGGTAGAAAGGCTATCGCTATGCCGATAGTGAAAAATAACTTATTTAGTATTTTCAGTGGCATTGTTTTCAAAATCAGATGCTTGAAGAATAGCTTCTATTTGTCGGAGCAAATCTCGTTTATCGTTACGAGGAGCATATAAAAATGCATCTATTGTTACTATTCTATTGCGTGCTGTGTCCAATATGGTGTAATTAACAAACGGACCGCCCATACAATCGCCTTGCATTTTCCACAATCCTTCAGTTCTTATGGTATAATTGGATTGGCGCGGCATAAAGCTGCTCTGCGGAGGCAATATGGTTTCCACCTCCATATAAGAATTGTCAACAGAACCGAATACATATTTATGAGTAAGGCTATCTCTCAAACTAACAATATATGAAGAAGAGAATTGTGTGGTATCCACATAATCCTGAGTATAGATAAGTATATCTTGACTCCAGTCTTTAGTTTCTTTTCTCAGCCAGGCGAATTGTTCGTTTTTAACGGCAATAAAATAGCCTTCGGGAACAAACATGTGCAGTTTAAATATTTTTGCCAATTCTGCGTCTATTTTAAAATCCTGGCGTGAGGTGTGTGAACGTTGGAACCGACGGAATTCGGATGTTAATATAAGATTTTGTATTTCAGTTTTATATTGAGAAAATTGTGCAACAGCCTCATCCATAGTGGGAGCTAATATTCTGATGAGCAATTGAGGCTCTGCCCACACATTATATTTAACTATTGTTTTAGTTTCATCAATATTTTCATTGATATCAAAATAAACTATATTCCTTTGCTTTTGGTAAGCACCGGAAAAATGGTTGTTAGTGATATGTGATAATGTAAACATGGGTTCGGCTTGGGGAAGATAAATAAGGGGTTGCATAAGCACAGCTTCTATACTATCGCCCAATTGTCCGTTCCATGCATTATTGGAACACACCACCAGCACTTCTCCCGACCGGCCGGAAGAGGAAAGCAATCCCTGACCCTGATTGCCTCCGCTTTTGCATGCAAGCATAGTTATTATGCATGCTATATACCATAAGTATTTTTTCATTTTTTTGGTTTTTAAATACAAGCATATTGACCGCATGGTCAATATGCTTGTTATCCGATTAATGTTCTTTTGAGTAATAGATACTTGTATCTACGGGAACGGTTAGAATAGGAATAGGTGAACGGTTAACTATGCGTTCGCTGAATTGAGCCAATATAAATTGTGTTTCGCTGGCCAATTCCACCTCTTTCATTACTATTATTAAGTTAACGTCTTTTTTACGAGCTATTTCTATGATAGCATCGGCTTTGCGTGTGTTTTCTACCGAATCTGCTTCAAATCGAATATCTTTCTCCGTCAAATAGTTTTCTGCTATGTTGATATTAGCATCCACTATTTTGTTGATTTCAGGATATTTGTCTGCGTAAGCTGCTATTAAATGTATTTTTGCTTGGAAAGCTTTAGCCAAACGAGCGGCAATTTTCAGTTTTTGAAGTGTTTCTCTGGAACCGTCTATCACCAACAAGATATCGGTAAGGTCACGATGAATGTTGATACCTTCCCGTATGGTCATAATAGGATTGGAGGAGCCGCTTACGGTTTTGAATGCGGAACTGCCTATAAACACTTCTTCAAAACCGCTACAACCGTGCGTTCCCAACACTGTAATGGCATCCCCTTGGATTCTGGCTTCCGTATTAATTTCACGAGAAGGTTTACCCATACGAATTTTAAAATGCACTTTATCTTTAGGCAATGTTTTTTTACATTCATCTGCCAATTCTGACAAACGTTTTTGTGCATAGGTAATAATATCGGAATTTTCTGTGTGAACGGAATCTACCACTATTTTTTCATCCGGAGACACCACAAATAACAATGTCAAAGAGGTATTAAGTTTAGATGCCAGCGATACGGCGTGCAACATAGCGTTGTAGGAGCATTCTGAAAAGTCGATACCGACAATAACATTTTTAAACATATCTATATATTTTTAAGTTATACTTTTTTTAAGTTTCAAAAACATGTGTTATATAGCCACATCAGCCTTAATATGCGGATGTGATTGATAATTGGATAATATAAAATCTTCGTATTTAAAATCAAAAATATTTTTGATATCAGGATTAAGTGTCATAGTAGGGAGCGGATAAGGCTGACGGGAAATTTGCAGTTTGGCTTGCTCTACATGATTGCTATACAAATGCAAATCGCCGAATGTATGAATAAAGTCTTTCGCCTTTAGGTTAGTTACTTGGGCTATCATCATGGTAAGAAGGGCATATGAGGCTATATTAAACGGCACACCCAAAAAGGCATCGGCACTGCGTTGGTATAATTGGCAGGAAAGCTCTCCGTTGTTGACATAAAATTGGAACAACACATGACAAGGAGCCAAACGCATATACGGCAAATCACCGACATTCCAACTGGATACTATAATACGGCGAGAATCGGGATTATGTTGGATATCGTATATTGCTTGACTTATTTGATCTATGGTTTTATCTTTAGCCGTCCATTTACGCCATTGGTGACCATAGATAGGACCTAAATTACCGTTCTCGTCGGCCCATTCATCCCAAATGGTGACTTTATTATCATGTAAATATTGAATATTGGTATTTCCTTGTAAAAACCACAATAATTCATAAATAATAGATTTTAGATGCAACTTTTTGGTGGTACACAAAGGAAAACCTTGTTGCAAATCAAAACGAGTTTGATACCCGAAAGTGCTATAAGTGCCCGTACCGGTGCGGTCATTCTTATAGGACCCGTTATTGATGATATGTTCTAATAAATCAATATATTGTTTCATGCCGAGTTGCCATTCCTTTTTGCAAAGATAACATTTTTTGAAATATGAAACAGTATCTATAAAGTATTTTTACATTTTGACAAAAAAAATATGACAAAAAAGTTGAAAAAAACATAACAATAAAACAACAAAGTATGCGTTAGTCTGACAAAAGAATAGAAACATGTTTCAATTTGAAAATAAATACATACTATATGCATTGCTGTTTCTTCCGATAATGGTGGGAGCATATATATATATTCGATACAGGTACAAGAAAAAAATGCAAGATTACGGTGAGTCAACGCTATTAAAAATGTTGATGCCGCATTCTTCCATATTGCTACAAAATATAAAATTCACCTTGCTATGCATAATATATGCTTTAATGGTAATAGCCTTGGCCAACCCTCAAAAAGGAACGGGAAAAGTTACCGAAAAACGAAAAGGTATCAGCATTATGTTTTGTATAGATGTGTCCAATAGCATGTTGGCACAAGATTACACGCCCAATAGAATAGAAGCTGCCAAACGAGGCTTATCCTCTTTTGTGGATAATTTACAAGGGGACAAAATAGGTATAGTGATTTTTGCCGGCAAAGCATTTGTGCAATTACCCGTCACTTCGGATTATGCGGCAGCAAAAATGTTCATCTCCAACATTTCCACCAAGCAAATCAATACCCAAGGAACCGATATCGCTACCGCCATAGATATGGCAGCTGCATCCATGTTACCTTCCGGTGAAAACGAAATCAACAATATAGCTAAAGATAATACAAACAAGGTGATAGTGGTGATATCCGACGGGGAAGACCATTTTGAAGAAGCCGTGGATATGGCCCGACAAGTGTATGACAATTACAAAATAAGGGTATATACGGTAGGTGTAGGCAGCACACAAGGAGAGCCCATTCCTGTTTACCGCAACGGTCAGCTTGAATACAAAAAAGACCGAGAAGGCACCACTGTTATCACTCGTTTGAATGAAGCAATATTACGCGATATTGCACAAGCAGGAAAGGGCGCTTACATTTATGCCAATAATAGTTATATGGGATTTACCGAACTATACGACGAACTCAACAAATTGGAAAAGCAGGAAATAGAAAGCGTAACCTATGCCCGCTATCAAAGCAAATATTATATTCCGCTGTGGATAGCATTGGTTTTATTGGTGATAGAAATATTTTTATATAACCGAAAAATGTTTAAATTTAAACTGATAGACAAAATAAAAAAAGAAAACCTTTTGCGTGTTCTGCTTTTAACCCTATTAGGAAGCTCTTTTTTGATGCTTCCCGCACAAACTTCTTCCGAATTGCGAAGCCTGCGTGAAGGTAACAGACAATACAAACAAGCAGAAAAACTACAAAAAGAAACATCGGATTTGCAAACACAAAATCGCAAAAGCAATCAAACAATAATAGCTGACAAGCAAAATAAAGCACAAAATTTGTATCAACAAGCCAATACCAATTACATTAAAGCCAATGCCTCTACAGGCAATTATTACAAAAGCATGTACAATCAAGCGGCCACCCTATACAAGCAAGGCAAATATGAGGATGCCGCCCGTAAATTGGAATCGGTTATCAACAATGCACAAGTTAGCGACAAGGTAAAAGCCGGTGCATATTATAATTTGGGCAACAATTTGCTTCAAGCCGAAAAATACCAAGAAAGTATAGATGCCTACAAAAAAGCCCTTAAACTTAATCCTAAAGACATGAATGCCAAATATAATTTGGAATATGCCAGAAAAAAATTGTTAATGCAACAGCAGCAGCAGCAACAAAACCAAAATCAAAACCAAGGTCAGCAACAAAATCAGCAAGGTCAGCAAAA
>DBXT01000016.1 GCA_002309615.1 Bacteroidales bacterium UBA1205
GCGGGTTGCTTAAAATTTCACTTTCATACCCATGCCGCCGTCTTCGGTGGGGGTGAGGTAGATGCTGGAGCGTTCTAAATCCATGATTTTTCCGGCTTTATCTATAAAATAAAAGCTTCGTAACAAGAAAAAAAGCCCTCCGGCGGTAATAACGCTACCACAAGAGAACATTATCCATTTTTGTGTTTCCGTACGTTCGGGATATTTGTTTGCCAATGCAAACCCGTCGGTAAACGCACCTATAGTAGTGAGCGATAGCCCCCAATAAAAGTTTTTGCTGGCTTTACGAAGATAATAGCCGGATGTTTTGGTAGCTAGTTCATCGTCAGACAGAGCATCCAATTGTTTCATGTGGATACGTTCATATCGCGTAGCCTCCCTGTAATTGGGTATATGACTGGTTATCATGGTTTTTGGTATGGAAAAAATGTAGTTAAACCTATCTATGGTATAGCTGCTGTCGGTGATGTTCAACACTTTGCCGAATAGGGTGTCTGTGTTATTGTTGAGTATGATAGCATCTATATATTGTTGGCTGTAAGCACATGGCAATAAGGCTAATAAAGCGATAATTATTCCTAAGCGTTTCATGGTGGTGTTTTGTTTTTAATTACGTATAAAACGATAAAATGTTACAAATATTGTGTGATTTTGTAAAATATATGTATAAATATGCTTATACGAAATTATCGCTATTTCAAATATTGTTGATATATAAGTCGGGCCACTCCGGTGTTGATGTTATGTCCGGGGTAGTCGGCGGTGATTTTAGCTTGAACAGGCATGCCGATAAGGGCAAAGTCGCCTATGATATCCAATAATTTATGGCGGGCGACTTCGTTGTCGAAATATAATCGGGTGTTTAATATGCCGTGAGTGTTTATTTTTATTTCCTCTTTTCCGAAGAAATTGCACACTTCTTTTTTATCTTGTTCGCTGATATCGTTTTCTACATATACTATAGCATTTTCCACATCACCGCCTTTGATAAGACCGAGTTTGATAAGGGGAAGTATTTCGTGTAAAAAGCAGAAAGTGCGGCAGGGGGCAATTTGAGAGGCGTAGGTTGTCATATCGGAAAAGTCTGCCTGCTGTGCACCCAGCACTTTAGAATGGAAGTCCACATTGACATGCAAACTGAACTTATCGGCGGGTTCTATTAAGAATGCGGAATCGGAAGAGGGGTCTTTAAAATAAATGTTTTCTTTAGGTTGAAATATAGGTTGGGTTGCCTCTAATTCTTCTATTCCTGCTTGTAATATGGCATTAACAAAAGGTTCTGCATTGCCGGAGAGTATGGGTACTTCTTCTCCGTCGGTGTATATTTTGGCGTTGTAAATATTCATGCCGGCTAAAGCAGACATGAGATGTTCTATCGTTTTTACCTCAATGCCGGAAGTGGTATGTTGAATGGTGGTACCTCTGTTGGTTGCTCCCACGTGGTCGGGAGTGGCTTCTATACACGGAGTGCCGGCTATATCGTTGCGGTAAAATTTTATTCCGTGTCCGGCAGGGGCGGGCATACATCTCACACTGACTTTTTTTCCGCTATGCAAACCCTTGCCTTCAAGGAGGAATTCTTTTTTGATGGTTCTTTGTTTCATGTTATATATAAAATATTGTGTTATTCTAATTTTATTTTTCTGCCCAAGGATAATATGTCGGTTTCTTTCATATTGTTAATCTTACACAATTTGCTTATACTCACCCCGTAACATTTGGATATTTTGTATAGGTTGTCTCCTTTTACCACTATATGGTAGGTCTTTTTTGCAGGAGGAACAGGGGCGGGCATAACTATGCTGTCTTTAACCGAGGGGGTAGTGTCTGTAGAAAAGTCTTCAAACAAATCGCTCAACATTTGTTTGTACGAAATGGCGTTGTCGGTAACAGCAGGTGCTCCTGCTTTGAATTTTTTATTGTGTACGCTCAGGGTATCGGATATCAACATCCGTTTGTCTATGTTGATGATGGTGGCAGGATTGAAGGGCTCGTATAGAAAACGTGTTTCAAAATGCAAGTGTTCGGTAGTGGCTCGCCCCGTGCGTCCGGCCAGTCCTATTAAATCGCCCGCCTTTACGAAGGTGTTTTCTTTTACGCACACTTTGGATAAATGAGCGTAAAGGGTTTCTAATCCGTTTGCATGGCGAATCACCACCAATTTTCCGTATCCGTAATAACTTTCTTTGGCCATTCTCACGCATCCGTCCCATGCGGCTACTATGCTGTCGCCCAAATTTTGTTTTAAATCCACCCCTGTGTGCATTCTGCCGCCGCGTGGTCCGTAAGGGGATATTAATTTGGTGGCTTTGACACAAGGAAATACAAATGTGTTTTCCCCTTCGGTGTTCAAACACAGTGTATATTGACTATTGGTGAGCAAATAACCGGAATGGGTGTTGGTGTTATTCCATGAATTTTGATAATACTGTTTGGCGGGAATATCCTGTGCATATACAGACATAGTAAGAACGGCTAATAACCAAAAAGGATAATTGATAAGATGTATATTGCGTTTCATACTATGATTGCTTATTCTAAAAAGCAAAGATACAACAAAAACCAATACAAATAAACCGAAATAAAAAAAACATGGCTTATTTTTGAGGTGCCATGCTTATAACTTGTTGAATTGCAATATAGTTTTGTCGGGATAGCCTGATTCGAACAGGCGACCTCCTGCTCCCAAAGCAGGCGCGATAACCGGACTACGCTATATCCCGTGCCATTGTGCGGAGAAGGGGGGATTCGAACCCCCGGTACCCTATCGGATACGACAGTTTAGCAAACTGCTGGTTTAAGCCACTCACCCACCTCTCCGTAGAGGTTAGAGAATTGAGAGTGCAAAGGTAACACTTTTTTTTGTCTTGTAGCTGATTGTGACAAAAAAAATAGTCCTGTTAAATGTATTTTATTGTTTGTCAAAATATTAAAGCCAATAAAAAAACATCAAAGAATTTCTTTGATGTTTTTTTATGGTTTTAAAATCTTTGTTTTATTTGCCGGCTAATTCGGCAATTTCATCGTCTACCAATATTCTGCCGCAAAATTCACATACTATTACTTTTTTGTGCATTTTGATATCCAATTGTCGTTGCGGAGCTATTTTGCTAAAACAACCGCCACAGGCATTACGCTCTATTTTTACGGTTGCCAGCCCGTTACGCATACCTTTGCGAATACGATTAAATGCGGCAAGCATGCGAGGCTCTATGTTCTTTTCCTGTTCTTCTATTTGTGCCCGCAATGCAGTTTCCTCTTGTTGCTTTTCGGCAATAATGGAGTCTAATTCTTCTTTTTTATTTTTCAGGGCTTCCTGATTAGTGTTTAATTCCGCTTGCAAGGCATTGATATCTTCTTGTTTGACGGCAATTTTTTCTTTTATTTCGTTAATTCTTTTTTCGTTTACCTTCACATCCAGTTCTTCGTATTCTATTTCTTTGCTTAAAGCATCGTATTCTCTGTTGTTGCGAACATTGTTAAGTTGCTCTTTGTATTTGGATGTGAGTGCTTGCGATTTTTCAATGGATTCTTTGTGCATACGAATTTGTTGTTCAAATTCCGTAATGTTTTCTTTGTATTTTTCCAAACGGGTTTGCATACCAAGGCATTCATCTTCCAAATCGTTTA
Source organism: Bacteroidales bacterium UBA1205 (assembly GCA_002309615.1). GTDB lineage: Bacteria > Bacteroidota > Bacteroidia > Bacteroidales > WCHB1-69 > UBA1205. Next base: position 3,631 of record DBXT01000016.1, read on the forward strand.
CTTCCAAAGGGAGCTCACCTCTTTCTATTAATATTTTGTCTATTGCGGAATGGGTGGTTTGTAAACGGTATAATGCCACTAAAGTGTTTAACACATTTTTATCGGCGTTGGTATCTTCCACGTGGTTATTGGAAGTGATGACGGGATCTGCTTTGCTATCGTTTGTTTTCTTTGTTGTTGCCATTTTTTTTTATAAAAAATTATTATTAAAAATCTAAAAAAATTCAGTGGGATTTTTCTCCCGTAAAGAAACTGCAAAATTACTAAATTTTTCAATAAGTTGGTCAAAAATCAAATATTTTGTTTGTATTTCACTCTCGTAGTGACCGATATCGACCAATATAATGTCTTTTCCGTAGTCTATATATTGATTGTGTTTGAATTCGGACGAAATAAATATGTCAGCACCGGCTTGTATGGCTTGCGGAATTAAAAAAGCGCCGCTTCCTCCGCAAATAGCGACTTTGGTAATGATTTTACCGGTGTCGGCGGTAGAATATCTAAAATGTTTTAATTGCATGTTTTGTTTTAACATGGTAAAAAAATCCGTCAAAGGCATGGGGGCGGCTAATAGGCCTATCATACCGGCACCTACAACGGGCAAGGTGTTTTTAAGCGGGTATAAATCAAATGCGGGTTCTTCATAAGGATGTACCGTTAGCAGTGCTTGTATTACTTCCTGTTGTTTGTAATCGGGAAAAATGGTTTCAATTTTTATTTCTTCCTCTTGGTGTATACAGTTGAGGTCTCCTACATAGGGATGGCTGCCTTCTAAAGCACGAAAAGTGCCGGTGCCGGATACATTGTAACTGCAGCTGTCGTACATGCCGATATGCCCGCAGCCGGCATCAAACAATGCATTTCTTACCTTGTCGGCATGCTTGGCGGGAACAAAAACGGAAAGTTTGGTAAGACGGTGGTCAACGGGTTGCAAAATACGGCAATGGTTCAGCCCCAAAAGACGGGCAAATTGAGCATTTACCCCGTGGAGCATATTGTCCAAATTGGTGTGCATGGCATAGATACAGATATCATGTTTAACGGCTTTTATCAGCAGTCGCTCGGCAAGAGTATGCCCCGATATTTTTTTGAAGGCATGAAATATAAAAGGGTGATGGGTGATGATTAAGTTGGCATGCGTATCTATGGCTTCTTGTAGCACATTTTCGGTAAGGTCCAAACAAATAAGCCCGCGTTTGAATTCGGTGTCGGCATTGCCGACTATCAATCCTGCGTTGTCGTACGATTCTTGATAGGCAAGAGGAGCCCGATTCTCCAAAAATTGAATGATATGCTGTATGCTTGTTTTCATGGTGATGATAATTTCTTATTTGAATGTTCAAAATTACAAAAAAAAATGATACATTAGCAAAAATTTTCTTTTTAATTTTTAACAAGAAGAGAGTGATTTTAAAATATTGAAAACAAGCAATATAAAGCTTTAAATGAAGAAGATATTATTTCCGATTTCCTTTCTTTGGGGATGCTTTATGCATTTGAGAAGAAAGTATTATAACGCAAAAGGCAGAACATCGTTTGATTTGCCTGTCATTTGTGTCGGAAATTTATGTGTTGGAGGTTCGGGCAAAACACCTCACGTGGAATATCTTATTCGCTTATTGTCAAAAGATAGAAATGTGGCCACATTGTCTCGCGGTTATGGTCGTAGAACAGAAGGTTTCTTGTTGGCCGACAGCCGCTCTACGGTGTTTGACGTGGGAGATGAACCTTTGTCTTATTACAAAAAATATCCTTCTGTAACGGTGTCGGTATGTGAAGACAGGGTGAAGGGTATTAATACCTTAAGAAGTCTGTTACCGGAAACGGATGTAATCATATTGGATGACGCTTATCAGCATTTGGCCGTAAGGGCAGGTTTAAATATTTTATTAACAGACTATTATAACATCTATCCTAAAGATGCCGTGATGCCCATGGGAAGTTTAAGAGAATGGTCGTCAGCGGCTAAGGAAGCGGATATTATAGTGATTACCAAAACACCCAAGGTGATGACAGTAATGGACGAAGCCTTGTTACGAGATTTAATCAAGCCGTTGCCTCATCAGCGTTTGTATTTTTCGTATATAGAATTCGGCAATATGATACCGCTGACAGAGGTGGCAGCCAATATTCCTTTGCAAACGATAAAAAGTGTGGTCACCATCACCGGCATAGCTAATCCTTACCCGTTGATGGTGCATCTGGGTTCTTATTATGAAAAAGAGCATATTACCTTTCCCGACCATCATCAGTTTACCGTAAAGGACATAGAAAGAGTGAAGCTTGCATTGGATAGATTGCTGACTCATAACAAGGCGGTAATTACTACCGAAAAAGATGCTATGCGTTTGATGTGCAGTGATTTGATAGAACATGTAAGAACATTGCCTTTGTTTTATATTCCCATAGAAGTGAGAATGCATAACAATTGCAAGCATGCGTTTGATAAACAAGTAATAGATTATGTTGAAAAAAATAAATGAGGCGGCCGAATATTTAGTCCGCCAAATAGGTGCCAAGGCCAAAACAGCCATAGTATTGGGTTCGGGTTTGAATAATTTGGCTGAAGATATACAAATAGAAAAAGCAATCAATTACACCGATATACCACATTTCCCGCTTACAACGGTAGAAGGACATGCAGGCAGACTAATATATGGTTTTCTCAACGCAATACCGGTAATAGCCATGCAAGGACGGTTTCATTATTATGAAGGTTACGATATGCAACAAGTAACTTTCCCCATTCGTGTGTTCAAAGCTATAGGTGTAAACACCGTAATATTATCCAATGCGGCAGGAGGTATCAACCCCGTTTATAAAGTGGGAGATATAGTAATGATTACCGATCATATTAATTTTTTCCACGACAATCCTTTAAGAGGAAAAAACGATGAACGCTTAGGTGAAAGGTTTCCCGATATGAGTGAGGTATATACACACACATTATTGCAAAAAGCCGAATCAATAGCACAGGCACAAGGCATATCCTATCATAAGGGAGTATATGTGGGAACGTCAGGGCCCACATTTGAAACACCGTCGGAATACCGGATGTATCGAGTGTTAGGAGGCGATTGTGTGGGCATGTCCACAGTACCGGAAGCCATAGTGGCTCATCATGGTAATATGCAGTGTATAGCCTTTTCGGTAGTTACCGATTTAGGCGTAGCCGGACAAGTGGAAAAAGTATCGCACAAAGAAGTGCTGAAAGCTGCAAATGCGGCAGGGAAAAAATTGCAAGTGATAGTAAAAGAATTAGTAAAAGTGATATAATATGCTGTTTTCCGAGGTGATAGTGTCGCAGCATGTGAAAAACATGCTTATTAATACGGTAAAAAACAAGCGTGTGAGTCATGCACAAATGTTTCTTTGTCAGGCAGGAATGCCGGGATTGGCATTGGCATTGGCATATTGTCAATATATCAGTTGCCAAAATCCTTCCGAAACAGATGCTTGCGGAGAATGTGCTTCCTGTGTTAAATTTAACAATTTGGTGCATGCCGACATGCACTTTTTGTTCCCTTATGAAAACAGTGCCACCGGTAAACGCAATATGGCAAGCTATCTTTCTCAATGGAGAGAATTGGTGAAAGAGAAAAAAGGAATGATAACCCAATATCAATGGGCGGAATATATTAAAGCCGAAAAATCGCTGGCAATATATGAACGCGATATTACGGATTTAATCAGTGTATTACAATCCAAACCCTATGAATCGGAGTATAGGTTTGTAATCATTTGGTTGCCGGAACGCATGAATGAAACCGCTGCCAACAAATTGCTGAAAACATTGGAAGAGCCGGACGGCAAAACCCTGATAATATTAGTAAGTGAAAATACGGATAAAATATTGCCCACCATATTGTCCAGAACACAAATACTTAAAATAAACAAATTACCCGTAGAGGAGTTTGTAAGCACGGTATCAGAGCTGATAGGTTGTGATAGTGAAAAAGCAAGAATGATAGGCTATATTACCGATTTTAACTTACAACAAGCCTTGGAAATGGGCGTGAATGTAGTGGATGCCGATAATTATGAATATTTTGTCAACATGATGCGTTTGGCGTATGCCCTTTATTATATTCCTGCCCACAAAGTGGATTTTAAAGCAGTGGAAACTTGGCTGACTACCATGGGGAAAATGGAAAAAGAAGCCTGCGTTAATTATTTGAAATATTCGCTCAACATGATCCGCAAATGTATGGTGCTGAATACCGATGCCGCTGCTATGATACAATTTGCTTCCAATGAAGAAAAATTCTTGAAAAGTTTTTCCCCTTTTGTGAATTTGGATAACGGCAGGGCAATAATGAATATATTAGACGATGCCGTAAAAAATATGACGGTGTACAATGCCGATATTAAAATGCTGTTTACCGATGTGTTGTTACAAATAGGCAAGTTGTTGGTGAAAAAAGGACAATAATTATTATTCTCGCATATAATAATAATGGTACATATTAACGATTTGTCAATTCATTTTACAGGCGACTATTTATTTGAACATGTAAGTTTTGTTATCGGCGACCATGACAAAATAGGGCTTGTAGGAAAAAACGGGGCGGGAAAAACCACTTTGCTCAA
>DBXT01000054.1:0-6172 GCA_002309615.1 Bacteroidales bacterium UBA1205
CTATTTTTACTATTTTTGCAAAAAAATAAAATTTAACATACATGAACACAAAACACCACTATCGTTTATCATTAATCGTGTTGCTGTTTATTTTCTCCGGATGGAGTCATGGAGTATGGGCACAAAACGACACCATTGTGAAAGCTGAGGCAACCATAGCCACGGAACCGGTTATGGTATATGATGCCACCGCTGACCGAAAAAGTTACACACTTGACAAACGCCACCAAATTTCTATAGGTTACGGCATATTAACCCCAAGTCAGTGCTCTGTCATTTTACCTTATTTATTTGAATATATCGGACCGGAACCGGCTTATAGATATAAAGGGGCTTGCTATGGAGCCATACAAATAGGCTATACTTTCAGATGCACCAAAGTAATAGGTGTGGGATTGTATTACATTTGCGACCCCCGTATTGTCAAATTATACAATGACCAATTGATAGGGAAAATCAATTGGACCACACATACCCTGCTTCCCACTCTCAAAATCAACTGGCTCAACAAAAGAGTGGTGACCATGTATTCCAAAGTAGGATTAGGCTTAAGTATAAACCAATGCGGTATTAAAAATTATCAACCCGACCATTTTGAAATAACACCCCCGCAACACCGCGTATATTTCGCCTATCAATTCACCCTTGCAGGCATAGAAATAGGCAACAATCAATACGCGGGCTATTTACAATTGGGAGCCGGCATGGAAGGCTGGTTTTGTGCAGGCTTTAGAATAAGATTATAAAATAAAAAGATATTTACCATGAAAAAAATATTAGCATTATCCGTCATTTTAATGGCTGTATGTTCATCTTGCTATGACTGGTGGGAAGAATATCCCGAAGTCATTCAAAAACTCAGCGAAGAAGATTTGGCCACCGTACCTTATACTCAAGGACAACAATTCTATATGACCGACCAAAACAACGACACCCTGTTATGGACAGTCAACACCGACACCATCGAAAATCATTTAACTAACTACGACCGCCTTATTGACATCAATTCTATGGATAACAATCATTCGGTCAACATAATTTTAAGTCCCAATAAAAAATTACATATCAGATATTACCATTTGGGGGACATGCAATTGTATGCATATTATGAATTAAACAATAGCTCTCCCCGCACAATAGTTATTGACAACGATACACTTTACAATGTGTATGTTTCTTCAGACGATCCAAGCAATCAAATGATATATTCTATCAGCCAAGGAATTATACGCATTCAAAAAGACAGCAACTACCTAAAACTCATTCCATAAACACGCAGGCAGCAAGTACTTTTGCGATATAGGAAACTATTTTCCCCATAATGATGGGCGATACGGTCATATTCTACCCGACGGTTTGTTTATCCATTTTCGGAAACAAAAACAGAATATAATGGTTCACAGCCATTAATAGTCCTTGTTTGATGAATTGTATTGTTCACAAATTATTTTTTCCCATAGAGGAATTTTCATATTTTTTTTGTACTTTTGCAAAAAATTAACACACATGAATACAACACGCAAATATTTTTTGGCAATCATAGCAATTCTGTTGACAGGTTGGGCATGCACGGATTCTGCATGGGCACAAACCGACACCGTGATGAAAACAGAGGCAACCATAACCACGGAATCGGCTATGGAATATGACACCACCATTGATAGGAAGATTTACACACTTGACAAACGCCACCAAATTTCTATAGGTTACGGCATCCTCTCTTCCGTTCAACTCAACTCAATCCTGTCTTATTGGGGATACCATAATATTGATTTTAACAACCCTTTACACTGTGAAAGTTATACTTATGGAGCCATCCAGATAGGATATTCCTTCAGAATTACCAAAGTAATAGGTGTAGGTATGTATTATGTATGTGAACCACGTATAACAAAGGTTTACAATGACCAATTGGCATGTAAATTAAATTTAACCACACATACCTTGCTTCCCACTCTCAAAGTCAATTGGCTCAACAGACGAGTAGTTACCATGTACTCCAAAGCAGGCTTAGGTATTTCATTCAGCCAATTGGGAATAAAGAACTATCAACCTGAAAGAATTGTAATTACACCCAATAATCAGCGTGTATTTTTCGCCTACCAACTCACCCTTGTCGGCATTGAATTAGGCAACAACCAATATGCAGGCTTTTTACAATTGGGAGCTGGAATGGAAGGTTGGTTTTGTGCAGGTTTTAGAATAAGATTATAACATAAAAAACATTTTCCATGAAAAAAATATTAGCATTATCTGTCATTCTACTATTGGTGTGTCAATCTTGCCTCTATTTTTACATAGAGCCATCTATAATACAAAAATTCAGTAATGAAGATTTGGCGGTTGTACCCTATCAAAAAGGACAGCAATTCTATATGACCGACCAAAACAACGACACCTTATTATGGATAGTCAACGAAGATACCATTTTCAATAATGGATATTCATATAATCGTCACATTAACATAAATTCACCGGACAGCAATAAAAAAATCATCTCCTTGGATTTATGGACCAACAAACAATTAGATATTTATTATTACAACGCAAATAACCAGACTACATGCTCCCAACAGTTTAATCTTAATGCTTGTTCTCCCCGCACTTTGGTAATTGACAACAATACGTTTTACAATGTGTATGTTTCATCATCAGACGATCCAAGCAATCAAATAATATATTCCATCAGTCAAGGTATTATCCGCATACAAAAAGATAGCAATTACCTACAACTCATTCCATAAGTAAGTATTTGAAATATAATAGTTAGCTACTAAAAACAAGGAGTATTATCTGTAATGCCTTGTTATTATAATGGAAGCGATTTTTTCCAAAATTGTTGGGTTATATCGGTATATTCAACGTGGTCGGCATGCCTATTCACCTTGAACATTTTTTGATTGGTATGTGGATTTTCCAAGCCTCCGCATTCTTTTTTATAGGGTCCCACCTTTACATAGTCTATCCATTGCGGGGTGAAATGTGCCGACAACTCACTTCTCCCGGAATACCATGCCACCTTTAAAGGATAATGGCTCTTGAGCCAATGTGCCAATTGCATCACACCTGACACATCGGCATCACCTCCCATAAAAGCTACACAAGTAATATTTTTCATATATTTGCCTACCAAGCGGTTTAAAGCCGTTTCATCCAATTCGTCACCTATGTTTTGCATCAGATAACTACTATGACAGCCGCTGCATTTGCAGGGACAATTGGAGATATTGATAGCCAAAGTGGTCTCGTCGGGAACCTCTTGGAAAACGATGTCATAGTTCACGTATTTCATCCTAACCCTACTCCTGACTACTATGATAATAATATCTACGGTCAGCTTCCATTTGACGAGGTTGTGAAAAATGGTCTATCCGCTTTAAATAACCTATTACACGGGTTGCCCATGTAACATTAGGACTACCGCATTTAGGACATTTTTTCAAATAGCGTTTGTCGATATGTCCGCAATCTTCTTCTTTGCAAATGGTATTCGGTATATTGAAAGTAAAATAATTGGTTCCTTCCACAGCTGCCACCTTCAATAAATTACGATATTGATCTTTGGACAAATGTTCATCCAAATTCATGTGCAATGCTGAACCTCCGTCCAAATATTGAACATACTCTCTGCCATGGAGTTTAAATTTATCCATAATATTCAAAGAATGGTCTTCCACTACATAGAAATAACTATTGTAGCAATCTCTTGGCACAGCATATTTGTCTTGTTTATCCCACATGGCATGCTTTACACCTAAATTTTCTGCGGGCACAAATTCCGTATTGAACATCAATTCCTTGGTACGTGCTGCCTTGTTTTCGTCGGATATGGTTTTTAAAATAGCTTGGATAAAGGCTTTATAATCTTCGTTATCGTTTATTTTCAAACCCAAAAATTCTGCAGCTTCCACCACTCCGTTGACACCTATGGTTAGATATTGTTTCTCTAAAGAAATAAAATTAGCCTCATATGCGGTAAGCATGTGTGCAGCATAGAAATCTTTCAACAATTCATTAAACGCTGTTTGATATTTATGCACTTTCTTCACCTGTTCGCGAAGATATGCCATCGGGTCCTGATGATTTTTTACTGCATTTTGAACCAAACGATTAATATTCAACGTCATAACAGATTTCGAACCGGTGGCGACACCTCCGGCACCTAAAGAATAGCTGAATTGATTATCTTGCATTTCGTTACGCAAACGGCAACAAGAACTCAAACTGTCTGCAGAATTGGACATATAGGTAAAGAAGGAATGTCCTTCTGCGTACATTTCGGCAGTAAATTCACCATATTCTTTGTCCAAAACATCGTTATCATCACATAGCAATGCCATGGTTTCCACAGGGAAGGTTAAAATTTCTTTGGTACGTTCCCTATTAAACCATTTCATAAACAAACGTTGCAAAGCATCCAACGATTCCCATTGAGGAGCGGTTCCATCGGGGAAATAGAATTCTCCGAAAACACCTTTGAAATAAAAACTATCAAAATAGCTGATATTCCAAAACACCGATTGGAAATTACGGGCTGCTGCCGGTTGATTGAGATAATAGACTATATTTTGGAAATAATCCAATATCACATCCTTAATGGTTCGCTCTTTGGAAACAGATGTCTCCACTATTTTGTCATAATGCAAGTAATAATCGTTACCCCACTCTTTACGGCAAAAATAGTCAAAATACAAGAGGAATTCAGGCGTAGCTACTGCACCTGCAAATTGAGCGGCTATGGTGAAGACCATATTGACAAAAATTCCGCAAAAACTACGCAAATGTTTCGGCGGTGCCGATATGCCTCCCATATTTTTCAAGCCGTCCAAAAGCATAGGATACATGGTAATGGCGACACAATATGGGAATATAGATGTTTCGTCATGTTTATACAATTCATGACATTCCAATTGCCGAATATATTCCTTTGCCAAATCGTCACCATACAAATCGCGAATTTTATCCGTAAGCCGAGAACGATTCAATTTGATAATATCCCCTTTGAACAATTCTCCATTCAAAGTGGCAATATTTTTCTCCGTTACATTGGCATTGGCATCAAATTCGCTGGCAGTAGCGGCATTAGAAGGTTTTAAATATTTGGCTATATATTTTTTCTTTTTCTCCAATTCCCTCTCCTTACGATGTTGTTCCCGATAGATGATAAATGCTTTGGCAACTTCGAAATAACTGCGTTTCATCAATGCCACCTCCAATTGGTCTTGGATGTCCTCTATGGTGATATAATTGTACAGATGCAAACTATCAATTATTTCATTGATTTCCTCTTCTTTATAGTTTACTGCTGTTGCTCTAAATGCTGATGCTAAAGCATTAAAAATCCTACTTCTATCGTAATGGTCGGTCTGGTTATCCCTTCTAATAACGTACATATATGCCTATTTTTTGTTAATTTATGATGTGCAAAAGTATCATTATTCCCATCTTTTTTTTTCTTTTAATCTTGATATTTTTCAACATTTTAACAAGTATTTTAACCTATTCATTGACAATATAAAAAACTTTTTTCAAAAATTTAAATCAATATAAAATAATATAAATCAATCTACTAACCTGTTGAAAACTTTTTTTAAAGCGGACTTTATTATTCTTGCACCTACTTAGTTGGTATGCAAAAAAAAACTACTTTTGCAAATTGGTTTTTATATGTGTCATCAAAATTTTGAACAGCATGTCAGGAAAACAGCAAAAATCGCGTTCGTCATTCATCAAATCGCATACTGCGGGCTATCTTCTCGGGCTACTATTATTTGTTATCTGTATTCCCTCCCTCATGTGGTGGATTTCCGGCAGAGGAATTCATTATTTTCCTGACAGTAGTCTACTTTGCATAATCGCATGTATTTGCTGTCTTTTCGGACTCTCGCTCAGCATTTACACCATAGTGTATATGAAAAAAGTAGGACAAGGCAATCCCTTTGACGCCTACGGACACGAAATTGCACCTCGCACCCGGTGCCTCATGACTCAAGGTCCCTATCGTTTATGCAGAAATCCGATGCTTGTAGGCATTTATATCTATGATATCGGAATACTGCTATTTTTGTGGACATGGTGGCCGCTACTGATTTTTGCCATAGAAGTGATTTTGCTATCCATACAGGTGAGAAGCGAAGAAAAACGCTTAGAAGCAGATTTCGGCGAAACCTAT
>DBXT01000054.1:6316-10805 GCA_002309615.1 Bacteroidales bacterium UBA1205
TCATAGAAGACAACCGATGGCAAGTGGAAAACAAATATTCCATTCAATGGCCCGACAAAGGATGCCTTAGTACTGAATTGGAAAGAGTTTTGATACAGCATATTTTTGCAGATACTACTGCCCGAACCATAGAAGATGCCGCTGAAAACTTCTTGAACGAAACTTGGCAGGATGATGAAGAAACACTATCCTTCCAAACAATAGACTCTATTTCCGTCACTACCTATTCCTATGCTCTCATCACCGGCACCTGCCTGATAGATGACAATTTAGCCACCTTTACTATCAACAAAGAATTTTACACCGTAGGTGCAGCACATGGCTACTATATGACTGACAATGTTACCATTGACCTTAACACGCAAAAAATCATTCATCTTGAAGATTTGATTGACACTGCCGAATTGGGAGAAATACTCATTCGTGCTTTGGAAGACTTGGTTGTCAATCGTGAAGACGGCAACACTACCGATTGTCTCTTTGATGAATACAAAGAAAGGTTGCCTTTGCCTGACTGTTTTTTTATCGACAGCACTCGTTCAGTTATCACTGCGGTGTACAATCCCTATAGTGTACAACCTTATTGCTGTGGAATGCTATTTGTGAAAATGCCTGTCTTTTGGCTCTCCAAACACACTCCTCTTACCCCTTATGCCAAGGAAATTTTCGGTCCTGACGCCTATCTTCCAACTGAAACAGATTAAGTTTGAAATCTAAATTTCCGAAAGAAATATGAATACAATTTTTGATATAAAAAATTTTCTTAATTTTGCAAAAATTTTAAAATGGCAATTATGAATTTTAGAAGAAAAGAAAACAATCATCATTATAAAAACCGCTTTCCATCTCGCATGATAAAAAAAGCGACAATTCTATTAATCTTTTGTTTGTCAGCAATTTGCTCCTACTCCAACGACGGTGTTTTCTATGCTGAAGGCAACCAGTTGATTCCGATTACCGAAACCGACATCAGCATAAAGAAGGAGGTGCTGACCATCAACCGCGTGGGCGACCACTTGGAGGTGACCGTCTATTACGAGTTCTTCAACCCCGTGGGCGAAAAAGAGTTATTAGTCGGATTTGAAGCCAAGTCGCCTTACAACAGCGGACTTGACCCAATCAAATTGTTTCCCAAACATCCGCACATCAACAACTTCAAGGTGGCAATGAACGGCGAACCGCTCACCTATGAAATTGCGCACGTGGAAGACGGACACTATGTGAACGAAAAATATGTATTTTCAAAATACTACTCTAACGGGCACTTTACAGATTGGACATCTCAACAGATTAAAGACACGCTGGCCGCCCGAGATTATTCGAACATCCCGATAGACTACGTCTATCACTTCAAGGCTAAATTCCGTCCTGGCTTGAACATCATCTACCACACCTACGAGTATGACCTCTCCTTTGTCATTGGAGAGGAGTTCTATTTCCCGTACGTGCTGACGGCAGCCAACCGCTGGGCAAACCACCAAATCGACGATTTTACATTGAATATCAATATAGGCGACCACGAGTCGTTCCGCATCAAACAGACTTTTTTCGAAAATCCTACGGACTGGACCATCAACGGGCTCGGCATGGCTACAAATTGCGACTGGCAAACCTGGGACAGCGTGGCAACCGGCACGATTTTCCACATTCAGCAGGGCGGAATCAGCTTCCACAAGGAACATTTCCATCCCAATGGGGAACTACATGTAGCAAAGGATGAACTCATTCAATGTATGTGGAGCGACTGGAAAAACGAACAGAATCTCTCCGAAGAGGAGAAACTAATCAAGGGAATTAAGAACCAGTATTACTCCCTCGACACCACCTACATAACGGGATACTTCGAAGAGCCTCCGCAATTCACCCCCGAGCAACGCCGCATATTGAAGAATCTGCCCTTCGCCTACCGAGGATATATCTTCAAAAACAAAGAATTGAAAAAGTTCTTTGAATCCACAAAATGGTACATCCGCAACAAGAAAAACAAAGGGAAAATGGAAGGATTCACCGAAAAAGAGAAAGCGTGGGTGGAATTCTGGAGTAAATAAGTTCTCGCTTTGACTATAAAGATTCAAAAAAATGCTTAAAAACGACACACGAATAAGAAATGTATATTTTGCAGGAAACGAGCATATAAAAAATTTCTTTTTGTATCAAAAAAAAATGATAATTTTGCGAAAATTTTAAAACGATAGTTATGGATTTAAGAGGAAGAAGAGAAAGTTCTAATGTGGACGATCGCCGTCGTTTGAGCGGAAAAGCAGTCGGTGGCATGGGTATCGGTGGTATGATTATTGCCGGAATCATTGTTTGGATTATGGGCGGAGACCCCACCAGCGTGCTACAAAACAGCCAATTGATTACTAATACAGAATCTGCTTCTGCCTATGAGCCATCGGCAGAAGAGGAAGAATTAGCTACGTTCGCCAAACAAATTTTGGCAGGCACCGAAGATGTTTGGACTGCTGAATTTAAAAAAATGGGAAAAACCTACATTCCTCCTAAATTGGTATTATTTACAAGCAGTGTGCAATCCGGCTGTGGCGGTGCAACTTCCTCTACAGGTCCTTTCTATTGTTCTGCCGACCAATGCGTCTATTTAGACCTGTCATTCTTTCTGAATATGAAAAAACAGTTGGGTGCAGACGGTGATTTTGCCTACGCCTACGTGATAGCCCATGAGGTAGGTCACCATGTACAATACTTGCTGGGAACTCTTACCGAAGCGCACCGGCAAATGAACCGTGTAAGCGAAAAAGAAAGCAACCAGATAAGCGTAAGATTAGAACTGCAAGCCGATTTCTATGCCGGCATTTGGGCATATCATGACAACAAAATGTTTGGCTCTTTAGAAGAAGGTGACATTGAAGAAGGCTTGAATGTGGCATCTAAAATCGGTGACGACTATTTGCAGAAAAAAGCCAAAGGCTATTCAGTACCCGAATCTTTCAATCACGGCACTTCCGCACAAAGAGTAAAATGGCTGAAAAAAGGTCTTACCACCGGAAATATCAACAATGGTGACACTTTTTCACCCGCTTATTCACAATTATAATCATCAACTTGGAATATAATTCCTATGATATCTGTTAAGTTGTAGGTTTGTTTTGTTTTACCATGGCAATAATCACCACTGCTGCAAGAATAAGCACTATACCTACGGCAAGATAAGTTGTAAATGGTTCATTAAACACCAACAAGCCGATAAGTACAGCCGTCAACGGTTCAAGTGCACCTAATATGGCAGTGGCAGTAGAGCCGACATATTTAGCCGCATACACCATCAAGACAAGTGCAAAGATAGCCGGCACTATGGCAAGCCAACCCACATAAAACCAGCTGACAGTATTTTGGGGCAACGTTAGCGGCATACCTGCCAGCAAAGAATACACCACCATTCCCAAAGTACAATACATCAAAACATAAAAATTTATCTTGAAAGAAGACATCTGCAGATTTCCCTTATTCATCAAAATGATATAAAGGGCATACGATAGTGCCGATGCCAGCACCAAGAACACTCCTAATATTGACAAAGTTCCTACACCATCACTCCAATACAACATGACGACTCCTGCTCCGGATAACAACAAAGATAGTACCGTTGAAAAGGTTATACGCTCATGAAAGAAAAGAGCCATAATAACAGCAGTCATCACCGGATAAGTAAACAATATGGTGGAAGCTACACCTGCCGCCATATAAAGAAAACTTAAGTACAAAGTGAGGGATGAGACAATAAACAGCAGACCCAAACCTGTCAGCACACGAAATTCCTGCCGTGTTACCCTAAAACTTTCTTTACGCAATAGCATCACTATGGTAATTATTACCCATGCCAACCCGAACCGATAAAACAAAACGCTATTAGTTTGCATACCGGCAGCATACAATTTTAAGGCACCTAAAGGATTGGTACCATAACAGATGGCAGCAGCTATTCCTGCCAATGTTCCTAGCAACTTATGATTTTTCAATTTCTCTGCAACAAATTAATAATGTTTGTATTTGTACATCACCCCTATCATCGTTCCTCCAATCTTGGTTTAACGGGATCATCCAGACGTATGATATGGTCGTACTCAACTTTTAACACTCCTTTTACACCTCTGAAATATTGCATAGTTTCTTCCAATGTTTTATTTTCCGGCTTTTTCAATGCCATACCATTAAAACCATGGTAATCGTATTTTATTTCACAATTGTATTCTTTGATGGCTTTCAGTATAGGCTCTTTTCCTACCTTCTCATCATACAATATTAAAAATACATTCGGAGAATGCTCCGGAATATAACGATGTTCTTCTATAATTTCAACCGGTTTTTCAAACACCTGCTTTGTCCGGCATGACAGCAAGAGTATTAGAGCAATTTGGGCAATCAGTATCAACGGAACACCGTATTTAAACTTTTTATGCAAGGTCTTATGCCGCCATAGTAGCATTCCTAACCAAGCTCCTATGCTTCCGCCTATCACCGCAAGCCCTAA
>DBXT01000009.1 GCA_002309615.1 Bacteroidales bacterium UBA1205
ACCGGACGGTGTTTTTGATTGTCGCTGCCGATGTATTCCAAGTCAAAACGTTCGGGTAGGTTGTAGTCCACTTGTATGGTTCCCAACTGCCATTTACGACCGATGGCGTCTTTCACCATAAAGTCTAATTTAGGACCATAAAAAGCGGCTTCGCCGTATTCAATTTTTGCCGGCAGATTTTTTTCTTTGCAAGCTTCTATGATAGCGGTTTCCGCTTTCGCCCAATTTTCATCGGAGCCGACATATTTAGTCGTGTTATTCGGGTCGCGAAGGGATATTTGGGCTTCGAATTTGTCAAAACTTAAAGCTTTGAATATAATTTCTATAATTTCCATCACCCGAATGAATTCTTCTTTCACTTGGTCGGGACGACAGAAAATATGGGCATCGTCTTGGGTAAAACTGCGGACACGTGTCAAACCGTGCAATTCACCGCTTTGTTCGTATCGATATACGGTGCCGAATTCCGCAAAACGAAGTGGTAGGTCTTTGTAAGAGTGCGGCTGGTCTTTGTATATCATGCAGTGGTGAGGACAATTCATGGGTTTGAGTAAGTATTCTTCACCCTCTTCCGGTGTAGTGATAGGACGGAAGCTGTCTTCTCCGTAGTGATCCCAGTGTCCGGAAGTAACATATAATTGTTTTCCTCCGATGTGAGGAGTAATAACTTGCTCGTATCCGTAGCGTTTTTGTATTTTTGTCAAAAAGTTTTGCAGTCTCAAACGCAATTCGGTGCCTTTGGGCAACCAAATAGGCAAACCTTTTCCCACCATTTCGTTGAACATAAACAAGTTGAGTTCTTTTCCGAGTTTGCGGTGGTCGCGTTTTTTGGCTTCTTCCAAAAGAGTAAGATATTCATCCAGTTCTTTCTTTTTCGGGAAGGTAACGGCATAAAGACGTGTAAGTTGCTTGCGTTTTTCGTCACCTCTCCAATATGCACCTGCCAAACTGATAATTTTAATAGCTTTGATAAAGCCGGTATTGGGCAAGTGAGGACCACGACAAAGGTCGATAAAAGAGCCGCATTGATAGAAAGAGATGGTGCCGTCTTCCAAACCTTCTATTAATTCTATTTTGTAAGGGTCGTTCTTTTTGGTGAAATACTCCAAGGCGTCTTTTTTGCTGACTTCGGTGCGGACAAACGGTTGTTTTTCGGTTACTAATTCAGCCATTTTGTCTTCTATTTTTTTAAAGTCGTCAGAAGAAAAGTTATAGTCGCCAAAGTCAATGTCGTAGTAGAATCCAGTGTCGATGCAAGGACCGATGCCGAATTTAACACCCGGATAAAGTTGTTCGGTGGCTTCTGCCATCAGGTGAGCCGATGAATGCCAAAAAACTTTTTTGCCTTCTTCATCATTCCATGTCAGCAACTTTAAAGTGGCATCTTTGGTGATAGGACGACTTGCGTCAACTACTATATCGTCAACTTTTGCCGCTAAAACATTGCGGGCTAAACCTTCACTAATAGAAAGTGCAACCTCGTATGGAGTGACGCCGCTTTCATATTGTCTTACAGAACCATCTGGTAATGTGATGTTTATCATTTCTTAATGTGTTTATTTTAAAACTGCAAAGGTATCATTATTTTCCTATCTAAACTTCGTTTTTGGTAAATTTTGTCCCTTTGAAAAATTATGAGTTATAAATAAATGTTCCGTGTTCGCTTTTTATGGTCACTTGTTTTTGAGAGCTTGCTTCCACGCGACCGACAATCTGTGCATCTACTTGGAACGATTTGGAGATGGCAATCAGGTCGTTGGCGATGGTCTCGTCAACATATAATTCCATTCTGTGTCCCATATTGAACACCTTGTACATTTCCTGCCAATCGGTATTTGACTGATTTTGAATAAGTTTAAATAATGGAGGTGTTGGAAACAAATTGTCTTTTATAATGTGTAAGTGGTCAACAAAGTGCAAAATTTTAGTTTGTGCTCCACCGCTGCAATGAATCATTCCATGAATTTGGTGGCGATATTCGTCTAGAATTTTCTTGATGATAGGGGCGTAGGTTCTTGTCGGCGATAGTACTAATTTACCTGCGTCCACGCCGGGAACCTCTGTCGGGTCGGTGAGTTGATAGTTGCCACAATAGACAACTTCTTTTGGAAGATTGGGGTCGCAACTTTCAGGAAAACGTTCCAACAAAGATTTGTGAAATACGTCATGGCGGGCAGAGGTAAGTCCGTTGCTGCCCATGCCTCCATTGTAGGTGTTTTCGTAAGTGGCTTGCCCGAAGGAAGATAGTCCGACAATGACATCACCGGCTTTGATGTTGGCATTGTCAATTACATCTTTTCTCTTCATACGGCATGTAACGGTGCTATCTACGATAATGGTTCGCACTAAGTCGCCTACGTCTGCTGTTTCTCCACCGGTGGAGTAGATGCCGACACCCATATCTCTCATTTGAGCCAAGAATTCTTCAGTTCCTTCTATCAAAGCAGTAATGACTTCTCCGGGAATGAGTTGTTTGTTTCTGCCTATGGTGGAAGAAAGTAAAATATTGTCAACAGCACCCACACACAACAAATCGTCTGTATTCATGACGATGGCATCTTGTGCTATGCCTTTCCATACGGAGAGGTCGCCGGTGGTTTTCCAATACATATATGCCAAAGAAGATTTTGTGCCGGCCCCGTCGGCATGCATAATGCAGCAATAGTCATTGTCACCTGCCAAATAATCGGGTATAATTTTACAAAAAGCATTAGGATAAAGCCCTTTATCTATGTTTTTGATAGCGTTGTGGACATCTTCTTTTGTCGCAGATACGCCACGAAGATTATATTTTTGTTCTGTCATCTCTTTTTAAATTATACAAATTACAAAGATACTAAAAAAAAATGAGTCCTTCACCGCTTTAGAAAGATTTTTATTATTTTTGTTGAAATTTAAGTTGGTATGAAAAAAAATGATACTTTTGCAACGTTGTTTTTAAGGCAATTAAAGAAGCAAAAAACTTATTCTTTCTAATCGAAAAATTTGGCGATTTTACCGTAACGAAAGTAATAAGGATTTGCTCACGCTTGCGTGAGCTTGACTTATATTCGTGTTACAAGGTTAGCCAAATTACCTCGATTAGCGGGAGACAGTTAAGTTTCACGCTTTTTTTATGTCCATAATACAGCAAAACGGAGATACCGATAGCCGATGTAAGTGGAGGTAAAATTTAAAATTTTATAAAATGAGATATTTAAAATTTATGACATTCGTTCTTTTTATTTGTTTAGTGTCATTGTCAGGATGCAAGAAATCAGGTTGCAATGATATATATGCAGATAATTATGATGTAGAAGCAGATTATTATGAACCAAACTCATGTTATTATTCTATTGGCATAGGAGTATGGTGGGATGAATCAACAACTCAGTATCTTCTCAAACATGGTGTAACAGCACTTTCTATTTATGTTGACGGAAAATTTATAGATTCCAAAGCAGCTTCTACCTATTGGAGATCAGTGCCTACTTTTTCAAATTCTATTCATTATACAAAATCACTTGGAACGATTAATCAAGGAACTGTTCATGTTGAGGTTTATGATCAATCTGGAAATTTAGGATGGGATTTTACTAGAACAATTACTGCATCTACCGGACAAGTAGTTATTCAATTGACAGCAGGAAATTAGTTTTTTTTGAAATCATTAACAGAAGGCTGATTTTCAAATGAATATTCAGCCTTTTTTATTTTTGATACTGATAAAAAGTATGGGAAAAGTATTTTTGTATGAAAAAAAATGATACTTTTGCAGTCGAATTCAACGATGGGGTGTTAGCTCAGTTGGCTAGAGCGTTTGACTGGCAGTCAAGAGGTCGTGAGTTCGATTCTCATACACTCCACAGAATTGAAAAACAAGCTGTTGTGTAAAATATACAATGGCTTATTTTTTTGTTTTAAATCGAAAGGTGCTTATTAGGTGTATGATTTCAAGTATCCTTTTTGTATGTCGAACGATAAAATTTTATGACATTGGGATAAATAAATTTGACAACTTGTTGTGATAAGAGAGAAGAAAAGCGTTTTTTATATAAAAAAATGCTACTTTTGCAAAAAATAATATGATGGAAACAGCGGATATAGTAGCAAGAATACAAGCGTCAATAGCAGTCAAAGAAAGTATAGTCGGTAATCAAATATTGTTAGACAGCATTCACCAAGCAGCAGCCATGATGATAGAAACATATCGGTCGGGTGGCAAGGTATTGTTTTGCGGCAATGGCGGCAGTGCCGCCGATGCACAGCATTTGGCAGCGGAATTGTCGGGAAGATTCTATATCAACCGTCCGCCATTGTATGCGGAGGCCTTACATGTAAATACTTCCTATTTGACAGCTGTCGCCAACGATTTTTCTTATGACGACATTTTTGCCCGTATGGTGGAGGCAGCAGGCAGGGCAGGAGATGTTTTGGTAGGTATTTCTACATCCGGCAATTCAAAAAATATTGTAGCCGCTATCAACAAAGCCAGACAAATAGGCATGAAAACCATCGGTATGACAGGCATGTCGGGCGGAGAGATGAAAAATTTGTGCGATTGTTTGTTAAATGTTCCGTCAAAAGATACGCCGAGAATACAAGAATCGCATATTATGATAGGTCATATCATTTGTGAGGATGTAGAAAAGGAGTTGTTTACTCGTTAGCGTTGTAGTAGTCTTCTCTGAAAATATCTTGTTTGTCAGTCGGGCGATATTGGTTTAACCAAATAAATCCCGACAAACGGTCAAGAGGAAGTTTGTCTAAAGGATACATTTCTCCTTTTATTTGCTTATAAAGGCGAATTTTACTGATTTCGTTATTTTCGAAAAAGATTCGCATTTGTGCAGAAACCGATTTCTGTATGCCGATTAAATCCTTGTTGTCTTCTTGAACATAATACATACATTCTGCATTGGCATCTACAAAGACGGTTGAAATATTGTTGTTGTTGAAATCTACAATCATGTTGGTACCCCGAATTTGATTGAATTTTTCTTCTTGGAATACATCTTGATTGACAGAAGAATTGTTGATGAAATGCATTTGATGTATTTGTCCGTTTTTGAGAAATATTTTCACCGTGTCGGCTTTCATTTGGCTTCCTTCCGACCAGAGAATAGGAAAATTGATCATATAGACAACCGAATCGGTGGCATCGTAAGATATGGAATCACAAACTCCTTGTAAATCATCACGATAAAATCTTACTCCATAGAAGGCAAACAAATATTGGAGTTGTTGTGCGGTGTCGAAAATGGCACGAATTTCGTTGCTGTGTAGAAACAAACTGTCATCTTTCTGAATGAGTACGGCAACGGCACTATCGGTAAGATAGGCATAGTTTTTTTCTTTTTGATATTCTGCATAATTGCTATAAAGGACAATATTTGCAGTAGAATCTTCTATAGATACATGTCCGTGAGCAATACCCATATCGTGTTCGCGGTCGTACCAAATGGTGTCAGCTGCCAAAAATTGGGTGTTGTTGTACATTCGGGCATTTTTTTCAAATTGACAAACATCCGAATAGGTATTGTACCAACCATATTCACAAACCATAAAATTGGAATCGTTGTGAATGGTGGTAGGACCTAAAAAATAGGCGATTTCAGTGGTCGTATTATATCTAAGTGTGTCAGTTTCAATAGTATATTGTGGAGAAGTGAGTACCACATCATTTTTGAAATATACATCGTTGGTTTTGGTATGATACCAGCCTTGCTGGCTTTTGAGGGTGGAGTTGCCGCTTACCAACCTGCCGTAAGTATGGTAGTAGGCAATGCCGGTATTGCGGTTGTAGATAAGCGTGTCGGTGTATAAGGTGGCAGATTCATTGGTGAGAACAACCGTATCTTTGGTAATAAAGGCAGTACGCGTTTCTCCATCGTAAATGAGAAAGTTGCCATATAAGGAAACGGAATCGTTGACATGAATCACCAAATTTTCTCCACGGGCTGTAATGGTATTTCGTTTTTCGTTGAAATAGGCGGTATCGCAATAGCCGATAGCACCTTCGTGAGTAAAGACAACTTGGTCAACAAGCATGTGTACGTCTTTTTCTATTTTTGCATCATAAATTAATTTTTTGGCTTTACATTCTATTTTAGTATTTTCATTTTCTTGGCAAAATGAAGAAAAAGAGCATAGCATCAACAATAAAAGAACCGATAATTTTGTTGGCTTATTCATAGATACTCAATCTTTTTCCTAAATGTATGGTGAGGTAGCCGGTAAGAAGAAAATATTGTTTGGTGTTGGCCATTTTCTCTACGGGGATAGCATAAATGTCGGCAGCAATACCTGCATCTAATTTGACAACGAGGGCATCGTTGGTGGAGAAATCAAAGCTAAGACCGGTTTTTATGTAAGCACCCGGGTGTATCTTTATTTTGCTGAAGCCTTTATAAATAGGCGCTTTGCATTTGATATTGCCGGTAGAATGTTTTTCGGGGTCGTATTGTTCGGTGACGGATATCAATCCTAATTGAGGATCGATATAGTAAATTTCTAAAAAAACAGGTACAGAAAATCCGACAGAGGCACCTCCATAGAAATAATAGCCGACTTCTACGCCTCCGCTATAATGTTTTGTGTTGAGAATGCGTGTAACACCATATCCCCCGCGAAGTTGTCCGAAATAATTTTTTTTGCCATAAACCAAATAAGAACCTTCAGCCACTTCTACTCGTTGTTCTTTAAAATGGCGATAAAAAGTCCATTCAATATCTAATCCGTGTTGTAGTTTGATACTTTTAATTTGATCGTAGTTGAAACCGATACCTATACCATTTGTGTGAAGCGTTCCATAGATATTCCATTGGCGTTTCCGCACCATTAGCATGTCGGGTTCACCTATGGCAATATCTTGTGCTACTGTGTCAACGGCAGTACAAAATATAAAAAAAAACAAAATACTATGAAGGATTTTGTTCATCATAGTTGATTAGAAAAGTGGGTAAAAGCTTAGGCAGCAGGAATTTCTACTTGTTCGGTTGCTTGTGTGTAAGCAGGGCAACGTTCGTAGGTGTTGCAAGATGCCAAAAACATAGTTAACACTGCTATTATGGTAACTACTAATGCGACTCTTTTCATAATTTTATTGATATTAAAAATTTAAAACTAGTTTCAAATTTGCCAACATTTACAAAAAAATGTTATTTTTGCAATATTTTCAAGTGCAAAGGTACTAAAAAAAAATTATTTTTTTATAAGATAATTGAAAAATAAAATTGTGTAATTAAACAACTGAAATAATGGAAGTTATAGATCCGAAAATAGAACAGTCGTGGAAAGAGCAAATATTATTTGCCTTTCGTACGGAGTCATTTTTTGCATTGAAGCAATTCTTAATTGAGGAGAAAAAGAAAAGTATTGTCTTCCCGCCCGGTCAATTAATCTTTAATGCTTTCAATTTAACGCCGTTTGACAAGGTGAAAGTGGTTTTATTAGGGCAAGATCCTTATCATAATGTCGGACAGGCACATGGATTGTGTTTTTCGGTTCCAGACGGAGTGGCACATCCTAAATCCTTGGTCAACATTTTTAAAGAGTTGCACGATGACATAGGCTGTCCGATTCCCAAAAGCGGAAATCTGGAAAAATGGGCCAAGCAAGGTGTTTTGTTGCTCAATGCAACTTTGACGGTGCGGGCACACGAAGCCGGCTCCCATCAGAAAAAAGGTTGGGAGGAATTTACCAATGCCGTTATTAAAACTATTTCAGATAAAAAGGAAGGAGTGGTGTTTTTGCTGTGGGGAAATTATGCACAAGAAAAAATTCCTTTAATAGATCAAAACAAACATCATATTTTAACTACCGTACATCCTTCGCCACTTTCAGCATCCAGAGGATTTTTTGGTTGCAGGCATTTTTCCAAAACAAATCAAATTTTGCAAACCGAAGGAAAAGAACCGATTGACTGGGATTTAACAAGATAGAAGATGATAAAAGCATATTGGAGATTGTTTAGAGGAACAAATTTGCTGATAATATTGTTAACATTAATATTATTGCAATATAGTCTTGTTCATGTGGAATATACTGCTGTTTTTCGTATCAATTGGATATTGTTGGTATTGAGTGTAATTTTGATAGCTGTCGGTGGCAATTGCATCAATGATTGTGAAGATACGGTGGCCGATGCTGTCAATAAAGGCGAGCAATGTGTTGTCGGCAAGCGGATTAGTATAAAAACCGTCAAGCAAATATATGCTATATTGACATTTATCGGGTTGATAATTGCTATTTTCCCGGCTTGCCAAATTCATTCCATCGCATTTTACAGTTGTTTTCTGTTATCGGCAATAGGTTTGTATCTTTATGCTAAATATTTAAAACAGATAGCATTGGTCGGAAATATTTTGATAGCCATATTAACCGCAGTTCCTTTGCTATTGTCGTGTTGGTTTTCGTATGTGGTTTTAGAAGGACAAATGGGCAAAAACGCGGTGTATATTTATCTTATTTATAGTGGTTTTGCATTTTTGCTGACATTGATACGGGAACTGATTAAGGTGGTGGAAGACGAAGAAGGAGACAAAGTAGCAGGTTATCAAACGCTTGTGATAAAAATCGGTGTCAAAAAAACCAATTGGATACTATTGGCTTTAGAAACAGTGAACACGATTGCCATGGCATTGTTTGTGGCGATGTTTGCAATTGAAAAGTGGTGGATATTGTTGATTTATGCCTTGTTGTTGCTTTTATTGCCGAGTATAGCTTTGATGGTAAAAACATGCTTGGCATCCACAAAAAACGACTATCACCTATTGAGTAGTCAGGTAAAACTGCTCATGTTGGTAGGTGTGCTCAGTTGTGTTTTGTTATTTACGGCAAATATTTTATAATTTATAAATAAATGAAAATCAATATGTTGAATTTGTTTAAAATAAAATAATGGAAAAATAGATTATATTGATTATTCATTCACAACTTTTTGGTATTTTTGCATTTATGAAAAAAATGAGTTTGCGACAGTGGACAGATTTGGTAAATGTATGGTTGTTGTGTGCATTTGCATTTGTTTTGCCGTGGTCGGTTCCACGCATGAATGTTAACTTAACACCTTTTATATTAGGTTTTTTGTTACTCAATTGGCTTGTAAGAGTGCTGTTGGTGGACAGAAAAATCCGGATAAAAAATCGT
>DBXT01000048.1 GCA_002309615.1 Bacteroidales bacterium UBA1205
CTATATATGCCTACAAAAGAACAACTGATAGAAGAAATTAACGAAGTACGACGTCTTGCTCAAAACAAGGAGAAAGATTAATATTTTGTAATAAAAAAAGACCTCTTAAGCGAAAACGATATGCGTAAACGCCTAAAAGCCTTGTGGAAAGATAAATACGGGTATTAAAACCGCAAAATGCTTCAAACAGCAGCAATATCTGCTAGTATCAGCCAAGTGGCAATAGTGTGACAGAACGCGCCGAGCGTTGTAAACACATGCCATACGGCATGCCAATAGGCATGCTGCTCGTCTCCGTTGAAGAAATAAGTTCCCAAGGTGTAACACACGCCTTCTGCCAATATCCACCAAAATGCAGCATGCGGCATATTCAACCACATAGGCCGTAAGATAAGCAAAGCCACCCATCCCATAGCCAAATAAAGCAAGAGCGACAAACGAGGATGTTTGCCCGTAGCTGTAATCTTAGCAGCCACACCGACCAAGACACAGGTCCACAAAAACACAAACAATATCCACCCCGCCTTGCCGCCTACCACACTCATGCAAATAAGCGAATACGAACCCGCTATCATCACATATATGGATATATGGTCTAAAATACGAAGCCTTGCTTTGCACACAGGATTCGTTACCGCATGATAAAAGGTTGAAGATGCAAACATCATGGTCATGCCGACAAAAAACAAAACCGTACCGATGACGGCAAGCACTCCGCAGACTAATGACAAAGGCAACAAATACCACGCCGCAAAAAAGGTGCCGACAAGAGACAACAAATGCGTTAACGTATTTATTTTCTCCTCTGCGGACAAACGTTGCATATATGCTTGAAAACGATTCATGGTTTTAACATCTAAAAGCCTGAAAAAAAACGAATATCAGAAACGCAGTGCCAAACCGAACCCGTTTTTACCGGATTGAAGATTCAAAGACAAATTGCTTGAACTTTGTTCGTTATAAAACCTATACGAAGACTGTTTCTTTTTCGCTCCCGCTACCCATAATGGAATAGAAGCGGCAATAAAACAATCTGCTGCCAAAGCACACCCTATACCTGAAAATAGTAAAATTTCCATTTCATCAAATAGCATAAAAACAGATCCTACATATAATAATGAAAATGAAGCTACGGTAAATCCTGCAGCCAATCCGCAAAAAGTTTTGCCGAGTTTTACTTTCTTAATACCATCCATATGATAATCATACGCTATAGGACATTTGTTTTTTACAAATTCAAGATACTCTTTCTCTGACATTTGTACCCCATCAATATAATAAGTATTATCTTTATATCTTGTAATTTTCTTTCCCAAAAAATTTTCATTTTGATCAACGCAATTCCTTGGAGTGACGCCTTTTTCTAATTCTTCTGCAGACACTTCCGTTTCTGAAACGAACTCCTTTTGCTCTTCAAACACCTGCACTTCTCCATTGGCATAAATGATAGAATTGAGTTCTTCCACTCCCAGAATAAAGGTCGGTCCTTCCAAATTGCTCTGCTTTTTGTATTTGATTTCACTATTGGAAACCTCTAATATTTTGGCTTCTATCTTTTGGGCATCTTTGGTGATAATAATGTCTTGGGCATGAAGCGTGCCGAAAAACACCATCATTAATAAGCCCGATAATACTTTCATAAATGTAGTTGTTTGCATATTTTTATGTTTTAGTTTTCAATGGTGCAAAGATATAAAAAAAAATTGAACTGCAAAAAGCATGTTCAATTTTTAAATTGTCTGAAAACAATCTTTTATCTACTGTCTCATATTTACAAAAATAGATGTAATATCTTTAGCAAAATTTTTAAATTCTTTCTGAAGACAATCTTCATATGTTTTCCAATTAGAAGACAATCTCCTATGCCAAAAGTCAAACAAAGCACTATTATTAGAATCTAAGACAATACCAGATATTGCTACTTTCTGATTTCCCGCACCAAATCCAACCCATATACGCAAATTTCTATTTCCCATATCTAATTCATCTACATTCAATTTTAACAATAATGATTGTGATTCCATTCTAAAGGTATTGATATTTGAAACTACCTCAACCCTAAGATGTGGATAAGTTTTTCTTATTGTTTGTGATATAAAATATGGGAATTCTTTTATACTATTTTCTACTGCAGAATATTGCTCATCACTCATAATAGATATTCCTTCTCTCGAAATATCCAATGGATTTATATAAACATACAATGTATTATATTGAAGAATATCTACACCTGTATTGATATGAATATAATCTAACAAACCATTCCAATTTCTATATACTCTACCTATTTCTTCTTTGGTTGAAAACTCTAAATTTTCTTCATTTTGTTGTGTAAAATTTTGCTTATTTGTAAACACCTGCACTTCTCCATTGGCATAAATGATAGAATTGAGTTCTTCCACTCCTAAAATAAAAGTCGGTCCTTCCAAATTGCTCTGTTTCTTGTATTTGATTTCACTGCCGGAGACTTCCAATATTTTGGCGTCTATCTTTTGGGCATCTTTGGTGATAATGATGTCTTGGGCATGGAGCGTGCCGAAAAACACCATCATTAATAAGCCCGATAATACTTTCATAAATGTAGTTGTTTGCATATTTTTTTACTTTTTATTTTCAATGGTGCAAAGATATAAAAAAAAATTGAACTGCAAAATGTATGTTCAATTTTTTAATTGGCTTAAAGAAAGATTAGAATGTTTCTTGTACACTGATATACCAATCGTCATGCCTTTCTCTAAAACTATATTCATATTTTTTATTATCAGAAGATACAATGGACAAGTACTTGTACTTGGTATATTTGTCATTGGGTTCATTCTTTGCTGGTTCATCTTTATGTGCAGCAATACTGGAAAGCCTTACCCACTGTAATTTTTTCTGGTTCCAACCATAAATACTTACACTAACAATCGTGTTGGATGTTTTATTTTCAAGACAAATATTCTCTTTTGCACCATGAGGAAGCAAATCTTTTGTAAACACAAATGCGTTGGAAGCTTCATGGAAAGGAAGTGGTTCTGCATACATATCCACTCCCTGATTGAATAAAGATACATCCAATTTTCCCCCTTTTTTCTCAATTTTATATTGTAAATCATTTTTGTTGACCGATTTGGGAACAACAGCAAAATAGCGATATTGTTCTAAATTGGGATATTGTTGTCCAAATTTGACATCTGTATCAAAACCGGAAACTCTTTGTACTCCCAAACTTTCCCAAGAGGATGTAAGTGGAGAATGTACAAACACCTCAAATTCTATCGATCTGAATTTGCTGTAATTGGTAATACGCACTATGGAGGCTGACCTTCCATCAACATTGTTTTTGTCTATCAATACTGCCTGCGGATTATCAAAAGCCGGCATATCGTAATTGGTTTCTATAACAACTACTTCTTTTTGCTGTGCATAAAAATTACAACAAATAAATAGCAAGCAAATAAACAAGATTTCTTTTTTCATTTTACACATTTTTTATTTTTAATAATAATTCTTATTTTATTCTATCGGGACACGAACTTGAGACGTTTTTACTTCCATTCGTTCTTTATGACGAGTAACATAACGAGGAGACACCTTCAGTCTATCGTATTCAACATATTGATAATCTTTAATCTCGACAACTGCTACAGCCTTTACAATTACATCTATTCTATCATGAATATTCTCATTCTTCATACATAAATAATATACGCCTTGGCACATATTGGGCTCTGTAAATCGCCCGGTTCCGCCTTTTCCAAATCCATTTGTATAATAGATATAGTTCGGATTTCCTTTCATGAATAATTCTTTATTATACAAATCCGTAATTGCATATCTTACAGGATCTAGTTTATCTCCTGAAGGAATTATCAAATTTGCCACAGCTCCTATCGCAAACGCTGCAATTGGATCAGAAATACCTGCTACTGTGGTTACCATATTCTTTATGGTTTCTTTATTATTTAGAAAAGTCAATTCTGCAGACGACACTCCAACGCCAAACCAAAAACCCCATGCCACAACTTTTTTTGTTTGATTAGAGGTGTAAATATTTGCTGGTAATCTGATTTCTACAAATTCGCGAGGATTATCATGCACTAAAATACCACTAGATTTTATAGTTACTGGCTTTCCACCTGGCAACAAATCTTCTTCTTGTAAATAAGATCCAATCTCTTCCTTAACAAATTCTTTCGTCCATAATGAATCATATCCGACTAGAGAATCTTGTGTATATGGAATATAGGCTGTATCGTACTTAGTATCCCATTCCCAACCAGTATTAAAAGACTGTTTTTCTGCAGATTCCGGAATACGTTGAATTTTGATTTTACAAACTCGCCCTGTAATAGCTCCATTTTTTAAGCGAAATTGGAAAACCGATTTTTGGTTTACATAAACTAGTTTATTTTGAATTTTAGTTTGCTGAAAATCCATGTATCTTGAAAAAGATGGCAATTCAACAATTTCAATTTCCTTTAACTCTTTGCCATTTATTTCTTCAAAATCAAAAACAATATTATCTCCTGCTTGAAAACTATAATAAAGATTTTCTTCAGATAACGCCCCCAACTTTAAAACTGATTCATAAATAGTTATTGGCGTTTGTCCGAAACTATTTATGAGTAGAATTATCAAAACTAAAGCAATGAATTTTCTCAATATTTTTATTTTCATTATTGCATTGCTTTAATATAATTTTGTAGCAACATGGAAGATTTCTCCAACTAACGGATAAGCACTTCCATTATAGTAATAAGTTCCTGTCACAGTTGCATTAAATTCTAATGTTTTATTTTTCAAAGTTCCACTTTGAAAGGTTACATTCATTACTGCCGTACCTCCATTTTCATAATTTATTTTTCCTGGAACTGGATTCAGTATTATGGTTTTTCCTTTAACTACTCCTGTAGTTTCAAGCCAACCACTTACATCTACCATATTTTCACCATCTTTTGATTTTGAAATTTCAAGACGTCCAGAAAAATTTTGTTGATCTTGATAATCTTCTCCATTAATTGTTACTATAATTTTAGTATATGCTGTTAATGAATATGTTCCAACAAATTTGTTGACAGCAATAGTACTTCTCTCACAACTTGCAAGCAATAAGCAACAACTTAAAACAATTGTAATTCCTTTAATTAACTTTCTCATAAATATACTATTTAAATAATTTAATTATTATCTCTCTCATTCATTTTGAAACATAAAAAAACCGCGAACTTTTTGTTAAGAATCGCGGTTCCGGAAAAACCCTTTTAGACAAAACAAGAAAGCTCACGGCATACCATGAGCGTCCTGCTTTCTTTGGTCTAAAAGTGAATTGAAATTTTCCGGATTCCGATTCTTCTTAAGAAAAGCAACAACGCTTTTATATTACTTTATTCTCTTCTATTTCATCTATTTAGTTTAGTTAATTTTTAATTAAATACATTTATCTCCTTTTTACAAAGGCAGGTTATCATGTTTTTTGGCGGGATTTTCCAAACGTTTGGTTTGGATGGCCCTCAACGCCTTGATAACACGATAACGGGTGTTTCTGGGTTCTATTACATCGTCTATATAGCCATAGCGTGCGGCATTGTAAGGATTGCAGAAAAGATTGTTGTATTCTGTCTTTTTAGCCAAAGCGGCTTCCATTTGTTTTTGAGGATCCGTTTCCGCTTTAATTTCTTTAGCATACAGCACTTCCACAGCACCGTCGGCACCCATTACGGCAATTTCGGCTGTCGGCCATGCATAATTCACATCGTTACGCAATTGTTTGCAGCCCATCACTATATGCGAACCGCCATAGGATTTGCGCAAAGTCACCGTCACCTTGGGTATGGTGGATTCACCATAAGCATAAAGTAATTTAGCTCCGTGGGTAATCACACCGCCATATTCCTGAGCTGTGCCGGGCAAAAAGCCGGGTACGTCCACCAATGTTACTATAGGAATATTGAAAGCATCGCAAAAACGCACAAAACGGGCACCTTTACGAGAGGCATTGATATCCAACACACCGGCCATATGTGAAGGCTGGTTGGCAACTATACCTACCGACATACCGCCCATGCGGGCAAAACCGGTGATAATATTTTTAGCATACATGGGAGCTATTTCCAAAAATTCGCCATGGTCCACTATGGAGGCTATCACTTGTTTGATATCATACGGTTTGTTAGGATTATCGGGAATAATGGCATTCAAACTGTCCTCTACCCTTTCTATGGGGTCGGTACATTCCACTTCAGGGGTGGTTTCCATATTGTTTGACGGCAAATAACTCAACAAACGGCGTATCATGGCTATACCTTCTGTTTCGTCATCCACCACCAATTGAGCCACACCCGATTTGGAACCATGAACGCTGGCACCGCCCAATTCTTCGGTGGTAACATTTTCGCCCAACACCGTTTTTACCACTTTGGGACCGGTGAGGAACATATAACTTGTGTTTTTTACCATCATCACAAAATCAGTAAGAGCGGGAGAATACACGGCACCGCCGGCACAAGGACCGAAAATGGCCGATATTTGAGGCACCACACCGGAAGCCAGAATATTGCGTTCGAATATTTCGGAATATCCTGCCAAACTATTCACCCCTTCTTGAATACGGGCACCGCCGGAATCGTTAATACCTATCACCGGTGCTCCCATCTTCATGGCTAAATCTTGCACCTTGCATATTTTGGCGGCATGCATTTCCGACAAGGAACCTCCGGAAATGGTGAAATCTTGTGCAAACACATACACCAAACGACCGTCTATGGTTCCATAACCCGTAACCACACCATCGGTCAAGGGGTGTTCTTTGTCCATACCGAAATTGGTACAACGATGTGTTACAAACATATCCAATTCTTCAAAGCTGCCTTCGTCCAATAACATAGCTATACGTTCGCGGGCAGTCATTTTGCCTTGAGCGTGTTGTTTTTCAATACGTTTTTCACCACCACCGAGTCTTGCCTTGGTTCTTAACTCCAGCAATTCTCTTACTTTATCTTGCATTGCCATATTTCTATATGTTTAATTTCAAAAACTATTTTCTTAACTACACCTATTATTCTTGTTCGGGTTTTTCACACAATTCGGTAAGCACGCCACCTGTTGATTTAGGATGCAAAAAGGCTATGTTCAATCCTTCGGCACCTTTACGGGGGGCTTTGTCTATCAAGCGAACGCCCTTGTTTTCCACTTCTGCCAACACATCGGGCAACTCTTTCACTGCAAAGGCCATGTGATGAATACCTTCTCCGCGTTTTTCTATGAAAGCGGCTATGGTGCTGTCTTCACTCATGGGTTCTAACAATTCCAATTTTGTCTGCCCTACCATGAAAAAAGCGGTTCTCACTTTCTGGTCTGCCACTTCTTCTATGGAATAACATTTTAATCCCAATATGTTTTCATAATAAGGGATGGATTCTTTTAAACTTTTTACTGCTATACCTATATGTTCTATATGGGTTGGTTTCATATTTACTTCTATATTTTTATTACTACTCTATTTCATTAACCGAGGAATCCTAACAACATACCTGCTGCCACTGCACTGCCTATCACTCCCGCCACATTGGGGGCCATGGCGTGCATGAGCAGATAATTGGTTTTGTCGTAATGCAAACCCACCTCCTGCGATACACGGGCGGCATCGGGCACGGCCGATACGCCTGCATTGCCTATCAAAGGATTGATTTTATTACCCTCTTTGAGGAACAGATTCCAGAATTTTACAAATAACACTCCCGTGGTGGTGGCTATCACAAACGATGCAGCACCGAGACCGAATATCAATATTGATTTGGAAGTAAGAAAAGTGGTGGCTTGTGTGGAAGCACCCACCGTTAAACCTAACAATATGGTAACTATATCCATCAAAGAATTAGCTGCCGTATTGGCCAAACGACGGGTAACACCGCTTTCTTTCAACAAATTGCCGAAGAACAACATTCCCAACAAAGGAAGACCCGAAGGCACCAAAAAGGTGGTTAACAATAATCCTACTATGGGGAAAATAATTTTTTCCGTTTGGGTGCAAGTTCTTGCCGGTTTCATTTTAATTCTGCGTTCCTTGTCGGTGGTTAAAAGTTTCATGATAGGCTGTTGGATAACAGGCACCAAAGCCATGTATGAATATGCCGATACTGCAATAGCACCCATCAAATCGGGAGCCAGTTTGGAAGAAAGGAATATGGCGGTAGGACCGTCGGCACCACCGATAATACCAATAGCTCCTGCTTCTGCCGGAGTGAAACCCAACAGAGTGGCTGCAATATATGCCCCGAAAATTCCGAATTGGGCTGCTGCCCCTATCAATACCAATTTAGGATTGGATATCAAAGCGGAAAAATCGGTCATGGCGCCTATTCCCAAAAATATCAAAGGAGGATAAAAACCTTTTACCACACCTAAATACAAATAGCTCAACACAGAACCGTCTTCATATATACCTATTTGAAAACCAGGGGTGAAAGGGATATTTCCTATTAACATTCCAAAACCTATAGGAACCAACAACATAGGTTCCCATTTTTTGGCTATTCCCAAATAAACAAATAGCAAACCTATCACTATCATAATGATATGCCCCGTTGTTGCATTTGCAAAACCGGTAAATGACAAGAACTGCTGAATATTTTCTGAAATTGTTGATAAAAATCCCATTTTATTATCCTATTAATATTAATACATCACCTTCTTGTACGCTATCGCCTTTACTTACTTTCACTGCTTTTACCACACCGTCTTTATCTGATTCTATGGAATTCTCCATCTTCATGGCCTCAAGCATCAATACTTTCTGACCGGCTTTAACTGTATCACCGACGTTAACATATATTTCCAACACCACACCCGGAAGCGGGGTTTTTAACGGTTTGGCATCGCCGCTACCCGATGCGGCAGCAGGTGCTGCTTGTGCGGGAGCTGCAGCAGCGGTAGCCACAGGACGTGGACGAACCACAGGAGCGGGAGCCACCGGCATATCCGCTAATTCCACTTTGTGTGCCGTACCGTTAACCGTTACATTCACTATATTTTCTTCAGGATCTTCCACTGAAACATTATAATCAGTGCCGTTAATTTTGAATTTATATTCTTTCATTACGCTTATCTTTTCTTATCTTATTTTTGTATAGGTGATTTTCTGAATATCATAGACTTGTTTTCCCATGCGGAATGCTGATTCAAGCCGCGATTGAGATGAAAACCCGTAGCTTCCGTTTCGTGCATATCGTTAAAATACAAATGCAAAGCCATGGCTATAGCGGCCACCTCGTCTTCACTGTTGCCTGCGGCTGCGTTAGCAAGCTTTCGGGGCTCTGCCGGCTTAACGGGTTCGTTAGCGTTCTTTTTATTATTCTGCTGTTGGAAATATCTACCTGTATATTTAAATACCACCGATACCAAGAATAATATGATGAACACTACCGCCATACAAGTAAGGGTGATGATTAACCCGTGAGGGTCTTTCCGCCCGATGGCCTCAGCGCGGGTTTCTCCGGAAGATTTTACATTCTCCGCTTGCGGTGTAGGCTCAGGCAATATAACCCATTCTGCATTTTTGTCTTTCCATCCTTCATCGTCTTTCTTACCCCACGATACATCGGCCTTTACACTTGCAAGAGAATACAAAAAACTATCTACCATCACCTTGCCGCTTTGGTCGTAAATTGCTAAATAGGAACTGTCGCCTATCAAACAATCGGTATCCGACAAGGTGAAGTTTACATGAAATGTACCACGAGAAGATTCGCCGTCGGCATAAAACAGAATACGCTCGCCCGGAGACAAAATAGTGTTAGGGTCACTCTTGGGAATACGATACTTGCGACTATTGTTAATGTCGTTAGTAAGAAACCAGCCTCCGATATTGATGGTTCTATTGCCAAGATTATATATTTCGAACCATCCGCTATGCTCTCCGTAATTATCTATACAAGTATTTTCATTGTACACCAATACTTCATTAATACGAATATCGGACAGCCCCTGAGCTCTTATGCCATAAGAGCAAAAAAGCACCATCAAGAGGATTAAAACAACTTTTTTCTTCGCCATCTCTTAATCTATATACTTAATTTTTAATTATTTACTATATCACGTTGAAACTATTTCGCGAGATTGCAAATATATTTTTTTTTTCACACAAAAGCAAAGGTTTGCTAAATTAATTCCCGTTTTTTTATATACACCTACAATTCAACAACATAGCAAACGCTTGCTGTGCATTGCAGGTTTTTTCACAACTAAAAAAAAAATGTTATCTTTGCACATCAATTTTTTATATGAACAGAATATGGGATTAATTTTATTAGTATTTGCAATCGGCTATTTATTAATAGCATTAGAACATCCGATTAAAATTAACAAAACCGCTACCGCTTTATTATTAGGAGTGGTGTTGTGGACCATTTACGCTCTTTCTTGCGGTATATTCGGTCCTATACAAGGAATAGCGTGCGGAGAAGAATGGCGTACCGTTTTGCACAACAATTTAATATTGCATTTGGGCAATACGGCCGAGATAGTGTTCTTTTTGTTAGGAGCCATGACGATAGTCACCCTTGTGGACGAATACCAAGGATTCCGCTTAATTACCGATTTGATAAAAACCAACAATAAACGAAAACTACTTTGGATACTTTCATTCATCACCTTTTTCTTATCTGCGGTGTTGGACAATATGACCACCTCTATTGTAATGGCAGCCTTATTACGCAAACTGATAGCAGATAAAAAAGAAAGATGGCTTTTTGCCGGTATGATTATTTTGGCCGCTAATGCCGGTGGTGCATGGTCGCCTATAGGCGATGTCACCACTATTATGCTATGGATAGGCGGACAAGTTACCACTTTCAACATTATGGTGAAAACATTCTTGGCAAGTATGGTGTGCATGATAGTACCGGTAATGATACTCGGCGCTCAACTCAAAGGAGATTTTGTACGTCCGCAAGTCAAACATGATGACATTATCATGGACAAGCGGTATCGTATTTTGATATTCACCGTAGGTATTGCTGCATTGATATTTGTGCCTATATTCAAAACCATCACCCACCTGCCCCCCTATCTCGGCATGCTTTTCGGCGTAGCCGTATTATGGGTGATTACAGAAATTATCAGCAGAAAAAACGAGAAGAAAGGCATGAATTTACCTACCGCCGCTTCTACCTTGGAACATATTGACACCCCGAGTATACTATTTTTCCTCGGTATATTAATGGCTGTTGCCTGCTTGGAAACATGCGGGGCTTTAGGAAAATTATCATTGGGCCTGAACAACACCTTCCTTGAATCCAATATCAAAATAGGCGGTGAACCTGCCGGATTCTTTATCATAGACCTTATTATAGGAATTATTTCATCCATAGTGGATAATGTTCCTCTGGTGGCAGGCACCATGGGCATGTATCCCATCGGCATAGAAGATCCCACTTTTATCATCAACCACCCGTTTTGGGAATTTCTGGCCTATTGTGCCGGCACGGGCGGTAGCTTGCTCATAATAGGTTCCGCTGCAGGCGTAGCCGTTATGGGTATGGAAAAAATTGATTTTATTTGGTATCTCAAAAAAATATCATGGCTCGCATTAGTAGGATATATTGCAGGTGCCATTGTTTATATCATCACCGACATCACCCTGTTTGAAAAAATAGACTGGTTGAAGAACCTTGTGTAAATGATATACATCAACCCGAAAAGCAGTTCATTCGAACTGCTTTTTTTGTGCATATAATGCAAATTCACCGCCTTCCCTCCTTTATTTTTAATATTTTATGACATTTAAAGGAATAACAACAATAAATTATAGGAATGTAATTTAGAAATGCTCGTCAAAAATAGAGAAAAAAAATGTTATCTTTGCAAGATAATTATTTTAATAAAATGGAAAAAATTGAAAAGACCAATTTTATAAACGATAACACTGATAACGAAGAAGATATAAACATATCCTGTGACCATAGTTATGAAGCCGACCATATTGCAGCCAATGTATTTCTAACGCGTGGATTATCCGCTTCACCCTCCCCCTGCGGAAACAATAAGAGTTTGTATTGTCATGAATGCAGTAAACTAAGCACCCATAACTGGTTGGGAGACATAGAGAAAAACGATATCAACAAACGTTTCCCCATTGCAGAAGTGCAATTTAAAAACAGCCACAAAGATTTTTTCTTACTTCCCAAAGACGACCCCTTTGAGATAGGAGACATAGTGGTTACGGAATCCGCCACCGGACACGATATCGGCATTATCTCCCTGATGGGAGACGCAGTAAAACTGCAAATGAAAAATAAAAACGCCAAAGAAGTTACCAAAAAAATATATCGTAGAGCCAAAAGCAGTGATATAGAAAAATGGATAAATGTGGTGGAAAAAGAATACGACACCATGATGCGTTCCCGCTATACCGCTTGGGACATTAATTTGGATATGAAAATCAACGATGTGGAATTTCAAGGCGACGGATCTAAAGCCATTTTCTACTATTCCTCCGATGAACGGGTGGATTTTAGAGAGCTGATAAAAATATTGGCAGAAAAATTTCATATCAGAATAGAAATGAGGCAGATAGGAGTACGGCAGGAAGCTGCCCGATTGGGCGGTTTGGGTTGTTGCGGTAGAGAAATATGCTGTGCCTCATGGCTCAACAATTTTCAAACGGTTTCCACCAATGCGGCACGCACCCAGCAATTATCATTAAACCCTCAAAAATTGGCCGGCCAATGCGGAAAACTAAAATGTTGCCTCAATTTTGAAAATGAAGCTTATGTAGAAGAGCTCAAACATTTTCCCGATATACACACCGTGCTCAAAACCGACAAAGGAGAAGCCTATTGCCACAAAATAGATATTTTCAAAAAATTGATGTGGTATGCTTATAAGCAAGACTCTTCACACATGTTCTATGCCATTCCTACCGATAAGGTAAAAGAAATAATAGCACTGAATGCCGAAAATAAAAATGCGACACAATTGGAAGATTATGCCGAAATCAACCAAGGAAAGAGCGAAGACACCAATTACAACACCGATGATTTCAAACAAATTAACGACTAAAGGCATGAACTCCGTAAAAAGCATGATATTACTGCTGACTACTATATGTTGCATATCCTGCAACAATAAGATAGACTACGCAGTACAGCTAAACAACGCTATTCCGAACATGCAGTGGCAATACGACCAAGCCTCCGCTTTTTCATTTAACATAGCCGATACCTCTCATCCTTATATATTGGGATTATGTATCCGCTACGACAATGATTACCCCGATGCCAACTTGTATACGTTTATTCATACGATGTTCCCCGATGGAGAACAAACATGCGACACCGTATCCATAGACTTATTCATGCCCGACGGTACTCCTACCGGCAGTGGCAGGCACATGCAAGAATTGAATGTAAATATCAGTCGCGTAATATTCCCCCAACCGGGCGATTATCGCATAGAAATAGCACAAGCTACCCGCCACGACACCCTTCCGGGCATAGCTTCTATAGGCATATATCTGATTAACGAACCTCAAAATCAAGATTATGGCACAACAAAAGAAAAAGAATAACAAAAGTAATAAAGGCATAGTTACCCTATGGAAATGTTTTGGCATTTTCTGGGCAGGTTTAGTATTGTTTTTTACACTCATAGCATTAGGCTGGTTAGGATTTATGCCCTCTTTTGAAGAGCTGGAAAACCCTAAAACCAATTTAGCCACCGAAATTATTTCGGAAGACGGCTATGTATTGGGCACCTATTATGTGGAAAATCGTTCTAACGTACACTATGCCGATTTGCCGCAGCACCTTGTAAATGCACTTATTGCAACAGAAGATGCACGTTTTTACGAACATTCGGGCATAGATATCAAAGCATTATTCAGAGTGGCAAGCGGTTTGGTATTTGGCAGCAATAAAGGCGGAGGCAGTACCATCACCCAGCAATTGGCAAAAAACCTTTTCCCCAGAGAAAGTGATAGAAATATATTTGAAATATCTTTTGCCAAATTCAAAGAATGGGTGGTTGCCGTAAAATTGGAACGAGCTTATTCCAAAGAAGAAATTATCGCCATGTATCTTAACACCGTGGATTTCGGTAATTTATCTCACGGCATACAAACTGCGGCCAAAACCTATTATAACGTTCGTCCGTCGGAACTCACCGTAGACGAATGTGCCATGCTGATAGGCATGCTGAAAGCTCCTACCAAATACAATCCCAGACGCAATCCCGAAAATGCCCTCAACCGTAGGAACACCGTGCTTTCACAAATGCACAAATACAAATATTTGACAGACGAAGAATATGCAACCTACAAACAGACACCCATTAACATGTCCCGCTTTACCTTACAAGACCATAAAATGGGTACGGCTACCTATTTCCGTGAATTTCTTCGCTTGGAATTAGACAAATGGGCAAAAGAAAATCCCAAACCCGATGGTAGCACATGGAATATATATAAAGACGGTCTTAAAATATACACCACCATCAATTCCAAAATGCAAAAATATGCCGAAGAGGCTGTAGAGGAATGGGTGTGCCAAGAATTACAAAACCGTTTTTTCAAAGAATGCAAAAACAATAAGAACGCTCCTTTTGTCAATATTTCCGCCGAACAGACAGAAAATATCATCAATAGAGCCATAAAAAATTCCGACAGATATCGCACCTTGAAAAAAGAAGGCTTGAGCGAAAAAGAAATTCTTGCTGACTTTAAAAAGCCCACCCAAATGTGGGTTCACAGTACCCATGGCGATATAGATACCACGATGTCCCCGTTGGATTCCATACGTTATATGAAATCCTTCCTCAACTGCGGCTTTATGGTGATGGACCCCCATACCGGATATGTAAAAGCATACGTAGGCGGCACCGACTATCGCTATTTTCAATACGACCATGTAACCAAAGCCCAGCGTCAGGTAGGTTCCACTTTCAAACCATTTGTATATACCATAGCCATGCAAGAAGGAGAATATTATCCTTGCTCCATGGTACCCAATTTGCCTGTTACCATAGAAATCCCGGGCAGTGCTCCGTGGACACCGCGTAACTCCAGCAAATACAAAGTAGGACAAATGATCACCCTAAGCGAAGCCTTGGCTCAATCGCTGAACAATGTTTCCGCCTATTTGATGAAACGCTACGGACCATCGGCGGTAGTACACATGGTGCGAAAAATGGGTATGACCAGCGACATTCCCGAAGTGCCCGCCATTTGCTTGGGAGCTTGTGAGCTCACCCTTTATGAAATGGTGGGAGCTATCAATACCTTTAATAATAAAGGTGTATATGTTAAACCGACTTTTATCACCAAAATATGTAATAGCAAAGGCAATGTGCTGGCAACATTTTCCACCACACAAAACGAAGTGATGGACGAACTTTCCGCCTATAAAACCGTCAGATTGATGCAAGGCGTGGTAAATTCGGGTACGGCAGTACGCTTGAATTACCGCTACAAACTCAATATGCCTATGGCAGGTAAAACAGGTACTACCGACAACAATTCCGACGGATGGTTCATGGGCTACACCCCGCTACTCACCGCCGGAGTGTGGGTGGGATGCGAAGACCGCTCCGCCCATTTTAGAGCCACCGCCGAAGGGCAAGGTGCCAATTCCGCCCTGCCGGTGTGGGCATTGTTTATGCACAAATGCTACGAAGACCCCTCATTGGGATTAGAAAAAATTGATTTTACACGACCTGAAAATTTGGATATGGACCCTGCTCTTTTCAACTGTAAAGAATTCAATGCGGAAATAAGAGCCGGTGAACAAAAATTTGACTTTGAATAATGGACACAGCATCCGAACTACTATATTCCATTGCCCTGAGCAATATTCCGGCAGTGGGCACCATGATGAGCCGTAAGCTCATTTCCATGATGGGTAGTGCTCAAAATATACTCTCCACCGATAAAAAAACATTGGTCAATTACGAACATATTCCCCTCCATTTAGCCGATAATATTATCAAAAGTAAAGCCGACGCTTTACAAAAAGCGGAAGAAGAAATATCGTTTATGGAAAAAAACAATATTTCCGCCCTGCTTTATAACGACAAGGCCTACCCCGACAGGCTCAAACAATGTCCCGATGCTCCCTTGGTACTATTTGCAAGAGGTAATTTTGATGCCAATGCAAAACATTGCATATCCATAGTGGGCACTCGCAAATGTACCGCTTACGGTATTAATAGCACCAAGATGATAGTGGAACAATTGGCAGAATACAATCCGCTAATAATAAGCGGGTTGGCATTGGGAATAGACACTGCCGCTCATCAAGCGGCATTGGAAAACAATTTAGCCACTATCGGTATTTTAGGACACGGACTCAAATTTATTTATCCTGCCTCCAATAGAGGCTTGGCCAAACGCATGTTGGACAATGGCGGTGTAATGACAGAATTTACCAGCGACACCAATGGGGATGCTTTTAACTTTCCGCGTAGAAACCGTATTATAGCAGGTATGTCGGATGCGATAATAGTAATAGAAGCTCACGCTCGCGGGGGTGCTCTTATTACTGCCAATTTAGCATTCTCTTACGACAGAGATGTTTTCGCCTTGCCGGGGAAAGTTAGCGATGCGGCTTCTGCCGGCTGCAACAATTTGATAAAAAACAACAAAGCAGCTCTTATCACCTCAGGAGAAGACATTGCCAACATGATGAATTGGATAGGAAAACATAAAAGAAAAAACAAAAAAAATGAAATACAACAACTGCTTATCAACTTTGAACCCACAGAACAAAGTATTATACAAGCACTGCAACAAAAAGAAGGCATTAATATAGACGAATTGGCGGTGATAACCGATATAGACCAACTCACATTAGCCAATGCATTACTTTCTTTGGAATTACAAGGATATATTATATGTATGCCCGGCAAAAAATATTATTTACATTTACAATAAATATTGAAAACATGGTAAAAACACACCACATCCGCTTTTACTTGATTAAACTTTTGATTACTACTTTTTCTATTATATTCGCCGCATGGATATTACAAAAAGGTATACATATTGAAGACCCCAAATTGGCTACGGGCATCATTGTGGCTATTACACTTATATTGGTAAACATGTTTGTCCGCCCCCTTTTAATCATGCTGACTATCCCTTTATCCATAGCAAGTTTCGGCATATTTATCATATTTATCAATGCCTTTGTGATTCAATTGGTGGATTTTTTAATCCCGAAATTCTCTGTTGACAATTTTGGTTGGACATTGTTATTCAGCATGATAGTATCATTATGTACCACCCTGTTGGAAGGTTTGGGCAATACCAAGATTATAAAAATATCCAAAGATGACGATTTCACCGACTACGAAGAAGTATAAGGAAAAACACGATGCATTTACAAATCTTCTTAAAACTTCTTAACTGCTATGACTGAAAGAGTTTCATAAGCATGTAGCCCTCCCCAAAAATCGGACAGATTAAAAGTGGACAAAAAGTAGTAATTTTGTAACACGAAAAACCAAAAGAGATGAAGAAGTCAAAACATTCAGACAGCGAAAAGGTTAAAGCTGTTAAATCATTGGAGAACGGTACGGCAGCGGAAGTTCTCTGCCGCGAGCTAGGGATATCAAGGTCAACGCTATATCAGTGGCGTAGCAAGTACGGAGGGATGGAAGTGAGCCAGGTAAAAAGGCTACGAGAATTAGAGGAGGAGAATAGGAAGTTGAAGCAAATGTATGCGGACTTGGCGTTGGACAACCGAATATTACGGGACGTAATAGAAAAAAAACTCTAGAGCCCGATGTAAAAAAGGAATTAGTCTGCGAGATAACGGAGGAATACGAGGTCAGCATCACTCGGGCGTGCGGACTGATGGAGCTTCATCGATCGTATTTCTACTATAGAAGCAAGCGGGATGACAGCGAAGTGGAGGCTGCTATTAGGGAAGCGGCCGTCTATGGGGATGGTTTCCGTAAGATATTTCTTCGTTTGAGGCGAGCGGGCAACAAATGGAATCATAAGAAGGTGTATAGAGTATACAAATCAATGAATTACAATAAGCGTTCTCGATTACGAAAGCGGCTGCCTACACGTGTCAAGAGCCCGCTTTGCCAGCCGGATTCCCCCAATACGACATGGTCGATAGACTTTGTGTCGGACTCTTTGGAATGCGGACGTAAGTTCCGTGTCCTTAACATATTAGACGATTTTGACCGTTCTGCCATTGCGCAGGAGGTCGCCATCTCCATCCCCGCCACCAGACTGATCCGAATATTGGAAAAGGTTATCTGGACTATGGGGAAACCTCAAAACATACGTTGCGATAATGGTCCTGAGTTTATTGCCGGAATATTCCAAGAGTGGTG
>DBXT01000062.1 GCA_002309615.1 Bacteroidales bacterium UBA1205
TGCTATCCACTACAAATATAGTATGCCCCGGTGTGTGACCCGGTGCCGATTCTGCCACTACCTTACCATCGAAAAGCCGC
This sequence comes from Bacteroidales bacterium UBA1205, assembly GCA_002309615.1. Classification (GTDB taxonomy): domain Bacteria; phylum Bacteroidota; class Bacteroidia; order Bacteroidales; family WCHB1-69; genus UBA1205. The sequence continues at coordinate 81 of DBXT01000062.1, forward strand.
TCTCCGTCGCAAAAGGTGACAATATTCCCCTTATATACTTGCATCACCTGCTTCCATAGACCATTCTTTTCCGCCAACACTCCGTGATCGCTCCATGCTTCAAATTCTTCCTTGGAAAGATAAAGTTTGGCATTGGGAAAAGCCGCCTGCCCGTCAAGCAATAGTCCGCCGATATGGTCAGCATGCAAATGAGTAAGACAAACAGCGGTAACCATCTCCGGAAGAACATCCGCCTTTTTCATTTGCTCTATCAGTTGTCCACCCTTGTCGGCACCCAAACCGGCATCAAACAAAATGGTGTCCACGGAGTCCATTGCTAAAAAAACGTTGATAGCCGAAGGGCTTGCTCCTGCCGGTATCAGGGTATTGAGCAGACTATCGTTGTAAGAACCGCGGAAAAGGTCGGCAGACATCTCGTTTTCAAGGTTCGTCAAACCTTTAATCAGCATTCCGTCCCCACATTGCAAGCTGGGAATTTTGTCGTTATATACTGTATCGATAACAGATTGTGTGGCTTCTGTTGTCTCTTTGGACATTCTGTTACTGCAAGCGGTCATACTTATTGCCGCCAATAGCAATAATATTGTACGTTTAATAAAATATTGTTTATTCATTTGTAAGAGATTTGAATTTGCAAAGATAATAAAAAACGATATATGCAGCTCTATGCAGGATTAAAATATTATGTCTCATGATCGTAAAAAATAATAAAATGTTCGTAACAATGTGCACAAGCGATGAATAATCCACTATTTCTGCGGAATCTGTTATGGATGCAGATGCGTGTGGATGTAGATTGTTTGAACATATCACGGCAATTTCTTCATAGGATAACGGCTGTTAAGCCTTGGATTACTGCGTCCTTCTATACTATCACTATAAACGCTGAGACACATGGAGGTATCGGCAGAAAAGCGGATGGTTACAAAAAAATTATCATCATAAAGATACTCTATAAAAGTATCCAAACAATTTGTTGAGCGGGCATATCCACGTTCACGAGCTGACCAATTGTTACATTCTATCTTATAAAAAAAACGAATTGAATCGCCTTTGGTGTCAAATAATAGCAAACGTTCATGTAGCGTATCATCTCGATATTCGTAGATAGCGGTAGCTAAACTCTCTTCCCACCGAGGATAGGAGGGTCCGCATAGGAGGGGTATGCCGTTGGCGGAAACGTATTCCATTATCTGTACCAACTGATTTTCTGTAATTCCGTGACGTTCAAAGAAAATATTGCTGTATCCTGACAATGGACGTACAACACGATTGCTATCCATTGAGTCCCAATACTCCCAACATTTACGATCGTGTGTGACAAAAAATGGTTTATCATTATTGGCAAAATATATTATCCAGGAATGTGACAAAGGTCCTACATAGTATTGTATGGAATGAATTGCTTGCAATGAAATACCCGCAATGGAATCCATGTAGGTAGGTTTGGGATTGTCATAATCAACACTCCGACAGGCGGTCATAATTATTGCCGCCAATAGCAATAATATTGTACGTTTAATAAAAAACTGTTTATTCATTTGTATGAGATTTTAATATGCAAAGATATTAAAAAAAATGATATGCATCTGTTAAATACATAAAAATTAAAAACATAAAAAAGCGACCATCAGGTCGCTTTTTGTTATTTTTCGGCTAAAATTTTCTCTATCTTTTTTCAGAGGGGAAAAAGTATTACAGTCTGATGATTTTTCGTTTTCAAGTTTCGGGCGGGCGGAGATTTTTATCATTAATGTTTCCTGAAGCAAAAATTTTTTCTATTTCTGCTTTGATAGTAATTTTTTTATATATATTCTCGCCTTTGCGTAAAGTTTTATATAATTGATTTTTAATTAAATAACATCAGCATTTGCCGTTTATGACCGACAAGAACGAAATCATATTATACCAACCCGATGAAGCGATAAGGCTTGAGGTTCGTCTTGACGAGGAGACGGTTTGGCTTACGCAGGCACAAATGGCTGAATTGTTTGAAACCACACCGCAAAACATCACTATACATATTCGCAATATGTACAAAGAAGGTGAATTGGATATTAAATCAACTTGTAAGGATTTTTTACAAGTTCGAACTGAAGGAAAACGCATAGTTAACAGAATACAAAAAATCTACAATCTTGATGTCATAATATCAGTAGGTTACAGAGTAAAATCTTTGCGTGGTATACAATTTCGCCAATGGGCAAATCGTGTGTTAAAAGAATATCTATTAAAAGGCTATTCCGTTAATCAACGGTTTGAACGTTTGGAACACCGTATTGCTGAAGCGGAAAACAAAATTGACTTTTTTGTGCGCACTTCCTTGCCTCCCGTGGAGGGAATATTCTATGACGGACAAATGCTGGAACCTTTCGAGTTTATCAACCGATTGGTGCGTTCTGCTAAAAAACGAATTGTGCTGATAGATAATTATGTTGACGATACGGTTCTTTTACGCTTGGCGGAAAGAGGAAAAAAAGTTTCTGCAACCATTTTCACTCAGAACACTTCTCCTTCCTTTTTTCTTGCCATTGAAAAATACAATAAACAATTTGCTCCGATTACGGTGCATAAATTTGCGAAGTCTCACGACAGATTTTTGATAATTGACCAAGATGTTTACCACATTGGTGCATCTATCAAAGATTTAGGAAAACGTTGGTTTGCCTTTTGCAAAATGCAATTAAATGCCGATGAAATGATTGACAAAATTATATAAATAATTGAATATTAATTAAATAATAATATATAGAAAAATAATTTAAAATAACATAGTATTAACATAGCGTTTGTTGTTTAAACTCATTAATCGCACAAAAAAACTATAAACTCCTAAAATTCAGGCACCAACTAAATTTTTGTGTAAAAATCCGAACCGCCACTTCAGATTTTATTGCAAAATTTGAAGTACTAACCAAATTTTCATTTGAAAAACGGCTTACAACGAATAGAAAAAATAAAATATATTTTCAGAGTTACAGAGTAAACATTTTGCGATTTTACGCATATTGAACAAAAAACATTTTGCGATTTTACGCATATTTCTAAAAAAAAATTTTGCTATTTCAAAAAAAAGTACTCTTAACAGCTGCAATTTTCAGCAACAACAAACCGCTTGGAACGGTAAATTCCAAGCGGTTCAGTTATATGAGAAGAATTATAAACTAATGTTTTTTCTTAATCCAATGACCGAATTCATAACCGACATTAGCGGTAATGATGGAATGTCCGCCAAAACCCACTTCGGCAAACAGATATACCGATGGTTTGTTAAACTTCACGCCGCCACGCATAATGAAAGCGGTGGAAAATTTATACATGCCGGCACTTTTTCCTTTTAAATTCACGCCTATGGCCGCAATACCGGAGACCACTCTGTCTTCCCGTCCTATTTGACATAATGGTCCTATAGAAAAGCTATGCATGTGCTTAGGTTTGGCTATGGCTCCTTCATAAGCCACAAAACCGCCTATGGCAAAATTTTCTTTTACCTTTGCCGCTATATCAAAGCCTATAGATATGTTGAATCCGGATCTTTTACCGGGGTAATATTTTGAATTAGTATCCATAACGCTGGCACCGAACATACCGCCAAAACCGATATTGACACCCATCAACAAGCCGGTGGTGTGTTTTTCCTGTTTCTTTTCTACCGGTTCGGTTACCACGGGCTGTTTGCCGGTGGTGCTTTCTTGCTCGTTTCCGAGTGTCCATCTCACCTTGCCTCTAAAGCTTGGCGGAACAAAACAATTTAAATCTTGCCAGCGATTGATTAAACTTTTGGCTATGTTTTCAAACTGATTGTTCAGGGCGCTGAAATTATCCACCAAATAGAAATGGTCTTTTAAAGGAGCGGAACTAATACCTTTGAGCACGGCTTCAAAGGTTTGGTTATTATTAACATCATTGCCTTTTACTGCTATAATGTAGCTGTCTATAGGTTTGTCCCCTATGGTTTTAGTAAGTAAATTATCTTTTACGAATTTATAATAAGGGTTGTCCAAACCTTCGTCGGGTACACCTATTTGAGGGTCTACCGATGCATTATCATATCCGTCGGTGAATGATACCAAATAAGCGCCGTCGTATTCTATATTTTCGTTCCAGCGAATATCATTGACATAGTTTTGCATCATCTGCACTCCTTTGTGCATGGCATAATACAAGGCGGTGTTGGAACCAAGTTCCAATTGATAGATAAATTGTTCCATTTCCTTGCGTCCCACAGTGTCCAAAGGACGGATAGGATATACCATGGCATCGGTGTTGCTCATGGAATTGAAACCCACTATGCCTATGCTCACATTACCATTGGAGGAGCGGCTGTAAATGGTTTCTATAAATTGAACGGCACTGCGTTTGAGTTTGGTAAAATCGTCATCACCAATGGATTTACTACAATCCAATATCAACATCACCGTCATCACCTTATTCATGGCATAGGCAGCCGTTGCATTTTTCACCTCGCTATCTATCTGCCACGTTTTAGTATCTTTTTGCCAACGCCAAAATTTCAAACCTTCCTCAAATCCTCCGGGATAGTCGGTGCGGGCTTTTTTAAAAACAAAACTCTGAAATCCTTCCGGAGTATCGGTTCCGATAATCGTATCCGACGGGGTGAAATAGATTCTATTGGAAGTGATATCATAAAGTTTGTACACAAATTTGCCGTCTTTGACATCCACCCTGTATTCTCCTTCTATGTAATATTTGGCTTTGTCCACTTGTGAAAATATAGGGCTCAATAGCATCAAACCTAAGATTGTAATACTTATTTTTTTCAACATGGCTATTATATTTATTACTGATTTAACGTTGTTTTTTACTATTTATTATTCACTGCTTAATTTTTCGTTTTCTTTATTCGTTTTTTTCTTCAATATCGCTCCACTTTCTCATCACCAATGCCCATTCCCCTTCTTTACGAATCAGCACACCGGTAATGTCGCATTTTCCTGTCGGCAGGGGTTTTTGTCCAAAATAAGTTTGTGACGAAGTGATTAATTGAAGCCTTTCACCGCTTTGCGGATGTATATAACAAACAAGATGAGCTGCATTGCTGTCGTTTAGCACAAATTTTACATCGGAGAAATGCACCAGCGTATGTATTTTATCGTAATTAGAATCCAAAGGAGAGCTTATTTCCGTCGGTTCCACTATTGCGGGCTTTCCGTGCTTGAATAATATAGCCGATTCCTCATTTTCCCATATACCTCGGTAACCATTTGCACCATAAAAAGGCATTGCCAAAAACAATTGTTCCGGATGCGGATTCACCAACAACGACCCGGAATGCACAAAAAGTGTTTGTCCGATAGGATATCGGCAATAGGTATATGGCCGTGAAAGCAATATGGCATAACCTCCTGTGGCATCTTGTACATATATTTTACCTTCAATATTTCTTTCTATATCATTCCCTATCACCACACATTTTATTATCACACCGGTATCCAAGCTATAGATATTACTATCCGTTGCCATTTGTTGTATTTCCGCTATGGTGGCATTAGCAGGCTCACCTTTGTATTGCGGTACTTCTTCTTTCGGTATATCATATTTCTCACAAGAGCAAATCAACACCGACAACAACAACAACAAACTTCCTATTTTTTTCATTGATTTCATATTATAAATGTAAAGTAGCTCCAAAAGTAAACGTTAAACCATACATATAACTATATCTATACTGACTCAACATATAATTTTGGGTTTTCACCCCGTACATAGCATTAACAATATGTTTATTATTCAATAAATTATTTACTTTCAGATTAATATCCAATTTTGCTTTGCGGATGGCAAATATTTTTCCCAATTGTACATCCACGGTAAAGCCGCCGGAGCGACCGTGTACATAATACGGGTCTTCAGACCAAATCACAATAGGATTCTCCATGGGAATATAAACATAGGTTTGCCCTGAAAAATAATTACATGCCAATTCGGCATACCACATGGTAGGGTGGGCAAATTTCAGTCCTAATGTGGCATACCACAGCGAATGAGGCTCCGGATAATAGTGAGTAAATGTTCCGGTAAACATATCATACATAATATCATCCACAACACAGGGTTCATGTATTTGAATTTTAGTATACTTGCAGATATGCCAGTTGGCGGCACCAAAACAAGTAAGATAATTCATCAACTTTACATCCACACCTGCTTCCACTCCGGCGTTGATAACATTTACAATTCTACCTTGCTGTACAAGGGCGCTACCGGTATCACTATGAAAAGATGACACCATACTATGATTCCATTCATAGTGCATATAACCCGTAACGCGAGCATGTATTCTTCTATGTTTCAAGTTATACGAAACTTCTCCTGCCAAATTGTTCATCGGTTTAACACCGGCAAGCGTTAAAGACGAATAACGCGGCGTTAAATAGGTATTTTCGGCCGACACCGGCATTACTTGCCATAATAACCTAAAACTGATATTGTTACGCTTTGACATTTCTACATTCCCGCCAAAGTATATACCTCCATAAATATAATCTTTACCATTAGTGCGATGCTTATCTTTTCCTATAGCGGGACCGATGTCGGGCATGTTTCCTTTTCGCCGGATATGTTGAGCGCCCAAATTGGTTCTCACGAAAAATTTGAATCTATGACAATAGAATTCTGCCGAGCACCATGCTTTTTCATTCCATGTGCGGATATTATAATCATAGTCGTAAACGTCACCTTCCGATATGCTGTCAAATTTATTGGCAACCGGTTCCGACAACCAATAACTGCCTCCCAACAAATCAAGCATGGACTTATAATTTCGGACATTTTGATATTGCATTTGCATACCGGCTGTAATAGCTATTAATCTTCCTGATCTACAACAATTATGCACAACTGTTTGAAACTCTGAGGACAAAGTCAACTGATAATGCTTGGATGTTTCATTTCCCAACGCATACACAGAAGGCATACCGTTGTCAGCCATGAGGTAATTGGTTTGATACATATTATCCCAATTCAAACGGCTGATATTATAATTGACATACCATCTTGACAAGATTTCTTCATAATCACCGCCATCTATATTATGGGCGGTAGGATACGGATTGGCGGCATTTTGCCAATCCAAAACCGACAATTTATTCACGCCGAATCGGGTTCCGAAAGAAGTTTTCCACATTGAATTATCATCTATCACCCATTCATGCTTAAATACAATTATCGGCTCATGACAAGTGTACATGTTTGCATTCCGTTTTTTGTTAATTTGGTAACCCCATGCTTGGTTGTAATAATGGGTACGCAATGCCTTGTTAAAAATATCGGCTGAGCCCGTTACCAATCCCCGTTGAGCCCAACTTCCCAATCCCACAAGCGAGAACATATGACGACGTTTGGTCTGTTGCAAAGATAAAAAATAGGAATAAGTATAATTTGATGTTCCTTGCACATAGCCTTCTTTTCCAAATTGGGCGGAGAATGCCGCTGCGGCGGAAAAACCGGTATTAGTACCCGTAGCTCCGAAAGCGGTAAGGTGATTAACAGCGGAGATATTGCTGATGCCATAATGCAAAAGACCTCCTTTATCATAATTCTCCGCTTTGACATTATAATCCACCGCACCGCCTATATTATTAATTTCACTTCCGAACGGGAAAAACCTATTTGTATAGTCGGCAGGTTGCAGTATGCTGTAAAGTCCGCTCCAAGAGGAGGTATTCACGGCCCCTGTTGACAAATCATTCACCTCCATGCCGTTGATACACACGGTTTGATATTCGGAAGAATAGTTACGCTTGCGAAAGCCCGACTGCAGCCAATGAGCTGCCGCCACTGCATCATAAGGATCATCTTTTTTTAGTATGCCGTAAGCGACGGCATTTTTATATCCTGCTTGATAATATGCGGTATGAAGCACCACGGGTTCATCGTCATAACGTATATTTTCATTTCCGAACAGCAACACATGCTGAAAAATGGTAGTATCGTTACTTTGGGCTATCTGCTCAGGCCGAATGGTAATAAATTCGTCTTTGTCGCCCTTTCTGCTTATTATTAATTTTACTTTAGCCGTATCGGATAGTTTTATGGAGAAAATTCCTCTCCAGTCAAGATAAGTGGCATCATGATCATTATTAACTATCTTCATTCGGGCATACTCTACGGGCTCGGACTGTAAATCTACTATCCTTACCTTATAGCGATGCTGAGCATTGACCGCTATGCTGCTCAACATGAATAACACTACCCAAAAACGACTATTCCGTTGCATAATTATTTACTTGTTTTGCTGTAAATACCATTCATACACCTGCTCTATTCCTTTACGCAAAGGGGTGGTATAATGATATCCTATTCGATTGAGCAAACTCACATCCAACAGTTTGCGAGGCGTTCCGTCAGGTTTGGAGGTATCGTATTGTATTTCGCCTTCATACCCTACCACTTCTTTAATAATTTGTGCTACCTGAGCTATGCTCAAATCTTCACCGGTGCCTACATTCACATGTATTTCATCGCTATAATGCAACATTAAATGCAAAAGTGCGTCTGCCAAATCATCCACATACATAAACTCTCGTAACGGAGTGCCCGTTCCCCATAAGCTTACATGCGGAGCATGATTTATTTTCGCTTCATGAAATTTACGTATCAATGCCGGCAACACATGAGAGGTTTGCAAATCAAAATTATCGTTAATACCATATAAGTTGGTCGGCATAGCCGAAATAAAATCACATGCATATTGACGGCGATAAAACTTGCATAATTCTATACCCGTAATTTTTGCTATGGCATAAGCCTCGTTAGTGGTTTCCAAATAATCGCTGAGCAAATATTCTTCTTTGATAGGCTGCTGAGCCATACGCGGATATATACAAGAGCTGCCCAAAAACAAAAGTTTCTTCACCTTATATTGATAGGCTGCATGAATAATATTCGCCTCTATCATCAAATTATCATAGATAAATTCGGCAGGATAGGTTGAGTTGGCCAAAATGCCGCCCACCTTGGCAGCAGCCAAAAACACATACTCCGGCCTTTCTATGTCAAAAAAACGCTCCACATCCGCCTGACAACGCAAATCCAATTCTTTGGAAGTACGCAATACCAGATTGCCATATCCGTTTTTTTGCAGGCAGCGTACTATGGCAGAGCCCACCAATCCCTTATGACCGGCCACAAATATTTTTGATTGTTTCTGCATTTTTCTTATGTGTTATTTTATGTTTTTACCTACGTTTTTCATATCGTATTCCGTCATTATCCTAATAAGCTCATCAAATGAGGTTTTTCGGGGATTCCACCCCAATTTTTGTTTAGCTTTTGCGGGGTTTCCCAACAATTGTTCCACCTCGGCAGGACGAAAATAGCGAGGGTCTACCTCCACCAACACTTCTCCTGTAGCTTTGTTGACACCTTTTTCTTCCACACCTTCACCCTGCCATTGTAATGCTATGCCGCAGCAGGCAAAAGCCTTGGTGCAAAATTCTCTCACGGAATGCATTTCCCCTGTGGCTATAACAAAATCTTCCGGCTGGTCTTGTTGCAAAATCAACCACATACACTCCACATAATCTTTGGCATAGCCCCAATCGCGTTGTGCAGACAAATTGCCCAAATACAATTTTTTTTGCAAACCGTGAGCAATACGGGCTGCTGCCAGAGTGATTTTACGCGTAACAAAAGTTTCTCCGCGGCGTTCGCTTTCATGGTTAAAAAGTATGCCGTTGGCAGCAAACATATTATACGCTTCCCTATAATTTTTGGTAATCCAAAAGCCGTATAATTTAGCCACTCCGTAAGGTGAACGCGGATAAAAAGGAGTGGTTTCGCTTTGCGGAATTTCTTGCACTTTACCATATAATTCGGAAGTGGAAGCTTGGTATACTTTTGTTTTTTTCTCCAAGCCCAACATTCGTATGGCCTCTAATATACGCAATGTACCTATGGCATCGGTGTCTGCCGTGTATTCCGGCACTTCAAACGACACTTTTACATGTGATTGTGCCGCCAAATTATAAATCTCGTCCGGTTGTATGGTTTGAATAATGCGTATCAAGGACGAAGAATCGGTCATGTCGGAATAATGAAGATTGATGTTACGATTTTTCTTCATATCACTCACCCACTCTTCCAAATATAAATGTTCTATTCTTCCTGTATTGAAAGAGGAACTGCGGCGCAAAGTGCCATGCACCTCATACCCTTTTTCCAATAAAAACTCAGCCAAGAATGAGCCATCCTGACCGGTGATACCTGTGATAAGAGCTACTTTTTTATTCATATTTCTGTTAACTTAAATTCTTGTTTTATAAATTTTTAACATACCATTCACATGCTTTTTCCAACCCCTGACGCACATTGTATTCGGGATGATAACCCAACATTTTCACCGCTTTTTCTATTGAAGCCTTGGAATGAGGAATATCTCCTTTTCGGTTTGCACCGTGCAATATTTCCACTTGTGCTATTTTCGGATTATACCGGCTGAGTATTTCTTTCAAATACGTTGCCAGCTCGTTTAATGTGGTGGTATCGCCACATGCCACATTATAAACGGTATTCAATGCGGAAGGATTGTCTGTTGTTGCGGCGAGCATATTCATTTGCAACACATTGTCTATAAAGGTAAAATCTCGTGAATAGCTGCCGTCTCCGTTGATAACGGGAGATTGCAACTGCATCAGCGATTTTACAAATATCGGGATTACGGCTGCATATACGCTTTCCGTATCCTGACGATAGCCGAACACGTTAAAATATCGCAGTCCCACATAATCTAATCCGTACAAATCATGAAAGAGCCGTGCATATGATTCATTGACATATTTGGTAAGCGCATACGGAGACAAAGGTTGACCGATGATTTCTTCTTTTTTAGGCAAGTTTTCGGAATCACCATACACCGAGGAACTTGTTGCAAAAACAAAGCGTGTCACTCCTTCATCGCGGGCTGCCACCAACATGTTTAATGTTCCGGAAATATTCACCGCATTGGTGGATATAGGATCGTTTACCGAACGCGGCACCGAACCCAAAGCGGCTTCATGAAACACCACATCGGCTCCTTTGCACGCTTGGGCACAAACATCCAAAGAACGAATGTCGCCCAGAATAAATTCAAAATCCGCAGAAGACCGCAAGGCTTCTATATTTGACGCTTTGCCTGTGGATAAATTATCCAAACATACCACTTTGTTGTGATGTTTTAATAAATATTCACACAAATTAGACCCTATAAAACCGGCTCCGCCGGTAACTACTACTTTTTTATTGCTCAATACTGTCATGATTCTCTATGTATTATTTTAAGCAATGTTTTCCCTATAATTTTCATATCCGTGCCAAACGATATTTGACGAATATATTCAAAATTCAAGGACAACTTTTCCTGCATTATTTTCTCAATATATGTTTGTTGGGGATTGTCACATGCTGCCAATATTTTATTTTCATCTATATATGCCAACGATGCCAAATCGGTAAGACCGGGACGCACCGCCAACACCTGCATTTGCTCTGTTGTATAATAATTTACATAATAACGCACTTCCGGACGCGGTCCCACCACACTCATATCCCCTTTGAGTATGTTAAAAAGTTGCGGCAATTCATCCATTTTGGTTTTGCGTAACAAGCGACCTATATCGGTAATACGGCTATCGTTTTCCCCTACGGTAAGCAAACCTTTTTTATCGGCATTTACCGTCATGGTTCTGAATTTCAACATAGAAAAATTTTTATTATGCATTCCCACCCTTTGTTGAACATAAAACACAGGGCCTTCAGACGTACATTTAACCGCCACTGCAATAAGCAACATGAGGGGACTCAATACTATGAGGGCCGTTAAAGAAGCAAGTATATCAAACAATCTTTTTCCTATATGCTTATACATTACCTTTACGCTTATTGTGAATATTGTTCGGTATTCTCTATAATCAGAGCCTTGCCTGATTTAACCTCCTCTTCCCAATTAGGAAATTTCGGCTCCCCGTTCACTGTAGAATGCAAAAGACGATAATCTTTAGTGGTGCGGTCTAAATTATAGAACACAAAATACACATTCACCTGTCCGTTGGGCACCTGATTATACCGCCATATTTCATACGGATATACATTACCGTCGAAATTATGATATTCTATTTCTGTGGGAGGACCGTATTTTAAATAACATTGTCCTCTGTCTGTTTTATATCCTTTGTACCGCAAGGTGGAATAATTATTATTCACCTGTTGCACCTTTTTATAAAATTCAAACCATGCTTCATGAGGTGCCTCTGCATTGCGAGACTTCCAAAAATCATAAAAGAACCAACCGCCTTCTGCCAATTGTTCTTTGGTGAAATTATCTATAAAACGCCGTTCTTGAGAGTTGGCTATCACGGATATATAGTCAAAATAACGTTTTAAGGTATCGTAATCAAACATAGAGGCTACTCTGTCGGAATCATTTTTGAAGGCTATATTGCTCCTTTGAAAAAAATGGGAAGTATAAGCATGCAAGGTATCATTCATATCTCTTACCTCCAGTTGCAACAAATAATTACCTGTGGGCAATAATTCTATATCATAAGCTTGTTGCATAAACACACTTGCTTGCGATAAGAATGTTTTTTCTTTACGCATATACACCGAATCGGTGATTTCATCTACGATGGATGATATCACCTTAAAATTCACATTTTCACCCAAAATGGTACTGGTGTGATAAATATCTATCCAATACACCATGGAATTGATTTCCGAGGAATAATAGGTGGAAAAATACGGCACGTACTCCCAACCGTTTTTCACATATTTTCCCATATTTTCCGCTACGCTCATGTATGCGATAGGCTGCAGGGATGAAAATTGAACTGTGTTGTTGTCAAAAGTCATATCCATTTTGTCGGAAAACAGCACCCCTTCTCCTTTTTGATAATTGTCCGCAGCCTCTAAATACAGCATGTATTTTCCCTTAGGCACAGCTATACGAAGTAAGTCATAAATATTGTTTTGCACAGCCGTTGCACTATCTTCGTAGGCATCAGAAAACACTTTAGCGGACACTTTTATGGTATCAACTCCGAATTCCGGAACAAAACAGGCGTTAATATTTACCTGTCCGCGGTATTTCCCGTTCTGTAATTCATATTGCAAACTATTACCCCATATCAAAAATTGCAATTCCGCATACGCAGAATCTTTATTCAACTCAAATTGCAAATAATTAAAACTAATACGCAATGTTTGTTTTTCCGAAGCCGCACCCTTTTGAATAACGTTTCCGCCGGATGCAATACACTTATTCACAAACACATTGCCGCACAGCAAACATATTAATGCAAATATTGTCACTTTACTTCTCATCAGGTTTTTCATATCCCTACTTGCCTATTATACTAATTTACAAAGATACTAAAAAAAAGTATTGACAAAGTAAATTTCCCCTATTTTTTCAAATCATTTTTTTAACATGTTTAAGTTAATTATTCAAAAAAATATGGTATCTTTGCCAATCATATTGTTCATGCGGAAGTAGCTCAATGGCAGAGCATCAGCTTCCCAAGCTGAGGGTTGCGGGTTCGAGTCCCGTTTTCCGCTCTAACATTCATATTATGGGAATATTATCTTTCTTCAAAAAGGATACTCAGAACGAGTTAGATAAAGGATTACAAAAAACTAAAGAAAGTTTTTTTCAAAAAATTTCAAGAGCTATCGTCGGTAAAAGCACCATAGACGATGACGTTTTGGACAATTTGGAAGAGATACTCATCTCTTCGGATGTAGGGGTGGACACCACCTTAAAGATAATTGACCGTATCAACGCTCGCGTTGCCAAAGACAAATATTTAGGCACCAAAGAGCTCAACAACATATTACGGGAAGAAATATCCGATATGTTGGCATTATCCCCCAATCAAGATGCAGACCCGTTTACACTTCCCGCCGATAAAAAACCTTATGTAATCATGGTAGTGGGCGTTAACGGTGTGGGAAAAACCACCACTATCGGCAAACTGGCCTACAAATTCAAATCCATGAATTACAAGGTGATGTTAGGTGCCGCCGACACTTTTAGGGCTGCCGCTGTTGACCAGCTGAAAATATGGTCACAAAGAGTGGATGTACCCATAGTTACGCAAAACATGGGAGCGGACCCTGCCGCTGTTGCCTACGATACGCTTAACTCGGCTATTGCCAAGCAGATGGACGTGGTGATAATCGATACCGCAGGACGTTTACACAACAGAATCAATCTCATGAACGAGCTCACCAAAATAAAGAATGTAATGTCCAAACTCATTCCTGATGCTCCGCATGAAATTTTGTTGGTATTGGATGCCACCACGGGTCAAAATGCCATAGAACAAGCCAAACAATTTTCGGCAGCCACCAATATCAATGCTTTAGCTGTCACCAAATTAGACGGCACCGCCAAAGGCGGTGTGGTGATAGGCATCAGCGACTCTTTGCAAATACCCATAAAATATATAGGGATAGGCGAAAAAACAGAAGACTTGCAAGCCTTTAACCGCATAGACTTTGTTCATTCCATATTTGACGAAACCCCTCTGCAATAACCATGAAAATAAGTATAGATCCGCATTCCGGTTTTTGTTTTGGTGTAGTAAAAGCCATTGCTACTGCAGAACAAGCTTTGCGGACTTATCATCATATATATTGTTTGGGCGATATAGTGCACAACAATGAGGAAGTATGCCGCCTGAAAAACATGGGTATGGATGTTGTAGATTTACAACAATTGCAAACGCTTCAACAACAACAAATACTCATACGGGCACATGGAGAACCGCCATCTACCTACAAATTGGCAGCCCAAAACAACAATACCATCATAGATGCAACTTGTACTGTGGTGTTGCATTTGCAAAAACAAGTAAAAAACGGATATCAGCAAATGCAAGAAAAAAACGGCCAAGTGGTGATATTCGGCAAAAAAGGACATGCCGAAGTAATAGGACTGGTAGGACAAACCAATAATACCGCCATTGTTATATCATCATTGGAAGAAATAGAATATCTCAACTATAACATTCCCATGCGGCTATATGCCCAAACCACCCAAAACCTTCACACCTATAAAATCATTGCCGAGGCCATAGAAAACAAATACCGGCAACACAACGACAATTATGATTTTATATGGTATGACACCATTTGCAGACAAGTATCCAACAGGGAAGAAAGTTTGAAGAAATTTGCACAAGCTCACGATGTCATCATTTTTGTATCAGGAGCCAAAAGTTCCAACGGCATGGTTTTATTCAATATCTGTCAATCGGTGAATGCCAATAGTCATTTGGTTTCTTCTATTGATAAAATAGACAAAACATGGTTTGCTCATGCGCAAAGCGTCGGCATATGCGGTGCCACCTCCACCCCACTATGGCTGATGCAAACCATGGCAGAACATATTCAGTTAATTGTTAATCAACAATAAAATATATCTAAAATGAATAGAGAACAACTTGTAAAGATTATTCAAAAAAAGAAATCGTTTTTGTGCATAGGTTTAGACACCGATATACAGAAAATTCCTTCCCACCTGCTGAACACTCAAGACCCTGTTTTTGAATTCAACAAGGCCATTATTGATGCTACCCTGCCATATGCTTTGGCTTACAAGCCTAATTTAGCTTTCTACGAGGCTCAAGGATGGAAAGGCTTGCTTAGTTTGGAAAAAACAATAGCATATATCCGCCAAAAAGAAGACCAAGTGTTTCTTATTGCCGACGCCAAACGTGGTGATATAGGCAATACATCCGCTCAATATGCCAACTCCTTTTTCAACCAGCCTGACCCGAAGCATAATTTTGATGCTGTTACCGTTGCCCCCTACATGGGAGAAGACAGCGTAAAACCCTTTCTGAATTTTGAAGATAAATGGGTGATATTATTGGCTCTCACCTCCAACAAAGGTGCTAACGATTTCCAACTACTCACCTGCGACAACAAACGGATGTTTGAACACGTGCTCTACAAATCACAAGAATGGGCAGATGCTACACAAATGATGTATGTAGTAGGCGCTACACAAGCTGAGATGCTACAAGACATACGAAAAATAGTACCCCAACATTTTCTGCTCATCCCCGGTGTAGGAGCTCAAGGTGGCGATTTGGACAAAGTGATCCGATACGGCATGAACCGATATTGCGGGCTTATTGTTAACTCCTCCCGCGGAATTATTTACGCCGACCATACCGAAGCCTTCGCGGAAAAAGCAGCTATAGAAGCAGAGAAAATACAACAAAAGATGGCGCAATATCTATAAATGTATCTCCTAAAATAAAGGCTAAAAATTCTAAACCATAAAATATAATTCCCTGAATAATTTTATATTTCCATTAACAACCTTGAAAAAACGTTTCTATAATTGAACAAACGCATAAAATATTATACATTAACACCATAAACATTTTGCCATGAAAAAAAGTTTGAGATTCTTATTATTGGCAGCAGGATTGATAAGCCTGCTATTCTCTTGTAACCAAAACAAAGAGACAATTCCTTCCATGGATTTCGCCCCTTATATTTCTGCCTATACAGGAGGTGTTATTTCATCCGACGGGCTCATCCGCATCATTTTTACTCAAGATATGGATGTGGTGGAACCCGGAAAGACCATTGAACAAAAACTATTTTCTTTTTCCCCTTCACTGAAAGGAAAATGCTATTGGGAAGACAACCATACCTTGGTATTTGCCCCTGACAGCGGAGAATTGAAACAAGGAAAACTCTACAAGGGTACATTTCACCTTTCCGAAGTTTACCCTGTTGATAGAAAACTCAGACAATTTCATTTCAGTTTCCGTGTTCGCGAAAAAGAATACATACTCCAAATGTTGCCAATGGAAATAACAGCCGCTCATCCGAATGAGGTAACACTTCGCGGACAACTTCTTTTTAACGAACCCGTTCGACAGAAGGAAGTGCAGCAAATGCTGTCTATTCAAGGAAGCAACGCAAAAATTCAATTTTTGGACGACAAGGAATCCAATCAATACAACTTTATCATCAGTGGCATTGAAAAAAAATCGCAACCATACCAACTCCAACTCACAGTCAACGGCAAACCTATAGGTATAAAGGAAAAATCAACCACCACGATAGAGATTCCTGCAAGGAATCAATTCACCCTGCTTGACTGCCAACCGATGTCCTCAACGGAATCAGCTATTCAGTTGGTATTTGATGAAGCCATATCCACCGAACAAGACATACGCGGATTGATTGAGATATCGGATGTGACAACACAAACAATGATCATCAAGGAAAACGTGGTGGAAATTCACTACCAGTTACAAAATGCAAAGGACAGTATCCCCGTAAGAATCAACAAAAGTCTGCAAAGCGCCTCTCATCGTCATTTGCAACAAGACAAATTGTTGTATGTTAAAATCCAACCGATAAAACCGCAAGTGGAATTACTCAGCGAAGGAGTCATTCTACCGAATGCTGACAATTTAACACTGAATTTCAGAGCTGTCAGCCTGGAGGCTGTGGATGTGGAGGTAGTCCGCATATATGAAAACAATATACTTACATTTTTGCAAACTAACAGGTTGAACGAATCCGACGAAATCCGGCGTGCCGGGCGGCTTATATGCAAACAGCGTCTGTTGTTGAGTCCTTCGGAATTGTCCGCCAACACATGGCACAACTATGCCGTTGACCTCAGCAAACTCTTCCGTCAAGAAGAAGGTGCCATGTACCGAATACGCATTTCCTTTAAACGGGAATATGCGTCGGCACCCTTTATCCGACAACCTCTTTCCGGAAAACAAAACGAAGGAATGACCCTTCTTACTCCGGCTATCAGCAAGGAAGATGAAGCTGCTTGGGACCAAACAGGTTATTATCTCGGCTATCCGTACGAAGATATTGATTATTCGGAATATAACTGGAAAGAAATCAATAATCCGTATACTGCCAGCTACTACTTGACCAACCGTAGCGTCTCTACCAATCTGCTTGCTTCCAACCTCGGTGTAATTGTTAAAGGCAACGATAATAATAACTATTGGATAGTAGTCAACAATATTCTTACCACCGAACCTGTACGCGGAGCCACCGTCACCCTTTATAATTTGCAATTACAAAAAATTGCTTCCGCCAAAACTGACGGAAAAGGACAAGCCACACTGAAAACCAATGCGAAACCTTTTATCGCAGTAGTTTCCAAAGACAAACAAAACAGTTACTTACGCTTAGTAGAAGGCGAAAACAACTCCTATTCCCGCTTTGACGTAGGCGGCGAACAAATCAACAACGGACTGAAGGGTTTTATATATGGAGAAAGAGGTGTATGGCGTCCCGGAGATACGCTTTACCTGACCCTGATTGTGGAGGATAAAAACCATCAACTACCGGAGAACCATCCTGCGAGCTTAGAACTCTTTAACCCCAGAGGTCAATTTGTGCTCCGCAAGGTTAATGCATCCTCCGTTGACGGATTCTACACTTTCGCCATTCCTACATCCTCTGATGCTCCTACCGGCATTTGGAACGCCTATGCAAAAGTAGGGCAAGCCACCTTCCACAAAGCATTGCATATTGAAACAGTAAAAGCCAATAGGTTGAACATTAATTTTAAACTTCCTGACACCATCTTAAATGTGCGGAATACTATTGCCGCTACACTCCATGCCGCATGGTTGACCGGAGCACAAGCTTCCGACCTGCAAGCCCAAGTGGAGATGAATATCTCTAAACGAAGCATGACGGTTAAGGGTTATGAACAATATGTATTTAACAATCCATTGGTTGACTTCTCCCCGAAAACCATCCGCCTTTATGACGGAAAACTATCAAAAACCGGCCTTGCAGACATAGCAATCAAACCTCTTGCTTCCGACCAATATCCGGGAAAAATTCAGGCACAATTTATATGCCGTGTTATAGAAACCGGCGGGGATGCAAGCGTTGTCAGCAAAAACGCTGTTCTTTCCCCTTATCCTACTTATGTGGGTATTAGGAGCAACCTCAATGAACATTATCCATATATTGAAATAAACAAAGAACACAAATTTGACGTAGTTACCCTTACCGACAAAGGGAAACTTGTCAATTGCAATGGTTTGAAATATTTTATATACAAAATCGACTGGTCTTACTGGTGGGAATTTGACGAGAGCGAATTGAGTTCTTACATTGACAATACCAACATTCATCCGGTGAAATCCGGCACCCTCTCTACCATCAACGGTAAAGCAAGCATTCCTTTCCGTGTGGACGATCCTGAATACGGGAAATACCTGATATTTATCAAAGACCCTATAGGCGGTCATGCCACGGGCTGTCTTTTCAACGTAGACTGGCCCTCATGGCGAGGCAATCCTGACGGAAGAAACCCGTCTTCGGTACAAATGCTCACATTCTCGCTGGATAAAAAGGATTACGAAGTAGGAGATGAGGTGTTAATAACCATTCCCAAACTAAAATCCGGCACCGCTTTGATTTCCATAGAAAACGGCTCTCAAGTATTGGCCACACACCGCATTAAAATCAAACCGGAGGGCACCACTAACTACCGTTTCACCGTTACCGAAGACATGACACCCAACGCTTACGTACAAATAAGCGTGTTACAACCACACCAACAAACTGTTGACAACTTGCCTATCAGGTTATACGGAGTGGAACCTTTTACCGTCACCGACTCTAAAACCATGTTAACACCAATAATATCTTGTCCTTCCGTTGTTCGTCCGCAAACCTCTTTCAATATCAATGTAAAGGAGAAAAGCGGTCGTCCTATGACATATACGCTCGCCCTTGTTGACGAAGGCTTGCTGAGCCTGACCAATTACAAAACACCCGATCCATGGAATAAATTCCATGCAAGAGAAGCATTGGGTATCCGCACATGGGATATTTATAATGATATTATCGGAGCTTTCGCAGGCAAATATGCCCGTATGTTCAGCGTAGGAGGTGATGAAAATATGGAAATTTCTCCTGCAAAAGCCAATCGTTTTCATCCTGTAGTACGTTTCATAGGTCCTTTCACGCTCAAGAAAGGGGAAACAAAAAACCATACTGTCAACCTACCGCAATATATCGGAGCGGTACGAGTAATGGTGGTAGCAGGCAAAGACGGTGCCTACGGCTCTACCGAAAAAAATATTAACGTACGTGCTCCGCTGATGTTGCTATCCTCTTTACCGCGTGTTGTCAGCATCAATGAACGTATTGAACTGCCTGTTAACATATTTGCCATGGAAAACGATGTCAAGGATGTGAACGTAAAAGTAGAAACCGGCAGTAACATCCTCATTAAAGGAGTGACCTCACAAAAGGTGAACTTCAGTCACACCGGCGATAAAATGGCTTATTTCACCTTGGAAACCGGCAACACAACCGGAAAAGCCAAAATCACTATCACCGCCACTGCCAACGGACATCATGCCAAAGAGGTGGTGGAATTGGAAATAAGAAATCCGAATCCGCTATTAACACAAACCTCCACCGTATTGATTGAACGACAGAAAACAGCCACTCTACCCTATCTACTATCCAACATAGGCAAAGAGAGCTTATTACAAATGGAAGTATCAACGCTCCCCAACCTCAACATAGCCGGTCAATTCGACTTTTTGGAGAACTATCGTCATGCATGTAGCGAACAATTGGTTTCTAAAGCATTACCGCTACTATTCAAAAATTGTTTCCGACAAATGACCGAAGCCGAAAAGAAAGAAGCGGATAATAGAATCAAGGAGTGTATCAAAAATTTATACTCACGCCAGCAACCTTCCGGCGGATTTTCCTATTGGCCTAACGATCGTCAAGCTTCAGAATGGCTCACATCTTATGTAGGACACTTACTCATTTTGGCTAAGGAAAACGGCTATGAAGTCAACCAAAATGTATTTAACCAATGGTTGGCATACCAGCGTAAAACGGCACAACATTGGCAAGCAAAAACCAAAAACGCAGCAGGCTATACGCAGATACAATCCGACTTGGAACAAGCCTACCGGCTTTACACGCTGGCATTAGCGGGAACTCCGGAAACAGGTGCCATGAACAGACTCAAAGGGTTAACCACTCTTTCAACACAAGCCCGTTGGCGTTTGTCAGCAGCATATGCCGTTGCTGGCAACAAGAAAACCGCTATAGCATTAATTCAACATGCCAACAGCAAGATTGCACCCTATAATTCAGACAACAGCACTTTCGGTTCCTCGCTACGAGACGAGGCTATGATATTAGAGACCATGGTGCTGACCGACCTGCGTAAAGAAGCTTTCCAACAAGCCAAACTATTGGCTCAACAACTGAAAGACGAAAGCACTTACACCACCCATGCCACCGCCTATGCTATCCTCGCCATTGCGCAACTTTATGAACAATTCAGCGACCGACTCCATTTCGAATGGCATCAAGATAACAACAATTCGGCTGCAGTGCAAACGGATAAGAACACCTATCAAAAACAACTTCCTCTTAAAAAAACAGCAGGACAGGTATTCATACAAAACAAAGGAGAAGGCACGCTATACGCATCGTTGTATCAACGTTGTCGTCCATTGAACGATACCGCCTCTCCTCGTTCGAGCAACATAGCACTGAATGTCAGCTACACCAATTTGGCAGGTAACCCCATAGACCCCAAACAGCTACCGCAAGGTACGGATTTTTGGGTAACTATCCGCGTATCCAACACCCATCCTTCACAACAATACCCGCATGTGGCACTCACCTATATTGTACCATCAGGATGGGAAATTGTCAACGAGCGCTACTTGAACGGAGCTGAAACGGGTAGCTCTTCCGGTATCTCTTACCAAGACATCCGCGATGACCGTGTGCTGACTTACTTTAACCTACCCCAAAATCGTTATCTAGAAATCAAGTTGCGATTACGGGCTGCTTATTGTGGTGACTACATTCTTCCGGCTGTCAAATGCGAGGCCATGTATGACCCGCAGGCTTATTCCCGTACAGCTGCAGGAAGAGCAAAGGTTACCCGCTGATGATACCATTCCGGAACAACAACGGCTTTCTATGGCAAAACCGTTCGTATAGTCGCCGAAAGATTATACTTTTGACGTTGACTGTATTGCTATGCGTATATTTTTATTTCCTACTGCCACACCCGCTTTTTCACGTACACTATTCCACCATAGTATACGATAAGCACGGGCAACTGTTGGGCACTCGCATTGCTGCCGACGACCAGTGGCGATTTCCGCCGGATAGCGATACCCTCAACAGCAAATATGTTACCTCTTTGGTACTATACGAAGACAAACGCTTCTATAGACATTGCGGAGTAGACCTGCTTGCACTGGGAAGAGCCATACGGCAAAACGTACTACGAAAGCATGTTGTCAGCGGTGCCAGCACCATCACCATGCAGACTGTCCGACTGGCAAGAAACAGGCCCCGTACTTTTCTTGAAAAAGGAATAGAGATGATTTGGGCATTCCGCATGGAATGCTCGTACAACAAAGAAGAAATTCTGCGTATGTATGCATCCCATGCCCCTTTCGGTGGCAATGTAGTAGGATTGGAGGCTGCATCATGGCGATATTTCAACCATAGTTCTAAAGAACTTTCGTGGGCAGAGGCCGCTCTTTTAGCCGTGTTACCCAATGCCCCTGCTTTGATACACCCGGGTAAAAACAATCAATTGCTCAAAAGCAAAAGAGACCAACTTCTAACCAAACTCAAAGACAACCATTACATCAGCGAAGAGGAATGGCTGTTATCCATAGAGGAAGAATTGCCGACAACTGTCTATCCTTTACCCCAAACGGCTCCTCATTTGGTTACCTATTTTCATCTGCATTGTCCTGAACAAACTATACATAGCACCATTGATGCTGACATACAACTACAGGTGGAACAAGCTGTAGAACATTGGAGCCGCAAATTGGCATCATTACAAATACGAAATATTGCCGTTATAATCACCGATGTAAAAAACAGTCAGGTGATAGCCTATTGCGGCAATTCGCCCCTTGATAATATCAGCGGTCATGTTGACATCATCCGTTCTCCGAGAAGCAGCGGCAGTATACTCAAACCCTTTCTATACGCTGCTGCTTTACAAGACGGAGATATTCTGCCGCACACGCTGTTGGCGGATGTTCCGATAAACCTCAACGGGTTTTCCCCTCACAATTTTAATTATAAATACGATGGCGCTGTACCGGCCGACCAAGCTCTTTCCCGTTCTTTGAATGTACCCATGGTGTTGCTGCTGAGAAAATTCGGCATTGCCAAATTTCATCATGTCCTTCAGTCTGCCGGTTTTACCACCTTAACCCGCAGTCCTGACGATTATGGTCTTTCTCTTATTTTAGGAGGCGGAGAGGTTACCCTATGGGAATTGGCACAAGCATATACCGCCATGGCTAATGCCATATGCGAAAGACCGCAGCAAAAGCTACGGCTGACACAACAGGAGCCACAAGAAGAATGGAAGGTTCCTCCCTTTACCTCTTCATCGGCATGGTTCACCTTTGATGCATTAAAGCAACTAAACCGGCCTGAAGAAATTGATTGGAAGGACATTCCCTCCATGCAAACTATCGCATGGAAGACCGGAACCAGCTTCGGGTTCCGTGACGCATGGGCTGTAGGTGCCACCTCTGATTATGTGGTAGCCGTATGGGTCGGAAATGCCACAGGAGAAGGAAACAGTTACCTCATAGGTGCACAGACAGCCGGACCCGTAATGTTTGACATATTCAACTTTCTACCACGCAGCCGGTGGTTTACTCCGCCTCAAAGAGATGTTGTACAAGCAGAAGTTTGCAAAATATCAGGACACCTCAAAGGACGCTTCTGCCCTGATGCAGATACCGTATACATCTGTCCCAAAGGCCTGTTGTCGGATGTGTGTCCCTATCATCAGCCTGTAAAAGGAACCGAAGGTGAAACCGAAAGCGTGTTCTTACTTCCTCCTGCTTGGGCTTGGTATTATCAGCAAAGTCATCCTGAATATGCCGCACAATCGCAGATGACTCAAACAAACACCTTTCACATGCCGATGCAATTTATTTACCCTACGGGAAATTTTGCCAAAGTAAGTCTGCCCGAACAATGGGACGGCAGCCCCGGCAGCCTCACCGTTGAACTGGCTCATGAAAAAAACAATGCTGTGGTGTTTTGGCATGTGGACGGACAATACAAAGGAACCACACAATATATTCACAAACTCAATCTACAGCTCAATCATGGAACCCATAGCGTCACCGTTGTGGACGAAGAAGAAAACCGCTTGAACCTTACGCTCGTGGTGGAATAACATGCTATGAGCGTTGCTATCTTGACAAATACTATACAAAACAAAAGGTAATACACATATTACCCAATCATTATACTACATCCTTATTTTTTACCGATAAATCCTTTTTGCAGAAGAAATTTTTCAGGTCGTTCACATCCTCTACTATCACATCACAAGCACATGCTTGTAATTCTTTCCTGTTTCCGAACCCGTACAAAACGCCCACACACGGTACTTGAACCGCATGAGCCCCTTCTACATCATATTTCCTATCGCCTATCATCCATACTTGATGTGCGGAAATGCCATTCTTGGAAAGCACGTCATTAATCACATCCGCCTTGGATTGTAATTTTCCGTCCATATCACTGCCTCCGATATAGGTAAAATATTTATCTACATGCAAATATTCTAATATTTGCTCAGCAAAAATTTGAGGTTTGGAAGTAGCAATATACAACGTATATCCATGGTTTGTCAATTGTTGCAATAAATAGTCAATATCAGGATACAATTCGTTTTCATATATACCTTTTTCGGCATAGCGTTCCCTGTATTTGGCAACGGCAAGGGTCATTTGCTCATTGTTAAGATGATAATATTCTTTAAACGAATAGGTAAGCGGTGGACCTATAAAGGGCAGCAAATCGTTTTTGTTTTCAACGATAATACCCAAACATGCCAAAGCATAACACACACAATTGGTTATTCCTTGGAATGAATTAATAATGGTTCCGTCCAAATCGAATAACAAATGGGTTCGGGTAGGGCTACAATTCTCCACGTTCTTGCATTTGTTTCAACGCGATGGTACAATCTTCAAAGGTTTTAAAGGTGTCTTCTTCTTTTACTATCAGCGGTATTACATTCATGGTTTGCAACATATACAAGGGTTGCGGTTGAATAATGGTCATCATGACTCTTATTCCTTTTGCTTGCAAATCTTTGATAGCCGTTTCCATGGCGTAGAGTCCCGATTGATCCATAAACGACACCAGACGCATGCGTATGATCACCACCTTGACATTATCGGGCACATCGTGCATCATTTCTTGGAAACGGGTAATGGAGCCGAAAAAGATAGGACCGTTCAAGCGTTGCACATATATTTCCGATTTGATAGTAGGGGTAAGTCCGCCTTCGTCCGCCCAAGGTGATTCTTTGTCAAATTGTGAGATTTCACTGGCGGAATAGGCTCCTTCCACCAAATCGCTCGCCCGTTTCATAAACAATACGCAGGCGATTATCATTCCTATTCCCACAGCGGTGAGTAAATCGACAAAAACGGTCATCAAGAACACCACTATCAACACAAAGGCATCGGCTTTGGGAATACGCAACAAATCTTTAAATCCTTTAAAATCAATAATTCCCCATCCTACGGTAATCAATATTCCTGCCAACACGGACAAGGGAACATATTGTACCAATATGCCCAAACCGAGCAACACCGATAATAAGAACAAAGCATGTACCATTCCGGACAATTGCGTGCGACCGCCGCTTTTTACATTAACGACAGTACGCATGGTTGCTCCGGCACCGGCAATACCACAGAAAAGTCCTGAAATCATATTGCCTATACCCTGCCCCATCAATTCCTTATTGCTATTATGTTTGGTTTTGGTAATATTATCCGCCACCACCGATGTCAGCAAAGTATCTATAGAACCCAAGCCTGCCAAGGTTAAACCCGGCAAAACCGACATTTTCAGCATCGACCACCAGTCAAAATTTTGCAAAGAAAAGAAATCTTTGGTAAATATCGGCAAGGGGAAACCAGAAGGAATACTCCCTATTGTCAATTCTTTGGGTAGCGGTATCCACAGCACCGACACCAAAGTCATGATAATCAAAGCCACCAAAGTGGCAGGTATTTTTTTGGTAATCAAAGGGAAAAGATAGATAATCAATATAGTGCCCAAGCCTATTGCCAATGCCCACAAATTAAAGCCGTTGGCCAAGTGTTGTGGCAATTTGGTAATCATATCCACCACCAACACAGGCGATTTCATACCCAAAAGCGGGTATATTTGTTGTAAAATAATAATCACCCCTATACCGCTCATGAATCCGGATAATACAGGATAGGGAATATATCGCACATATTTGCCTATTTTAATGATACCGAACAATATTTGAAATATGCCGCAGAACAAACCTGCCAGTGACATCACTATCAATACCATAGACATATCTCCTTGTGAGGAAGCCCATGCTCCGCTTATCAAAGAGGCCATAATGACGGTCATAGGTCCGGTAGGTCCGCTTATTTGAGAATGCGTACCGCCAAACAAAGAAGCAAAAAAGCCCAACATGGCTGCACCCACCAATCCGGCCAAAGCACCCATGGAAGCTGCCTCAGGGGCATCTATCCCGCCAAATGCCTGTATGCCAAATGCCAATGCCAATGGTAATGCCACTATTCCAGCTGTAATTCCGCCAAATATATCGCCTTTTAAGGTTGATTTACTAAATATTTTCATGCTATTTGATTTTATTTTATTATCACTGCCAAAAATTCGGCTGCACTATCCGTTTCATTGCTTACGCTGTGTGTGCCGCCCAATGCGGTAAACACGGCATCACCTGTGTGTAAACTATACTCTTTTCCGTTGTCCACCACCTTTAGTTCGCCTTTGAGCACATAATATAATTCCGCATCTTGAACATGTGCGTGCGTTCCTATGCTTGAACCTGCCGGCAATGTTATTTTTGAACACATGCGCGCCTTATCGGCCATTTCACTTTCTAAAAATATATCCTGCGAAAACAACAGCCCTTTGCCATCGGCAACATGTTCTCTATACCTTACTTGCATTTGTGAACTTTTGCGTACCATATTTTATCTATTTTATTAACAAACCCGAAATACCTATCAAAAATGCAATCAATATTTTGATTGATTTCATCCATAAAAAATCTTTAGGACGCTCTGCCAACAAGGGCAAACCTCCATGTCCTTCCTGTACAAAGGCATTAGCCATTAATGTTGTAAAAGGAACAATTCCGTTGATAAACATAAATATCACTATCACATGCGGTCCCGATTCGGGAATACATCCTATCAATACAGCCAATAAGAGCATAATATAAGGTCCGTAGGGATTCAACAACAAGGTTTCCCAACTTACATAATGTTGCATTACTGACAATAATATCAACACTATCCATATCCAACCGAATATTTTCAGAAAATGTTTTTTGATAACATGATTAACCACATGTTCTTGTATAAAATGCTCATTCACCACGCATAACAAAACTATGGTAATAGCGGTAAGCACTATAAAAATGATATTCTCGTTAAATTCTGCATGAGCATGCTCCATATTCATTCCCATGGAAAAAGCATCGCTCACCACATGTTCGTGCCCCATTATACCGAACAAGATGCTGCCTCCGAACAAAAAAGCTATCCCTACCAGCAACCATCTGTACCACTTTTTTTCCGTACGGGCATCATGACTTCCTTCTGCATTATCTTCTGCATGCAATTGCAAATGATAGTCTTCTGCATGCAATTGATATTGTTTTCGGTAACATATATCCGTTATATATCCGGCAATTACTGCCAGAACAATAAAAAGCAAAGACAAAAACAAGGTTTGTTCCGGTATCAGAGAGAACATCAAAAACGCTTCATCGCCGAAAGTGGCAATGCTTGCTGCCAGCAATGCCCCGAATGTCACCAAACGATGTGTATATAACGACACTACGGCAAACATCCCCACACAACCGGGTATCCATCCTAAAAATGCGGCCAATAATATCTGCAGCCAATGTTTTTGTTTTACCAATAATATCCATTCCCCGCTTGTTTTAACGTTCACATATTCTATCAATATCATCAGCATTATTACTATTATAGTTATTAACACTGACTGTGAACACAAACCGCCTATTTCTTGTAAAAAACTCATATTCAGTACTAAAAAGCAGTTTCAAACTCCACTCTATGCACTATAGAACGGGCCAAGGTGATTTCGTCTATGTTTTCCAAATCGTTGCCTACCGAAACGCCTCTTGCAATAGAGGTGATGATAAGTTGAGGATAACGCGTTTTCAAATGTTTGCTTATATAATAGGCGGTGGTATCGCCTTCGGTGGTGGCGGGCAAGGCAAATATTATTTCTTTGATGTCGTTACTTTCCACCCTGTGAAACAATGCTTGTATATTCAAATCATTCACCCCTATTCCGTCCATTGGGGATATCACGCCTCCGAGCACATGATACACACCTTTGTATGCGGACGTATTTTCTATGGCTATCACGTCTCTGACATCCTGCACAACGCATATTTGTCGTTTATCTCGCCGGATATCGGCACATATATCACATATTTCCGTATCGGCAATATTAAAACATTCTTTGCAAAAAAACACTTTGTTTTTCAATGTTTCTATCGATTCGGTAAACACATGGACTTCTTCGGCAGAAAGCCGCAATAAATACAAGGCTAAACGCACGGCGGTTTTTTTACCCACACCGGGCAACTTTGATATTTGATTTATTGCATTTTCCAATATTTTTGACGAGTATTCCTGCATGTGTGCAAAGGTAACATTTTTTATATTATCCCGACAAAGGATTACAATAAAAGAGATTTATTTCCGTTGAAGAGATTATGAAAGTATTGTGGCAACTGTTTTCAAGTTTTTTCCGCATAGGCTGTTTTACCATAGGTGGCGGTTATGCCATGCTGCCGCTTATGCAAAAAGAAATAGTGGACAACAGAGGCTGGATCAAGGAGCAGGATTTTGTGGATATGTTAGCCGTCACCCAATCTGTGCCCGGAGTAATAGCCGTTAATTCCGCCATTTATATAGGCTATAAAATTAAAGGTTTTAAAGGCTCTTTGGCTGCCGCTATGGCTTGTATTTTGCCATCATTCATTATCATATTGCTGATAGCCTGCTTGTTTCACCAATTCAACGACAATCCGTACGTTATAAAAATATTTGCCGGCATACGCCCAGCAGTGGTGGCTCTTATAGCCTCCTCGGTATGGACTATTGCCCGAAAAATGCCTTTTTCTTATGCGGCTCTTATTATCACCATAGCAAGCACCTTGTTAATATGGCTATGTAAAATATCGCCCGTATACATCCTTATTGCAGCGGCAGCATGGGGAATAGTTTATTCAAGATTTATCCACACAAACAACCATTGATCATGCTGAGCGTATATTTTACCTTGTTCATCACCTTTTTCAAAATCGGCTTGTTTGCCTTCGGTGGCGGCTATGCTGTGATATCGCTCATTCAACACGATATTGTTGACATGCACCCCGAATGGGATATATCCTTGCAAGAATTTGCCAATATTGTGGCCATTTCACAAAGCACACCGGGGCCTATCGGCATCAATGCCGCTACCTACGTAGGTTTTAGTGCTACGCAATCGTGGATAGGGGCAGCTATCGCCACCTCGGCATTAGTGTTGCCGTCATTTATTATCATGACGGCCATTTGCATATTCTTAAAAAAACTCTCCGGCAATCTATGGTTGCAACAAGCTCTTGCAGGACTCCGCCCCGCCACCATCGGTTTGATAGCCTCTGCCGCCCTCATGCTGTGCAACAAAGAAATATTCATAGATTACAAAAGTTATGCAATTTTTGCCGTTGCACTCCCCCTTTCGTTATACAAAAAAATACATCCTATGTGGATTATTATAGCTGCCGGCATAGCCGGGCTTATTCTTTACTAAACTAATATGACTAATAATCAGTAAATTACAAAAAAAACAAAAAAAAATTCCTATTTTTTTCTTGTAATAAGCATTTTTTAAGTATTTTTGCAAAAAATAAAATTATTTACACATGAATACAAAACACCGCTATCGTTTACTATCTTTAGCAACATTACTTATTTTTTTAGGGTGGAATGGTGCTGCACAGGCACAAAACGACACCATAGTAAAAGCACAAAAAATCATGTACGACTCACAGGTAGCCGTAGCTGATAACACCCAAGAATCCGACTATGAATCCTCCGCTAAGAAAAAACATTGTATCCCTGAAAGACGCCATCAGGTTTCCATAGGATACGGCATATTGTCAGCAAATCAAGTCGGCTCCATTTTACCTATGTTTTTTTGCATGCACCATTCAAACAATCCTATTTACAGGCAGCGTTATACCTATGGGGCTATACAAATAGGATATGACTTTAGAATTACCAAAGTGGTAGGAGTAGGCATACAATATGTATGTGAACCCACTATCTCAAAATTATACAATAACCAAGAGCTGGCATGCAAATTCAATTTAACCACACACACACTGTTGCCTACGCTTAAAATCAATTGGCTCAACAAAAGAGTGGTTACCATGTATTCCAAAGTAGGTTTTGGTGTTACTTTCAGCCAGTCGGGAATAAAGAATTATCAACCTGACCAAATTGAAATCTTCCCCGAACAGCAACGGGTATTCTTCGCATATCAATTCACCCTTGTCGGCATCGAATTGGGCAACACTCAACATGCCGGCTTTTTACAGTTAGGTGCAGGCATGGAAGGTTGGTTCTGTGCCGGTTTTAGAACAAGATTTTAAATGAAAATAAAAAAATATTCACCATGAAAAAAATAATATCATTATCGGTTATTTTATTATTGATGTGTACATCCTGCTTCTATTATTGGGACAATAGAGAGCCGACTGTAATACTCAAACTATCCGAAGAAGATATGGCGGTAATTCCCTATCAACAAGGACAACAATTCAACATGATAAATCAAAACAACGATACCTTGTTATGGATTGTCACCAACGACACCATCTATAGTAAACAAGGTTATAGGTATAAACGTCATGTTGAAATGAACACCATAGACAACAATTATACTATTGCCATGGAATTAAGCGCCAACAAACAATTATCCCTCCAATACAGTCGGGTGGATTCACAAAGAATTTATTATCAATATTATTTGGATTTCAACAATTTATCTCCCCGCACATTGGTACTTGATAACGATACCTTGTACAATGTGTATATATATCCGCAAAATCATTATGATTTTGCAATATATTATTCTTTTGACAAAGGAATCATCCGCTTACAAAACGACACCAATTACTTGCAATTAATAAAATAATTTCAAGCGTAGTTTCAATACCTAACTCATATGCACGTCTATTTGAGGAATAGCTGCTATGAGTTTTTTTGTATATTCACATTGCGGATGAGCATAGAGTTCATCGGCGGTATTCAATTCCTGTATTTCCCCTTTGTTCATCACCATCACTCTGTGCGACATAAATTTCACCACAGAAAGGTCGTGAGAAATAAATATATAGGTCAATTGATATTCTTCTTTCAGTTGGTTGAGTAGATTCAGCACTTGTGCTTGCACCGATACATCCAATGCCGATACCGATTCATCACATATCAACAATTTGGGCTGCAATGCCAAAGCTCGTGCGATGCACACCCGCTGTCGCTGTCCTCCGGAAAACTCGTGTGGGTAGGCATTAAAATGTTTTGCCTCCATATTCACCTTTTCCAACAACTCCATCACCATTTCCCGTCGTTGGGAGTCGTTGTCGCCGATATGATGCAGTTTCATCGGTTCCATAATAGCATTGCCTATGGTATAACGGGGATTCAGAGAAGAATACGGATCCTGAAACACCACTTGTATTTCTTTGCGCAATTGACGCATTTTTGATACGCTGCACTTGCATAAATCCATATTATTATACTCTATGCTGCCACTTGTAGGCTCTGTCAATCTTAACAGCAAGCGACCCAAAGTGGTTTTACCGCAGCCCGATTCCCCTACCAAACCCAATGTTTCTCCGGGATATACATCAAAATTCACATTGTTGACGGCATAAAAATATTGCGTTGGGGCAAACAGGTGTTTTTTCACCACATAGCGTTTGGACAACGAGCGCACCTTCATCATAGGTGCTTGCTGCAGCAACAATTGGGTTTGTTTCATATAGTCACCGGCATTCACCGGTTCCTCCTGAAACGGGGTGCCGGATTGGCTTTCCTGCAAAAAATCGCTAATAGTGGGCAGATTTTTCATACGTTTGTCCGTAGGCACCCTGCAAGCGAGCAAACCTTTGGTATAAGCATGTTGCGGTGATAAGAATATATTTTTCAACGGGCCTTCTTCCACTTTATGGCCTTTATACATTACCAGCACATGATGCGATATTTGTGCCACCACGCCCAAATCATGCGTGATAAACACTATGCTCATGCCATGCTTTTGCTGCAACGAGCGCATCAACTCCAATATATTTTTTTGCACCGTAACATCCAGCGCCGTGGTAGGCTCATCGGCTATAAGTATATCCGGATTACAAGCCATGGCCATGGCTATCATCACCCTTTGTTTTTGTCCTCCTGAAATTTGATGCGGATAAGAACAAAATATTTTTTGAGGATAAGGCAAGAGCACTTCTTCAAAAAGTTCAAGTGTTCTTTTTTGTGCTTGCTTTTTATTCATTTTCAAATGCAGCCTGAGCGTTTCCACCACTTGCATGCCACAAGTCATGGACGGATTGAGCGATGTCATGGGCTCCTGAAATATCATCGCAATGCGACTTCCCCTGTATTCCCGCATGCCGGAAGGGGAAACGGCAAGCAAATCCACAGGTTTGCCTTTATCATAAAAAATAACCGAACCGCTTAACTCAACATTTTTGGCATTCAACAAACGCATAATGCTTAACATGGACACCGATTTGCCGCTGCCCGATTCCCCTACCAAACCCATGGTAGTGCCTTTATACAAGGTAAAGGATAAATTCTCCACAGCACAAAACCGACTTGTTTTTTTGACAAAAACAACTGTCAAGTTTTTTACTTCCAATATAATACCTTCTTTTTGCGCCTGTTCCATACAAATTGCAAATGTACACAAAAAAAATCAATTAATCCCCTGCTCTTGCTTTAATGTTTCATATCAACCCTGTTTTGTTGGTATCGGGGCACTCCTGTTTTTGGCATCTTGCCCGAAACACTATTTTCAAACAAGAAAAACAGCATTATTTTTTTCTGTTAACAAACTTATATACAACAACATGATATATTATCAACAATTATCGTACAATTATTGGAGTATTTTCTTATCCTTTTTTTCAATTTTTTATTGTACATTTGCTCATTGGTTAATATTTTTTAATAGCAAATAATAAAATCTAACAAAACAATGGTTGACATATTTGAAAGAATTAAAGGCACACCGGGTCCGCTCGGTCAATATCAAGAATTTGCAGACGGTTATTATATGTTTCCCCAATTGGTGGGAGAAATAGGTCCTCACATGCAATTCATGGGTAAAGAAGTTTTATGTTGGAGTTTGAACAATTATTTAGGTCTGGCCAATGACCCCGAAGTCAGGAAAGCCGATGCTGAAGCTGCTGCCAAATACGGCATGGCTGCTCCTATGGGAGCCCGTATGATGTCGGGAGATACAAAATATCACAAAGAGTTAGAGCAAAAATTAGCGGATTTTGTCGGCAAAGAAGCCGGTTATTTGGTTAATTTCGGCTATCAGGCCATGGTATCCATATTGGATTGTCTTCTCACCCGCAGGGATGTTGTGGTTTACGATGCAGAATCCCATGCTTGTATATATGATGGCGTACGTTTGCACATCGGTCGCCGTTTTTCATTCAAGCATAACGACATGAACGATTTACGCCAAGTGCTCCAACGGGCCACCAAATTCGCCGAAGAACAAGACGGCGGTGTATTGGTGGTTACAGAAGGTGTTTTCGGAATGTCCGGTGAATTGGGAAAATTGGATGAAATTGTCGCTTTGAAAAAAGAATTCAAATTCCGTCTTATCATTGACGATGCCCACGGATTCGGCACAATGGGTAAACGCGGTAGCGGTACTGCCGAACACTTTAACGTGGAAGACGGCATTGACATTCACTTTGCCACTTTTGCAAAAAGTATGGCCGGCATAGGTGCTTTTGTAGCTTCAGACCGCCGCATTGTGGACCATTTGCGCTTTAACATGCGTTCCCAAATATATGCAAAATCATTACCGATGCCTATGGTGATGGGTGCTTTAAAACGTTTGGAGATAATACAAACCCGTCCTGAAATAAGAGAAAAATTATGGACTGTCACCCGTGCTTTGCAAAAGGGATTGCGTGACAACGGATTCAACATAGGCAAAACTGAAGCCAATGTTACCCCGGTATTTTTAAGCGGCACTGTGGCTCAAGCTACACATTTGGTAGTGGATTTGCGTGAAAATTACGGTATTTTCTGCTCTATGGTGCTCTATCCTGTTGTTCCAAAAGGAACCATTGAGTTAAGATTAATCCCCACCGCCGTACACACTTTGGAAGATGTAGAACGCACGGTGAATGTATTCAAAGAAGTGAGAGAAAAATTAGACAAGGGCATTTATCCTCTTGATCAAATCAATAACAAACGTATTAGTTTTAAATAGCATTCATTCATGTCGGAATCATCCCCATACCGATTGCGCTGCGTTGATTACGGTAAAAAAACAGGTGACTGCACCACATGGTTGGCCTACCATACATGTTGCCCCCAATGCAAAAAAGGTGTGAGTGAAAAAGGTTCCGATATTGTCAAAACAGACTGACTGCGGGGATGTCGTGCCGACATCCCCTGTTTTATCTTTAACGTTATATTTGTATTTTATAATTAAAATATTGTCATATGGTATTCAAACCTACTTCCTACAAATTGATGAATTGCGGCAATGGCCGTGTTTTTGAAGACGAAGGTTGGTTGCTGTCCGACCCTCAATACGATCAACCTGCTTTAGTGAGAGCTGTTTATGCCAACAAAAAATTTGAACCCAGAGAGGACCTTGGCGGTTTTTACAGATATGCCAATTGGCTGCCAATAAAAAGGATATTAAAGCATTCGCAAACACCGGTTACTTTCAAAAGTAAAGGCTTGGCCAAACAATTGAAATTAAACAATTTATATATTACATTTTCAGGATTTTTCCCTGCAAGGGGGGCTGCCTTGGAAACATGCTCTTTTAAAGAGACAGAAGCCTATTCTGTTTGTGCCCGCTTACCGCACGACAACAAGAAAGTGCTGGTAGTGGCATCTGCCGGCAACACCGCCAGGGCATTCGCCAAAGTTTGCTCCGACAACAACATTCCCTTGCTGCTTTCGGTACCGGAAGACAATATGAATGCCTTGTGGTTTCACAAACGCCTGAAAGATTGCGTAAAAATCATTGCCGCACCTCATGGTGCCGACTATTACGATGCAATCGCATTGGGAGACATCGCCTGCAAATCGGATATGTTTATGGCCGAAGGCGGTGCAAAAAATATCGCCAGACGTGACGGCATGGGCACCACCCTATTGAATGCGGTGGAAACCATAGGCCGCATTCCCGACGCCTACTTCCAAGCCATCGGTTCCGGCACCGGCACCATCGCCGCTTGGGAAAACAACCTCCGTTTGATAGATGACGGCCGCTTCGGAAAACATAAAATGAAATTGCTGCCCTCCCAAAACGCACCTTTCACCATCATGTATGATTCATGGAAGGCTCAACAAAGAAATTTGGTATCGCTTTCTGCAGAAGAAGCCCGCTATCAGGCAGCTATCATACAAGCAAAAGTCTTATCCAACCGCAAACCGCCTTATTCTCCGGCAGGCGGACTCTTTGATGCATTGACCGACACCCGTGGCGACATCTACAAAATTGACAATAGAGAAATTGACTATTGGTCGGCAGCTTTCCAATATCTGGAAGGCATCGACATCAATCCTGCCGCCGCTGTAGCTGTGGCAAGTCTGGCACATGCTGTGGAAGACGGAACTGTCAAACACAAAGATGTTATCATGCTGAATATTACAGGCGGCGGTGAAAACCTCACCAAAAACCACCACAAAGTGGTCTATGCCAAACCCGACCTCGTTCTCAACCCGAATGAACCGGAACAAACTATTATCAAACAAGCGGAAGCTTTGTTTAAATAATAATAGACCAAAAGTATTTAAAAATGAATATGATAATGTTATTTATCAACTAAATATATTACATTTTTAAATACACTTTACCGGAAGAGCAAACCTGTTGATATGTTAATAGTCTTGATTTATAATTAATTGGGACTTTCTTCAAAAAGGGGGGGGGATGTTTACAAAATATCTTATTGCATTACCTTTCCCCAGTTGCCATAATTTACATCCAACTGGTAACTTTGTGCCTCGTTGGCGGAAACAAGTTGGTCGGTACTATCGTAGGAGAATGTTTCCGTAAAGCTTTGGTTTGGCAGCCACGGGCAAGTGCTTGCTACTTGGGTAACATTGCCAACAAGGTCATAGGTGTAATTTATTAGAGCACCGTTGTTTGTTGCAATCTCGCTTAACCTGCGGGTGGTATCGTTGTAAGTGTATTGTGTTACAATGCCATTGCCGTAGTCTTGGCTTGTTTTTGCTCCAAAGCGGTCATAAATAATATTGTCCAAGTAAGTGTAACTGCTGTTGTTGTACATTCTTTCCAGCTGTCCGCCAAGGTCATAATCATAATTTACTATTTCGTTGTCGGGGTAGGTAATATTTAAAATCCTGCCCCAGCTGTCGTACTCAAACAATGTGCTTAAGGCAAGCGGCTGCGGTAAGAACGGCAGGGCATAAATACGGGTTTCTTTGGTTACCTCGCCCATATTGCCGTAGCGGTTGGCCGTCACCACATACAGGGAGTCCCCTCCGTTGCGTATCTCCTCACATAGCATAAGCCCTTTAATATATTTTCATTATGACACAAATTTTAGGATAGTCTCATGAAATCAGCTTTCGATATTTGAATAACTAATCTCTTGGGTTTAAGTACAAATCATTATTTTTTACAATACTTTTCAAGTGATTTAAATCTAAATTAGTACAATGTAACCACATATAATAATTCCCTGGAAATTCAAATTGTAATTTTTTTGATTCATTTACAAGAGTTGCGAAAATATAGCAACGAAGCAACATTTTGACGACATTTGGGAGTTCTTTTTTGCTTACACGTTGATGATTTTTTAAAAATAAGGCTTTTTTCATAAGAAATAAATCTGTATCGTTAAAATTAAATACAATTCGTTTATTATCATGTGATGTATATACTTCCTTTTTATTTCTAATATTCTTATTTAATTCTTTTTCATAGATACTTAAACATACAAGTGTTAAATATTTGCAATTAGAAGAATCAACAATAGACATAATAACATTAATGTATTGTTTCTCAATAATTTCATATTGTTCATAAGAAATACGTTCTCCAACTGCATAGTAATCAGTCCATTCTGTACTATCAAGATATTTACTATTGCTGTATAACCAAGGTTTATATTTGGCGATTTCAAAGCATTGTCTTGCCCAACGCAAATTATTCATTCTATTTAGTACCTTTTCTTCTATATTCATATCTATCTCCAATTCTATTTAGTTTTTTGTCATAAGTACCCATTCTTTTGTCTCTTGACCAAAGTTCACTTTCTTTTCTTGCCATTTTCCAAACTCCTCCATTATGTCCATCTTTATCAGGTGAAATAAAATATTTCCCATTCGTATAAACATCTCCTTTCTTTGCGTTATGCAATTTATGATATCCTTTAGGAATAGTTGTTGTAATTTTTACAGCATTTTTTCCCGAACCTAGAATAAAGGAAACTGTATTTAAGGAATTTTTACCATTTTTTATACCATGTATTGCATCTTTTATGATATTTACATCTTTTTTTATCTTGCCAACTTTAGCAACATCTCCCACTACCGGAATGATTGCTACCGCACTAATTCCAGCATTTAACCAATCGCCTTTTTTAGCTTGCAGTACAGCATTAGAACCATTGTAAACATCCCCTTTTGAGGACAATTCTAAATTGGACTTGCAAAAATACTTAAATTTTCAATATAATTTAATTTGTATTCTCTTGGGGACATGTCCCCAAGAGAATCGTGCGGACGATTCTCATTGTAGTCCCTGTTCCATTCATCCGTAATTTTCCTTACATCATCCAGTGTCCTAAATAGATACGCATCCAGCACAGCACGACGATAGCTTTCGTTGAACCGCTCTATATAACTGTTCTGCGTCGGATGTCCGGGCTGTATATACATTAGGTTAATATCATTGGCTTTGCACCACTCTTGGAATATTCCGGCAAT
>DBXT01000073.1 GCA_002309615.1 Bacteroidales bacterium UBA1205
CATGGCAAAATTTGAATTACTTACATTACCTTATTCAGTTAAAGCTCTTGAACCTGTTATATCGGAGCAAACCATTTCTTTTCATCACGGCAAGCATTTACAAGGCTATGTCAATAATTTGAACAAATTGATAGAAGGCACTCCGTTTGAACAAATGAGTTTGGAGGAGATAGTTGTAAAGTCTGCCGGTGGCATACAAAACAATGCAGGGCAGATTTTGAATCACAATCTATATTTTTTACAATTCACAGCTCCTTCTTCCGAAGCACTTCCTATTGGAGATGTGGCAACAGCCATTAACATGCAATATGGTTCTTTTGAAGCCTTTCAAAAGGAATTTGTGCAGGCGGGTTCTACTTTGTTCGGATCGGGTTGGGTATGGCTTGCTTCCGATGCGGAAGGCAAGTTGCATATTACACAAGAAACCAACGCCGCCAATCCCATTCAAAAGGGCTTGGTTCCATTGTTGACATTTGACGTGTGGGAGCATGCTTATTACCTCGATTGGCAGAACCGCCGGGCAGATTATCTTCAAGCTCTTTGGCAAATTGTGGATTGGAAGGTGATAGAGGAGAGGTATAAGAACAGGTAATGTTGGTGAAGGTGGTTGAGTTCCATCATACCGTTTCACAAAAACGGCAATTTCGGGTAAAAATGAAATAAATGATGGAAGATAACAAATTTCGTGGAAGATATCGTATCCCATCGGCACGTGCCCAATGGCATAATTATGATGGCGGTGAATATTTTGTAACCGTTTGTACCCGTGACCGCGAACATTATTTCGGTGAAATCACAGGTGGAAAAATGCATTTGTCGGAAATGGGAATGGTTGCTGACAAATGTATGCGGGATATTCCTAATCATTTTCCGCATGTTGACGTTCCGTCGTATGTGATAATGCCCAATCATGTGCATGCCATTATTGTAATTGATAAAACAAAAATGGGAATACCGATTGTAGAGACGCAAAATTTTGCGGCTCTACAATCGTCCCGACAATTGGAATCATTACAAAAATTCGGTCCACAACGTCGTAATTTGGCGTCCGTT
This sequence comes from Bacteroidales bacterium UBA1205, assembly GCA_002309615.1. Classification (GTDB taxonomy): domain Bacteria; phylum Bacteroidota; class Bacteroidia; order Bacteroidales; family WCHB1-69; genus UBA1205. The sequence continues at coordinate 1,054 of DBXT01000073.1, forward strand.
GTTCGTGGATTCAAAATCGGTGTTACAAAATATGCCCGACACAACAATATTCCATTCGCGTGGCAGACGCGGTTCCACGACCATATTATCCGCAATCAGGATGAAATGGACCATATTACGAGGTACATTGAAAACAATGTGGCAAAATGGGAATCGGATGAATGGAACCATTGAACAACCTACCACCCTCGCAGTTCGTTAGCATTAAAGCGGAATACCGACAGCCGCAGTTTGTCGGCATTTTCGTCAAGGGTGAACCATGGGGAGCGGAAAGGATGTCCCAAATTCCGCATTACATGTATGTTGCGTGCCGGTGTATTGCCTTCCGCCAATAGTAGTATCTTTTTGCCGGTACGCGGGTTCCGGGCGACGTCAACCACCATTATGGCATGTCCGTATTGGTTGCCGGTCCTGTCTGCTGCAGCATATACAAAAACATCTCCGGGCTGTATTTCGGCGAGCGGACGCTGCTGCAGCTCGCGGCTGAGCGAGAAGGTGTTGGCTGCATTATAGACCTTTCTGAGATATTTTTCAAATTCCTTTCGGGAGGAGTCGCCCGTATATTTCATAGTTTTCCCGTTGACATCGTTGAAGCGGATTTCACCGTATCTGCCATGTCGGAAGAGGTATTCCGCACGGAGCCGCATGCAGGCGTCGGCACATTGTTCCGCGTTGGAGAGTATAAGCAAATCCACTACCGCATAGCTCAGAAACTGGTAGTTTGCCGTGTCACCGGTGTAAAGCATTACTTTTTCGCCTTTCCCTTTCAGCGGAAGAGAGCGGAGGAAGGTGCTGTAGGCGGCGTCGTTGCCGTCAATCCTTTCATAACCATATGGAACCGGAATATCTCCGATGGTATTGTAGTTATGCGGATTGCTTGTTCGGGTGTTATGATAAAACCAAGCAACTCCCAATGTGGTAGCAAGCATTACTATTATAAGTATGCCGAAAAATATAGTCGCGAACTTGTGCCTTTTTAACATTTTATTTATTATGTAAATATTTATCCCTTATTCCCGAATTCCATCAGATAGGCTTTAATAAATCCGTCCAAGTCACCATCCAATACGGCTTGTGCGTTGCCTGTTTCAAAGCCGGTGCGGGTGTCTTTAACCAATTTATACGGGTGGAGAACATAGTTTCGTATTTGAGAGCCCCATTCTATTTTCTTTTTGTTGTTTTCCATCTCGTCTATTTTGGCATGTTTTTTTTGCAATTCTATCTCATAAAGTCTGGATTTGAGCATTTGCATTGCTTTTTCTTTATTTTGAGATTGGAATCGGGTGATTTGACATTCTATCACGATATCCGTAGGGATGTGATGCAGTCTGACTGCCGTTTCCACTTTGTTGACATTTTGTCCGCCCGGACCGCTGCTACGGAAGGTGTCCCATTCTATTTCATTGGGGTTGATGTCTATATTAATGTCATCGTTTATCATCGGGCATACAAATACCGATGCAAAGGAGGTGTGGCGACGATTGGCAGCATCGAACGGAGATAGCCGCACCAAGCGGTGTACACCGCTTTCGCCTTTTAGATTGCCGTATGCATAGTCTCCTTCCAATTCTATGGTTACCGATTTTATTCCGGCAACATCGCCTTCCAAACGGTCAATTTCTTTGATTTTAAAATGATGATCTTCCGCCCATCGGCTGTACATGCGTAAAAGCATTTCTGCCCAATCCTGACTTTCGGTGCCTCCTGCCCCTGAATTGATGGAGATGGTAGCGCCTAAACTATCTTCTTCACCCGAAAGCATACGTTTAAATTCCATATCGTTGATGGCGGTAATAGCTTTTTGGTAGATGTTTTGCAGTTCTTCTTCGGTAATATCGCCGGAGGAGAAAAATTCCAACGCCAATTTAAATTCCGCCACCATGCTTTCCATATTGGCATAGGCATCGGTCCATATTTTGAGTTCGTTGATATGTTTTAGCGTTTTTTCGGCCTCTTGAGCGTTGTCCCAAAAATGCGGTGCGTGACTTTCCTCTTCTTTTTCTGCAATAATTTTCAACTTGTTATCTATGTCAAAGACACCTCCTTATTTCGGAGGACCTTTGGAGCATATTTTTGAGTTCGAAATCGTTCATTTTCTATATATATTTCTGCAAAGATAAAATTTTTTTTTCGGAATGGAAGTTATATGGTAATTTCAGAGTTGATAGCGGTATTAATATCTTCCATGTTGTATCCTTTTGACAATAGATATCGCATCAATTTGGCACGTTGGGAGTAGGTGAGATTTTCAGGATGTGCGTGCAACCATTTTTGTATCAGGTGCTGTAATTTTTCTTGGTATGCAGTATCGTTGATGGTTTGTAATGCCGATAATATACAAGGGGTGCTGATGTGTTTTGCTCTTAATGAGGCTATTATCTTGTTTTTGCCCCATCCTTTTATCTTGAATTTTCCTTGAATAAAAGCGTGGGCATAACGATATTCGTTGATATAGCCTTCGCTTATCAAATCACAAATCACCGATTCTATCGCATCGGCATCCATTCCGTATTGGCTTAGTTTTGCCCTTACCTCGGATTGGCAGTGTTCGGAAGCTGCGCAATAGTGTTTTATTTTTTCTATGGCTTGCAGGGTAGTGATGATTTTTTTGGCAGCACACATATTTTATAAATAAAAATCTTCTTGTCGGGTGGGGAAACGATATTTTTCTATGCTTTCTTCTTTGGAAAACATATAATATATAACTTCCGCTTTGGCACATACTTCATGTTGCGAATTGTATATATAGGCGTCAATATAGCAAAAATTATAGATGATTTTTTTTATCTTTCCTTCCACTGTTATTTTGCCCTTATCGCTATCTAATTTTTTACAATAACGCACCGACATGTGGCTGGTAACGCCGGCACAATGCTCTTTTATGTACAATGTCCATGCCGCTATTTCGTCCAATAGCACGGCTTGTATGCCTCCATGTATACACGTGGGATAGCCTTCATAGTTTTGTGAAGGTTCCCATTCGGTTTTTACATATTCATCTTCTTCGTAAAATTGCAAGTGCAAGCCTATGGGATTGTGCGGACCACAGGCAAAACAATTATATTCTTCGTCTGCAAAAACGTTTTTGATATATCTTTTCATGAAATAAAAATATTCCGCTTATGCTATTGTAAGCAATAGCAAAGCAAGAACTCTTTTTTTTAGGGGTGATTTATTTTAGTAATGATTTGACTATTTCGGCAATGGTTTTGTTGTCGGCTTTTCCTGCAAAGAATTTACCGGCAATACCCATTAGCTTACCCATATCTTTAATGCCTGTAATGCCGTTTTGGGCTATTAAGGATTGAAGTTGTGTTTTGATGGCCTCAGCACTGAGTTGTTCGGGTAAATATTTGGATATAATTTCCAATTGACCGAGTTCTTCTTGACAAAGGTCTTCTCTGCCTTGAGCCTTGTACATCTCTGCCGATTCTTTACGTTGTTTTGCCATTTTTTGTAATGTGGCCATTTCCACCTCAGGAGTAATATCCCCGATATTTTTATCGGTTTTGAGCAGTAAAATGGCAGACTTTATGGCTCGTAAAGCGTCCAGACTTTTTTTATCTTTTGCCAACATGGCGGTTTTTATGTCGTTGTTAATGGTTTGTTCTAAACTCATAATGTATTTTTGTTATGTTAATAAAGTTCGATTATTCTATAGTCGGTTCTTCATCTTCGGTGTCGTCATTGTCGGTCACCTCATTGGATTCAAAAACACCGTCTTCATTAACGGTAAATATCACCGATTCCATAATGTAGTTTTCTCCGTCGGTGGTGCGTTTGAGTATGTAGGTGAAATGATCGGAGGTGTCGTTGAAATAGGGTTTAAAATCATTGGCGTGCAATATAATGGCAGCAACAGATTCTCTGTATTTGAGGTGTGCTTTTATATCGCAATTTTTTTGTTGTTCGCCTTTGTAATAAAAATCTCCCACCCATAGCAATTTGATGGTTCCCATTATGGCTTTAACGCTTATTTCATCAGTTTGTTCGGCAAAATGATATTCTAAATAGGCATTGTAGTTTTCTTGTTGGCGTTGGCATGATGTGATGATAAGCACGCAACATGCAATAATTGATAAAATGCTAACTCTTTTCATGTTATTATATTTAAATTTGTTTACGGGTGCAAAAGTATAAAAAAAATATCAGTTGAAAGATACAAACATAAAAAACTTTTAAATAAAAATGGAAAATTGTAGTAAGATGATGTAAAAAAAGAGTAAAAACAGGGTATATTTGAAAAAAAAATTGTATCTTTGCAAGATAATTAGAAGAAGTGTATTATGTCAGTAGAAAGGATTTTGTTTGTTAATCAGGAGATTACACCATATTTAGAAGCATCATACATGTCCATTATAGGACGTTATCTGCCTCAGAGCATTCAGGAACAAGGAATAGAAATTCGTACCTTTATGCCTCGATATGGAATGATTAACGAACGCAGAAATCAATTACATGAAGTTATCAGACTGTCAGGGCAAAATATAGTTATTAACGATAATGACCATGCTTTGGTGGTAAAGGTGGCTTCTATACAGTCTATCAGAATGCAAACCTATTTTATCGACAGCGAAGAATATTTCCTGCGCAAAGAAATATTGGTGGATAAATCGGGCAAAGCATTCTCGGATAATGATGAAAGAGCTATTTTTTATGCTAAAGGAGTAGTTGAGACGGTTAAGAATTTGGGCTGGAGTCCTGATATTATTCATTGTCACGGCTGGATATCTTGTTTAATTCCGTTGTTTGTGAAAACGGTATATATGGATAATCCCTTGTTTGCCAATTCTAAAATTGTGTATTCGGTGTATAACGATGCATTTGACAAAAATCTCAACCGTTCTATGGTTTCCAAGTTAAAAGCATGCGGGGTACCGGCAAAAGATGCGGCAAATTATAAAATGGCTAATTATGATGTCACCACCCGTTTGGCAATGCAATATGCGGACGCTACCGTAATATCCCACGAGGATGTGGATGAATCGTATCGTAAATATGCATTGGAATTAAATACACCTACATTTGAGCATAAACAAGAGCAATATGCAGATGATTATTTAGCTTTGTACAATCAAATCATACAAAAGTAAATATCTAAAAAGTATCGTTTTGAAAAGACAACTGTTTAAATTAGGATATCTACTAATCCCTTTATTGTTTGTAGTTACTTCTTGTAAAGAAGAAAACGGAGAGGTGGGAATGAAACTCCAACCACAGGATGAATTACTCAACACCTTGTTTTTTGATACAGCCACGGTGGAAGCATATTCTGTGATGCAAGATGACAGCATTGTCACCAATGGTGTTGCCGCCAATATGTTAGGATATATGATAGATCCTATTTTCGGACAAGTGCAAGCAGGATTTTATGTGCAATGCCGTTTGGCATCGTTTGGAGCTCAATTCGGTGAAGGTGCCGCAAGCGATTCCTTGATACTAACATTGGTATATAACAATCCTTATGGCGACACTTTGAGTCCGTTCAGGGTAAGAGTGTATGAATTGCAAGAAGATTTGGTGCGTGGTCGAAAATATTATGCCCATACTTCTTTGCAACACGATGCGGAAAATTTGGTGGATGAAAATCAATTGTCGTGGATATATCCCACCCCGAATGTGAAAGATACGGCTATCGGTTCCGTGGTGATGCGTATTCCGTTGAAAACTTCTTTTGCCGACAGTAAATTTATTTCAAAATCAAATAGCTCTGAATTTCAGTCCACAGCGGCATTCTTGAATTATTTTAAAGGTTTGTACGTAATAGCCGATTATTGTCAAGGAGACGGAAGTGTGGTTTCGGTGAATCTGACCAATGATAATTCATTGTTGACCATGTATTATCATAATAATGAAAGTGCTCAAAAAACCTATCGTTTTGTTATCAGCGATTCTTCCATACGGGTAGGATATATCAATCATAACGATTATCAAGACGCAGATGCGGATTTGCAAGCACAAATGCAGGGTAATACAGTTTCTGCTTCCGAGCGTTTGTTTTTTCAAACGGGAATGGGGGTGAAAACCATTGTCAAGTTTCCGTATATTCAAAACATGTTTAAAGATAAGCGTGTGATTATACACAGAGCGGAATTAGTGGCTACCCGCATAGACGATTCGGACACAAACAAATACAGTGTGCCTTCTTCTTTGTTAGTGAATTATTATGATACAATAAAACAATATTTGGTTACGGTGCCGGACTATACTCTTGGAAATGATTATTTCGGAGGTGTATATAATAAGAAAACCAATGAGTATAGAATACGTATTACCAAGCAATTACAATACATGTTAGACGGCGGGGTGAATGCAGACCAATTAAATATGTTTATAGCCGCTACCGCTACTCGCATGTCTCGTTTGGTGGTATACGGCACACAACCAGCCACCGATGAAAACAAACGTTTTCGGTTGGAAGTACATTATTCATTGTTGCAAGATAAAAAATAGAATATAATGTGTGGAATAGTTGGTTACGTTGGTAATAAGGATGCTTATCCTATACTTATCAAGGGTCTTTACCGTATGGAATATCGTGGCTACGATAGTGCCGGTGTGGCATTGGTGCATTCCGGCAATGTGGAAGTATATAAATGTCAGGGCAGGGTAAAGGATTTAGAAACATTTTGTGAAGGAAAAGACGTCTCCGGCAATTGCGGAATAGCACACACGCGATGGGCTACTCACGGAGAACCGAGTAATCAAAATGCTCACCCTCATTTTTCTTCGGATAAAAAAATAGCTCTAATACATAATGGTATCATAGAAAATTATTTGGTTTTAAGAGATGCCTTGATAAAACAAGGATATGAGTTTACCAGTGATACCGATTCGGAGGTGTTGATACATTTAATAGAAGATATTAATAAAAACGAAAATGTGGATTTACCCGAAGCCGTTCGTCTGGCATTAAGCCAAGTTCAGGGAACGTATGCCATTATAGTGGTATCCATGGACGATCCTCATACATTGATAACGGCACGTAAGGGAAGTCCTGTTATTATCGGTTTCGGCAAAGATGAATATTATGTAGCCTCCGATGGTTCTGCTTTGGTGGAATATACCAAGAAGGTGGTATATCTCAACGATGAGGAAATAGCAGTGCTTACCCCGGGAAATGATTTGATAGTAAAAACGGTTAAAAATAAAAAGGTTTCCCATTATATACAGCAGATACAAATAAGTTTGGACCAATTGGAAAAAGGCGGTTATGAGCATTTTATGCTTAAAGAAATATATGAACAGCCTCGTTCCATTGCCGATAGCATGAGAGGTCGCTTGAATGTGAAAAAAGATGTGGTGTCGTTGGGCGGAATAGTGGAATATGAGGATAGGCTGTTATCGGCACGCAGGATTATCATAGTGGCTTGCGGTACATCTTACCATGCAGGTTTGGTGGGAGAACATTTGTTTGAAGATTTAATACGAATACCGGTAGAAGTGGAATATGCTTCAGAATTCAGGTATCGTAATCCTGTAATATATGAAGACGATGTGGTGATAGCCATTTCTCAATCCGGCGAAACGGCCGATACCTTGGCAGCCATAGAATTGGCAAAAAAGAAGGGAGCAACGGTGTTGGGAATATGCAATGTGGTAGGGTCTTCCATTGCTCGCGCCACCGATGCGGGGTCTTATACCCATGCAGGTCCCGAAATAGGCGTAGCTTCTACCAAAGCTTTCACCGCTCAAGTGACTGTATTGGCTTTGATGGCTTTGTGTTTGGCCAAACGGAAAGGTAAAATACCCCAAAACCGATATAAAAAATTAGTGGAAGAGTTGGAAGTTATTCCGTCGAAAGTAGAGACCATACTTAAAAACAGCGAGAGTATCAAACAGATAGCAAATTATATGAAAGATTTTTCCAATGCATTGTATTTGGGAAGAAATTATAATTACCCGGTGGCGTTGGAAGGAGCGTTAAAATTGAAAGAGATATCTTATATTCATGCAGAAGGATATCCTGCTGCCGAAATGAAACACGGTCCTATTGCTCTTATAGATGAAAATATGCCTGTGGTGGTGATAGCCACCAACAAAGGGTCTTACGAAAAAGTGGTGAGCAATATTCAAGAGGTAAAAGCACGTAAGGGAAAAATTATCTCTATAGTCTCCGAAGGAGATGTGGATGTGGAAAAATTGTCGGATTATGTGATAGAAATACCGGAGACAGAAGAAATGTATGTGCCGATATTGGCAAGCATACCTTTGCAATTGTTGGCATATTATGCAGCCGTATTGTGCGGAAGAGATGTTGACCGTCCGCGAAATTTGGCTAAGTCGGTAACGGTGGAATAATATAAATAATAGTAGAAAATAAGATACAGAGATGAAAAAACAAGATTTTCTGGTAATATTCATAGTATTGTTGGTGCTGGCACCGTTTTTTGTATTTGACGGGGTGTATGACACCTATTTAAAATGGAACGCTTCCAATCCTTATTTATTGGCCTTTGTGAAATTTTCCGTTTTGGGCACTTTCGGGGAGATGTTGGCATCACGCATACGAATAGGCAACTATTATAGTCCGGAATTCGGTTTGTTCCCCAAAATGATAATTTGGGGCTTGTTGGGTATGTGGATAGCTTTAGCTATGAAAGTGTTTGCCTCAGGCGTACCTGTGGTGATGGAAAAATTGTTTGAAACCAACGGTCTGGCAGACGCCATGCATGGAGATTTTTCTTTGATGAAGTTAGCCGGAGCATTTTGGATAAGTGTAATAATGAATACAAGTTTTGCACCGGTGTTCATGACTTTGCATAAAATATGCGACATGCATATTACTCAATATCAGGGAGGTATGAAATGCTTGACTAAGCCTATCCGTGTAGTGGAATTGTTGAATAAAACCAATTGGGATACACAATGGAATTTTGTGTTTAAAAAGACCATCCCCTTGTTTTGGATACCCGCACATACCATAACATTTATATTACCTACGGCGTTTCAGGTGCTTTTTGCCGCGTTTTTAGGAGTGGTGTTAGGATTGATATTGGCGATAGCCGCAAAAAAATAACAATGATAAAACAAAAAGATTAGTGGAATTGAATCAAACTTCTGTTCCACTATTTTTTTTGTGGTGAGTAGGATTTGAGGAAAAAATGATATTTTTGCATTATTAATAAAAATAGCATTCATGAAATATTTTGTATCATATCTTTCGTTTATAGGTTTGGCAATCGCTTTGTGTGCATGCGGCAGCGGGGACGATGACAATACCGTGACTGACCCTACGGCAATATATTCCATTATAAAAGAAGATACATCGGGAATAGATGTGGTGTCGCTTTCGGGTAATAATCCGTTATGGGTGCGTAAGCAGATAGAGCAATATCAAATTCCGGAGCAGACCTTTGAAGAAAAAAGAGCAACATTGTATAAAATATTGGATACATTATACACGCTGAATCATTTTGAAGAAGAGGATGTATATGCCGTGGTGGATTCGCTTAATTATATGGCAGTGCATTATATGCTCAACATTTTGCAAGATAAAAAAAGCATAAACGCTCCGTTAAAACACAAAATGCTGACTACTGCAGTGTCGGCCGATAGAATGTTGAGGGTATATACATGGAATGAAAATATAGGCTTGGATTATAATACCTATTTAAATGTATATCAATATGCAGATGCCAATCGAAACATGCATGCTTGTCTGAATACTCAAAATTATGATGCAACCAATTGTGAAATAGCAAGCGGCAGGCCGGTATCGGTGTATAAATTGAATTATACAGGCGAAAGCGGGTGTTTGTATTTATTGAATGTAGAAGGAAGTGTGAGCGGTAGCGAAAATTTTAAAGGTGCCATAGTGTTGTTGCAACAAGGCGACAGCCTTGTGTTCAATTATAAAGGTTTCGCTCCGCATTCCGAAGCATGTATGTATACTTATATGCAAGCGGAATCCATAATGTGTGCTTATAATTATAAGTCACAACAGCTGGAATATAAAATAAAAAACGAGGCAGGAGAAATACATACCGTCACCTATGTATTCAATGGTGAGTTTTTTGAACTTAAACAAGATTAATGAACGATTATAGAAAAATAGGTCAAGTATTATATCCTTACCGATATCGTTTGTTATCTGTATCGGTAGTGAATTTATTGTCGGCTTTTTTTTCCTTGTGTTCGGTAGCCATTTTAGCCCCTTTGTTGTCCTTGGTATTCAATCAGGTAAAAGCGGACATGGCGCCGCCGGCATTTGCTTTTACTTCAGATACACTTTTAGCATATGCACAATATTATTTATCCATAATTATAGCAGACCACGGAGTGCTGTCGGCTCTGTTGATATTGTTGGGTGTGGTGTTTGTTTCCTTTCTGTTGAGCAAGGTGCTTGCCTATTCGGCTGTGTGTATATTGATACCTATTCGCACGGCTGTGGTGAAAATGTTCAGGCAAAATGCCTATCAGAAAATGCTTAATTTACCTGTCTCTTACTTTTCAAAACATAAAAAAGGGGATGTTATATCATTGGTTATTAATGATATACAAGAAGTTGATATGTCAATTTTGGACTCTTTACAGTCCTTTTTACGTTTTCCTTTGGAAATAGTGTTGTATCTGCTGGCTTTGTTTTTAATTAATTACAAATTAAGTTTGCTGGTTTTGGTGCTTTTGCCCTTGGCGGGCTTTGTGATTAACAAATTGCAAAGAAAATTAAAATCGAATTCCAAGCAGGCTAAAGAATATCAATCGGATATGACCACCACCATAGAGGAGGGTATATATGCATTGCGTGTGATAAAGGCTTTTAACGGAATCGGTAAAATGAGCGATTATTTCAATCGTATTAATGCCAAATACGCAAATATATTTGTTAAGATATCCCGTCGTAGGGATTTGTCTTCTCCTTTGGGTGAATTTTTGGGTGTATTGATAGTGGTGGTAATACTTTTGTACGGCAGTGTTCAAGTGTTGTCGCCGGATAATTCGTTTACTGCCGAATTGTTTATTACCTATATTATGATATTCATACAGGTGATTAACCCTATGAAATCCTTGTCCGAAGCGTTTGCTAATTTAAAAAAAGGCATGGCATCAATAGACCGTATCAATACCCTGTTGGAAAGTGATGAGGTGGTTGAGTCAAGCAATCATTGTATGGATTTAAAGGATTTTAAAAATAAAATAGAATTTAAAAACGTATGTTTTTCCTATGGTGACAAATCGGTGTTAACGGATTTGAATTTTGAGATTAAAAAAGGGCAGAAAACGGCTATATGCGGCATGTCGGGAGCCGGCAAAACCACCATAGTGGATCTTTTATTGCGTTTTTATGACATACAATCGGGCGAGATATTAATAGATGGTGTAGATATTAATAATTTCACCATCAAAAGTCTGCTTAAAATATTCGGAGTGGTGTCGCAGGAAAGCGTGCTTTTTAATGATACCGTATATAATAACATTACCATGGGATATGATACCACGGAAGAAGATGTGATACGGGCGGCCCAAATGGCCAATGTAACCAATTTTCTGCCCCAATTGGAAGATGGCATATATACCAATGTGGGAGATAGAGGTGCTAATTTGTCGGGAGGACAAAAACAAAGGATAAGTATAGCCAGAGCTTTGTTGCGCAAGCCCGAAATATTAATATTGGATGAAGCAACTTCGGCATTGGATGCACATTTGGAATTGTCGGTGCAGCAAGCTATCGACAGCATGCTAAGCGGCCGAACCAGCATAGTAATAGCACATCGTTTGGCTACCATCGTGTCGGCGGATAATATTATCGTCATCAACAACGGAAAGGTGGCAGAGCAGGGAACGCACAGCGAGTTGGTGGCTAAAAACGGCCTGTACAAGAATATGGTAGATATGCAATCTTTTGTTTAAAAATATATTTCAGCAGCATAATTGTTGAAAACATGGCCGCGTTGCACATGTATGGCTTGTTTATATGCGTTAAATACAGTATGTTAAGTGTGTCTTATAGGTGTGTGTTTTTTGTGGATGTTTTTTGATAAAAAAAATAAAAAAAAGACCGCATATTAGATTTTTTTTCGTATATTTGCAAATTGGAGTCGGTTGCCAAAGCAATACTTCTCAAAAGAAAGTAGCATTTAAAACACAATAATATACAATGTCAGAAGTTATAAAACCAACACAAAAATTTACTTTAGCCATTAACCCCGGAGCAACATCAACAAAAGTATCTGTTTACGAAGGTGAGCAAGAAGTGTTTACCGAAAACATCAAGCATCCTCTTGAAGAGATACAACGTTTTAAAGAGGTAGCCGATCAGTTTGACTATCGTAAAAACGCCATTATGGAAATGTTGAAAAAACATGGAGTTGCTAACGATAATATAGCCATAGTTATAGGACGAGGCGGGCTTACTCGTCCCTGCGAATCGGGAGTATATAAAGTGAACGAACTGATGAAACAAGAATGCCATGAGGGTATTCAAGGCAAGCATGCTTGCAATTTAGGCGCCTTGATATCGGATAGCATAGCCAAAGAAATAGGATTGGAAACTGCCTATATTGCTGATCCCGGCATAGTAGACGAACGTCCCGATTTTGCTAAAATCACAGGACATCCCGTATTTGATATGGACCCCCAGCGCGAAGGTGTTATTTGGCATTGCTTGAACCAAAAGATGACAGCTAAATTATATGCTCGCGAATTGGGCAAGCATTATGAAGACTTAAATTTGATAGTGGCACACCTCGGCGGCGGTGTATCTGTGGGAATACATGTGCATGGTCGTGTGGTGGAAGTAAATAGAGCATTGTGCGGTTTGGGAGCTTTTTCTCCTACCCGTTCCGGTTCTATCAATGCCAGCAAATTAATAGATGTATGTTTTAGCGGAAAATATACCAAAGAACAAATCAAGAAAATGATTACAGCCGAAGGCGGTTTTGTTGCTTATTTGGGCACCAACGACGCTTATGAAGTGGAACAAAAAGCTATGGCCGGTGATGAAAAATGCAAATTGCTGGTAGACGCATTTTGTTATCAAGTGTCATTGGAAATAAGTAGATTAGCCGCTGTTGTCAATGGTAAGGTGGATGCTATACTCCTCACCGGAGGTATAGCCTATAGCAAACCATGGATGACTCAAATACAAGAACATATTTCTTGGATTGCACCTGTGAAAGTGTACAAAGGAGAAAATGAAATGCTCGCTTTGGCTATGTGTGCCAACGAGGTAATCAACGGAGTGCAACCCAAAGAATATAAATAACAAATAAAGGAACAATGTAATAATGGGTTCGAGTAGATAAACTCGAACTCTTTTTTCATAATGCGAACCATACTGATACTGATAAAAAAGGAATTTCTGCAAATATTTCGCAATCCGGTGTTGTGGAAGTTGGTCATTTTTTTACCTATTGCCCAATTGCTGATATTCCCTTTTGCCGCCGATATGGAAATTAAGCGTTTGAATGTGGCTGTAATTGATTACGATTGTTCTTCGTTTTCTCGTGATTTGCAGAACACTTTGAATGCCACCAAATATTTTCGCACCATCAAAGGAATACATTCCTATGCCGAAGGAGAGTTGGCCATGAAACGCAACAAGGTGGATATCATTGTGGAGATACCTCCTGATTTCCATGTGAATATATACCGCAGGCAGCAGCCTGTGCTTGGTATTACCGCCAATGCGGTAAACAGTATGAAAGCCGCTATAGGTGTCGCCTACTTAAAGCAATTTTTGACAGGTTATTTTGAACGAACCTTGCAGAATGCTGCCACCATGCAGGCTAACGATTATTTTCAAACCAATATTTCGGTATCTCGGTGGTTTAATCATAAAATGGACTATAAAAATATATTTGTCCCCGGAATTTTAGCCGTATTGGTCAGCATGATAGGCGCCATGCTTTCCACATTGAACATAGTGCGGGAAAAAGAATTGGGCACCATAGAACAAATTAATTTAACACCCATTACCAAAATGCAATTCTTTGTAGGAAAAGTATTTCCCTTTTGGGCAATAGGCATGCTGGAGTTCTTGGCGGGATTGGGCATAATGTTTTTCGTTTTCGGTATACATATTCAGGGCTCTTTGTCCGCCTTGTTGCTCATGACAGCCATATTTCTTTTAGCTATGTTGGGGATGGGTTTTATGGTGAGTATTTTTGCCGAAAATCAAGTGCAGTCCATGTTTGTGATGATATTCTTTTTTATAGTGTTCATCTTGCTCAGCGGCTTGTTTACGCCTATAGAAAGCATGCCTAAATGGGCTCAAATTATGAATTTGGTAAATCCTATAGCACATTTTATGGAAATATTGCGGAGCATAGTTCTAAAAGGCAGTTCTTTGGTTGACATGCGTTTTTATTTGTTGGGCATGTCATTGTTCGCCGTTTTTTCCAATGCCATTACCATAGTGTGCTATAAAAACAGAGCGGATTAATGATATTATAGCATATATTTTAACAGATAATTATAAATACAATGATAGCATATATTACAGGAGCAACCAGCGGGTTTGGAAAAGCCATTGCTCAAAAGTTGGCACAAATGGGTTATGATATGGTCATAACCGGTAGAAGAAAAGAACGTTTGGACACTTTAGCAGAGGAATTGATAAAACAATATCATATTAAAGTGTTGGTGTCTTGTTATGATGTCAGGGATAACAATGCCGTGGAACAAGCCATAGTATCTTTGCCTCAAGAATGGAAAAACATAGATGTGTTGGTCAATAATGCCGGTTTGGCAGTAGGGGCAGTAGGCATTCAAAACGGGGAATTGGACGATTGGAATCGTATGATAGACACAAATATTAAAGGTTTGTTGCATGTAAGCCGTCAAATCATGCCTTTAATGGTAGCCCGCAAGAGCGGACATATTATCAATCTGGGTTCAGTGGCAGGCAAGGAAGTGTATCCTAACGGAAATGTGTATTGTGCCACCAAACATGCTGTAGATGCTATCAGCAAGGCCATGAGAGTGGATATGTTGCCGTATGGTATCAAAGTGAGTCAAATATGTCCCGGAGCTGCGGAAACGGAATTCTCTTTAGTACGCTATAAGGGTGACCAAGAAGCCGCCGACAAGGTATATAAAGGTTATCAACCTTTGGTAGCGGAAGATATTGCGGATGTGGTAGGATATTTGGTCTCTTTGCCCAAACATGTTTGTATCAACGATTTGGTGATTACCTGTTTGTCTCAAGCCAATACTACTAATTTTTATAAAAAATAATAGTAAATAAGCAAAAAGCGGTTTAGCATAAATAACGGAGATATGCACCGAAAGGAGCATGCTCATGTATAAAAAGTGGTTAAAGACAGTATGCTTTAACCTTTTTTTTCTGCTCAAAAAAATGCTTTTCGCACCACTGCAAAAGTTTCGTTTTTTTGGTTGAATGTAAGAAAAACACACACGATGTGTTTTTGTAAGCAAAATATTGCTATTTTTGTAGATGATTATTAGATAAAATTTTTATAACAAATTATTCTTATGAAAAAAGATAAATCAACAAAGGGAAAAGCCTGTGTGGATGAAAAATTGTTGCAATATATTTGGAAAACTCAAGCTTTTGCTTCCAAACAATATGTTTCCACTAAAGGAGAACATGTAACAGTGCTTTCTGCGGGAGAAGAAAACAAAGACAGCGGTCCTGATTTTTTCAATGCAAAAATACAAATAGGGGATACCACATGGGTGGGTTGTGTAGAATTGCATATAAAGGCATCGGATTGGGTGTGCCACGGTCATCATACCGATAAGGCATATGATAATGTAATATTGCATGTGGTATACGATAGCGATGAAGAAATTTTTAACAGCAAGGGGCATACTATCAGCACTATAGAATGGAAGGGTATAATAGACGAGCAGGTGGGTGGTAAATATAAAAAATTCATGCAGCATGCCGAAGAAATAGTATGTGCTCATAGTATGAAGCAAGTGGAACCCTTGCAATTGTATTCTTGGATGGATATGTTGCTGATAGAACGTTTGGAAAGACGGGTGTCGGATATAGAAACCCAATTGTCACAATGTGCATCGCACAAAGAGGAGGTGTTTTATCACACCATAGCTAAATCTTTTGGTTTTAAAATTAATGCATTACCCATGCTGCTTGTAGCAAAATCTTTGCCTTTGAACATCCTGGCAAAACAAAAAAACAATCTTCTGCAGTTGGAAGCACTGTTTTACGGACAAGCCGGAATGTTAGAGGACAAATATCAAGATGCTTATCCTCAGGAATTGCAAAAAGAATATGCTTTCCTGCAAAAGAAATTTAATTTGACACCCGTATGCAACCATTCCATGTGGAAATATGCCAAAATGTATCCGAGCGGTTTTCCCTCTATTCGCTTATCGCAATTGGCGGCATTGATACATCAGTCATCATCATTGCTGTCAAAAGTGCTAAAAGCGGAAAATGTAGCAGATCTGGAACATATGTTCTCCGTGTCGGCTTCCCTATATTGGAATACACATTATAAGTTTGACATTTCTTCTTCGGATAGCGGTGAAAAACATTTGGGCAGGCAGTCTGTGCATTCTATTGTTATCAATACCATATTGCCTTTTGTGTATGCTTATGCGGTATGGAACGAAGATGTGAATTTAAAAAACAAGGTGGTGCATTTTTATGAATGCATGCCTTTTGAAAATAATACCGTCGTACGAAAATATCAGCATTTGAATGTTCGCTTGTTCAATGCTTTGCATTCTCAGGCTATGTTGGAATTATACGAATACTATTGTAAAAAGAAAGGCTGTAAAAAATGTGCGATAGGAATATATCTGCTTAAGTTTTAGTTTTTTTTCATGCGGGTGTATCAGGGTAAATCGCGGGGTTTGCTAAAAGCGGTGTCTTGAATGAATTGATAGTCGGTGAGTGTGAGCAGAAAGGCTTTTAGCTGTTGTTTTTCTTTGGGTGTGAGCATTACGCCGCCGTTGTTAATTTGATGCATCAAGGGGTGCACATAGGGCGAAGCATGCAGCCCTTCGCTATAAAAATCAATTACTTCGTCCAGTGTGGTGTATCTGCCGTCATGCATATAGGGGGCGGTAAGAGCTATGTTCCTTAATGTAGGGGCACGATAACTGCCCTTATCCGATTCTTTGCCGGTAACGGCGTATCTATCCATAGGGTCGGTGAAGATGCTATCTAAACCATTGTTGTAAAACATATTGGTAGTCATCAGCAGATTACCGTTGCTACCATGGCAATGAAAGCAGTCGGCACCTTCTTCGGTAGTGAACAATACCAGGCCGGCTAATTCCTCATCCGTAAGCATGGTTACTCCTCGCATATATTGGTCAAAACGGGAATTGCATGATATCAGAGTGCGAACAAATTGTGCTATTGCTTTGGCTATTCTGTCGGCGGTGATGTCTTCACTGCCGAAAGCGGCTTTAAACATGGGAGGATATATGCTGATATTTTTTAAGGTGTTAATACATCTTTCGGGAGAAGAATATAATTCGTTTTCTGCCAATATGCTTATAAGCACTATGTCTTCTATGTTGCGATATTGAGGGTTGGTGTTTTGAGGATAGACGGCCCCGTTCCAGTCATAACCATTGGAATTGAATACCAAATTGCATAGCGGTAACATGTTGTGGTGGGTGGCTTGTCCGTTCATTCCTCTGGGAATACCATTAGGGAATTTAGGATTGTTCATTCCGCAGACAAAAGCATTGGATTGTATATGGCAAGTAGCACAACACATCATAGAATCAGGATTGTTGCCTGTATAGCCCCTTAACCTGTTGTCATAAAACAGATATCTTCCCAAACGAACACCTTCCACCGTGAGCGGATTGTCCTCAGGAATGTTCACCACGGAGGGGAAAAACGGAGGAATATTGAGTCGGTAAGGTGTGGGCTTAAACGTGTCCGGCTGTGGCCGCGGACATGCCGTTAGTATGCACCATAATAGCAGGCAATAGAAAATGTTCTTTTTCATACGGCTATGGTATTATTGTCGCACGTGGTGAGGCATGTCAAAAGGAATGACAAAAGAATATTCTATCAATCCCATTATCTCACCATTGTTGTTACGCCATGGCGTTTGATAAATGAATTTTTTGATGCCTTTTTTCTCTATGGTATATGCGTTAGGAGTGCCTTCGGTGAGCAGCAAACGTATTTTTTCTTGTGCGTGTGGCGGATGACAGGCAAATATATTTTGATGCATCTTATTGCCAAAAGTGGCAATGGATTTTTCATTCATATATACTATATTGCCTTCTTTATCACAAATAGTGATACTGCCTTCTTGATGTTGAAAATAATCTTCCATATTGATACTATATCTTAATCTTAAATACAAATGTATAATTTTTTTTGGAAATAACATTTTATTGTGGAAAAACTATATAAAATAGCAAAAATTGAACGGCAAAAAATATTATTTTCGCAAATAAGTAATAATAGACAAGAGTAATATATAAACATTTTATAATGATTATTTTAGAACAACCATACGTTTCGGATAAATTTATACAAGTAGCCGTAGAACATCACATTCCCGTGCTTAGCAATGATATGTCGGAGCATTTATGCAGGCAAGGGTATCCTCTCAATATTTATACCGAAGAAGCATTTGTAGAAGAATATTTTAAGCGTGGCAGAATATACACCATGTCGGAAAATGCGTTAGGATGGCTGGTTGCTCATTTGCCCGATAAAGAACTATTGCAAAAGATAGACTTATTAAAAAACAAGGCTACCTTTCGTAAAATATGCAGCGGCCTATATCCCGACTTTTTCTTTTGCGAGGTGGATACGGATAAATTGAATAGCATAGATGCCTCACTGTTAAAATTTCCTTTGGTAATCAAACCTTCAATAGGTTTTTTGAGTGCAGGTGTTTATGTGATTCACAATGCGGATGAGTGGAGCAAAACTATCAAAAATATTGAGCAAAATTTTGAAAAAGAATGCAACCAATTTCCTGAATTTGTGGTAAATACACATAAATTCTTGATAGAAGAATACATTAAGGGAGAAGAATATGCGGTGGATGCTTATTTTGATGAGCAGGGAATCCCCGTAATACTCAATATTTTTCATCACCGCTTTGCTTCCGAAGCAGATACCAGTGACCATTTGTATTGTTCCTCATTGGCATTGTATAATGCATATGAAAAAGCTTTTATGGATTTTTTGGAGGAGACCAATCGTGTGTTAGGTCTGAAAAATTTTCCCATGCATATAGAATTCCGCTATGACGGAAAAAGAGCCATACCTATAGAAATTAATCCTTTGCGTTTTGCGGGTTTTTGTCTTAACGAATTACAAATTCATATCAGCGGCATACATCCTGTATGGGCCTATTTAAACAATATGCACATCACCAAAGAGCAAATGTGGAAAGGAAAAGAAAACGATATTTATAGTTTTATGGTTTTGGAGCGTCCGACAGATGTACCGGCAAATAGTGTGTTTGATAGCGAAAAATTCAAGCATAGCTTGATGGATGTGTTGGAATTGCGTGAAGTAGAAGCCAATGTGGGGGTGGCTGCCACCGCCTTTACACGGACCGATGCTGCACATATGCAGGAGTTAGAAGCCGTGTTGAATATCAATATGCATGATTTTATGTCCATAAAATAATCCCAAAGGATAAATTTGGCTCATTATTTGATTAATAATAAAAGTAGTATATTTGCAAAATAAGAATTAGTAATAAAAATAGATAGTAAATATGAAAAGAATAGGTCTGATATTAGGGTGTATGTTATTCATACAGATTGCAATACCTGCGAATATATCCATTAAAGGCGTGGCGGAAAATGTTACGGCAAACGACAGTGTGGCACTTATTAATCCGTTTATGCAACAAAACGGGGTAATGGAAGTGGCTCATTTTAACAAAAAAGGCGGCTATCAATTCTCTTATAATCCCAAAGAAATAGGATTTTATTATTTATCGGTATCTACGGGCAAAAACGTTTTGGTGGTGTTGTCGCCTAACCGGACGGTTACATTGAATTTTGATGCCAAAACGGGTTTGATTACCATGGCGGACGAGTCGCCAGAAAACGATTTATTGCGTCAATATCAATTGTTGGGATTGCAGGCTGAACAACAGATGCAAGCCTTGAACAAAGGTGATAATTCTCAAAGTGCCGAAAATATTGAGGTGAATTTGATGGTGCAACGTCAACGTTTGTGCATGGAAAATATAGGCAACTATGCTACAGGAGTATTGGTAGATTATTTAAATCAAGAAACTAATACGGCCTTGATAGATACATTGATGGAAGGTTTGATAAAAGCATATCCCGACAATGGTTATGTAAAAGCAAAATACGCTCATTGGCGTACTGTTAAACAAGCAGCTGTCGGGCAACCGGCACCGGAAATAGTTTTGGCAGATACCAACGGAAAAATTTTCCGCCTCTCCTCCTTAAAAGGTCATGTGGTGATAGTGGACTTTTGGGCTTCATGGTGCGGCCCTTGCCGCAGAGAAAATCCTAATATGGTACGCCTGTATAATACCTATCATCCTTATGGATTGGAAATATTGGGAGTATCATTGGATAGAACTCATGCTCAATGGGTAGCCGCTATTAAATCGGATGGTCTTGCGTGGCATCATGTGAGTGATTTAAAATATTGGGATTCCCAAGCAGCTAAAGATTATGGTGTGAAAAGTATCCCGCATACGGTGATAATAGATGAAAATGGTAATATCGTCGCTCGCGGTTTGAGAGGACAAGAGCTTGAAAATAAAATAAAAGAAGTGTTGAAGCTGAAATAATGGCATGATATACGACATAGAGGGGACCCCGTCAAGTGTATTTCCTGATATCACCAAAATGGAAATAGAACCTGACGGACTCATTGCAATAGGAGGAGATTTAAGCGTACAGCGTATATTAACAGCCTATAGTCAAGGTGTATTTCCCATGCCTTATGTGTATGAAGACGGTCATTCCATGTTGGCATGGTGGACATTCCCTTCACGATTATTGATGTTTCCCGACAAAGTGAAATTTTCTAAAAGTTGGTTGCAGCGTGTCCGCAAAAACGATTATGAAGTAAGGGCGGATACTGATTTTAAGGCCGTGGTTACCGCCTGTCAGGAAATGAAACGCAACGGAGGTTGGATAACTTCTGAAATTATTGCCGCTTATACTCGTCTGCACCGGTTGGCTTATGCACACAGTGTGGAAGTGTATCAGCAAAATGAGCTGGCAGGCGGATTGTACGGCGTATGTTTGGGGAATATGTTTGTGGGTGAATCCATGTTCCATTTTAAGAGTGATATGTCTAAAATAGCCTTTTACTATTTGGTGCAGTTGATAAAAATGTTAAATATTGATTTTATTGACTGTCAGCAGGTTTCTTCGCATTTCTTGCAATGGGGAGGTGCTCCCGTCACCAGAGATGAGTTTCAGCCTTTTTTGCAAAAATCATTACAACAGCCCACCATTAGAGAAAAATGGACGGCAAAAATGCAACAAGTGATTAGCAATCAACACTTGTAAAAGCAGGGTGCTCTTGTTGCGGTAATAAGAATTTGAATTAATCAAAAAAAAATGTTATATTTGCATTGTAAATCTAAACAATATTCATCATGAGCGAAAATAGTAACAATAATGGTTCAAAATCATTAAAAGGAACCAAGACAGAGAAAAATTTGGAAGAGGCTTTTGCCGGTGAATCCATGGCCCGCAACAAATATACCTATTTTGCTTCCAAGGCCAAGAAAGACGGCTATGTACAAATAGCGGCTTTGTTTGAGGAAACGGCTGCCAATGAGAAGGAACATGCCAAAATTTGGTACAAATATCTGCATGGAGGCTCAGTAGGGTCAACAGTTGAAAATTTGGAAGATGCCGCCAACGGAGAAAACTTTGAGTGGACAGATATGTATGCACGCATGGCACGCGAAGCACGTGAGGAAGGGTTTTTAGAGATAGCCGAAAAGTTTGAAATGGTCGGCAAAATAGAAAAACATCACGAAGAACGCTATCGTAAATTGTTGCAAAACATCAATGACAAAATAGTGTTCTCAAGAGAAGGCGATTGCATGTGGCAATGCTCCAATTGCGGACATATAGTAATAGGAAAAAATGCACCGGAAGAGTGCCCTGTATGCAATCACCCCCGGTCGTATTTCCAATTGTTAGCAGAAAATTATTAATAGCGGGGTAGCTCCTGAAAATGAAACAGCATTGTTCAAATGAGAACAATGCTGTTTTTTTACGTTCGGAAGATGATTGCATATTTTATTTTGCAATCACTATTCTGTACGCATATTCCTTGTCTCCTGCCATGATTTTCAATATATAAACACCATTGGACAAATGCGGATAAAGTGTTATGCGGTGATTTTGGTAATGCATTTCCATGGTATTAACCATTCTGCCGACCATATCATACACTTGCAAGCGTGTGCCCGGTTCTATGGCTTCTCCTTCTATCTGTATCATATTTTGTGCAGGGTTGGGGTAAATTTTGATGCCGGTGAGCGATGTTTCGTCAATGCCGATAGTTACATCTACAAATATTTCCGCACTGTCGGAGGTGCATCCCTGCTGATTGGTGACCAACAATTCATACCAACCGGTACGATTGGCGGTATAGGTCTGCTCGGTGGCGCCCGATATTATCGCATGTTCGTAGTACCATTGATTTCCGTCTGCATAGTTGGAAGACAAAACAACTTTATCGGCGGAGATTACCGGTCTTGCCGGTTTGGCATAATGGAAAACATGTACGGCATCGCTCCAAGGACTATAGTAGCCCGCACGCATCACTCTTACCTGATAGGCTCCTGTATCGCTGACGGTAATAGAAGGCGTTGTCTGCCCGGATGACCATACATAAGCATCATATCCTGCCGGGGCTGTTAATGTAACGAAATCGCCGGGGCAAACATACAAGTCTCCGTTAGGACTAACCACAGGCTTGTCCGGAACAAAGGCACTGCTGTCAAGCGTGATTTCAGCCATAGCGGACACACAGCCATGACTATTGGTGACCATTACACCATATAAGCCGGGAGCGGCTGCGGTATAGGTTTGCGAAGTGGCACCGCTGATAGCCTGCCGATTGTAATACCATTGGTTGCCGGTCAATTCACTGGAAGTGAGTATGTTTTTATTGGCAGTGATAACAGGGGTGGCAGGTTGTGCATAGTTGTGCAAGCGTACGCTGTCGCTCCAAGGACTATAATAGCCTGGTTTGTCAGCCACCTTTACGGCATAGTCACCCGTATCGCTTACCATTATCTGTTGAGTGGTTTGTCCCGTTGTCCACAAATAGTAATTGTAGCCCGATGGGGCTGTTAAAGTAACAGAATCACCAGGGCAGGTATAAACATTCCCAACAGGTATAATGGTCGGCTTTTGCGGAGCAAACACGGACGAATCCACTACTATGCTTGCCATAGCGGACGAACAACCTGTGTTGTTGGTAACCACCACTCCGTAAGTGCCGGGTTGGGTAGCCGTATAGGTTTTGCCGGTCGCCCCGTTGATAGGATTGTTGTTATAATACCACTGATTGCCATTATTGGCACTGGAGGTAAGTGTGGAATCTTGTCTTGCAATGGTAGGAGTCAAAGGTGCAGAGGTGAAATAAACGGCTACGGTGTCACTCCACTGACTGACAAAACCATCGCTTGTAACGACTCTCACCGCATACAATCCCGTATTTGTTACAGAAATATAAGATGTAGTATCTCCTGTGGACCACTGATAGGAAGCATATCCCGTGCGGGTGGCAAGCGTGATGGTATCACCCTCGCAACGGACGGTGTCGGAGGCTGTAATAGCGGGCTTTTCTAATTGCTGCAGCAAAAATTGCAGTCCGGCATAAGCATCTATCTTACCGCGTCCCCAAATGTCTGCATTGGTATAATAACTGTCTTTTA
>DBXT01000026.1:0-160 GCA_002309615.1 Bacteroidales bacterium UBA1205
TTGCAGTCAAAGAATTTGTCCAATTCACCCGTATAAACCAAGAGTTTGGGTTGCAGTTCGTTTTTAATATCCTGATAGTCAACGCCTAAAAGAACGGAAATGTTTTCATGATTGATCATATTTTCTATCATCTTGGTGTAGCCGTGAGTAGGCATGCCTT
>DBXT01000026.1:321-42227 GCA_002309615.1 Bacteroidales bacterium UBA1205
GATTTTGCCACCTCTTGTTGCAAAAAACTTTCTACTTCGGCGGTGGTTAAATCCACACCGAACACTTTGTTGATAGTGAGTCGGTTGATAGGGAAATTAATAAAATCGCCTTCGGCAAAACTCAAAACACGGTGTTGGAAGTTGGAAAAGGTGGTAAACCTATTGACAAATTTCCACACTTCTTCTATTTTGGTGTGGAAAATATGCGGTCCGTACTGATGAACCGTGATGCCGGCATCGTTTTTATAATCATAGATTTGTCCGCCAATGTGTTTTTTTTGTTCAATCATCAAAATTTTGAACCCTCTTTCTGCCAGCAGTCTGGCAGAGGTTGCTCCGCTTAACCCGCAACCGACAACAACTATATCGTAAAAAGCCATATATTTTTTATTTAAAATATCCTATCTGCAAAAGTATCACTTTTTATTTAATTTCGTTTATAGTTTCCTTTCTTTTGTTACAAACAACAAAAAAAGCAGAAAAAAGGATTTCCTAATATTTTTTTTGGTAATTTTGCAAAAAAAAAGAGATGAAAAAGCTGTTGGTATTAATCGTTATTTCTTTGTGGTGTTCTTCCTTGCGGGCACAATCCGCTTTATACGACGAGTCGGCGGATGCCATGCAACAAATAACACAAGCTGTGCAAACGGCGGCACAAAACAATCAATATGTATTGTGTCAAGTAGGGGGCAATTGGTGTCCATGGTGTTTGCGTTTTGCCCGATTTGTACAAAGCGATACCGCTATTCATCAACTGTTGGAAGACAATTATGTCTACATTCATATCAATTATTCCCAAAACAACAAGAATCCGCAAGCCATGCAATATTTGGGCAATCCTGCCCGCTTCGGATTTCCTGTGTTGGTAATACTCAATGAACGAGGCGAGGTGATACATATACAGAATTCCGCCTATTTGGAAGCAGGTAATAGTTACGATGCACAAAAGGTAAAAGAATTTTTATCACAATGGACCCCGCAAGCTGTCAAAACCTTGAAATAACAATCAATATAAATAGTTAATAATTAGATAATAATCAAAAAAAAGTTAATATGGAAAACGATAATTTTTCAGTAGAAAACACCGTTCGGACAACCTCTGCATCGTCAAACGAGCCGCAGAACAGAAACAGATTCAATTTATCTTTTTCTATGAAGATAATGCTTAAGATGTTCGTTATTGTTGTGTTAAGTTTGTTGTTGCTGATACCGAGGATGATGATAGGTGAATTGATAGATGAGCGGGAATCCAACGCACAAGGTGCTACCGATGAGATAGCCAAAAAATGGGGTACGGCTCAATGTATCGCCGGTCCGGCTATTTTTCTTCCTGCAAAATATGAAGGAAAAACCAAACTCTCCGAGGACTTGGTATTATTCCCCGAAACATTTAATTTAAAAGGAGATATCAACAGTCAAACTTTACACAGAGGCATTTACGATGTGGCTGTATATAATGCACCGCTTTCGTTAGAAGGTGTTTTTTGTATGACCAAAGAGTTAAAAGACAACCTTGCACTGGATAAATTCCAATTAGACCACGCAAAATATATGTTTTATATCCGTGATTTGCGGGGCTTGAGCAAAAATGTGGAAATAACAGCCGGACAGCAAAAGGAAATTTTGTTATCCAACGGAAAAGGCTTTATTACATGTGATGCTGATTTGAAGAATTTTTTCAATGGTGACACCATTCCCTATGCCATGGAATTGAATCTAAAAGGGTCGGAAGGATTGTATATTTTACCTATCGGAAACAGTAGTTCCGTTGATATCAGCTCCAATAGCTGCTCCCCCAGTTTTACAGGTGCTTTTCTTCCCAACGAGCGTAACATAGGCGAAAACGGCTTTACCGCCGATTGGCAGGTGATAGCTTTGAACAAAACATTTGCTCAAAAAGCTTATCAGGATGATTTCAACAATAATATACTCTCAGATGCTTTGTATAAGTATACCAGAGTGAAAGAACTGAATGAATCGGAAAACTTTATCGGCATCTCTTTAAAAACCGGTGTTAACCAATATCAACAAAACACAAGAGCCAACAAATATGCCTATTTGATTATCATATTGACTTTCATTACGGTATTGATAGCGGAAATACTCAAAAACACCCCTATCCACATCATACAATACCTGTTAATCGGTATAGCATTGGTATTGTTCTATTGTTTGTTGTTGTCGTTTAGCGAATTTCTTGCTTTTGGATGGGCGTATCTTATTGCCGCCGTCATGACCATAGGATTGATAACAGCATATATAGCCGCCATTTTAAAAATAAAGAAAACGGCCCTCTCTATAGGGGTATTGTTAAGTGCTTTGTATATTTATATTTTTGTGTTGCTGCGATTGGAAACCCTTTCCCTTTTGGTGGGCAGCATAGGTCTGTTCATTATATTGGCACTCATTATGAGAGTTTCACAAAAAATTAATTGGTACAAATAAACTTTTTTTACGGCAAAATATTTTAGTAGTCAATAGTTGTTGTAATGATGTCACGCGTAGAGGTATTGAAAATTATCAAAAGTTGTGTAGTGGTCATCATATTGGGCTTGCCGCTTGTGTTGCAGGCTCAAAACATCAGCGGCTATTGGATAGATACTTTAAAAATCGGTCATTTCCAATTACGATTAGTGGTTCACATAGTCGAACAGGACTATCGTTATCATGCCGATTTATACAGTATAGACCAAACGGATGCTGTTGTTCCCGCCTCCAAGGTGGAAATAGCGGGAGATACCATCAGCATTGTCTATAATATGATTAATGCCAAGTTCAAAGGAATTTTCAATAGCACAACGGATAAAATAAACGGAATATTCAAGCAAGGGGAAGTGTATCAAACAAGCTTTCACAGGTTGACAACGTTACCGGCGGTAGAACGACCGCAAACGCCTCTTCCTCCGTACCAATACACGGAAGAAGAATGGACGGTGGCAGCCGCAAAAAACAGTCCGGAATTAAAAGGAACACTCACTCTTCCCTTGATACCGTGCAAGGCAGTAGCTGTTCTGGTAGCCGGTTCGGGTCCTGTTACCCGCAATGAAACAATTATGCGGCATGAAGTGTTTAAAGTGTTGTCCGACAGGCTTACCCAAAGCGGAATAGCGGTCATACGCTACGACAAACGCGGGGTGGGCGAATCAAAAGGCGATTATGCCAAGGCTACTGTTTTTGACTTTGCCGAAGATGCAAAAAGGGTGTTGTTACAAGCCAAAAAGGACAAACGCTTCAAGGGCGTTCCTATAGGAATAGTCGGGCATAGCGAAGGCGGGCTTATAGCCGAGATATTAGCAGCCGACAAGCAGGCTTCTCCCGATTATGTTGTGCTAATGGCCGCCCCCGTACAGCAGTGCGGGAGCCTTTTGGTAGACCAAGTGCGTATGTTAATGCAGGCTTCCGATGTGCCCGCCGAAGAGGTGGAGGCAGGTGTTCGTCAGCAGCAATTTATAGTGAATATGTTGCAAAAATACGGAGAAAAAACTTTGGATGTGTTTGACAACGAACTGCAGCAGTATAAACAACAATTGGATACCAACGGAAAAGAATGGCAATTGTGGAAAGATTTTAACAAATGGAAATCTTTGTTGCCATCTTATCCGTGGTTATGTTCTTTTGTAAATATAGACCCTGAAAAGTATATTTGCCGGTCTCGGTGTGATATCCTGTTTTTGGGCGGAGATAAGGATGTGCAGGTGCCAGCCGTTAAAAATGCGGATTTGCTATATCAATATTTACCCGAAGACGTATTGTTGAAAAAGAAGCAAAAATTAAGAGTGATAGTCTTTACAGACAGAAATCATTTATTTCAAACATGCACCACAGGCCTGCCCTATGAATATACTTTTATAAGTGAAACCATGGGTGAAGATGTGATGTTTGCTATAAGTAAATGGATATCAGGCGATAGATAGGAAAAAAGATTATCCCACTACCACTTCTACAAAATCGGGGGTGAACAGTTCTTGTGCCAAATCCCTTAAAGCGGAAGCTTGTATGGATTTTATGGTTGTTGTTTTTTGCTCAAAATAACTCATGGAAAGGTCAAAATCATTAATATCCATCACTCGGTCCAATTGTGAAAACACTCCGTCAAAATTGCGTAACAAGCTGCCGTACATGTAATTTTTAAGCGTTATTAATTCGTGTTCGTCAACAAGTTTTTCTTTTAGAACATTCATTTCGGCATAAATTTCTTTAACGGCAAGGGCAACTTGTTGTTTGTTTACATCGGCATGAATGTAAAACACCCCGTCGTGTACCATAGCGGACATACGGGAAGATATATTGTAAGCCAAACCCTTATCTTCTCTGATATTGGTCATGAGTCTGGAACCGAAATAACCGCCCAACAGGGTATTCAACACCTCATATTCATTCCATCGGGGATGGGTAAGCGTATAAAATTTTTTTCCTAAATAAATACTTGCCTGCATGGATGAGGGCTTAGCTATATGAACGGGTGCGGTGTCTGCTAATGGAGGAGCCTTATATTCTGCAGGGGAAGAAGTGTCTGTTCGTATTTGTCCCAAGGTATGGTCTAAAATATCAATGATATCCTCATTGATATTACCTGCCAAAAATATACGCATATTGCCGGCATGATAATATTGCCGGTAAAATTGAAGCACATCTTTTCGGGTAAAAGCATCTATATTTTCCATAGTGGCTGTGGTTCCGTACGGATGGTCGGCACCGAATATCCGTTGTGCCAATTGGCAGTAGCCCAAATAGGATGTTTTTTCTAAATTGATAGCCAAGCTGTTTTTTATTTTCTGCTTAAATATCTTAATTTTATCTTCTTGAAAGACAGCTTGCGTGAACATTTCCTGTAGCAATGGAAATATTTTTTGTGCCGATGTTGCCGGAAAATAGATGGATATAACGGCAAAATCGCGTTCACTGCGTGATTCAAAGTAGCATCCCGAATAGTCTATTATTTCCGATATTTCTTCTGAGGAATGTTTTTCGGTTCCTTCTGTCAATAATTTTATACAAGCACGTGCCACAGAGGTCTGTGTTTGAAAATAAGAGCCTGCTTTTATGCGTATGTCCATACGCAGGAGCTTGATTTGGGTGTTGCCGATACAATAACACGGAATACCATTGCTCAAAGTGCGAACGGTGAGATTTACCGTCGGCAAAGCCGGGAAAGGAAAAACCTGCGGTGCTATACTTCTGTCTATCATTGAATTATTGGCGTATAAGTAAAATATCTCCTTTTAGCGTATGTGTTTTGTTCAAAGTGTCGGTGTAGCTGATATGATAGTAATATACCCCGTGCGGTAAATCTCTGCCGCAATAGGTTCCGTCCCAAGAAGCGGTAATGTTATCGGTGCTGAAAAGTTTTTGGGAAGCAGCATTGGTAATCACCATAGTAAAGGTGACCGGCATTTGCGAGGCTTTTATTTCAAACATATCGTTTAATCCGTCTCCGTTGGGGGTAAAGGCACTGGGAATATATATTTTAATAGGTTCTATACAGTGTACTTGTATGCTTATGGTTGTATCAATGTTTTGTTCATTAACAAAAGAAACTTCATATTGCTCTGTATAAGAAGGTTTTATTTTGATAGTGTTACCTGTTTGTCCTGTGCTCCACAATATATTAGTGGCATTGTAAACGTACAGAATGACGGAATCTCCGGAATAGATAGTGGTATCATGACTATATATGCTTTTGTCCGCTTTTGGGATATCGGTGGCGGGTGCATCATTTGTATTTTCTTTTGCATTAGCATATTCGGGAACAAGGGTGTTGTTGATGGCGGAAGGTTTATTATTAGCGGGAGTCGGTTGCGGATAGTTTTCCGAAGAGCTTGTTGTGGTGGAAGTTTCGGATGGAGTATCCGTTATGGTTGTCGGCATGGATGTTATATGTGTTGCTGACGGAACATCAACAGCGAAAGCGGTTTCTGAAGGTGCTGCTTGGGCTGTTATGGTTTCGGCAATAGGGGCACGAGCGGTGTCTGTCGATAAAAGCTCGGAAGCGTTGGAAGGGGGTGCTATGGTATTGTTTACTCCGAGCCATACACATAAGGCCATGGTACAAACAGCTGCTATGCCGCCTGCCCAATATAACAGTTTGTTGCTTTTGGGTACAATGCGGGTGTGAATATTGTTCCACCATTCTGCCGGCACTTCCGGTGCAAAATTCGCAAACTTGTCTTTATACAATTCCCCGATATCTTGATATGTTTTCATAGCAATGATTCGTTTTTAGTAAATTCTACAACTTTTTTTCGCAATACATTTTTAGCTTTGAACAGTTGCGAACGACATGTTGCATTGGTACAATGCAATATTTTGGACACTTCCTCGTAGGAATAGCCTTCTATTTCGCACAAATTAAACACCATACGGTATCCGTCGGGTAATTGGCGAATAAAATCAAGCAGAACATTATAAGAAAGTTTGTCCGAATCGGTAATGGATACATCGGAAAGTTTTTCTTGATAATCTTCGTAATTTTCCACGGGAAAAGCTTTTTTGTTTAATTGATAAAGTTTAAGCGCTTGATTGATAACTATACGTGTCATCCAAGCTTGTAATTTGCCTGTACCGTTGTATTGTTTTAAATTGTTAAAAATGCGAATAAACGCCTCTTGCAACACATCTTGAGCGTCTTCTTGGCAGGAGGTGTACCGCAAGGCAATGCCATACAATCCCTTGCTATATTGATTATATAGCAGCGTGCGGCATTGTTCATTGCCTTTAATACATTCTTCCACCAATTGAGTTTCGTTCATCAACTACATGTATTTTGGTATAATGATACCCGATAACACTTTTTTGTTGCCTGAGGCAAGTGTTTTTTTTACATGCTGACGCATTGACGAAAAACGGGTATGTCCACATCGTGGAATCCGTTCTCTAACAAATAGTTGCGATAAAACTGTGCCGAATCTTTTTCTCCGTGTACCAAAAATATTTTTTTCACTTTGTTCTTATCCTGACAAGAGAGATAACGATACATTTCTTCATAATCTCCGTGACCGGACAAAGCGTCAATTTGTCTGACATCTGCGTTCACCTTGTATTTATTGCCGTAGATGGAAACCACGGGTTCGCCGTCGGCAATTTTGCGACCCAGGGTTTTGGGAGCACAGTAACCTACCACCAATATAGTGTTTTTGTTGTTTTCTATGTTGTTAGCCAAATGGTGTTTGATACGACCGGCTTCCATCATTCCCGATGCGGAAATAATAATGCAAGGACGGGTATAGGTGTTGAGGGTTTTGGAGTCCTCTTTTGTGCGTACATAAAACAAGTTGTCAAATCCGAAAGGATCTTTTTGTGTACGCATAAGGTCTAAGATATCATCTTTAAAACATTCGGTGTGCAAACGGAATATATCCGTAGCCGATACAGCCAAAGGACTATCTATGAAAATAGGCACATCCGGAAGGTTTTTCCTTTTTTTCAAATTGTTAAGCGAATATATTATCTCTTGGCATCTGCCTATAGCAAAAGAAGGAATGAGTAGTTTTCCCAATTTTTTTATACAAGTTTCTTGTACCACCATGGCCAATTCTTCTTCTGCCAAGTTCACCGATTCATGTTTGCGGTTACCATAGGTACATTCCGTAATAATGTAGTCGGCTTGCGGGAATACGGAAGGGTCTAACAGCAAATGCTTATTGTATCTGCCGATATCTCCTGTATAGCATAGGCGTTTTTCTTTTCCGTTTTCGGTAATAATAAGGCTGATAGCCGAGCCTCCCAATATATGACCCGTATTGGTGAATATCACTCTTACCCCGTCGGCAATGGTAATTTCCAAATCGGTGGGCATACTTACAAAATATCTTAACGACGCAAAAGCTTCGCGTGCCGTATATAGGGGGCCTACCGGAGGCAATCCCATACGATCACGTTTTTTATTAAAATCTATGGTATCGCTTTCTTGTATGTTTCCCGAATCGGGCAGCATGATAGAGCACAAATCACGAGTGGCATGTGTGCAATATATTTTACCCGAAAATCCGTGTGTGCATATATAGGGTATTAAACCCGAATGGTCAATATGTGCATGTGAAAGTAAAAGTATATCAATATCTTCCGGATTAAAGCCAAGGTCCCTATTCATAGCGTCTGTTTCCAAACCTTTACCTTGATACATGCCGCAATCCAAAAGTATTTTTATATTGTTATCGGTGGTAATAAGGCATTTACTACCCGTAACTTCTTCTATGGCTCCTAAAAATTCAATTTGCATATGGATGATATTATAATAATATGCAAAGATAGTTTTTTTTACAATATGCGTTCCCGTGTGAGATGATATTTATTTCTCTGTCTTTTATAAGCATCCCAATGGAGTTAATTGACAAAAGCTTACGACTTGCTTTTGTAAATCAATCGTTTAGCTATATTTATCAACCATAGCGGGCATATTTTTACCAAACCTATAAACAAGTAGTTAATACATCCCGGTATCACTCTTTTTCTTCCTTTCATCAAGGCATTAATGCCTTTGCGTGCCACTTTTTGAGGGGATAGCATAATGTGCAGTTTGCACAGCAGGTGCCGCATCTTGGGAGATAGTTGGTAAAGAGAAGTATCCACTGCACCGGGTGCAATGTAGCATACGTTTACATGATAGTCGTTTAACTCATAGTGAAGCGACAGCGTAAAGTTTTTGATATACATTTTGCTATTGGCATAGGTTGCCAAAGTAGGAAAGGTCATCCATGCTGCAATGGAAGCCACATTGAGGATATATCCTTTTTGTCTTTTTCGCATCTCATCGCCGAACAAGCGGCAAAGCATGGTAGGAGTGGTAATATGCAATTGGGTAATGGTTAATATTTTTTCCGGAGGAGCTTCGTGAAGCATATTCCAAAAGAACATGCCGGCATTATTGACCAATACCTCTATTTCCATATTGTTTTGCATGCAAAAATGATATACCTCTTCGGCGGCATGACTTAAGGAAAGGTCTATTACAAAATATCGTGTTTCAACACCAAATTGACGATGAATATCCGTAGCGGCTTGTATGCATTCAGCCTCTTGATTGCTGACAATGAACACAGCATAGGAACGTGAAGCCAGCTGGCGGGCATATTCATAACCTATGCCCGAACTGCCTCCGGTAATTAAAGCCCATGATTTTTTTTGTTCCATTATTGTTCCATTAATCGTAGCAAGTGCAATAATATATCGGGCAATGGTTTTTCTCTGTTTTTGTTTTTGAGGTTAAGATAAATACCCATTTTTTTGAGTAGAGGTATTTTTTCCGTTTCCACATATTCCACCAATGTGCCGGAAGGGTCTTCGTTATAGGCAAAATGTCCTGTGGCTTCTCCCATGTCAAAACGTCCTGATTTTTTCCGGCTGTCTATGGTAAAAGGATAACCATATTCTTCACATCGTTTTTCCAAAGCGGTCATGTTGGTAACATCAAAACATAATTGTATAAAACCTATGTCTCCCCACATACGTCCGTCAAATATTTTATGTATATCGGTACGGTCAAGCGATTGCACCAATTCTATTTGTGAATTACCGAACACTTTGGAAAAAGAGCCTTTGCGGGCTTGGCTATGGGTGAGCAGCACTCTTCTGAATTGTCCGGGAGTGCCTAAATAGGAAAAGTCGTCAAATGTGCCGCTTTGGTCGCTCAACACAACATCATATTCCAATATGTTTTTATAAAAAGCCATGGATTTTTCCATATCTTGTGTGCCTATCATTACACCATATACCCCTCCGCAATGAAAATGCCGGTTCATATACCAATTGTCACCGGCTACTATTTGGAATAAGTTTTTATACGGGTCGCGGACAAAAAAAGATTTTTTCCCGTCCTTATCGGTGAAAACAGGACTGATATCAGCTTTTTTTTCTGACAAAAAGCGGTGACTTTCATCTACGTTCTTGCTTTTTATTTTGCATGCGAATATGCCTAAGTCGCCCGGCAATATGTCAAATGGGGCAGGATGGGGTGCATGGCTGGTGTGTTGCCATATTTCAAAGCCGCCGCCGCCTTGTAAATTGAGGGCTAATATGGCATGACGAGGCCTTTCTGCACCGCCCATATACGGAGCCATGATGTCAGCAATGGCTTTTTCATCAAACATTTTTACTTTCACCCCGAAATGTGTTTTATACCAATCCCATGCGGGATATACTTCGGGAACACCGATACCGGTTTGTTGTATGCCGGATATAATCACTTTATTGTTGTTCATGGATGTTAAATCTTTGTACAATTGCAAAGATAACATTTTTTTGTGTGTTATGCCGCATTTGCACATGCTGAACAAAAACAATGACGAACCGTTAATCAAACAAAACGGCATTCATATTTGTTGTTGCCGGCTTGTAAGAAAAAAAATTGTATTTTTGTAAAATATTCATTAAACATACATGTTATGGCTGACGACAAAAAAATTATTTTTTCCATGGTGAATGTAAGCAAGACTTACAATCCGGGAAAACAGGTGTTAAAAAATATCTATTTATCGTTTTATTATGGTGCTAAAATAGGGGTTTTGGGTTTAAATGGTGCCGGAAAATCCTCACTTTTAAAAATTATTGCCGGAGAGGATAAATCATTTACGGGCGAGGTGGTTTTTTCTCCGGGTTATTCGGTGGGATATCTGCCTCAAGAGCCGGTATTGGATAAAAACAAAACGGTTAAAGAAGTGGTGATGGAAGGTGTAGGCGAAGTGGTAGCCATACTCAAAGAATATGACGAGGTGAATAATAAATTTGCCGAGCCCATGAGCGATGAAGAGATGACCCGCCTTATCAACCGTCAAGGAGAACTCACCGAATTGATAGACCAATATGATGCTTGGGAATTGGATGCTAAGTTGAATCGTGCCATGGATGCGCTCAATTGTCCCGATGCGAATGCTTCCATTGCCACCCTTTCGGGCGGAGAACGCCGCAGAGTGGCATTGTGCCGTTTGTTGTTGCAAGAGCCCGATGTGCTGTTGTTGGATGAGCCTACCAACCATTTGGATGCCGAATCGGTACAATGGCTCGAAGTTCATTTGCGACAATATAAAGGAACGGTGATAGCGGTAACGCATGACAGGTATTTTTTGGATAATGTTGCCGGCTGGATATTGGAATTGGATAGAGGGGAGGGTATTCCATGGCAAGGAAATTACTCTTCTTGGCTGGACCAAAAATCCAAACGCTTGCAAATGGAACAAAAGCAAGAATCCAAACGACAAAAAACTTTGGAACGCGAGTTGGAATGGGTGCGTATGTCGCCCAAAGCCCGTCAGGCAAAATCCAAGGCTCGTTTGAACGCTTACGATAAATTGCTCAACGAAGATGTAAAAGAAAAAGAAGAAAAATTGGAGATTTTTATCCCCAACGGTCCCCGTTTGGGCAATAATGTGATAGAAGCTAAAAATGTTACTAAAATATTCGGAGACAAGGTGTTGTATGAAAATCTGAATTTCACCTTGCCTCCTAATGCCATTATAGGCATTATCGGTCCTAACGGAGCCGGTAAAACCACATTATTCCGCTTGATAATGGGGTTGGACAAGCCCGACAAAGGAGAATTTTTGATAGGCGACACAGTAAAATTGGGTTATGTAGACCAACAGCATACAGAAATAGACCCCGAAAAAACGGTGTATGAAACCATCTCCGCAGGAGCGGAACAAATGATGTTGGGAGGCAGACTTATCAATGCCAGAGCCTATATTGCCCGTTTTAATTTCAGCGGGGCCGACCAAGGCAAAAAAACGGGTGTGCTGTCCGGAGGAGAACGCAACCGCTTGCATTTAGCCATGACTTTGAAATCGGAAGCCAATGTATTGCTGTTGGATGAGCCCACCAACGATATAGATATCAATACCCTGAGAGCCTTGGAAGAAGCGTTGGAAAATTTTGCGGGTTGTGCCGTAATCATCTCCCACGACCGTTGGTTTTTGGATAGAGTATGTACTCATATTCTCGCTTTTGAAGGAGATGCACAATTATATTTCTTTGAAGGCACTTACACCGAATACGAAGAAAATCGTAAAAAACGACTCGGAACGGAAATACATCGTTTCCATTATAAAAAATTGATGGAGAAATAAAAGCTTAAGGTAGTTTAACAACCAAAGCTTGCCGACTTAAATCATGATATGCAATGTGAAGCCGGTCGCATTGCTGTAACAACTTTTCTCTGCGATAAGGCGAAAAATCATTGTCTATAATCAGCATATCAAAATCAATGCTTTTTTGTATGGCATCCATATGATAGTTTTGATTGTTGCCAAGAACCAAAAAATCCACTTTTAAACAAGGTGTATCCAAAGGAATCAGCAGCGTGTCAAGCACCAGGCAACTATAGTTGCCCAATTGAAAATAATGTCGGTCTTGTATGGGGTAAATGTTTTTTATTCTATTGAGGCATCTATGATTATTGCAAGCAAAATCGCTATAGGCCAAGCTTTGTTCATCGGTACAATAATTGTAGCAATTTTTACCATAGAAATAGTCTATTACTACTGAGGACGGTGTATGATAAAATACTATTTCTTCCCGCCGCAATAATTTTATTTGACATTTGAGTTCCAGGCAAAAGAATAATATAAGTGCCCCAAAAGCCGTCCACATATAGCGTTTGTATTTGTATACCAAAAATATAAGAGTGCATAAGATAATGAGGTATAATAATATGGTTTGCGTGATGGAAAAAGCAATGCCGGTAGTGGAGGAGCCGGGTAAGGAATTTATGCCGGCAATACATGCGTTTACCATTTTTATCATCCATGACAACAGATGGGAAAACAGGGTGAACAAAGGCGGTATCCAATAAGTGCATAATACAATAATGCCACAGCCTATAATAAATGGAGCGATGCCTACCACCACAGTGTTGGTTAATAAAAAATAATTGGGAAACCGATGAAAGTAATACATGGAAAGAGGAGCCGTAAATAATTGGGCTACTACGGATACACAAATTATCCCCACAAAATATTCCGCTACGGGGTTGTCTATATGGATATAGTCTTTCATCAAATTGACTATCCATAATATACCGAATACTGCCAAATAAGAGAATTGGAATCCTATGTCAAATATCAACAAAGGATTGATCATCAATAAAAAAAACATGGAAGCTAATAGACTGTTGTAGGTATTGTTTTGCTGTTGGAATAGTTGCCCTATGCTTACAAACGTAAACATGGTGGCAGCTCTCATCACCGAAGGGGATAGTCCTGTGATGCAGGCATATAGCCAAATGCCGGCAAGCGTAAGCATGCTTTTTAATTGTTTACCGTATTTTCTTTTGTCAAGAAAAGATAATAGAAAGTTAATGATTAAATAAATAATTCCGACATGCATACCCGAAACGCATAGTATGTGGCTTGCTCCGGCAGAAGCATATTGCCGAGATAATTCGGTATCCATATTGTCATCAAATCCGAGTAGCATAGCCGCAATAACGCTATATTCGTCAACCTCAAGTCCGCTCTGTTGCAATATGCGTAAAAACACATTGCGTAATTGTGCCGAAACACGCAATATCGCATTTCCTTGCTGATGTGCCAGCAGATGCCATTGCGGACCTTTGCAATAGGCTTGATAATAAATATTTTTGAGGTTAAGATATCGTTTATAATTGAATTCGTCCGGATTTTTAGGTCCGGATATCTCGTTTATCTTTGTGCTTATCAATAGTTTATCTCCGTATTGCAGGTTCGATGCCATGCTGTCTTTTTGTAAATAAAGCAATATTTTGGTATTGGCATTCATCCACTTGTTTTGGTTTTCCATTTGGGTGATTTTACCTATAATTTTTATACTTTTTTCTTTTTCTATAGGTATTTCATTTACAAGCAGTATAAAATTTTGCGAAGAAGAGTTGTGGATGTCGTCCGGCACCTGTTGCCGCAGATAACGAAAAGTTTGGGTGTGGATAATACCCAATAGCACAAAGCATATTAGCAAAATAGCGGAAAATCGATAAGTATGTTGTTTGTGTTTGGAGACAATGTAGTATCCTGTAATAATAATTATTACAATAGCCGGCAGGGCTATATAAAAAGGCAAAATGCTATCTACGGCATAATATGCCGCTAGAATACCTGTTACAAAAGCACATAACAGGCGGAATAGGGGGTGCTTCGACCACACCGGCATGGGTTATAGTGTTTTTATTTGTTTATAATTTTTATATTCTTTAAAGTCAATAAGTTCATACTGTTGTTTTCCATCCCTTGAACGTTGTTGCCGACAAAACGAAGCACTCTGTCATAATATAGAACCACCACAGGTGCGTCGCAAGTCATCAAGCTGTCCATTTGCCGATAGTATTGATTACGAAGGCTATCGTTGACAGTGGCTTGTGACAATTGGTACAAACGGTCAAAAGACGGATTGTGATAGTGTGTATAATTGGGTCCGTTAGGACAAAAATTCTTGGAATAAAATAAAGAAAGATAGTTCTCTGCATCGGGATAATCGGCAATCCATGATCCTCTGAAAAAAGGTATTTCCGATTTGGAAATAAATTGTCTTAACATGGCCGGTTGAATTTTTATCATCTCTACATGAATGCCTATTTGTTCCAGTTCGTGAGCGATATATTGGGTGATATCCATATAACTTTCTGTAACATATAATTTTACCGGCGGCATGTTTTTTCCTTCGGGAAAACCTGCTTTTGCCAACAGCATACGGGCTTTTTGCGGGTCGTAGTCATAGCCGTAGTTCGCGCTATCGCAATATGGCGGCATTCCGTAGGGTATTATGCCGTGTGTACCGGCTATACCTATATTGCTACGCAAAAAACGCAACATTTTTTTTCTATCAAAGCCGTAATTGATAGCTTGTCTTACTTCTTTAATCAGTAAAGGATTGTTCCGGTCATTTTTTTCCATCAAAAATCCTAAATATTCAGTATTGAGATAGGGCATGGAAAGCATGTGTATTTTTTTATGATAAACGGGGTTCAGTTGTCCGTTCCGAGTCAGCAGTTCGTCTTTGTAAGAGGCGTCTAATCCGGACATAAAGTCCAGATTTCCTTTAACAAACTCCATAAACACCGATTGTTTGTCTATGATAAACGAAATAGCAACGGCGTCAATATAGGGCAGGGCAATGTTTTGGCTGTCGCGTTCAAAATAGAGGGGGTTTTTCACCAATATCAGTTTTACCCCTTCTTTCCATGTTTTGAACATAAAAGGACCTGTTCCTACAGGATATTTACGAAAATCTTTGCCGTATTTTTCCACCACTTCACGGGGTACTACCGAGCAATATTGCATAGAAAGCAAGCCTAAAAAAGGAGGGAAAGCGTTTTTTAGGTGAATGATAACAGTAGTATCATCGGGAGTGGATATATCCAATGTATTGTCGGCTTTGCGTTTTACGTTAGTAAACACCCACGCTCCGGGCGAAGCCACCTGAGGGTCTACCAAGCGGTTGAAACTATATGCCACATCGGAGGCTGTCATGCGTCGTTTGTCGGGAAAACGATAGAAATCGGTTTGATGAAAATACACATCGTTTCTAAGGTGAAAGGTATAGGTTTTGCCGTCGGGGGAAATGGTCCACGAATCAGCCAAACAAGGTAATATGTTCAAATTGCTGTCTAATTGAACCAAACTGTTGTATAACTGATTGCAAGGCCAGATGTTGGCTTGGTCTTTCGCAAAGGCGGGGTCAAGAGATGTTATCCCTGCCGATTCATTGTAGCGAAACACGGTACGATTTTCCTCTTGCCGGTTCATATTGCATCCTGCCAACAAGAGCAGGAGCAAATATAAAAGACAATTTGTTAATGTCGCTTTCATCTATTGGTCGGTATGTTTCCCCGATACATTCTGTGTGGCTTCGTAAAAATGGTAGTCACTGATTTTGAATATATTGGTGAAAGTATTTTCTTGCAAAAAATCTCCGTTGGGAATAAATTTGAATTGTGTGGAAAGTAAAGCTTTGTTGGGTGCATCATAAGGAGCAAAAGCGGTTCCTTTTTCACACAGGCTGCTCAAAAAATAATAGGTTAAGTCATATCCTTGAAAAGCAAAATGGTCCAAGGTGGGTTCTATATTGTATTTCATACGGAATCTGTCCAGAAAATTGATAACGGCCGGTTTGGAATAATCTACAAAATATTGGCTGATATAATGTGTTTTGAATTCCATAAAATATTCCGATTCTATGTTATCGTATTCCAACCACGATTCGGGAGCTATTAAGGTTACGTTTTCGTATTTTTGGGCGTGCATGGTCTGCATGAAATTGGTAACGGTAATTTCTCCTTCAAAAAAGGTGAAGATATAATTTTCACAATTCGGGTTAATAGCCGATTTAACACCTGCTATACCTGCCGATTGTATATTAATTTCTTGAATATGGATATTGCTGTTGGCAAAAATCGATTGAAAAGTATTGGTATAAGCAACGGCTTTTGCTTTTTCTTTTGAAGATGGGTTGTTGACAATTATTATGTTAGCCGTTTGGTGCATGTCAACAAGGTATTTGGCAAATTTAACGGCTTGGGCGTTATACGATGCCGCTGCTTTGTATACATAAGCATTTGAGCCTGTTCCTTCGTAGGTTACAGAAAAAGGATTTACCAAACATATTTTTTGATTTTGTGCATATTGGCACAATTTTGTAAATTCTTTGCCGAAAAACGGACCTATAATCAAATCGGCATTTTTCAGTTCCCCGCTGCTGATGAGTTTATCCATTTTAACAGATGACAGGTTGTTGACATCTTCCACTTTGAGGTCTATGCGTATGTCGGGATATTGTTTGCTGATATCTTCGGTAGCCAATAGCATGGCTTCGTAAAATTGGATAAAAGAAAAGGGTTTGATATTGTTATAGGCATCTAAAGATTTAATTTTAGAGGTATTGATGTCTGTTCCTTGGCTGAGATAAAGCGGAATGAACATATATACAGTGTAGTGATTCTTTTTTTCTCCGATATTCAACAAAGCTTGTTTTACCGTGTTTTCATGTGTTACCACAATGCCGTTTTCTGTCGGATTGGCAGCCACAGTACCGGCTATGTCGGGAATGTTGATAATTTGTCCGGGAACTATATCGTCACTCAGTCCGGGGTTGGCTGCTTTGATTTCATTGTACGAGGTATTGTATTTACGAGCTATAGCATACAATGTTTCTCCCTGTGCAACAGTGTGTTGAATGTTTTCTTTGTGAATAGTGATTGTATTTTTATCGCTATTGTTTTTGTTGTTATTTTTGTCATTGTTGTTTTTATTGCTATTCGTATTGGTGTTATTACTAATGGAGGTGGCAATAGGGGTGTCTTCCATGTCTATATAAGGCACCACCAAAGTATCACCTATGGATAGCAAAGTGTTGGTTTTGTATGCATTCAAGCGGTGTAGTTCGGTTTCACTAATGCCTCTGTTACGAGCTATTTTATACCAAGTATCTCCGGCTTGCACCACATAATATTCCACGGAAGCATCGGAAACGGGTATGTATAATATTTGATCGATGGAGAGCATTTTTTCCGCCTTGGGATTATGTTTAATAATGGTGTTTACCGGCACGTTGTACATTGCCGAAAGGCGAGACAAAGTTTGCCCTTGTACCACTTTGTGAACGTAGAATAGATGTTGGTCTATAATAGCGGTTTTATCTGATTTTACCGCTTGTGCCCATACACTTGTTGTGACAATGCACAAACAAAACAATAAGCATATAAATTTACGCATCATAATCATTTTTTTTATTCCCACTCTATCGTTGCAGGGGGTTTGGAACTAATGTCGTAAACCACTCTGTTTACGCCTCTTACTTTATTGATGATTTCGTTGGATATTTTGGCTAAAAGTTCATAAGGGAGGTGTACCCAGTCGGCAGTCATGCCATCGGTGGAATGCACCGCTCTAAGAGCTACGCAATTCTCATAGGTGCGTTCATCGCCCATTACACCGACGGAGCGTACGGGCAATAATATGGCTCCTGCCTGCCATACTTTATTGTACCATCCCGATTCATGCAGATTGGAAATGAAAATATCGTCCACATCTTGCAATATACGAACTTTTTCCGCTGTAATATCTCCCAATATTCTTATTCCCAATCCCGGGCCGGGGAAAGGATGGCGGTTTAACAATATTTCCGGTATGTTTAAACTGCGTCCTATATTACGAACTTCATCTTTAAACAATAATCGCAAGGGCTCTACCACTTTTAATTTCATAAAATCGGGCAATCCGCCTACATTATGGTGCGATTTTATAGTGGCCGACGGACCTTTTACCGACATGGATTCTATCACATCGGGATAGATAGTGCCTTGGGCCAACCATTTTACATCGCTTATTTTCTTTGCCTCGGCATCAAACACATCTATGAAAGTTTTACCGATAATTTTACGTTTTTGTTCAGGGTCGGTAACACCTTGTAAATTGGCATAAAATTGTTGCGAGGCATCTACCCCTATTACATTGAGGCCGGTGAGCTTGTAATTGGCTAAAACGGTTTCAAATTCATTTTTGCGGAGCAAGCCGTTGTTGACGAATATACCTGTCATATTGGTTCCTATGGCTTTATGCAAAAGATAAGCCGCCACGGAGGAATCCACCCCGCCGGAAATACCCAATATCACTTTGTCGTTTTGCAATTGTTTTTGCAATGCGGCAACGCTGGATTCTATAAACGATGCCGGTGTCCACGATTGTCGGCAGCGGCAAATGTCCACCACAAAGTTTTTGATAATGGTTTTGCCTTGTTCGCTATGATGCACTTCGGGGTGAAATTGTATGCCGTAAGTATCTTCCCCCTGAATTTTATAGCCGGCATATTTAACGTCTGCAGTGCTGCAAATAGGTTCAAAATCGGCAGGAATATCGGTGATGGTGTCTCCGTGCGACATCCATACTTGTGTGTTTAAATCCACATTCTGCATGAGTGTGCTTTGTTGGTTGATATATACCAATCGGGCCCTTCCGTATTCCCGTGAAGGAGATGATTGAACCTTGCCTCCGTCATGAAATACCAAATATTGAGCACCGAAACATACCCCTAACAAAGGCAGTTTGTGTCTGTATAAATCCAAATTGGGAATGGGCGCCTTGGAATCGTAAACCGAAAAAGGACTGCCTGATAATATCACTCCTTTTACATTGGGTGTTAACGGATAATTTGCATTATAAGGGTGTATTTCACAATATACGTTGAGCTCTCTGATACGACGAGCTATTAATTGGGTGTATTGTGAGCCGAAATCTAAAATCAAAATCATGTCTTCCATAGGCACAAAGATACAATTTTTTTATGAGATGGCATTTTTTTTGAAAATAAATTCTGCTCAAAATTTGTCAGCAATTAAAAAAACGAGGTCAATACAGCATGTTTGTCGGCAAAAAAGCAAGTTTTATCGGGTTTTTATAGGAAAGTAAGAATAAAATGTTATTTTTGCAAATTCAAATTTTTATTGCAATATCATGAACGAAAGAGATTCTTTTGGCAGTAAATTCGGCATATTGGTGGCCTTGGCCGGTTCTGCCGTGGGGTTGGGAAATTTATGGAGGTTTCCTTATTTGGTCGGCAACAACGGCGGAGCCGTGTTTATTATTTTGTATTTATTGTTTTTGACGATAATATGTTTGCCGTTGATGATTACGGAATTCGTTGTGGGCAGACGCAGTCAGTCCAATGTGTTCGGGGCTTTTAAAGTTTTATCGCAAGGAAAAAGCGGCAAAGCTTGGGGAAAAATCGGCTTCATATCGGTTATCAGTGCATTGGTGATATTGTCTTTTTATAGTGTGGTAGGCGGTTGGACAGTAGATTATATTACCCAGGCGGTATGTTTTAATTTTAAAGAAGGTCTGGATTACGAACAAACGTTCCGTTATTCATCGGAGAATGCTTTTCGTCCGCTGATATTCACGTTGATATTTTTATTGTTTACAGCCGTGGTTGTGATAATGGGTGTGAACAAAGGCATAGAAAAATATACCAAGGTGATGATGCCCTTGTTGTTTGTAATGGTAAT
Organism: Bacteroidales bacterium UBA1205; assembly: GCA_002309615.1. GTDB lineage: Bacteria > Bacteroidota > Bacteroidia > Bacteroidales > WCHB1-69 > UBA1205. The sequence goes on from DBXT01000026.1 coordinate 20,279, forward strand.
CATGCTGGCAATACGGTCGCTTACTTTGAAAGGGGCCGGTGAAGGCGTAAAATTCTTGTTTCGTCCCGATTGGTCAAAATTTACAATAGATACCGTATTGTCCGCTCTCGGGCAATCTTTCTTTTCCTTATCAATAGGTTGTGGAACAATTATTACCTATGCCTCTTATGTGAAAAGGAATGAAAATATTGTCCGACTTTCCACCGAAACGGCATTGATGGATACCCTGTTTGCTTTGTTGGCAGGTACAGCTATTATGCCGGCGGTGTTTGCCTTCGGTCTTACTCCGGCAGAAGGGCCGGGTTTGGTGTTTGTTATCATTCCCCAAATATTTTCCCAATTACCCATGGGCGGAATTTTTGCCATATTGTTTTTTGTAGTGCTGTTTTTTGCCGCTCTATCCTCTTCCATATCCTTGTTGGAGGTGATGGTGGCCTATTTGATAGAAGAAATTCATTGGTCAAGAAAAGCAGCGGTGGCCATATCTTCGTTGTCGGTAACGGTATTAGCCGTGTTATGCTCCCTTTCCTTGGGCATGTTAAAACATGTGACCTTATTGGGAAACAATATTTTTGATTTTATGGATAAATTATCCGCCAACATATTGTTACCGGTAGGCGGTTTGTTGTTCGTGTTGTTTGCCGGTTGGAAAATGACCGATAAAGAATATTTTGATGAAATCACCAACGAAGGCAGTTTGCATTTTTCTCCTGTGTTCTTAAAAATATTACGCTTTATTGTACGTTTTGTCGCCCCGCTGGTGATAGTGTTGATAATGCTTGTAAGTTTTTTAAAATAGAAGGAGCATCTTTTTTTGTTAATAAAATAAATTTCAAAAGTACATTCGGATAGAACTTTTGTGTCTTAACCCAAGCGTAACTTTAGCGGTTTTTTGCTCCAAGCAAAGAAAAAACTGATAGGTACAATCAAGAAATTCGGGCAAGCGGTTATAATTTCTTTTTGTACATGGCAGAAAAAGAATACTAAGAAAAAGTATAATGCGTAATTTACACCGATTTTGTGCTTATATCATATTTTCCGGTTTCACCCAAGCGTTAAATTCTTCTTCGGTAACAAGGTGTAGTTCCAAAGCCGATTGTTTAAGGGTAAGGCCCTTATCATAAGCATTTTGTGCTATTTTTGCAGCATTATAATAACCTATATGCGGGTTAAGGGCGGTTACCAGCATCAGTGAGTTGTGCAAATTTCTGGCTATGTTCTCATTATTGGCGGTAATGCCGTCTATGCATTTTTCTTTGAAATTCAAGCAGGCATCGGACAAAAGAGATGCTGATTGCAAGCTATTGTAGGCAATTACCGGCATGAATACATTTAATTGCAGGTGTCCTTGCATGGCGGCAATGGAGATGGTGGTATCGTTGCCTATAATTTGAGCACACACCATGGTCATGGCCTCGCATTGTGTGGGGTTCACTTTTCCGGGCATAATGGAAGACCCCGGCTCGTTTTGCGGAATATTAATTTCGCCCAATCCGCACCGCGGTCCGGAAGCCAATAAACGAATATCGTTGGCTATTTTGGTAAGGCTTACCGCCAATTGTTTCATAGCGGAAGAACATTCCACTATTGCATCATGGCTTGCCATGGCTTCGTATTTGTTGTCAGCGGCTATGTATTGACCGTTGGTAAGACTGTTGATATATTTGGTTGTAAGCGTATCGTATCCTTTAGGAGCGTTCAAACCTGTGCCTACGGCTGTGCCGCCTATGGGCAGGTGTCGCAGGTGGTGCAGACTGTTGTTAAGGGCTTTTATGCCAAAGTCTATCTGGTATTCATATGCCGAAAATTCGCTGCCCAATGAAAGCGGTGTGGCGTCCATCAGGTGGGTGCGGCCTATTTTTACTATGTCGGCAAAAGCTTGGTGTTTGTGTTTGAATGCTGTTTTTAAAGCTTCCAACGCCGGTAAGGTATGATGTTCTATACAGTCGCACAAAGCTATTCTCATAGCGGTAGGGAACACATCATTGGTGGATTGCGATTTGTTGACATCGTCGTTTGCCGATATATATCGGTCGGCGGATTGCAAATTGCCGCCATGTAATATTTCTGCACGATTGGCTATCACTTCGTTGACATTCATATTGGTTTGTGTGCCGGAGCCGGTTTGCCATACCAAAAGAGGGAAGTGTTCGTCCAGTTGATGTTGGAGTATTTCGTTGCAAACTTGCACTATCAAATCTTTTTTATCATTGGCAAGCACGCCCAATTCCGCGTTGGCACAGGCTGCAGCTTTTTTGATAATAGCCAAAGCTCTGATAATAGCCGAAGGCATGTGTATATCCCCTATTTTAAAATTATTGATAGAACGTTGTGTTTGGGCACCCCAATATGCATTGTCGTTGACTTCTACCATGCCCATCGTGTCTTTTTCTGTACGCATAAAGCTTTTATTTTTATTTGATAAACAAAATTTTTCCTGTTTTTTTAAGTTTCATCTTATTTCCTCCCGATGCGAAAACATAATATACGCCGGTGGCGACTTTGCTTCCGTCAAAGCGGCGTCCGTCCCATACGGCGGTGCCGCCGTTGGAAGTGGTGCGGTACACCAAACGACCTGCTGCATCGGTGATTTTTACTTCAGAATCGTCCACCAGTCCGCTAATGGTGATGTATCCTTCAAAATTACCCCGCACGGGGTTGGGAAATATTTTCAAACTGTCTTGTGTTTCATTGCCGTCGGTAGCGGTATAGCGATACGATATCAAACCTTTGTCGGTAGCAAAGTACACCTCTCCGCTATAGCCGTCAATACATATATCCATTACGGTGTTGGATAGTAACGGACTGTTTTCTTTAGTAAAATGCAATATTTCTGTTTTTGCATCGGCAGAGAGTAAAAATACGCCGGCGTTGTCGGTGGCCACCCATTTTCTATTACCCCCGTCTATACAGATATCACGAACTATTTCCGATTTAAGCACTAATTCCACCAATGTGTCGGTGCCGCTAATGGTCTGAACAGCAATGGGAGAGGGCAGTATAGCCGAATTGTCGGTTAAACGGGACGGAGAATGATAAACCTTTAATCCCGCATTGGTGCCCAGCCATATTTTTCCGTCTTTATCTTCGGCTATAGCATAGATATATTCAAACGGACCGTTTTCTTCCGTCAGGGCGGTATTGAGTTTTATCCATTCATCATCAGCGGGGTTCAAAGGCGTTTTGTTGGGGTTGAAAAGTATCAAATTCCTGTTTCTGTCGTTGGTGAGCCATATCAAACCCCTTGAATCACAAAATATATTGCCCGTAATGTATTCTCCGCTATACGGAATGTTATAAGCATGCCACTGACCGTCACGGGTAAGTACCGATAGTTGGGTGGTGGAGGAGAAATTGGTCATCCATAAATTGTTTTTAGCATCAAAATCCAATGCCAAAACCCTTGTGGTGCCGGTGTCGATTTCCAATGCGTGTAGCGAAGAATTGTTTTGATTGTATACTTGGCAGATGGCATTGTCTTTTATTTTTATCAATCCTTGCACCAAAGAAGCTGCATAGATGACAGAGGTATCGTAAGGAGCTATTTTGATGTCTATGAGAGAATAATAGTATTTATAATTAAAATCGTAAGCTATATTTCTCCAGTGCCTGTCGGTAAGTATGGATGTTCGTGCCGGTATCCAGCGGGGTGTCCAATTGGCATGCCCCCCGTGAACCATAGTTAATTTTCCTTTTTTCCAATCCATTTTCCAGCCTTCATCGCTGCAGGGAGATGAAATACGGTAAGGAAAATATTCCTCCCAACGTCCTCTTATCAGTCCGTCATCAGCAGAAGCGGCATAAATATATCCTTCACGCGTGCACACAGCACCCACGGCTGCAGAACAATAGGTGGCAGAATATTTGTTTAATGTTCCGTCGGCTTGCAAGGTCCACGCTTCTGCACAAGTGTCGTTGGTGAGTATGAGCTTGTTGTGTTTGCACTCCATGTTAGTATATTCACTTTGGGATAACACAGAATGTTTTTTCCATGTGTTATCCTCGCGAAAATATATATTGTTTTTCAGCGGCTTAAGGGCATTGCCGGTGATATCTTGTTTGGCACACAACAAATAATTGCCATAGCGGGTAATATGTTGCAACACACCGGTATTCTCCAAAGTAGTGTCAGCCTGCCATGATAAAAAATTATTGATTTGGCTGTTGTTGAGCATGTTGAAGTACAATGTATTTTCTGTGAGTGCGTAGATGCTGTCACCGCTGATACAAATATCTATTACGGGATATTGTCTGTCTTCAGCCTGAAAAAACCAAGTGTCTTTAATGTTTTTTTGTTTGATGTCTATGCAGACTATCCCGAATCCGCAAGCCAAATAGACTATATTATTGTGACATAATATACTGTTGATGGTTTTCTCCCCCGATATTTGCTTGTTGAAGATATCGGGTATATTGTATATTCTTCCTTTTTGATAGATATCAATATTGGTGTTGTTGTAGGCAATTATCAAGGCGGCATTGGCGGTATCGGCGGTAGTACAATTGATACCCACGTCACTCAGCCCGTTGGTTTTGTCCAAATGTAATAGTGCATTTTCGGTTAAATCCAGTTTTAAGATGGTGTTTTCTGTAATGTAGAACAAGGTGTGGTCTATCAGTTCTACATCTTTGCCGTCAGAATAGTTGAAATGTGTTTGCCACGTTCCCACCGCTATAGGTTGTTGGGCATACCCCATGGAGGAGAGTAGTATTATCAGCGGCAAAATATATTTTTTATTCATGTTGTGCAATTTGTTTTTTTGTTCTAAAAGAGCGATTGTTTGTGCTAATAAAGGCGTCTGTATATAATCCGCTTTTCCCTAAAAAACAGCAGACAACACTTACCCCGCTGCCATACAGAAGCAGGGTACCGAAAAATAACAACATGTTGAATATATTTTCACTCATAAAGCGGATGTATAAAAAGCAAAGATAGCATTTTTTTTAATATCTTTCTTTTTTAGCACTGCACAAGTTGAACTTTTAATTTTCGATAACTTTTTGTCATCGAATTTGTTCAGCAAAATATTGTTGTTAAGTAAAAAAATAGTATTTTTGCAGAAAAAAAAATCAAAATATAACTTCAAAGCAATAGCCTGTTTACAATATGAAAAAAGTAGTTTTGTTTGCATCCGGAAACGGAACCAATGTCCAACAAATAGCGGAATATTTTGCTTGTCGCAAAGATATAGAAATGTCTTATTTGTTTTGTAATAAAAAAGATGCTTATGTTTTAAAGCGGGCTGAAAATTTGGGCATACCTTTCAGTATTATCAACAGGCATTCTTTTTATGATACATCGGAGGTGTATGCTCAATTGCAGGCCATTCAGCCCGATTTAATAGTGTTAGCGGGTTTTTTATGGTTAATGCCTACCGAAATAGTAAGGTCGTTTCCGAAAAAAATTATCAATATACATCCCGCCTTGTTGCCTAAATACGGAGGAAAAGGCATGTACGGACATCATGTGCACGAGGCGGTGGTAAAAAACAAAGAATCCGTTTCGGGCATAAGCATACATTATGTGAATGAACATTATGACGAAGGGGATATTATCTTTCAAGCCTCATGTCAGGTGTTGCCGCAAGATACTGCTGATGACGTTGCCGCTAAAATTCATTTATTGGAAAAAGAACACTTTCCCAAGGTGATAGACCGTTTGCTTAAGGAACAATAGCCGTGCTGTCCGTTGCCGCAGGAGCATACGGAGGTTGCACCGTTTTATTCTTTGCTCGCTTACGCTTAGGGGTAAATAGTTCTTTATAAGAATTAAAGTCTTTGGAAAACGACAACCCTATTCCTTGGGAATATTTGGAGGTGTATTCCAACTTATCTTGTTGATTGGTAACATTAAAAGCTTTTACTTTCAGCGAACCGTCTTTGGTGATTTTATATTCTGCCGTAATATCTCCCAAAAATCTGTCGCTGTTGTCTATATCTTTTTGGTCCAAAACACCGAAGGTGGTTTTGATACTTAGTCTGTTGTTGAGGAAATTGCCGCCGACGTCCACGCTATATTCATTTTCCGCGTTGTCTTCATTGGAACGGTAGGCTACCCTCACATCCAAATTTTCGGATATAGAAGAAACCACCTTGTTGATTTGATACGATATAAGTTCACTGATAGAATAACCCAATCCGCTACTGATAGTGCTGCCTGTAGTGTTGGCATCGGTAGCTTCAAACACACCTAAAAACAATACGGCTATCATTTGTTTTACCATCTCTTCCCTGTCGGAGGTGTCTATACTATTGTACACTATTGATTTGATGTTTTCATCGGCATCGGGCATGTTAAAACTGAAATTGAAATCGGGTTTAAGCAAATCGCCTTGCAAATACAAAATATTGTTAACCGAAACAGGGCGGTAGCTGTTTTGATTGTCTTCACCGGCTACAAGGTTGTTGATAGACACTTTGGTGGATTGCACTGCTTTTACATTCATGGTTCCTTTGGGGTCGCCTGTCCAGGATATGGTGCTTCCGTTTTGTAATTTAAAACTTCGGGTAAGCACATCCCCATAAGCAATGTTGAACACCCCGTCGGACAAGGTATACACTCCGTAAATGCGGAATCCTGCCTCCGGTGATACATTCAATTCCACGGTGCCGGAACCCCTGCCTATAATACTTCCCCCTATGGAAGGGTCAAGAAATACCCTCACCGTGGCATTAGGGGTGGCTTTTATTTTCATGTTTACCCCTATGTGCGTTTCCGAAGAAGCAGGAAGAACCTCGGTTTTTTCGGTATTGTAGTTTACAAAACTGATTACGTCGCTTTCGTTGGCGGTAGTGCTCCAATCAAACATCAACCCTATGTCGGTTTTGGGTTCGGTGAGCACATCGGCATCTATTTGAATAATGTCTCCGGCTTGCCCTTTCATATTGATATTGCCTGTAACAAAGGCTTTTCCGTAGAACAAGTTATTGTCTTTGAGCGTGGTGTTGAGAGCTAAAGCGTTGGTGGCCCGCATGCGCAGATTCATTCCCCAGTTTCTTAATTTTTGATGGGTGACCATGCCGTTGATAGTAACAGGATTGTTATACATGTCGCGAGCTGTCACATTGTTAAAAATAAATCCTGTATCCACAAAATTTATTTTTTGATTGTGCAAGGTGTATTCTGTTTTCAAAAAGTCTATGCCCATTACACCGGAATGCAAAGTAACTTCTCCCAATAGTTTGGCATCTTTAACAGGACCTTTAAACGAAAGGGTACCGGTACCGAACCCCTCCATTTTGTAAGCAAAGGATTTGAGATAAGGTTCCAAGGTTTTGATATTAAAATTGCGTATGTCACCGTCCAAGTCTATATATTTTTTTGCAGGATCAAAATATCCGCTGATATTGGTCAAACGATTTTCCTGGGTGGAATCGGTAAATAAATCGGCGTTGATGTATAATTTGCTGACCTGACTTCTCCAAATGGTACGGGCATTCATGAACCCCAAGGGCACATCGTTGAAATAAAAATCGGTAACGGCTATGCTTGAGCCTACGGCAAATTTTTGCTTGTTTCCCGTATTCACTATGCCTCCTTTTCCTGTGGCAATGCCTTTTAGACTGATATTGAATCGGTTGAGAAACAGATTCAACATACCGAGTTCTATATTGTTAAAATCAAATAATATGGCCTCTTCATTTTGCTTGTTGGCTTGGCTATGCATTTGCAACGACTTGTCGTTGAGTGCTCTTATGCCGAGATTGTCTATATGCAGCAATTTTGGAGAAATGGTGATACGGTTGAAAGTATCTAGCAAATACGATTCTTCATTCCATAATATAGAGCCGTTGGTTAGATTGATAAATAAATTTTTAGCATTCCAAAATCCGACTTGACCTTCCAAATAAACATCTTCCAACTTATTGATATTATTACCCGAAGCATTGGCCGAAAAGTTAATGGTGTCGTTTTGTATGGCGGAGGTTAATTTAATGTTGTTGATATCATTGACAGTGTCATTGATTTTGAATTGGAATCCGGAACCGATAGTGGTTAAATTTAATTGTTGTTTGTCGGACGAACTTTTGATGTCAATATCTCTTAAGCACATTTTTTTAATTTGTAATGTAGGAATATTGGCATCGAACAGCATTTCGTTTTGATGTTCATCTAAATAAGCGTTGAGAGTTAATCCTTTGTTAAAACCTATTTGTGGTAAAAACAAACCGAATACGGGCAGCCATTCGTCTAAATCTACAGAACAGTAAAGTGTTTGTTGTTGGTAGGGCAGTGTGTCTGCAGGCGCGGCTATGAGTGAGGGCAGGTATTGATGCAGGGTGTGTTTGCATGCCGACAAGATGTTTTTATATTGAAAATCTCCGTATATTTTAGCTTTTAATATATCGGAAGTAAGCAAAATATCTTGTTTGTGGTCAGTATATTGGTTGGCCGTAATATTGATATCCGGAATGGAATAATCCACCCCGTTTTCGCTATAAGTGGTTTGTGTCAGCGTAAGTCCGCCGTATAGCGAATCCAAAAATTTTCCGCTGATATCGGAGTTGATATGAGTGGATAGTTGAGCATTGGAATCGGTTCGGAAAAGTTTTAGCGTACTTAAATTGATATTATTGACATCTGCATTGATTTTATACACAGGGTCTTCTTCTGTAAAATCCACTATGCCTTGTGCGGTTATATCAAAGTTGTTGTCGGAGCAAGACAGGCTGCCTGTAATAACATTGGAACGCACATTACCTTCTATGTTAATATCGCGTATGGGGATTCCTTTAAAATCAATAGAGCTGATGTTTCCGTTTACGACGGTGTTCATGTCTTTTATTTTTGTTCCCTTGCCTTCTATACGTATGTTGCCTGTAATATCGTTTACTATGTCGGTGGGTAATAAATTTCCCAATTGCAGGTTTTGTGTTTCCACCAAGCCTGTATAAACCCATGGTTTGTCAGAAAAATCAAGTCGGGCATCACAACGGGCATCACCCAAATTGGTGGATAATGCGGCATTGACGTTAAAATTGTTATATTTACCCGTAAAATCACCTTGGGCCGAAACGGTTTTTATTTGCTGCAGTTTGGCAGGAACGGTTATTTTTTTGCCGTGAGGCAGATTAAAAGCAAGCACATCTTTAATATTTGCATTCAATTGTCGGCAATTTACATCTATCATGGTGTTATTGATGTCGGGCAGACCTTTAAGATGAACCTTTCCGTTAAAGCGGGTGGATGGAGTAAGGGCTACATATGCACTATCCACGTACATATCGGAAAGCGGACCTGTTACCTTGGCATTTACATCCACCATATTGGGCATGTCTTGAAGTGCTTTTGCAAAATAGGCTAAATCGGCGGTGTTGAATTGTGAGGGATGTAATTCGGTGTTAAAACGTACTTCTTCTTCAAAATTTTTAAAACATTTGAAATTGTCAAAGTCAAAACCGAAGTCTATGTTTATATCGCTACCATTAGCGGTGACAAAACGGGTGGAATGAGCATAAATACCGTTTCTCCATAATTCCAGCCGGCCGTTGTATTCTTTTATTTCAAATCCGGAACGCTCTTTGCAGCTGAGTTCGTCAATAAAAAAATTCAAACTGTCGCCTATGATAATCATTTGTTTCATCTTGGTATTGATATTTGATAATATCATATTGCTGTAGTTCCACAGTCCGGGCACATCTTCACCCGCCTTGTTGTCGTTACGCAGGTGGTAACGACTGTTACGCATGGTTAAATGGTTGAATTTAATGACAGTTTTTTGTGTTTTAGGATGCTTGGGTTTGAAAAAATTTATAAAAAATTGCATATTGAGGTTGTCTTCTCCTTGATAAGTACGCATGTACACGTCCGCACCCTCAACATAAACATTGTTAAATTCCAAATATTTGGATTTAAAAACAGGGAAATTCATTCTTACATAGCGGGCAGCAATGAGGTTGTTCTCTTTTTGGTCGCATATTTGTATGCCCTTTGCCACTATTTTCAGATTAAAATCAACACGTAATTGCTCTATGGTGATTTTCGTTTCCATTTTTCGGGATAATATGTTGGTGGCTTGCTTGCCCAAAAAAGTTTGTACTTGCGGTATGCAAAGCAATACTAAGAGAAGCAGAATAAAAACTATTATGCCTCCGAAAATTCTGCTAAACCATTTAGCAGTAGTGGTCGCTTTTTGCAAAAATCCCATATTTAGCCCAAAATACTATAAATATAATTTTACAAAAGTAAAATAAAATTTTTTTAATCTGTCTTCACTTTTTTTTTAATATCAACGGGTTATTGTTTATTTCTTGGAAGAAGGCAAAACACCCCGTTTATCATTCTTTCTGCATTATTCATGCCAGTGACAGTGCGGAAAACCATAATTTGTTTATTTTTTTCTTTTACCCTTGTTTAACATTACCTTTTTTGTTACCTTTGCACTCTTTATTTTTTATGTTGAATGAGTAGTATGAAATTTTGGAACAATTTGACATTCAAACAGAAAATTTATCAATTGTGCATGCACGCTTTTGCCTTGTTCGGCATGGCGGTGTTGGCAGCATGGATATTGTACCAATCGGGCGTAAGCAACAATAGCGGCGGGGCCGATAAGAATAATCGTTATTTAGCAGACTATAAGCATTCAAGTGTTGCCGGTGCGTCACAAGGGCATTTGAATATGGACTGTTATCTGGATTTGGTGTTGATGAGCAAAATGTATCCCCAAAATGCGGAATTGATATATCAGGCTGATAAATATGGTCATCATCCTCAAGCCCTTAGTCGCATGGTGTATGCCGCCAATTTGTATTTGCAGAGCGATACCAATGCAGAACAATACAATGCCGCAAGGTCGCAAATAGCCAGAATTTATAATCAGTATCAAGTAAGGACACAAGAAGAAAACATTATTCCATGGATGAACGATAGCAATTGGGCGGTGTTGAAAGATGCATTGGCAAGAGACAGTGCCGCTATCCGTCAGGCGGCAAAGCTTACCGGTGTGGACGCCCGTTTAATAGTAGGGTGTACGGTGGGAGAGCAATTGCGATTGTTTAACACCAAAAGAGAACAGATAAAACGTTATTTAGGACCGGTGGCCATGACGGTGCAATCACAATTTTCTTATGGTATCAACGGCATAAAAGAAGCCACAGCCATAAAAGTGGAAAAGCATTTAAAAGATTCCGCTTCTCCTTTCTATATGGGTCCTCAATATGCTCATATTTTGGATTTCTCCACCGAAGATACCACCGAAGAACGAAAGGCACGCCTTACCGATTGGCACCATCATTTGTATTCGTATATTTACACGGCATGTGTGCTCAAACAAACCATGTTGCAGTGGAAACGTGCGGGCTACGATATTTCGGACCGGCCGGAAATATTGTTCACCTTGTTTAATTTAGGCTTCAATGCCTCCAAGCCTCATGCCGATCCGCAATGCGGAGGCGCCAATATTGAAGTTAACAATAGGATGTATACCTTCGGAGGCTTGGGTTACGATTTCTTTTATTCCGGAGAATTGGCACAAATTTACCCTATGAACGTACATTTGTTTACCGATTAATGCCAGGCCTATGAAAAAACGTTATGTTTACCTTGTTTTGTTGTTGCTGTTTGCTGTGTGTGCAGCAGGCAGGTTACATCGTGACATCACCCCCGTAGACCCCGTAAGAGTGGATTCCACTGCCGAATTGATGATATATTATCCCTCCTATGACGGCATACGATTGGTATGCGGAAAAATGCCTTACGAAGACAGCACTGTGGTGCTTTGTGCAGAAGCGGCCTATACACATGCCATTATGCGTAAATTTTCGCATAGCAATATAGACGGCGACCATGTAAGCGACGGGGTGCGATACAACGGTGCTCAATGTCAGGACAATACGGGTTGGTTCGTGTATTATCGTCAGCAATGGATGTTTGTTAACGATACCGTTTCAGCCTGCTTGGATAGTGCGGCAACGGACAGTTGCGGCATGGGCTTCGGACAAAGTATGGTGATATACCAAAAAAACATAGTAAAACCGGTTCGCAATGTTAAACAGGTTACCCATTTTCGTTGTTTGTGCGAAAAAGAAGGGCAGTTGTGCATTATAGACAGTAAAGACACCACCACTTTCGGCCATTTTATCTACCTTTTGGCAGCCTATGGTGTAGATAACGCCATCTATTTGGATATGGGCAGGGGTTGGAACCACTCTTGGTACCGGCGTGCCGACGGAAGTTTGGTGGAAATATTCCCTAAAAGACATCCCTTTTGCACCAATTGGATAGCTTTTGTGCGGAAATAATCCGGATAAACCGGTTGGTTTTACAAAAATATCAACATCCAATGGTGGAAAAACGGGTGAAAAATGCCCCTAAAAGACAGCATAAACAACAAATATACAGTATTATGCAAAAAAAATTAAGAAACATGAATTTGTTAACAAAAAAAATGCTACCTTTGCATCCTAATTTTTATAAAAATAATTAATACAAAAACAATAATTTATGACAAATCAGTACGAAGCTGTTTTCATTATGACTCCCGTTTTGTCTGAAGATCAGATGAAGGAAACAGCACAAAAATTTGAGAAAATCATCCTCGATAATGGCGGGGAGATAGTACACCAAGAAAATTGGGGTATGAGAAAATTAGCTTACCCTATTAAAAAGAAATCATCAGGGTTTTATCACTTGTTTGAATTCAAATCGGAACCGAGTTTTGTAAAAGAATTTGAAATTCAGCTTAAACGTGATGAAAGAATTATGCGTTATTTAACTGTTTCTTTGGATAAAGATGCCATTGAATACAATAAAAGACGTCGTGAAGGTAAAACCAATAAAACTAACGAACAGGAGTAAGAGTTATGGCACAAGCAAATACAGACATCAGATATCTCACCCCGATAGCGGTAGATATAAAAAAGAAGAAATATTGCCGTTTTAAAAAGTTAGGCATTAAGTATATTGATTACAAAGATGCTCAATATTTATTGAGATTTGTAAACGATCAAGGCAAAATATTACCTCGTCGTCTTACCGGTACTTCTTTGAAATATCAAAAGAAAGTGGCTCAAGCTATCAAAAGAGCTCGCCATATAGCTATACTTCCTTATGTAGGTGATAATTTAAAAGATAATAAATAGTAGGAGGGGTTATGGAAATAATATTAATACAAGACGTAGCCAATTTAGGCTTTGAAAATGACATCGTTACTGTAAAAAACGGTTATGCACGTAACTTTTTGTTTCCGCAAAAATTAGCTGTTCCTGCTACAGAATCCAATCGCAAAGTGTTGGCAGAAAACCTTAAACAAAAAGCACATAAATTAGCCCAACAAAAAAGTGATGCAGAAGCAATGGCAGCCAAATTGAACGATATCAATGTGGAAGTAAAAGTAAAAGCCTCTGCAGAAGGCAGTGTTTATGGTTCTGTTACCGCTCAACAAGTGGCAGATGCTTTAAAAGAAGCTTATCAAATAGAATTAGATCGTAAAAAAATCAGCCTTCCGGGTACTATCAAGGAATTAGGCCAGTTCAAAGTGGCTGTTCCTTTGCACAAAGAAGTAAAAGCTGAATTTAATTTGAATGTAGTGGCAGAATAATCGTCCGCTTCATTTCATACCTTTAAAAAAGAGCATTCTGGTGCTCTTTTTTTTATGTTAATAAAAAATGCTATCTTTGCCATATAATAATAAAAGTATAATTAGTAATAAATATCAGCATGTTGAATATAGCTTTATTCGGTCCTCCGGGTTCAGGGAAGGGTACACAATCAAAATTCATTATAGATAAATATAGTTTGACATATATTTCCACAGGAGATATTTTACGCGAACACATATCTCGGCAAACAACATTAGGCTTACAAGCCAAACAATTAATCGACCAAGGGCATTTGGTGCCCGATGAACTGGTGGTGAAATTGATAGAAGAAAAATTGAATAATGCCGCCAAGACAAACGGTTTTTTGTTTGACGGTTTTCCCCGCACCTGTTCCCAGGCAAAAATATTGGAACAGATATTAGCGGCACGCCGTCTGAATTTGAATGCAATGGTAAGTTTGGAGGTGCCTCAGGCAGAACTTGTACAGCGTTTGTTGGACAGAGCTAAAGTGCAAGGCAGAAGTGATGATACCAAAGAAGTGATAGAAGCCCGCTTTAAGGAATATGCCTCCAAAACCATGCCCGTAATAGATTTTTACAAGGCTTTGAACAAATACCATCCCGTTAACGGTGTGGGAACTTTGGATGAGGTGTTTGTAAGAATACAACAAGTGCTGGACGCCTTTGAAAAATAGGAACATAGAATTTTACTAAAAATGGTTAACAAAACAAATAGCAAGATGATGAAAAATATAAATATGATGGTAGTACTTGCCGTGGTGGCGCTAACAGCCGTTTCATGCGGTACTAAACAGGAAAATGCAGACAAAGCACCTAAAATATTAGTGCTCTATTATTCTCAAACATCCAATACCAAGGCGGTAGCGGAAGAAATAGCCAGGCAACTTGGTGCCGACATAGAGGAAATACTTCCTATAAAACCTTATGACGGTGATTTTCAAGCAACTATAGAACGCGGCAAACAAGAAATGGAACAAGGATCATTGCCTGAAATCCAACCGATAACTTCCGATATCAATAATTATGATGTAGTTTTTATAGGCTATCCCGTTTGGTTCGGTACCTATGCACCCCCCATTGCCGCTTTGTTGGACAAAACGGATTTGAGCGGCAAAAAGATAGTGCCGTTCTGCACTTTCGGCAGCGGCGGATTGGAATCGAGTGCAAATGACTTAAAGAACGTACAACCGCATGCCGAAATTCTTTCCGGCTATGGGGTAAGAGCCGCACGCTTGGAGGCCGCACCTGCGGAAATAGACCAATTTTTAAAAGCAAACGGTTGGCTTGAAGGAGAATATGTCCAATTAGCAGATTTTCCGGAACAACATCCTGTAAATGAAGAAGAATCGGCTGTTTTCAATGCAGCAGTAGATGGTTATCCCATGTTGCATGCAGAAGCAAAAACCGTGGCATCGCGTGCAATACCAAATGGAACAGAATACTTGTTTACAGCCATAGATCTTCCTCGTGAAGAAAATTCAAAAATGCCTCCGGCAGGAGAACTACAAGTATATGTAACGGTAATAAAAGATAAAACCCCCGTTTTTACCAAAGTGGTAAGATAAATGAAAAATATTTTCTCTATTTGAAATATTTTTAGTATATTTGCATTTTAAAAAAGTATTATTTAAAACAGTTAAAAAATGAAAAAAGTATTAATTCTTACATTATCTTTAATTACGTTGAGTGCAGTAGCTTGCCATGATCGTATTGTTACTCTCAACGATTTACCGCAAAAGTCGCAACAATTTCTGAACACGTATTTTAAAAATATCGGGCTATTGTCTGCAAAATATGATGACGGAGAGTATGAGGTTGTGTTGAAAGATGGCACCAAAATTGAATTTTCACGCCAAGGTGAATGGAAAGAAGTGGATTGCCATACCAAGGCAGTACCTTCCGGTATTGTGCCGACTGCTATCAGCAATTATGTAAAAACAAATTTTCCGGACAATATTATTGTCAAGATTGAGCGTACTTATAACGGGTATGATATAGAATTAGACAATGACCTTGATCTAAAATTTGACAAGAACGGAAACGAACAAGGTATTGATTATTAAAAATCTAAAGCCCGCGTAAGCGGGCTTTTTTTATTTTCCGAAAGGCAGACAATTATTACAATCTCAACCTGTCGAAATTCTTTCCGAACACACCGCTGGTTTTGGCTATGGACAAAAAAGCGGAATCGTCAATATCTTTAATTATCTTTATAATACGTTGTTTGTCTTCTCGGTGGGCTATAACCAAGAGGATTTCTTTTTCGGTTTTGGTATATGAACCATAACCTTTGAGCAAGGTGGCGCCTCTGTGCAACTGTTGGTTGATGGTATCGGATATCTCTTGGTTTTTATCGGAGAACACCATGATTTGAAAAGTTTGTTTGTATCCGTCCAAAACCATATCGCTGATGGTGCCATAGGCGAACATGGCTACATAACTATATACCAAACAATCTATGGATTGAATAATAAAATAGGAACATCCTATAATCACTATATTCATAGCCAAAGACAATTTTCCGTAGGAGATGTTTCTATAATGATTGATAACCATTACCAAAATATCGGTTCCTCCGGTATTGCCGCCATAATTAAGTGCTATGCCTACACCCACACCTGCCAACATAGAGCCTATCAGTGAGCATAAGAAGGTATCGTCTACCAATGGTTGCGGAAATATGGGCTGAAAAACGGCAAAAAACGAAGATAACAATGCAGTGCATATTATGGTATTGATACTAAACTGCTTGCCTAATATCTTGAAAGCTATTAATACCAATGTAACATTGATGACGAAAGTGGACAAACCTATAGGTATGCCTACGGCAAAATAGATGAGGGAGGCTATACCGCTGACGCCGCCGCCCATCAATTTGCTGGGTATCAAAAATGCTGACCATGCAAAGGCAAACAGGGCTAATCCGAATGTTATCAACATCCAGTTTTTGGCATAGGTCATTATTGTTTTTATGGATATTTCTTTTTTCATGAGCTTATCGTTGTTTAAAAACACAACTCAGTATCGATGTCATCGATACTGAGTTAATTTTTTGTTTATGATTGATAATTTATCTTACACTTCTATTACTTGTAGTATTGTTGTTAGAACTCGGAGCGGTGCTTTTGGAAGCGGAGCCCGAAGTACTTCTGTTGCTTGTTGCAGCCGTGCTGCCGCTGCTTGACCTTGAACTTGAACTACTGCTATTGTAGGTAGAAGAACTTGTTCTACTGGTGCTGCCGGTAGCTGTAGCAGTGTTTTTGGCAGGAGCGGTATAGGTGCTGCGTGAACTGCTTGACGGACTGTTCATATAGGATGAATTGGAGCGTGAAGTGTTCGTGTTAGCAGGTGTTGCCACATTGCTTCTACTTCCCGTGCTTACGTTTGTATTGCGGTAGGCAGAGCTGCTGCTATTAGCGGAAGGGGTGGTCTTGACGGCAGTACCGGCAGTACTTCTGTTGGTATTGGCAGTCGGGTTGGCCGAAGTAGGAACGCTTCTGTTAGTAGCGGTAGACGCTTTGGTGACTTCTGCTGTAGTGCCTATTTCATTCGGACGCTTGATAGCTATACTTCTTGCCTCGGTAGCGTTTTCGCTTTTGTAGGTGCTGATGTCGCTCTTCAGTTCCGACAGACCGTTGCTTATCACCTCTTTGTCTGAAGATGTCCGCATGGATTCCACTGCGTTCTCATTGAAGTAGGTGGTCAGTTCCTTCTCGGTAGGCATATCGGTAATAAGGCTTGATTCTTCGGTAGTATAGTAACTCTTGTTCCAAGATTCAAAATCTTTGTTTTTCAAACCTCTGTCTTCAGAGGAATAGGTGAAACGTGAAGTGGCGTTAATACCGGATCCGTTGTTGACACCTCCTTGAACATTGGTGTTGTGTCCGTAGCTACCTTTGTTACCGGGGGCATTGCTGTATCCTTTAGGGTGTCCGTAGTCGTTAGGACGGCCGGGGCTGCTGCTGTAATAGCGGGTGCCGGGGCGGTTGGAACCATAGTAACGATAGTAACGTCCGTTGTAAAAATTGCTGTAATTTCTATAGTAGTACGGGCGATAGAAATTGTCCCAGTAGTTGTCGCACTCATAAATAATGGTGAGAGCGTAACGACGTGCTAAGTTAGAGTGATAGATAGCATATCTATACATACCTTTGTTGTAAAGGTGTTTAGCATAATTTTGGTGATTGTAAGCTTTGGAAAGGTAGCCGGAAGTATAGTAATTGTAATAATATACCATATCGTAGGCTTCTCCTATGATATACGATGTTTTGTTTAAGAAATTACGAGCAGATGACCTGCTAACGTATGCGTTTGCATCAAAAGCACTCAAGCAGAACACGGCTATGAGTAGGCTTATTGCAACGCTGCTGCGAATGTTTTTTATTGCTTTCATGGTACCCTCCTTTTTTTAGATGTACTTTTACTTTATTATATATCAATTAGCGTGCCATTCTGATAACGGGCATTTTTCGCCGACGATAATCTTTGCTTATTAACGGGCAAAATATATCTATATTGTGGTAAATATGCGGATATTGCCAAAAAAAAATGTTATTTTTGCATTTTACAAAGAAAACAGCGTATGGGTAACGAGAATTTTATAGATTATGTAAAGATATTTTTCCGTTCGGGCAACGGAGGAGCAGGCTCTGCGCATTTGGCCCATCTGGCACAAACGCCCAAAGGCGGTCCCGACGGCGGAGACGGAGGCAGGGGCGGTCATGTGATATTGCGTGGGAATGCCCAGTTGTGGACATTGTTGCATTTGAAGTACACCAAACATATATTCGCCCAAGATGGTGAAAACGGAGGTAAAAATCAATGTTTTGGCAAAGACGGTACCGATGTATATGTAGAGGTGCCCTTGGGAACCATAGTGCGGGATGCGGATACCAATGAACAGGTGGCCGAAATTTTGGAAGATAAACAAGAAATTATATTGCTTTCCGGCGGTAGAGGCGGTTTGGGCAATGTGCATTTCAAAACAGCGGTAAGACAAACACCCCGCTTTGCCCAGCCAGGGGAAATGGGTATAGAAAAATGGATGATATTGGAATTGAAAGTGCTGGCTGATGTCGGATTGGTAGGTTTTCCCAATGCGGGCAAGTCTACGTTTATATCATCGGTGTCTAATGCCCGTCCGAAGATAGCCAATTATCCTTTTACCACCCTCAAACCCAATTTGGGCATGGTAAAATATAGAGATAATCGTTCGTTTGTGGTGGCGGATATCCCCGGTATTATAGAAGGTGCAGCAGAAGGTAAAGGTCTGGGCTTGCGTTTTTTACGGCATATAGAACGCAATGCTGTGCTGATGTTTGTAATACCCGTGGATACGGAAGATATAGAAAAAGAATACCGAATATTGCTCAACGAACTGCAGGCTTACAATGCTGAATTGTTAGACAAGCATCGTTTGATAACCATATCCAAATGCGATATGTTTCCCATAGAAGAAGTGGAACGTATTAAAAAGAATTTACATTTAGATGCCCCCGTAGTGTTTATGTCGGCACACACCCAAATGGGAATCATGCAGGTGAAAGATGCATTGTGGGAGATGCTGAATAAAAAAGAATAATTTCCGCTTTTACACACCATTTCCTGCGAGCAAGGCAGCAGAGCTATCTTGTATCCGCAAGGGTAGGGAATGCCTTTTATTGTGTGTGATATTTGTGATTTACAGTTTCTTGACCACAAATGTAAAATAGGTGTCGGGGTAAGGTTCGTTTTCCAGTGTAAAATGCCACCATTCCTCATTATAAGGTTTAAAACCATGGCGTAACATGGCCCGACGCAATATCATACGGTGTTCAAATTGTCCGGCAGTGATGGTGCGACCGGACGGGCTGTTGCATTCACCCGTATATTCCCCCGTTTCGGGGTTGCCGCCAAAATCGGGATGACTTTCCGGACCGAACCAGTCAAAGGTGCCACCCATGTCCAATTCTTTTTCCGTGGTCATGTCAAAAAGGGTCAGATCAACGGTAGAACCGCGTGAATGTCCGCTTCTGCGGGCGATATAGCCCTTGTCAAACAACACATCCTTGTTGAGGTCGGGATAAAAATAGGCTTTCATCAACGTATCGTTGAGGTCTGATCCCCAGCGTAAGAAATGGTCAACAGCCATTTGCGGACGGTAGGCATCATATATCTTTAAACGGTAACCTTGCGCTTTCAATTCTTCACTTACAGCCAACAGGCTGTCTGCAGCCTGACGGGTGAGCAGTGCGGTAGGCTCCGTGTAGCCGTCAACACGGCAACCGATAAAATTGTAGGTGCTGTAATAACGAATTTCCAATATTGCATCCGGCACCACCTCCGTAATCACTACAAAATTGCTTGAGTCAGCTGCCGGATCCGGTTTTTCTTTCTTGCAAGATACAAAAACCATACATGAAATAGTCAAAAACAAGATAGCTATATTTCTAATTTTTAGCATATTACAAAATTTTTAAAATAAAACCATATTCATGTAGCAAAATTACCATTATTTTGTTTATGCCGATTTTCTTTCTACAAAAATATTCCATATCAATTTTTTTTGTACTTTTGCGGTTGGATTTCAAAATGAAATCACGAAGCGTTTATGCTCGTTCTTGTAAGTGAAAACCTGAGAAATTTTCAACCGAGGCAAGAGAGTGTAAAGGATACGCGTATAGCGTGGACTGTTTGCAATTTCTTCCTCAAAGGTAATCTCAGGACCTTCACTTAAAGAAGTGGTATATCAGTGCCACGCTTCTTTTATTCTATAACTCATTCTTCGGGTGCTGGAGGAATACTAAAAGTTGTGCCCGACACGGATTAGGGGAAAAATATGACAATAAACAACATAAAAATGAACGGATTGTTCTTAAGTCTTATCCTAACAATATTATTCATATCTTGCAATAAAGATGATAATAATTCCAAGACACTTGTCGGCACTTGGGCTTGTGTAGCTAGTTCAGATGATTTAACTATTGCGAAGTATAATAATAATTGGCACCCATCACCAGAAACAGGCGCATTGGTTCCTGATTATGATGATTTTTCAACATACGACACTTCAATAACTGATCATTTCAAAGTAGATATTGTAATATTTCAAGAAGACGGACGCTGGCAATCTACTGATAGATATGGAATTTGGTTTATTGATGAGGATTATCCTAATCGTTACTTGTGTAAGAGTATTGGTTATTCTTTTAATTTATTTGGGAATGATTATTCTAATATGATGTTTAATTCTGGCTCTTGGTGTATTATTGGAAATCAATTATACATTGATAAAGACTATTGTGTATGGAATATAAAAAAATTCACCAAATCAGAATTAAAAATATCCACAACTAATGAGGTGCAAGACTCCCACGGAAACAAATACAAAAACCGCCACACACGTACATTCAAAAAACAAAGTTAAGTTGAATTTTAACATCAACACAAAAAGAGGTCCTCATATACCTCTTTTTTTATTAATTCAAAATTTAATACAATTTTTCATTCTATCTCACCATTCCCAATATCCTTTCTGCCACTGTTTCAGGGTGGTCTATCAGCAATTGTCCGTGGTTCATTTTTGGGAACACTTCCACATGGGCATCCTTACATAGAGCAAGCAGGTGAACTAGCGTATTAAAAACAGAATAGATAAAAATATTTCCGTATCCAACTTTGGTATGAGCATTGCCTATACAAATCATATATGTAATAGAGCAGTAGAAATATTTGTAAAATAATCCACTTTGTCTCATTCATAAAAGTTGCTCACTGCTACAACCTTTTTATTATTAATTTTGAACAATAGCGGCTCTAAAGCAGGAATACCATATTTATCCATTATACCGGCATTCCCTATAAGGCATATTATATCCGTACCATATTCAGCCTTTATATGCTGCATATCCGTTACATTGTCGGTTAATACATACATAGGCTTACCCTGCCTGCTTTCTATGGCCATTTTTAATACCGTATCAAGAGGTACTGCCCTACATGTTCTACACAATTGCTGCGTACGAAAAGTAAACAATAAAAACTCTTGTTGAGGCATAGTATCAAATTGATACTTATCTAAATATTGCATCAATAATTTTTCCTCTCGGTACACTGTTCCTTGGGTAGATATATTACTACATGCATATAATATTATACACACACAACTTATTACATAACAAAATTTACTCATAACTAAACATTAATTTTGATATGATAATTGCATTATTACCCGTTTTTCTACTATTTAAAAGTCCTATACGTGTGGGATAATATTGCCGGTAATATTCACCCTGCTTAAAACACACATCTCCTATTATATCAAAATTTCCGTCTATCAATGTTACTCCATATACCTTGTCGGCAGTAGTGTTAAATAATCCCTCTTCATTCTTTAAAGACAAATCCTT
>DBXT01000066.1 GCA_002309615.1 Bacteroidales bacterium UBA1205
GGAGACATTGTTGCTCCAACAGTAACAAGTTTGCAGGCAATGTCAAAAACCAATATAAGGGTTATCTTTAGTGAAAAAGTGGAATCCACTACTGCACAAGACACCGCCAATTATGTAATATCCGGTTTGAGTGTTGTGAGTGCCACTCTTCAAAACGATACCATAGTGGATTTGACAGTCAGTGCAATGACAACCAATACTTATGCAATTACTATCAGCAATATTAAGGATACTGCCAACAATGTAATGGCAACATATACTGATAGTATATCGTATGTAGATACAATTATTTGTGCCAATATTGCAGATTTGTTGTCACAAACAGTAGGAACAAATACAATATTTGTTTTGTCAAACTATGCAACAGTTACTTTCAAGCAGGCAAGTAACAATCAAAAATATATTCAAGATACTACAGGTGCAATTATGATTCATGACCCTCAAGCCATTTTGTCTAATGCTATTCAGATTGGCAACGGTATAAAAAATGTAACCGGCAAATTATCAAATTATAAAGGTTCGTTGCAATTGGTACCGATAGTTAATATAGATACCACTAACGATATTCAGGCAGTTGGAGAAACAATAGCACCCAAACCGCTTACCTTGGCACAATTGGCAGATGCAACATTTATTGCCGGCTATCAATCGCAATTGGTAACCTTAGAAAATATTTGGTTTCCGGCAGGAGATGGTAATATAACCTTTGCCACCAACAAATATTATTCTATTGCAGATAGTTTAATGGGAGATACGGCTTTGTTTTATACCGGTTTTTATCAAGCAGATTATATTTCCACCATCATACCTTATGCAACCATTGTAGGCAATATTACAGGAATTGTAACTTGCAACAACAATAAACATTATATCACCGCATGTTCAATGGCAGATTTTGATTTTGAGATGCCGACACCGGCACCTTCTTATGTCATTGCAGGTTGGACATTTGATGTAGCTGATACATCCATCATTTACAGTTCGAATGTGCTTTTTGATGCCAATGCAGGTTTAGAAGCATCAACTGCAACATTGTATTTAAACGGACAATATACATCTTCCAATTTTGCTCATACTGTCAGCGATACCATGTTGAAGATATTCTCTGGATCAACATTAAACGATCCTCGTGACACGGCTTTGGCAAGTTATGCCTTGGCCATATTAGGCAATACAAACGATAGTTCTATTGTTTTCAAATTTACCACCAAAGGCTACCAAGATGCAGTATTGAGTTATATTGTAAGAGCCACTACTGCCGGTGCCGGCACACATCATTTTTCAGTAAGTACCGATGGTGTAACCTATTGTACGCCGGTAACAAAAACTATTTCTACCACAGGTTCTTTCTATAAGGATTCTATTGCTTTGAATGATATTTTAGCAACAGGAACCGACAATATGGATATAGTTTATGTAAAATGGACTTTTAACGGAGCCAGCAATGCAGGAGGAAACAATCGTTTAGACAATATTGTCATTCGTGCAGATGAATATGGTACCGTTGCAACACCGGAGGTGAAATCAGTAACAGCAACATCGTTAACAAATGTAGATGTGGCATTCAACAATGCCATGGATGCAACTACAGCAGAGGATATTGCCAATTATTCTATCAATAATAATGTAACGATAAGTGCAGCGTCTTTGTCGTCTGATTTGAAAACCGTTAGTCTGACAGTGAGTGCTTTAACAGAAGGCATCACTTACATATTGACAGTTGCCGGTGATATAGAAGATACGGCAGGTGTTGCTATCGGAGTTTCTTCCATGCATTCATTTATGTTTGGCTTCCCAATAGAAAGAACTGCTAAAACACTGGCAGAATTGAGAAACTTTGCTGCTGACAATACTACAGAATATTTGTACACAGGCAGGGCAACGGTAACTTATACGCAAAGCAATAGAAATCAAAAATTTATTCAAGATTCAACGGCTGCCATCGTGATAGATGACAACAACGGTGTGATAGTTTCTTCAATGCTCCAAGGCGATGCGGTAACGAATTTGAAAGGAAAATTGACGAGTTATTATGGCTTGTTGCAGTTTGTTCCGACAGAAAATCCTACCGATATCGATCCGGACGGAGATAATATTACTCCTATTATCATTACTTTAAGCGATTTGGATGATACTACTTTGATGTTTGCCAAACAATGTATGTTGGCACAAGTGCAAGGAGTTACTTTTGCAAGTGCAGACGGTTCGGCAAAATTTGTTGTCAATACGCAATATACTTTGAACGATGGTTCCATGGACAGAGAGGCAATGCGTACGCATTTTTATGATGCAAACTATATCGGAGATGTTATTCCTTCGACCAAAGAAGACATTACCGGTATTATCATTTATAGTTACAATGTCAACTATATAGTTCCTCGTTCAAGAATCGACATGAAAGAAAGCGTAGGCATTGAAGAAGTTGACAGCGAAGAGTTGAGTATTTATCCAAATCCTGTTAGAGATATTTTAAATATTAATGCCGAAGTGAGTAAGGTGGAAATATTTGCCGTTAACGGACAACAATTATTGACAAGTCAATCAAATAGCATTAATATCAGCAATTTGCCGGCAGGTATGTACTTTGTAAGAGCACAACTTCTCAATGGCAAAGTGGCTATAAGCAAATTTGTAAAAAGATAATCATTATAGAAGGTAATCAATAAAAAAGAGTGGCTATGCCACTCTTTTTTTTATTTAAAAACTTGCCGGTCAAAATGCGTACTAAACAGAAATAAGAATAGGAATAGGAGAGGGGTTAGCTTTGCCTATATTGCCGGCATGGTCGCTTATCTTTTCTATGCTGCCGTTAAAGTTGGTATGGAGAGCATACAAGGTGTTGCTGTCGTTTTGTATATACACGGCTACGGGCTCATTATTGGTATAGATGATTTGTTCTTTGTCTATCATATGTTACATTAATAAAATTATGGGGTTTCTATGAAAGTTACCTTTTTTATTCCGCTTGTTGTAATATCAATGTTTTTATCTTTATATCTAACTTTTAAGGTTGGGAGTGTCGCTATTACTTCTTTTGAATGATCTATTTTATAGATGTTTACTAAAGATATTCTACTCCATTTATAAAAATCACAACCTAATAAGTATGGAGTACCTAAGTTGAAGTTGAATTTTTGATTTGGCTCAATTATAATAGTATCTGTTTTGTAAAAAGGAGTTATAAAAGGATTTTTTTTAAATTGTTTATTATCATAATAAAATATAATTTGAAATTCTGAGTCTTTAAAAAATAATCTTATTGTATCCTTTGTATTATTGATAATTGCACATTCTATATCAATCCAAGGACCTTCCCCAAATCCTTCATAAATGAGATTTTCATTTATGACTTCTATTACATTAGAAATATCAATATTTTCAATTTCAAAATGAATTTGACTATATGAAATTGTTGAAATAAACAACAATAGTACTGTTATACTTTTTTTCATTTTTTATTATTTAAAAATTTAAACCAAATTGTTTTCCATATTCTTTTACTTTTTGTTGAAACCATGGCCTTGTTTTATTAAAACTACTATGCTTCATCTGTGTATTTATAGCATTTTTTTCTTTTTGTTCTGTTAGCATAGAGGAATAAGTTTCTGAACCATGTGATTTACAATCATTATAATGTTGTTCTTCATGGATAAAAAGATTTGTTATCTCATTAGCATGATTAGATATTTCATGCTTAGCGTTCCCTTTCAATTGTATTTCAATATGAGATGCTCCTGTCAATGTATAGTAAACGAAAGAAAGACCAAATGTTTTTCCTTTATCTTTATCTGAAGATTTCGGTTTTAAAGGCAAATCCGTAGGATTATAATGTTGATAAACCAATAATTGTGCTTCTTGAGACATGTCAAATGCTTCAGAAAAGGCGACAGATTCATATTTTCCAATATGATGTAATATAGCTTCTGTTCCATCATCGTAAGTATATTTGTACATGTCCCAAATATCTTTATCAATAATACGGATATTATCGCTTAAAGCATCGTCTGAACCCAAGTAATTTCCAAATACATCAAAATAGTCATCTATCATCTCCCCGCTCGGGTCCACGTACTGCAGCGGTGAAAACAAGCAATAAGAGTATCTATTGTAATTCAGTGGGTTTTCGGGGGATTGGATGTAGGGGTCTGGAGAGAGGAAGTGTGCCAAAACAGGGTCGTACATTCTGCCGTTAAAATTAATGAGAGCAAAGTTATCCAAATGTTGTTGTCCGGTAAAACCTCTGTCAATGAGGCGTTTAGCAGTGTCTGTTTTGCTCCAATCGGAGAACATTCTTCTTTGTCCAAAAGGAGTATAAGACATACTGTCCACCACATTGCCGTTTTTGTCGCTTATTTTTTCTATGCTACCGTTAAAGTTGGTATGGAGAGCATACAAGGTGTTGCTGTCGTTTTGTATATACACGGCTACGGGCTCATTGCCGGCATAGATGTAATTATATGCAGTATTGGAAGTAAGGTCTATTTCGTATTCCCTGCCTGCATATAGTTTTTGCTCTTGCTCTGTATTGTTAACGGTGTAGGTGGTCATAGCCCGCTGTTGGTTGGGATAATAATCAATAGTATAACGTTTTCCTGCCTCGTTTATTGTGTGAGTTTACAGTCACATTCTGTACTTTTTATTCTTTTTACATAAAAGGCAGTAAAAACAAGTTTATAGTACCCTTTTTTCATGCAGAAATCTTTTGCTGTTTTTTCCAAAGAAACAGTGTATTGATTTTTTTCCAATTCATAACATTCCTTACATCTTGGATGAATTTGCAAACCATTGCTGTCATATTGATAGAATATCCGTATTGAAGGATAAATGAACCGACTACTATCTTTACTTGACGGAGACATAATCTTTAAACAAGTGTCATTTTGAAATAATATGGTGGAATCATGAAACATTTTCCAAAATTCGATGTAAACGGAATCATCAATTTCAACCAAAAGGTCCAGAGTATCATATACTTGAAAATAATTTATATATTTAACGATATTGGAGGCATCATCACAATTGAAATTTACAATGAATTTTGCAAATGGTTTTTCTTTATATGTGATATACAATGAATTATTTGTTGTTTCAAATTTAAAATATTCTTTATTATTCCATAAACATTGTTTCCATTCAGAAGGAAAATAGTATGCATCAGGTTCAAGAAAAGAAAACGCTTTTTCTGCATCTTTAGGAAATTCTAAATGTGCTGAAAATTGCCCTTGTGCCCAAAGCCACAGATAAGTATATAAATATTTGCGAGTTTTTTTGAATTCAGGGAACTTCTTTAATGGTAAGAATGTTTTTGTTTGAAATTCGTATTCATTACTTTGTGCTTTGATATTAGATTGAATAAATAATAGTGTAACAACAAAAAAAATAATTAAAAATCTTTTCATATAGTTCTATTTTGCATTAGGAAATAATTTAAAAAACTGTTTTTTGAAATTGTTTAGATTGTCTTTCGTTTTAAAATTCAGACCAAGAATCACGTTTTGATTGGTATTTGAACGATTAAATGTTAGATATATGCCTTGCGGGGTTGGAAATATCCTGTTTCTCCCTGTTATAAAGGAAATTCCATCCCATCCTCCAACGAATATTCCATTCATATTCTTTTCTGAAACAAAGAAATATATGTCGGCAATACCAGCATATTTCCCTAACTCATTCGGTCCATGAATATTTTCACTTGTTGTTGTAAACGATTTAAAAAAACCTTTTGTGGGAACCTTATCTTTAAACAATATTATATCGCTAAAATTAGTTGACGATTGTTTTGGAAATTCTGCATTATTAGGATCGCTTGGTGAGTTTATTTCTATCTTGTTTTCAGCATATTTTATAAATACATCATCTATTTTTTGAGTAATTTTCCCATTTTTTGAATTTGCACTTACAATTTGTCCAAATAGGCTATAGTATAAATTATTTTCAATATCAAGATATGTTTTACCAAGATAAGTTCCTTGTATTCCAGAATTTTCAAAATCTTTTTTTGAAGTAAAATCTGTCCATTTAATATTACCATCCAAATCCCTATACCAATCTATCATCTCCCCGCTCGGGTCTACATACTGCAGTGGCGAGAACAAACAATAAGAGTATCTATTGTAGTTCAGTGGGTTTTCTGGGGATTGGATATAAGGGTCTGGGGAGAGGAAGTGTGCCAAAACAGGGTCGTACATTCTACCGTTAAAATTAATAAGAGCAAAGTTATCCAAATGTTGCTGTCCGGTAAAACCGCGGTCTATCAAATGGGTGACAGTGTCATTTCGTGTCCATTCTGTTACGCTTCTTCTTTGTCCGAAAGGCGTATAGGACATACTGTCCACAATTTCTCCTGCTGTATTGGTTATTTTTTCTATGCTACCGTTAAAGTTGGTATGGAGTATGTACAAGGTGTTGCTGTCGTTGGGTTTCATATTATTATTTTACATAATATTCTATCGTAAAGGGTAATTCTAGAATATGTCCTTGCCAATTAAATGTTATCATGCAATCGTGTTTTACATTTCCTTTTTTGTTTGGTATTTCTTTGAATCTTTGCACATTTCTTGTGCAAGGAACTGTGTCACCATCTATTACCATTGTTGGAATCGTTTCAAAAAAAGTGGCAAAATATTCAACTATAGCAGAATATTCCTCTCCTAAATTTATAGTGTCTTTCAAAGTGTTTACATTTACTCCGACTCCATCAAATAACGCATAATTTTCCATTTTTGCTCGTTGCAATCGACATAGAAATACGTAATCAATGAGATTTTTAAATAGTTTGCTCTCATTTGAAT
>DBXT01000046.1 GCA_002309615.1 Bacteroidales bacterium UBA1205
TCTAAAGCCGGAGCCTGCCATGTTTTGAGCAAATAAGCGGTATTGTCAATAACACTCTTGCGAGAAACATCTACTCCGGTAGCATCGTTATAAGCTAAAGAATCTTTATAGAAATAATGGAATGGTGTAAAGAAATTCGATCCGGGAGATGCATATTCTAATATTATACTGTTAAATCCCATATATGAGGTATCAAATTCCGTTACCATAAATTCGGTCATTCCCGTATCATATAAATTAA
This sequence comes from Bacteroidales bacterium UBA1205, assembly GCA_002309615.1. Lineage (GTDB taxonomy): Bacteria > Bacteroidota > Bacteroidia > Bacteroidales > WCHB1-69 > UBA1205. The sequence continues at coordinate 242 of DBXT01000046.1, forward strand.
TAATGGTATTGTTTTTCGGTTTTTCCAATGCCAAATCACAGCATGAAGGCAGGAATTGTACCGATAGATATATTTCGGAACTCAAAGCATCGTCACATAATGAAGATAATTGTAAACGTATGCTATCGTATTGGGTAATATCCTGACGGGTACGTTTTACGGTAAGCGTTTTGGTAAACGACTCTTGCGGATCGAATGAAAATACACGACCATTACCTATAGGCTCTCCATCTATAGCGATTATTAATCCGTCCGGGTTGGTTCTTTCATCTACGGTGAGCATATACCAAGTAGAAGCTACCAAGGATTGGTTACCTACTTGCAATGTATATACGGCGGCGCGATTGCCCGGTATATTGGTCTGCAATGAAGGATTAATGGTCATGTAAGGATCTTCCACCGGTACGGTTTCTTCTTGTAAGGTAGCAGGCTTGCCATCGATGATGGAATCAAAATATTGTACAGTGATTTCATCCTCATAAGGACAAGAAGTTTGTCCTCCCAACAAATGATATGCAGGAGAATTGTTAACATTTTGTGAAGCATAGATATCTACGGTATGATAGTCGTTGACATCACTATCTTCTAAGTGATAACCAAAGGTAGTGCTTTTTAAGGTGTCATGTCCCTCATAATCATAAAATGTGGATACAGCGTTAGCGGTACCTGTCATTATACATCCCGCAACATTAGTTTTAAATCCTCCACTCCATTCTGTATTTAAGGAAACCGTTCCATCATAGGTATTACTATAGGCTCCATTGGTATCATAAGTTATCGTATTTTCATATACTACACCAGCATCAAACGAGCGGTTAACCAAATTTTCGTCGCTTCGACTTCGTATCATTTCCGCTTCATCAGCTGCTATCACTCCATTCCATGTGGCTATTTCCGCATTGTAGAAAGTTATGGAATCGGTGAAATTGACGGGATTGTTTTTAAGCCATGTTGCATTCAAATAATTTTGAGGAAATATTATATAATAACTTTGTCCATATTTTAGCAAAGAGTCTTGCATATATGCAAATAACTTTTCAGGATGTAGAATTGTATCCCCCATTACTGTTTTAAGACGAGTTAATAATTCTTTTGCATCACTGCCAAAAGCGGTATCCCAGTTGTTTTTGCCGAAGTTTTCATCTGTTCTAGGCAGTTTGCTAACATATACAGGCTGAGCCGGACTAACATTAGCACCGGGCTTTAAGGTGGTATCAAATGTTAATACGGAATTACGCAACAATTCTAAATTAGGTATCAGATTATCTTCAATATGCATGCGGGAGTACATGAACTCTGTTTCAAATTCAGGAACTTGGAAGGTGCCGTTTTTGGTTCCTATGGCATAGGTACCATATTTTCCCGTAATACTTTTTACAGGATTGGCTATATCATTGCTTTTTCCTATGCCTAACAAAATGGCTTGTCCAAATATAATATTGTAAGACGCTCCGATATATACATTGGCACGAGGTCCCACATGGTCTGGATCTGAACTGGTTTCCCAGCGTTCTGTGGTGGTAATGGTAGTATTATGAGTATTGTTTCTACCTCCCATCTGGGTAGTCTCTGCACCTATTTTCATATTCAATTTTGTACGAACGCTGTTGATTACAGCAAAACCCACTCCTGTTATTGTCTCTATGTCACATCCAAAAGCAGTTTCTGTATGAAATCCTATTTCAGCGCCGCCGGCAGCACCCCATTCGTGGGTAACAGTTAGGGAAGAACCTTTTTCCAACCAAGCATAACTACCCGATCCTGGAGGGTCTCTTAATATGACATAAGGTATGGTAGGTCCGCGTGTAACAAAGTTATTTGATGTACTCTTGGCTCCCAATACATAGGTGGACAAATCATTGGCACGCCATTTTTTATCCATCACATTGGCATCGTCAAAATCCAAATAAAAATTCAATCCTTGTAAATAACTTAAATTGGAATTTTGTTGATTGACGGTGATATTAGGTGCTCCAACTGTAAACTCGTGTACGGCTTCTCCTTTTTCATCCAAAGGAATATTATTATTACCTGCCGAAGCCATGGTATTGGTTACTACCAATGAAGCATCTACCACAGGAACCGTATCAGTAATAAAGGGTACTTTATCTTTGTTTTCATACTTTTCGTATGCCTTGGCTCTAATAGCATAAGTTACCCCTTGTGTAAACACAGGATTGCCGAGTATGTAGTTGCCGTTTTTGTCTATTAATTGTAAAGTGTCGTTTTTAGTAGCATCCACTATATTTTTTACTACATAAATGGAATCTCCGTATATGGCTTTATTGGTATAAGCATCTGTTACACTCAATTCCGGTTCCACACGATATACCCAATCAACCAATTGACAATATTTTACAGAGTCAATATTTATCTCATCATCAACTTCGCATGTATCGTATAAGTCGGTATTTTTCAAATATTGTGTTAATTCCACTGTAGGCATGCTGATAACATCTCCGTAAACCACCTTGTTGACCCTATTATTGTTGGCAACTACTTCTCCGTTGACTACCTGATAGTTTTCCGGCAAAAGGTCTACCACAAATTCACCGGTACTGTCGTTGGTGGTGAATTCCACGATTAAATCGGTGCCTTTGTTGAACCATTTGGCATCGGTGGATATCTTACCATTGCTACTGCTAAAAGTAATAGGCAAAGAATCTGTCATAAACCCTTGTTTTTCTGCCAATTTCAACTGAATAGTAGCTTGTCCTACGTTATTTTTGGCTTTACCGAAACCGGCAGGCATTTTGCCTTGTATAGGTCCGCCTACAAATTTACCCAATAATTGCAGTCTGGTACTATCTTCAAAATTAATGGTTTCTGGAGATTGGAAATTGTATCTTTCCGATTCCAATACAGGAAAACGTCCATTTGCACTTGGTGAACCGCTATATATGGTGGTGGTACCTAAGGCATGATTATTCTTTATAGCTGTGATGAAATGATAACCGATAGGAACAGATATTTCATATTCACCATTTTCATCACTTTCTATCATCTTTCCATCTTGAACACAATAATTGGTACCGTCTATGTTAAACGTTACTCCCGATAC
>DBXT01000008.1:0-938 GCA_002309615.1 Bacteroidales bacterium UBA1205
ATTATACCCGTTTCGGAAAATACTGCATAGGAGGAGGTTGTTCCGAGAATTTAAAAGCCATGGAAGAATTGTGGAAACGATAAGGTATTCATCTAAAAAATTCTTGCCGTGGATTTTTTCTTTTGAAATTGTTTGTAACTATTAAATACTACGAAAAAACTGCAAATATGACAAAAAAAAGAGCGAAATATTTCGCTCTTTTTTTACTATGTATTTCTATTGAATGATTATTTCAATATACCGAGTTCTTTGCCGACTTTTGTGAAGGCCTCAATACATTTATCCAAATGTTCTTGTTTGTGAGCGGCAGATACTTGAACTCTAATACGAGCTTGTCCTTTTGGAACAACCGGATAGTAGAATCCTGTTACATAAATGCCTTCTTCTTGCAAACGTGCAGCAAATTTTTGAGAAAGAGGTGCATCATACAACATGACAGCACAGATGGCAGATTCAGATGGTTTGCAATCGAAACCTGCTTCAACCATTTTCTTGATAAAATAGGCTGTATTGGCATGTAAGCGGTCTTGAAGTTCGTTGGTAGCACTCATCATTTCTACCATTTTTATTCCAGCTGCAGCAATTGCCGGTGGAATAGAGTTGGAGAATAAATATGGACGAGAGCGTTGACGTAACATTTCAATAATCTCTCTTTTACCGGTGGTAAAACCGCCAACTGCACCGCCGAAAGCTTTACCGAGTGTACCGGTCAAAATTTCAATTTTTCCTCTTAAATTGAAGCGTTCGGTGGTACCTCTACCGGTTTGTCCGACAACACCTGCTGAGTGACTTTCGTCAACCATGACCATAGCATCGTATTTTTGTGCCAATTCATATATTTTGTCCAATGGACAAACATTGCCGTCCATAGAGAAAACACCGTCGGTAACGATTAAACGGAAACGACATTTTTGTGCATCTTGAAGTTGTTTTTCCAA
>DBXT01000008.1:1076-1517 GCA_002309615.1 Bacteroidales bacterium UBA1205
GCTGCATACAAAATAGTGTCTTCTGTTCCAAAAAATTCAGCGATTTTTTGTTCTAGTTTTTTGTGTAAATCTTGTGTACCACAAATAAAACGAACAGATGCCATACCGTATCCACGGTTATCCATAGCAGCTTTGGCAGCTTTGATAAGTTCCGGATTGTCAGCCAATCCTAAATAGTTGTTTGCACAAAAATTTAATACTTTTTTGCCACCAACGAGTATTTCTGCACCTTGTGCAGATTCAATGATACGTTCATCTTTATATAAACCGGCTGCTTTTATGTCGGCTATCTCTTTTTGTAAATGTTTTTGAAAATTAGTGTACATAAACTTTCAGTTTAAAATTAATGTTAATAATATAGATTGCAAAGGTACAAGTTTTTCTGCATTCAATTTCCAAAATAGAAAAAAATATTTTAAAATATTTCAAGTAGCGTTTTTA